>NZ_LMCZ01000001.1:0-700137 GCF_001424965.1 Rhizobium sp. Root1204
GTCGATCAGAACCGATGTCGAAGCATCGAATTTCAGAACGCCAACCGCAACGTTGCCAGAAGCGTCACGTGTGAAGGAGCCGACCATTTCCTTGGTACCRAGGGCAGCRGTCGAGTCGTTGTAGAGCCAGTTTTCACCGGAGAAGGAAGCCGACTGCGCCGTCGAAACCAGCTGGTTCTTCAGTTCCGTCAGTTCCTTGTTGATCTTCAGCTTGTCAACGCCCGGTTCGCGAGCAGCAACCAGCTTGGCCTTGATTTCGGAAACAACGTCGATGGCTGCGTTCAAACCGGTATAGGCAGTGTCTGTCTTGGCAGCGCCGAGACCGAGAGCGTCCTGAACCGTGGAGAGAGCCTTGTTGTCCGACTTCATGGTCGTTGCGATCGACCAGTAAGCGGAGTTGTCGGCAGCGGTGCCAACCTTCAGGCCGGACGAAATACGACCCTGGGTCGTTTCCATGTCGGAGCTGATGGAGCGCAGCGTCGAGAGTGCTGCCATTGCAGAAGAGTTTGTCAGGATGCTTGTCATTGGGGTTGTCCCTCTAGATACAAAATACAAGATTGGGGACATACCGGACTAAATACTTACCGGTGATAACGGCTCGGCATCATGCCACTCGGTCCCTGTTGGTCAGGAAATCCAAATCCGTTATGTGAGGGCAATGTCGCAGGCAAACGTTGCGATATGTTTAAATGCCCTGCGGACATGCGCGCTGCACCGGTTGTCCGCGCATGCAGCCAAGATCGCAGACAATCAAAAATTATTGTTACAATTCAATTAGTTGGAAATTTCCGCCAAGACGTTTCCATCTCAAAAAAGAGACGAAACGTTAACCACGACGGCGAGATCAGCTGAACGATCGGACCAAACTGCCGACCAGGAGGTTCCAGCCGTCGATGAGCACGAAGAAGAGGATCTTGAAAGGCAACGAGATCGACGTCGGTGGCAGCATCATCATGCCCATGGCCATGGTGATGGTGGCAACGATCAGGTCGATCACCAGGAACGGCAGCATGATCAGAAAGCCGATCTCAAACCCGCGCCTGATTTCCGAAATCATGAAGGCCGGCACCACGGCACGCAGATCGACCTTGTCTCCGACGACGACAGTCTGCCCCTTCTCTTGGGCGATATCGATGAACAGTTGCAGATCCTTGTCGCGGGTGTTTGCGAGCATGAATTCGCGGAACGGTTCCGAGATGCGCGTCATCGCCTCCGTTTCCGTGATCTGGTTCTGCAGCAGCGGATTGACGCCATTCTGCCAGGCCCGGTCGAAGGTTGGCGCCATGACATAGAAAGTCATGAACAGCGCAAGGCTGACCATGATCATGTTGGACGGCGTGGTAGCGAGCCCCATGCCGGTGCGCAGGATCGCAAACGCAATGACGAAGCGCGGAAAGCTCGTCACCATGATGAGAATGCCAGGCGCGACCGACAGGACGGTCAAAAGGCCGAATGTGCGGATGATCCACGACGCCACCGAGCCGTCGATAGGCGTGTTGAGGATATCGGCGGGAAAGCCTTGCGCTCCCGCGATACCTGACATCGCCACCATGGCGGCTATGAATGCGATAGTCCGGATCATGAGCGAATCATTGAATAACGAATGTCCTGAAGATGACATTGGTTACGCGCCCTTCGGAGCGAAGGTCAACCCGTTCTTCGATGTCATCCTTGAGATACTGGAATCCGCGTGGCCCTTGTATCTGCTGCAGTGACACAGTTTTGAGGTAGGCAGCGATGTCCTGATGTATCTGTTCCGCCATCGCCACGTCGGGCGCACCTTTGAAAAGAAGAGCAACTTCAAGCCGGATCCAGTTTTCGGTCGGATAGGCAAGATTGGTGGTGATCGCGTCAAGCTGCACGACGCCGTTGGCCTCGGTTGCGATCTTCGGCAACCCTTCGTCCTTCTTGCCGGCTTCGCCCTCGGGTTTCTGGCCGGCGTTTTTCAGGGCGACTGCTGCCTTGGCGTCCTCGACGATCTTGGCCTCTTCGGCGGTCAGCGGTTTGGGCGCCAGCATGCCACCGATCAGCCAGCCGCCGCCACCGGCGATCATTGTCAGAACCGCAAGCGCGGCGATCATGATGACCGGCGACGACTTCTTCGGGCCGCCAGTGGCGAGATCGGCTTCTTCCATCTTCAAAATCCATCAAGAGTTGGCGCTTACGCGGCACTGCCTGCCGTCAGATCGGCGAAACGATGTCCATGACCTGCTGGCCCCATGGCGGTTGCTGAACCTCGGTCAACCGGCCGCGCCCACCATAGGAGATGCGTGCCTCGGCAATCTTCTCGTAGGAAATCATGTTCTTCGCATCGACGTCGTAGGGCCGTACGATGCCGGCGACATTGAGAATGCGAATTTCGTGGTTGACGCGGACCTCCTGGGAACCGCTGATCAGGAGATTGCCGTTTTCGAGAACGCCCGTGACGACAGCTGCGACCAGGAGGACAAGCTTTTCGGAGCGCTCCGTCGTGCCCTCGCCCTTCGACTTGGTGTTCGAGCCATAGTCGAGCCCGCCATTCCAGCCAAAGTCGCTCGTCTGGGACTTACCATTGGCGCCGATTTTGAAACCGCTGTCATTGGTGCGGCTTCGATCCGTCTTGTTGTCGAACGAGGCCTTGTCGTCGATGCGGATATCCACAGTCAGGATATCGCCGACCTTCAGCGCGCGGGCATCCTTGAACAGGGCCGACTGATTATCGCTCCAGAGCGAATAGCCGTTCATGACCTGGCGCGGCTCCTTCGGATACATCGCCATCTGCGGCGTCTGCGCATATTGCAGTCCGCTACCGATCGGGCTCATGGCCGGAGCCCTGCCGATCTCGTTGAATGTCTGGTTCTGGCAACCTGCCAGCATGCTGGCGGCAAGAAGAACCGAAATCGGATATCTCATGACGGTTCCTTCGATGTATCCGGGTCTGTGGCGCTCGAGATGACATTGGTGACGACCGCTGCCTTCTCATTGCTCATTTCGCTTAGGATCAGGCTCGACTGGCGCGGTGGAAGCGACATGATGATCGCCGCAGCGACACCGGGATTGACAAGCTCCAGCTTGGCCGCCGCCGCATCCGCCTTCATTGTCTTGTAGATTCCGACGAGACCGATCTGCGCCTGCTTGAGAAAATCGTTACGGCGCTTCAGCCAGTCCTCGTATTCGGAGCGGCGCTTCTCGAGCGTCGCGATGCGTTCATCAATCTCGAACTGCAGCTTCTCAAGATCCTTCTTCTGCAAAAGATACCGCTGGTCACGTGCCGCGTCGGCGATGTTGGTGCAGAACCGCTGGATCTCGTCGCCATTGGCCGGAATAGCTGCGGCCGGTGCGGCAACCTCCTGAGCGAACGCGCCGGGAATGGCCAACATGGTGCAGCCGGCGGCGATCATCATCAGGCGGCGGCGCAGGCCACTGGAAACGCTGGGTAGACGATGGGTCATCATTGCAAGACAAGCTCCGCCTGAAGGGCACCCGCTGTCTTGATGCCCTGGAGAATTGAGATGATGCCGTCCGGCTTCACCCCGATACTATTGAGGCCGGAGACGAGCGAACGCAGGTTGGAGCCGTTGAGGATAGCCACCGTGCCACCGTCCTCGGAGGCCTGAATTGTCGTGTTCGGCTCAATCTCGGTACGGCCGCGCGAGAATGGTTCCGGCTGCACGACGGTCGGCGTTTCGGTTACCTGGACTGTCAATGTTCCATAACTGACCGCGACCTGATTGATCCGCACGTCCTGGCCGATGACAATTGTGCCGGTTCGCTCATTGATGACCACGCGCGCAGGCACATCGGTCTCGACAACGAGATTCTCAATATCGGCCATCAGGCGGGACAGATCAGCCATCTTCGGCTTGTCGATGACGACGGCCTGGGAATCACGAGCCTCGGCAATGCTACCGCCGAATTGGGTCTTGCCGTAACGATTGATGGCAGCCGCCATGCCGACCGCAGTCGAAAAGTCCGGATTTCTCAACTGCAGAACAAGATTGAACCCATCCTTGAATTTGGCTGGGAGTTCACGCTCGATGATCGCACCGTTCGGAACGCGGCCGGATGTGGTGATACCCTGCGTTATGGACGCGGCATCGCCCTGCGCACTGAAACCGGTCACGACGACCGATCCTTGCGCCACCGCATAAATCTGACCGTCAGCGCCGGAAAGGGACGTCATGACCAGCGTGCCACCGCGAAGCGATGTGGAATCACCAAGCGACCCAACCGTCACGTCGATGCGGCTTCCGGGGCTGGCAAAAGGCGGTAGGTTGGCAGTAACCAGGACCGCCGCAATGTTCTTCGAACGGGATTCGTTGTCCTGTGTCGAAATACCGAGATTCTGCAGCATGGCGCGCAAGGATTGCGCGGTAAACGGCGCGGAGCGCAGGCTGTCGCCGGTACCCTGAAGTCCGACCACCAGGCCATAACCGATCAGCTGGTTTTCGCGGCCAGCCTGTAACGAGGCGATATCCTTGATGCGCGATGCGGCCTGTGCCGGCGCGATCGTCATCGAAAGAACCGCAGCGATTGCCAGGCACCATTTGCCGAAACGAAAGATCATTTTGCCACCACGTGAATTGTACCGTCGTCCATCACCGTTCCGGAGACGATGATGCCGGAATCGGTATTGCGCACCCGGATCAGATCGCCGACTGCGGCATTTTCCAGCGGCGCACCGCCGGCTGTGATCGTGAGGGGGCCGTTGGAAAAGACGATCCGGACCGCCTTTCCGCGCTCGACCGCATAAGGCTCGCGCAATGCAGAGACGAGAATGACGCGCCCCTGAAGCAGGGTGCGGCTCGTCACCTTGCCAGTCACCTGGTCGGCCGAGACCGCATAGTCGCCGGTCAGAGCCGGGTTAGTGACCTCGACCTCTTCCAAACGATGGGCATCAATGACTTCACCAGGATAGATCGTCTGGGTCGGAATGACCGCCATGCGCCTTTCGGCCAGAACCGGTTGCGAAGACAGCAGTCCGGCACACATGACGCCAGTGACGCCCAGCACCCGCAAAATCAAATTCCCGCAGGTAGCGACAGCCTTAAGCCGCGGCAGATTGGCAGTCCGGCGAAACGTCATGTTTGCCACTCCCTCTTTTATCTCAGGTTCTTGCTGACCGTCGCGGCCATTTCGTCGGCGGCCTGGATGATCTTGGAGTTCATTTCATAGGCGCGCTGAGCGGAGATCAGGTCGGTGATTTCCTTGACCGGATCGACGTTCGACGCTTCGAGGTATTTCTGCTTGATCTGGGCATAACCCGGATCGGCCGGAGTGCCGATCACGGCCTCGCCCGAAGCCGGCGTCTGCTTGAAGAGATTGTCGCCCTGTGGCTCGAGGCCCGCCTCGTTGACGAAGTTTGCGATCGTCAGCTGGCCAAGCACGGTCGGCGTGGTGTCGTTACCCACACGGACTGAAACTTCACCGGACGCACTGACGGTAATTTCGCTGGCGTTCTGCGGCACAGTGATTTCCGGAACGACCGTATAGCCATCGATGGTGACGAGCTGGCCATCCGCATTGGTGTTGAAAGCGCCGGCGCGGGTATAGGCCGTCTCGCCATCCGGCGTCTCGATCTGGAACCAGCCGCGGCCGATCAGCGCCATATCCAGGCTGTTGCCCGTGCTGATCAGGCTGCCCTGCAGATGCAGATTGCGGACGGCGGACGTCTGCACGCCGAGACCGATCATGGCGCCTTCCGGAACGATCGCCTGGTTGGCGCGGTTCGGCACGCCCTGGGCGCGCTCGGTCTGATATAGAAGGTCGGAGAACTCGGCCCGTGCGCGCTTGTAGCCAGTCGTGTTGATGTTCGCGATATTGTTCGCGATCACTTCCAAGTTCAGCTGCTGGGCATTCATGCCTGTCGCGGCGATCGAAAGAGCCTTCATTACATTTTTCCTTTAGATCGGCATGCGTGCGATTTCGAGATAGGCGCTGACGACCTTGTCCCGGATGGCGATGGCGGTTTGCAGCGACTGCTCGGCGTTCATCACGGAATCGATGACTTCGCGGGTATTGGCTTCGCCGCGGATGCCCTGGATCGAGTTGACTTCCGACTGCCTCAAGCCGTTGGTCATCTCGGTCGCCATGTTGCCCATCACCTCGGCAAAGCTCTGCGACTTGCCAGCAGTGGCCGCGCCACCGAGAATGCTCTGGGCCGACGAAGCGCTCGACGTGGACGTCGCGTCCTTGACGGTCGAAATTGCCGCGTTGATGGTCTTGATTGCGTCGATCATTATTGTGATGCCCTGAGAAGGTCGATTGTTGCGGAGATCAGGTCACGTGCCTGCTTCGTTGTCTGAAGATTGGCCTCGTAGGAGCGGTTTGCTTCCCGCATGTCGGCCATTTCGATCAGCACGTTGACGTTCGGCATCTTGACCATGCCCTTGTCATCGGCTGCCGGGTTGCCCGGATCGAATTCGACGGAGAAGTCGGAATCGTCCGTTCCCAGGCGCTGAACTTCAACGGTGGAGGCGCCGCTGGCGCGATCGATTTCCGCTGCGAAACTGACCGTCTTGCGGCGATAGGGATCTGTGCCCGGCGCATCACCGCTGGAGCGCGCGTTGGCAATGTTTTCGGAAACGATGCGCAGGCGCGTCGATTCCGCTTCGAGACCGGAGGCCGAAACCTTGAGAGCTGAAACGAGAGGATCCATCGCCGTTATTTCCGTACCGTCATGAGCATCATCCGGTGAAACGCCTTTACGAGCCCCGCATTGAGCTCATAGTCGCGCTTGATTTCACCGGTTTTCATCAGTTCCTTCTCCAGCCGGACGCTGTTGCCCGACTGCTGAACCTCGACATCGTCAAGCATGCTGGTTTCCGTCACCTGCGCGGCGCTGCTGCCATCGGTAAAGTGCGCGGGATTGGTGGCTGCCATCTGAAAGCCGGTTTGCTGCATCACGCTTTCGAACGGCTTGACGTCCTTGGCTGCGTAATGCGGCGTGTTGGCATTGGCGACATTGCCGGCGACGACGTTCTGGCGGACTGCCAGCCATTGCGCCTGCCGGGACGCGAGATCGAAAAGCTGTATAGGTTGCATCATGCGACTCCATGCTTGTTGCTGGAGAACCTAGGTACGCAATCTTGCGTGGGACTGAATTGGATGGCGTATTGGAAGCGCGGCGGCGGCAGGCTTTGCAAGGTGATGCTTTTTGGCACTGCATTGGCCTGCCCGGCACAAGAGGCGGGAGCGGCAGTGCGAACGGCCTTGCCCATTTCCGGTCAAAGGACCGGAAAGCATGGATCATACTCGATGATCAAGAATCACAGGTTTGATCAGCCTGATCGTCAGATCAATCCGCCTGAAAAACATCCCCCTTGGAAGTGATCATCACCCAGCGCCCGTCGCGCTGCTCCAGTGTGGCAAGCCGGCTGTTGTCGGGAAGTGCGGAGCCAATACGGACAATGTACATACCGTTGCTGTCTTCGATCAATGCGCGACCGTTGGCAACGTGCATCAGCTTGAAGCTGGTCGCAGAAGGGAATGGCTGTTCCAGGTCATCCTGGACGCCGGGCTTTTTAGGCCCCTCAGAATTCGGGACCGTGGCAGTCGTCAGCTGGTCGATGGCAGACTGTGTCGCCGCATCGCGCTCCAACATGGCTGTCGGAGATGCGGAACCGCCCGGGCCTTCGCGACCCGGCACATCGCGCGTATTGCCCTGCCAAAGTGCCGGCATCGAGAACTTGTCCTGGTGCAGGAAGGCATACCAGGGAAAGAATGTGGCAGCCGCGGCGAGCGCAACACCCGTCACACCCAAAGCCTTGTCGATCAGCGGCGTGCGTTCGCTACGCTTGCGCTGCGGCACGATTTCATCGGCGTCATAATCAATCATGACCTATCCCCTCCGCATGTTTCCGACCTGACCGGCGTTGGCTGCCGCCTTCAGCGCATTGGCGAGGTCGGTGAACGCATCGAAGGCCGGGCGCTCGCCGGGTGTCTGTTTCAAAATGTCGTAGATGACGGGGACCTGCTTGATCGCCATGTCCAGATCCGGATCACTGCCCGGCCGGTAACCGCCGATCAGGCGTAGATCGCGCGTTTCCTCGAAGCGGTGAATAAGCGACTTCAGCCGCCCGACAAGCTTTTCCTGATCCGGCGTCCAGGCTTTTCGCGCCAGGCGCGAGACGGAAGCAAGCGGATTGACCGGCGGGTAGCGCCCTTCCTCGGCAAGGCTGCGGTCCATGACAATATGGCCGTCGAGAATACCGCGGGTCGAGTCTGCGATCGGATCGTTGTGATTGTCACCGTCGACGAGGATCGAGATGATCGCGGTGATCGTCCCCGCCCCTTCCGCACCCGGACCTGCCCGCTCCAGCAGCCGCGGCAGCTCGGTAAAGACCGACGCAGGGTAGCCGCGGGCAATCGGCGGCTCGCCCGATGCGGTGGCGACTTCGCGGATGGCATGGGCAAAACGGGTGACGCTGTCGACGATCAGAAGCACGTTGTCGCCCTGGTCGCGGTAGTGCTCGGCAATGGTGATGGCCGTCAGCGGCGCCATCTTGCGCAGCATCGGGCTTTCATCGCTGGTCGCGACTACGGCGACCGACTTGGACAGGTTTTCGCCGAGCGTATCCTCGATGAATTCGCGGACTTCACGGCCACGTTCGCCGACCAGCGCAATGACAACCTTGTCGAACGCATCGGCACGCGCCAGCATCGACAGCAAGGTCGACTTGCCGACACCGGAACCGGCGAAGACGCCCAGACGCTGGCCAAGGCAGAGCGGAGAAAAGATGTCGATCGCCCGCACACCGGTACGAAATCCGTGCTCGACCCGCTTGCGGGTCATCGACGGCGGCGCAGTACTGGAGATCGGCCGACGGACATCGCCCTGCAGCAGGGGGCCGCGTCCATCAATGGGTTCACCGAGCGAATTGATCGTGCGTCCGCACCAACTTTCCGTCGGCGCAATGCGGAAGGCACCCTTGCGGATCACCGTGTCATGAATGCCGATCGGATCGCCCGGTTCGATCGGGCAGACAACCACTGTTTCCTGCTCGACCTTGACGACTTCGCCAAGATGGACGCCGGTTGAACTCTTGTGGGCTACAAAATCGCCAAGGCGGACATGCCGGGACAGCCCGGTGACGGTATAATATCCCGCCGAAATCGACTGGACGTGGCCGCCGGGTGCGATCGAGAATTCCGGATTGGAATAGCGCCCGACGAGGCCGCCAAGCGCTGCAAGCGATGTCGACGAATTGCTGATCTGGATCTTGTCGTTCTGCATGCCGGTTCCTGCCGTCTGCCGCAATGCCGGAAAAGCACCGGGGCGTGGCGTTGGTCCTGTCGAAAATCTGAAATGCTACTTGCTGCCGCCGAGTGTCTTGATCGCTTCGCTCAGCGACGTTTCGCTGTCGCGCATCAACGCCGAGATATTTTCGAAGGCGCGCGATACCATGATCAGCTGCGACATTTCCTGAACCGGGTTGACGTTGGATTCCTCGACATAGCCCTGCATCACGCCGACATCGAACCGATCGACAACCGGCTCCGGTGCGGAGTTTGGAATTACGGCGCTGTTGTCATGGCGGGCAAAGCCATTGGCGAAATTGGCTTCGTAGAGCCCGAGCACTGCAACCTGGGTTCCATCCTGCTGAATGGCGCCATCGGCACCAACCTTGATTTCACTGGCTTGCGAGTTGAGCTGGATCGGCGCGCCGCCTGCATCAAGAACCGGGTATCCGCGCAGCGTGACCAGGTCGCCCGTTTCCGTCATTGTGAAGCGGCCATCGCGTGTCAGCGCCAAGCCGCCGGGCGTTTCAATCTGGAACCAGGCGTCCCCCTTGACGGCGAAATCCAGCTGATTGCCCGTCTGACTCAGACCACCATTGTTGGTATTGAGAAATTCCTTGCCCTCGGACACGAACGACACCTTCGTCGGGCGCGTGTCACCGAGCACCTGATTGAATTTCACTTCCGTCGAGCGGAAGCCGACGGTACTGGAATTGGCGACATTGTCGGCCAGCGTGTTCATGCGTTTTTCAAGCGCCATCTGCGAAGAGACGGCAACATAGAGACCGGTCTGCATTTCAGCGTCCCCCGAGTTTCAGTGTATTGATGGAAAGGAGGAGATCGGAGGAAATGCCATAACCGCTGGATGAGCCAAACACGGCCAGCGGGTCATAAGGGTCCGAAGAATTGTTGAGTTCCCAAAGAGCGGTAAACCGTTCGAGCAGTTTCGACAGTTTGGCCGGGTCCTTGAAATCCTTGATATCGATTGCCTTGTCGATGGCGGCTGCCTGCTTGTCGATATCGGCAGCGGCAAACTCGTCCGGCATCTGCAGCAGGGTGCGCGTGACCTGCGCCAGCGCGTCGTCGGCCAGCAATCCGAAGGCGCTGGTAATGGTCGGCGCAGTGCGCTCGAAATAGAGCGCCAGCCGGACGCCGGCATTGTCTTCGCCTGCGGTCTGTTCCAGGGTCTGGCGCATGTATTTGTCCGCCACGCCCTTTTGGGCCTTCTCGAAAGAGGTTGCCGCCGTGCCGTTGCGGGCAAAGTTCAGCGATTCCACCAGGCTCGAATAGCGGCTGTCGGTGAGCTGCTTGGCAAACGCATCATCCTTATCGACGCCTTCCGTCAGAACCTTGCGCATGAACGCCTTGGCGTACCCCATGTCCTCAAGGCCGTGCGCCTTGATCGCGTAATTATAGAGCCGCGTATCGGCGAAGAAGTCGTCGACGGTTTTGACGTTGCCGATATTGGCGAGGTAATATTCGGTCTCGCGCGCCACATCCGGCTGCTCGGACACCCGCTCCAGCGACTTGCTGAGATTGCCTGCGATCATCTGGTAGCTGGTGTAAGTCGTCGTCACGACGTTTCCCCGTTCATCCATTTTAAAGACGCATTGCGCGCCGGTTGAACGGAAACCTGACGGTTGTTGCTTGCGCGAACCTGATTCCCTGCAAGGCCGCGCAAAAGTGGCCAACAGCCAGCCTCACGCAAGGCTGACGGCCTAACGATACCGTCGAAAATCCACCATTGCGGCAGGTATCGAAATGAACATCATCATCGGGCTCCTCTTGACATTGGGCTGTATCCTCGGCGGCTTCATTGCCATGGGCGGCCATATGGAGGTCCTGAATCAGCCCTTCGAGCTTGTCATCATCGGCGGTGCCGGCATTGGCGGCTACATCATGGCCAACTCCATGAAAACGCTCAAGGATACCGGCAAGGCGCTGGGCGAGGCTTTTGCCCACAAGGTGCCGAAGGAGCGCAATTATCTGGATACGCTGGGCGTGCTCTACAGCCTGATGCGCGACCTGCGCACCAAGTCGCGCAACGAGATCGAAAGCCACATCGACAATCCGGACGAATCCTCGATCTTCCAGTCGGCTCCAACTGTCCTGAAGAACAAGGAACTGACAGCCTTCATCTGCGATTATGTCCGTCTCATCATCATCGGCAATGCCCGCAGCCACGAGATCGAGGCGTTGATGGACGAGGAAATCAACACCATCACCCATGACAAGATGAAACCCTATCACGCGCTGACCACCATGAGCGACGCCTTCCCGGCCATCGGCATCGTCGCCGCCGTTCTCGGCGTTATCAAGGCCATGGGCGCCATCTCCGAATCCCCGGAAGTGCTGGGCGGCAAGATCGCCGCCGCACTCGTCGGCACCATGCTTGGCATCTTCCTGTCCTACTGCGTCGCCAGCCCGGTCATCGCCAACATCAAGGCTGTTCGCGACAAGCAGAACCGCCTCTACATCATCGTCAAACAGACGCTGCTTGCCTACATGAACGGCTCGGTTCCGCAGGTTGCGCTCGAATACGGCCGCAAGACCATTTCGGCTTACGAGCGTCCGTCGATCGATGCCGTCGAGCAGGAAATGATGAACCCTGGTGGCGGCGGCGAAAGCAAGGCGGCCTGATCCGATGACCTCAGCGACCCAGAACAACGTCTATACCTTCGACCGCAAACTGCTCGCCCGGATGACCGGTGCGCTCGGCGATACCAAGACGATCAGTAAACTGTGCAGCGATCTCGGCCACGTCTTTGCCGAGTTCCTGCCCGATATTTTCCACAACGAGACCGGTCTCGACATCGAGATCGGCTATGCTGGCTTCGATATGGGCCTGAAGAGCGAGCTGATCGCCAATCTCGGCAATGGCGTTGCATTGTGCGACACCTCGTTGCGTAACTGGTGCCCCGATTTCGTCATCAGCTGCGATAGCCCGGTCATCATTACACTGATGGAAATCCTGCTCGGCGCGCCGGCAAATGCCATCGAGGAACCGAAGCCCAGGTCGCTATCGAACATCGAGCTCGATGTTGCGACGATGATCTTCGAAAAGGTCGCCGATGTGCTGAAATCGGCAGTCGCGGTTGCCGGCAGCTTCGAACCCGTCGTCGGACGCCCTTACAATGCCAGCCAGCGGCCGGCTCCGGATCCAGACGTCGCCGATGTCTACGCCGCCTGCATCAACGTGACGATGGGCCTTGGGCCCGTTCTTTCGACCTTCTCGATCATCGTGCCGCAGCAGACCCTGTTGAAAACGGCCGTTGTCTTCCCAAAAGGTGTTGGTCAGGGTCGCAAGGCCAAGGGCGCCTGGGGCGAACAGCTTGAACAGCAGGTTCGCCGTTCGACGGTAAGCCTGGAAGCGCGCATCAAGCTGCAGAGCCTGACGCTGGATACAATCAGCCGCCTTCAGCCCGGCGACGTCATTCCGTTCCAAGATGCCAAGGATGTGCGCGTCGAGATCAACGCCAACGGCCGCGATCTCTATATCTGCGAATTCGGGCGCGCTGGCACAAAATACACGGTGCGGATCAAGGATACCCACGGTTCGGAGAGCGACATTCTCCACCACCTGATGAGTTAAAAACCCCCTGCCTTACCCGGCAACATGGTTGGGGCAAGTTTCAACTGGAATAGTTTGCACATGGCACCGAAGAAAGCACCAATAGAAGACCAGGCGATCCTGAGCGGCGGCGATGCCGAGCTCGATCAGGCCATCGACGATCTGCGTGGCGTCCTGCAAAGCGATGCCACCGGCACCACGCCGGCCTCGGATTTCGGCATGGATTTCGCAACCACCTCGACGGTTGGCGAGACATCGGATTTCGGCAGCACATTTTCGGCCGAAACTGATCTCAGCAGCTTCGGCGGCGATTTCGGCGCCAGCAACAGCTTCGCCGACCTGACCCAGACTTCGGCCGCTCCAAGCTTCGACGCCGGCTCGTTCGGCGAAACCACATTCGGCGGCGGCACGTTCGAAGACCAGCCCGCTGGCGAACCCGGCAGCGGCATGACGGCCAATCTCGACCTGATCATGGATATCCCGATCGATGTCCAGATTGTTCTCGGCACCAGCCGCATGCAGGTCTCCGGCCTGATGAACCTGACGGAAGGTGCGACGATCGCACTCGACCGCAGGATCGGGGAACCGGTGGAAATCGTTGTCAATGGCCGGGTCATCGGCCGCGGCGAAATCACGGTTCTCGATGAAGACGAAACGCGTTTCGGTGTAAAGCTCATCGAAATCAAGGGTACCAGTAAAGTTTGAACCCGGTTAGGGTCATGAGGATCAATCCATGATGGATTTCGACAATTTCGAGGCTTCAGCGCCCACAAGGCCACTCACCCAAATGGACAAGGCCGCTGCGGTTCTGCTTGCAATGGGCAAGCCCATTGCCGGTAAGTTGTTGAAATTCTTCACGCAGAGCGAATTGCAGGGCATCATCGCTTCCGCGCAGTCGCTCCGCTCGATCCCGCCCCATGAACTGGAGATCCTGGTGAACGAGTTCGAGGACCTGTTCACCGAAGGTGCCGGCCTGATGGACAATGCCAAGGCCATCGAAGGCATTCTCGAAGAAGGCCTGTCACCGGACGAAGTTGACGGCCTGCTTGGCCGCCGCACGGCATTTGCCGCCTATGAAGCCAATATCTGGGACCGCCTGCAGGATTCCGACCCGGCCTTCGTCGCCCAGAGCCTGGGCAAGGAACATGCGCAGACCATCGCCTATGTCCTGTCGATGATGCCATCGACCTTCGGCGCAAAGGTCCTGCTGCAGCTGCCGGAGAGCGGCCGTGCCGACATCATCAACCGTGCCGTCAACATGAAGAGCGTCAGCCCCAAGGCTGCCCAGATCATCGAGGCTCGCGTGGTCGAGATGATGCGCGAGATGGACGCCGAAAAGAACTCGATCGGGTCGATCAAGATTGCCGAGGTCATGAACGAGCTGGAAAAGACCCAGGTCGATACGCTGCTTGCCTCGCTGGAATCGATCAGCACCGAATCGGTCAAGAAGGTTCGTCCGAAGATCTTCCTGTTCGACGACGTTCTCTATATGCCGCAGCGCAGCCGCGTCCAGCTGTTCAACGACGTATCGGGCGACATCATCACCATGGCCCTGCGCGGCTCCGGCATGGAACTGCGCGAATCGGTCCTCGCCTCGATTGGTGCGCGTCAGCGCCGCATGATCGAATCGGATCTAGCGGCCGGCGACGTCGGCATCAACCCGCGCGATATCGCCATTGCCCGCCGCTCGATCACCCAGGAAGCCATTCGCCTGGCAGCCAGCGGCCAGATCGAACTGAAGGAAAAGGAAGCCGTGGCCGCCTGACCGGCCGCTTCACCGCCGGACGGATATCTGGAGCCCTTCAACCAAGCGCGGTTGGAGGGCTTTTTGCTGGGCGCCTGCCCGTGTCCGTCTACTTTCTGTGAAGCATTGGTTTCCCGCGCATATCTTCCTTGCATGCCCTCCTGCCCCGGCTCACAACAGCTTTGACAGCAAACACTGCTGCATCCCCATGCAAGAGGTCTTCATCCGATGTCGGACGATCAGGACAAAGACAGTAAAACAGAATCGCCGACCGAGAAAAAAATCACCGACGCGATGGAGAAAGGGAACACCCCGTTCTCGCGCGAGGTCACCATGTTCGCCTCCGTCGTCGCCATCTACATCTTTGTCGTTTTCTTCCTGCCGCAGGGCTTCGCCACGGTCGCGGAATCGCTGAAGGATATTTTCGAGCAACCGGAAGCCTGGCGTCTCAACACATCGAACGATGTGGTTGCATTGATCATGCACCTCTTCGCGAAGGCAGGCACCTTGCTGATCCCCTTTTTCGTGCTTCTGATCGTGTTCGGGATCGGTTCTTCCATTTTGCAAAACCTGCCGAGCCCGGTTCTTGATCGCGTCGCACCCAAGATGAACCGGATTTCTCCGATTGGCGGATTCAAGCGGATCTACGGGATTCAGGGCATCGTCGAATTCGCCAAGGCCTTTGCCAAGGTGGCCGTCGTCTCGCTGATCATCGTCCTGACACTCTGGAACGACTACTACGCCACGCTCGATTCGATGTTCTCGGACCCGTTGACGATCTTTTCGACGATGTCGAAGGACTTCAACAAAATCATGATCGTCATCCTGATCTCGACCGCTGTCATCGCCATCGCCGATTTCTTCTGGACACGGCACCATTGGTACACCGAACTGATGATGACTAAGCAGGAGGTCAAGGAAGAGCTGAAGCAATCCCAGGGTGACCCGATCATCCGTGCGCGGCTTCGCTCGATTGCCCGCGACAGGGCCCGCAGGCGCATGATTACCTCGGTTCCGCGGGCCACGCTCGTCATCGCAAACCCGACGCACTATGCCGTTGCGCTGCGTTATGTCCGCGAGGAAGGCGATGCGCCGATCGTCGTTGCCAAGGGGCAGGACCTCGTCGCGCTGAAGATTCGCGAAATCGCCGAGCAAAACGGCATCCCTGTTTTCGAGGACCCGCCTCTCGCACGCTCAATGTTTGCGCAAGTCTCGGTGGATAGTGTGATTCCACCGGTGTTTTACAAGGCAGTCGCTGAACTCATTCACCGGATCTATGCAACGCAGCCGAAACGGATGACGTGATCCCAATGAAAAAATGCGAATATTCGGAACAACGCGAGAAAATAGTAGCCGACGCCATTCGTCCTGTCGCGACGGAGCTGCGGCTGATCGATGCCGCCGACTTTATCGCGATGCTGCGTTTTGAATCGCATGGGAGCCTGGCGGACCTGGTGTCATCGGCCGCAGAACTCTATTTTCTGCCCGGTACCGTCAACTTCGGTATCGGCGGCAACTATTCCCTGGACTGGGGCACGGAGCCAGAGATCACCCTTGATCTCGAACTGAAGCCGGATGGCGTCACCGTCTATGCACAACTTGCCCTGGGCAAGGACACAGCCGGTCTCGAAATCAACCATATCGCTTTTCAAAGCCCGTCCACCGATCCGGACGAGAATACGGCGTTCCTGGCCCAGAGCCTGAACGCGGCGAAATTCGTCAAATCCTATCCGACCGCTCTTGCGAGCTGATCTTCGGATACCCGGCCATGACGGCCGAAAAATCCCTTTAGCTGATATAACCGAGACGAATGGCCTTCGCGATCGCCTGGATTCTGTTGACCGAATCCAGCTTGGTGGTTGCGGCGCCGAGATATGCGTTGACCGTGTGAACCGACAATCCCATCTTCTCGGCGATTTCTTCGCTGATATAACCGTCTCCGGCCATCTGCAGGCAGCCGATTTCGCGGTCGCTGAGCGATTCCGACGGAAGCATGCGCCGTTCGTCGGCGGCGAGAAGATCGGTCATAATCTGGCAGCTGCGTCCGTGCAGATCGATGATTGCCTCGCTCGACACGTCGATATAGCTGCCCATGAAGAGCACATAGCCATTGCCCTGCGCACCAAGCCTGACCGGCAAGGCAATCCCGGAATAGGGCAAGACGCGAGCGGAAAGGCGCTGGGTAAAGCGGGCGAAATCCGGCGTCTCCGCCGTCTGGTGCTCGCCCATGCCGTTCCACAGGATCGGCAGAAGCGACGCATCGAGATGCGCCAGCATCTCGCCACCATAGGCAGCCACCAGTTCGTGCGCCATCGCTTCGCTATCGACGCCCCAATTGTCGAGGACGCAGCTCAGCTTGCGCGTTGCCGGAAGGCCGTTTCCATTCAGCCGCAGAACTGCGAAATTCTTGGCATTGATCTGCTTCTGCATCGCTTGCAACCGCGCAACAAGCGTCGCCGCCTTGGATGCCCTCGCCTGCAACCGGCCAGCCTTGGCATCGTCGCCCGTTCTCGCATGGGGGAGGAAATAGGTCACGGCCGCCTCCTAGACGAGATTGTTGCGAACGGCATAGGCGATGGCCTCGGAGCGGGTCTTCGTCGCCGTCTTGCGCATAACGCTGGTGATGTAGTTGTTGATCGTGTTGCGCGAGATACCGAGGATCACCGCAATCTCGTCGCTGGTCTTGCCCTCGGCGATCCAGAACAGGCATTCGAGTTCGCGTTCCGTCAGCTCGAAATCACGATCGGAACGCACGCCGCGCTCGGTCGTGAAGCTGGCGAAGTAACCGGTCAGCAGACCGACATCTCTCAGGTTTTCCTGCGAAAGGATGACGTCCTGCGGAAAGAGCAGCATCAGCGATAACCGCGCGCGGCCGACATTAAAGGTTATGGCGCAATATTCGCGGCTGATCCCACGGCTGATGTCGATGTCATCCGGCAGGCCCATGAACACCGGCTGCATGACCGAAAGGCATTTCTCCATCTCATTGGTCTTGGAGTGGAGTTGCGACATCACCTTTCCGAGGCGCTTGACGACGTCGAACGGCCAGTCTGAGCATACGACAAAATCCAGACCGTCATCCTGGGACAAATCATAGCGCGCGAGGAGATAGTGGGTTGCTCCCACATAATCCGTCAGCGCCGCCAGCCCTTTGCTCAGATTGCCGCGCTCGGCGAATTCGCCAAGCCTGCGAATGAGCTGTTCTTTGGAAAGAACCCGCCCAACACCGCGCGTCGCCGACCCTGGCAATGGCCAAGCCGCAACCTCTGTCTGTAGAGCATCCATGACATTAACCCCCGTGATGGATTCGTCCGTGCTCAAAATCGCCTTCGCCGCCGCCGGCAATAGCATCGAAGCGTCCGCATTCTTCGACACAAGCGAATCAGTACGCGAATCACTACATAAAATGTACATCGCCCCTTGCGAAAAACTACTGCCTCCTTATCGGGATTTACATTTCCGAGGAACCGTGAATCGATTCGCGCTCCGGCAACGACAAAAGGAATGCTCTCAGCGAACAACCGGAGGAAAATTCTCTTTAATCTATGTAATTATTATGATTTTCAAAAAACCTTCAATCAGAAACTCATCCAATCTCGCCTGAGAAACGGCGCAACACCTCCGAGCAGGTGTAAAAATCGCAAAACAAATCACCGCCGATTGAATCTTCATCTTTTGTCAAGTTTTCATTTTTTTATTTGTTTCTGGCGTTGTTGCGAAATTGCATCATCGAAATAGAGTGTTTAAATTACAGAACAAAACGTAAACTAAAGAAATTCTGGCCATAACCCCCGAATAATATTTCATTAAAACCGGAACATTACTGAATCTGGGAATCAATACCTGGCTTGCTCCACGCACAACGGCAGACAAACCCGATTTTCCCCAGGGAAAAATTAACGATTTGTTAAATATAACGAATCCGGGAGCGCCATGTTACATCGTTCGAGCAACACTCGATTCTTGCAACCCGCCCTTAGTGAGAAGGCAATACAGAAAACAGGGCCGCATCTAGTTTTTTCAGAGCAAAATCCTGTTGCTGGCCGCAGACAGGAATCCGGATAGCCTGAGCGACTTCGGGCTCATATCCCGGCAAATCTCTCCCATTCATCTGACGTCTCAAGTTGAACCGTGCATTTTTCTACGGAAAAACCCGCCGGCAAGGGCGGGTTTTCGTTGTACTTGATACGAGACGAAAAAGGCGTCTGTCTCAGGCTGCTTTTTCGGCGACCCACTTGCGCAGGATCTTGGCGGCGCGCTCTTCACTGATTTCGACCATGCGAGCGAGCCGCCGTTCCGGGCCTTCCTTTACGCGCCGGTTGAAGCCACCTTCGCTGTCGTCGCCGAGGCTGAGCAGGTCATCGGTGCTGTCAAAGCCGAAGTCCGAACCGAAGCCTTCCATTAGCGCTCCTCCGGCGCCGCCGTTCGCAGCGGGCGAGAAGTCCGGCAACTCCAGGCCAACGGGTTCGTTATCGTTGAGTGCAACACCCGGACCTGTCAGGCCCATCGAGCGAGCCAGCGGGCGCATTCCCATCCAGACCACCAGGAAGGCCACCAGGATGAAGGCAAGCGCGTTGATGATGCCGCCGAGATTGCGGGTCAACGTCTCCATGATGCCGGGGCCTGCAACCGCTTCATCGAGCAACTGCGTGTTGACGAAATCCATGGCCGTTAGCGTGATCATGTCACCGCGCGCCGGGTCGAGGCCAACCGCCGAGGCAACGATTTTCTGCATGTCCTGGATATAGGCGTCGATCTTTGCCTGGTCGGCACCCTCGCCGACCATGGCGGCAACCCGGCCGCGATTGACCACGACGGCGACCGAGAGCTTTTCGAGTGTATAGCTGCTCTTGACGGTGGCGACGGTCTTCGAGTTGATCTCGTAATTGGTCTGCTCTTCCTTCTTCTCGGTCTGGTCGTTCGACTGAGGTCCGGTAGCGCCACCGGTCGGAGCGGCTTGCGGTACGTTCTGCTGAACCGTCGCCGCATTGTCTGCCTGCTGCTGACTGGACTTCTGCTGTTCCTTGGTTACCCGTGTCGAGCGCTCGACGCGCGATTCCGGATCGAAGACCGTTTCCTGGATCTGCTGCGTATCGGTATTCAGCTTGGCGGTGACGCTGGCGCGGAAATTGTCCATGCCGAGGAAAGGCGTCAAAGCTTTGTCGATATTGTTTTCTATTTCCTTCTGGACATTCTGGATGATGCCAAGCGACTGATTCATGGCGCTGTTGGCAGGATCGTCACCCGATGCCAGGAGCTGGCCGGTCGAATCGAGGATCGTCACGTCGTCAATACCGAGGCCCGGAACGGATGAAGCCACCAGATGGCGGATCGAGGCGGCGGCATTGCGGCCAATGTTGGCACTGGCACGGATCATCACCGAAGCCGTTGGGTTCTGTTCGGCTTTTCTGAAGCTGCCGCGGTCGGCCATGACGATGTGGACGCGGGCGGCGGAAATTCCGGAGATCTGCTGGATGGTGCGGGCGATTTCACCTTCAAGGGCGCGGACGCGGGTGACTTCCTGCATGAAGGAGGTGAGACCGAGGGAACCGACGTTGTCGAAGAGCTCGTAACCGGCATTGGCGCTGTTGGGCAGGCCACGTTCGGCCAGGTACAGGCGGGCCTTGCCCGTCATGCCGACCGGAACCTGAATGCTCGCGCCATCAGAGCCAACCTCGAAATTGATATTGGCTTCGGCGAGGGCAACACTGACCTGATTGAGATCGTTGCTTTCCAGCCCGACATACAGCGTTTCATAGGAAGGCTTGTTGACGTAAAGGCCCGCGGCAAGAACGATCGCCACCGCGACAACACCGGCTGAAATCAGCGCGATGAGCTTGCCTTGCCCGAGACTGGCCAGGTTCTTCGTGACCGTCGAAAGTTGATCCAACAGATTCATTCTGTTTCCGCACCCAGTGGCGCATGTTCCGTTCAGACAACATCGCCTGGGGAGTAAACATGCGCAGATCCAAACATTCGGGTTGCTGATGGATTCGACACATGCGGCTTCGTCAAATCACGCGCAAATCTACCAGTCCCGATTGGCACACTAGAAAACGAAACTTGCGCGAACTTGTCTTGGCCCGCCTGAACCGACTTGTTTACCACCTCACTGCAGGACGATCTGGCTTCTATCGCGGACCGTTTCGAGCCGATTGCAGACGAGGCACCTTTGGCCAAACAGCACAAAAAAGCACAGCCGACAGGATCGAGCCAAGCCGCCGGCTGGCTACAAAATCTTGCCTTAAAAACGGAATGCATCAATGATCATCTTGAAAGCAGGGGAATTCTGCCGCCTGCCCGGGTAGCAGACATAATGGCCTCGAAACGCCGGCAACTGCTCAATCCAACGCGAGCTCTGCGACTTCCACCGCTCACGGGAAACGATTCCGTCCAGCAGGCCTGACATGGCTCACGACCGCGCATCCAACGCTGACTGGCAACGTCAAATTCATGAATTTCTATCGGTTCAATGGTATCGAGGCAATCGGCGCATCCGTTCCCGTTCGACCATCATGCCAAAGGTCCATTGGCTATCAAAGCCAACCGGGAAGCCGTGACGCGACGCGGCCGTTCACAGCGGCCTCGACGCAATCGACCAGACTGCCGAAGCGGACGGTGCGGTTGCTGAGGCCAGGGCCGTAATGGGCATATTTGCCGGAGTTGGTAATGAGCGTGCGAGTGTGCACCGGGAAAACAGGTTCACTGATCGAGCACCAGCAGAGATCCGGCACGATGCGCACGCCACTTTGTTCGAGGCGTGATAATGTGCCGTCCTCACGCGCATCGGTGATCACCTGGCGGCCTGCGGTGACGATGACGGTGACATCCGGGTGGCGCTTGCGCCCGGCGAGCCCTGCAGCCAGCGCCCGGCATTCGTTCAGCGAGGCATGCGGGCTACCGATAGCAACGAGCTCGACCTGCTCCGGGCCTGCGTTCAGCCGTGTCCAGGCCTGCGCCATCTCGGCGCGGGTGATGGTTTTGCGGCTTGCCCCCGGCGCTGCCGCACCTTCGGCTTCGGGCGTTACGCCCTCGACATGCAACATCGGCGCGGCCGACGTCGTGCCGAAGGCAGCGCACAGCGCCTTGAGATCGTCTGTCGAGGGTTGTGCCGAGGCGAGACCGCGCAGCAACGGGATGCGATCGGGCGCTGCATGGCCGGCGAGATAACCGATCAGCGGCCAGAAGGCGTCATCGACATTCTCGGGCAGCTCGACGTCAATGACTGTCCGGGCCTTGCGGTTTTCCGTCAGATAGACGCCGGAAAGTGGCGCACGGCCGGTGAGCGCGATGCAAAGGTCGAGGAAATCCGGATGTTTTGGCGTGCGGGCTCCGAGCACGGAGTTAGCAAAGATCACCGCGTTGGATTCCGCCCAGGCAATCGCCTCACCCGCCTGCGGCGCGCTGTCCAGAAGATAGGGGGAACAGGTAAATGTCGGACGGCAACCCATGCGGACATAGGCATCGGCAAGGCGGGCTGCCGGATTGCCAAAGGAACTGGACACACCTTGCGCCTGCCAGTTGGCATGATCGACCGAGATGGCATTCATGGTGGTCGGCACGCAAACCCTGGCTCCCATATCCGCCATGCGTTCGGCAAAAGTGAGATTGGCCGGGCTGGCATAGATGCAGCCGTCGATATGCCCTTGTGTCACGTCGGTCAGACAGCGTGCGCCCTGCTGGGCAGCCATGGCGCAGATGATCCGCATGGCCTGCTGGATCGCCTGGCCCTGCACACCTTCAAACATTGCACGGTCGTTGTCGCTGAGATCGAGCGTCGCAAGGCGCGGCGGCAAAACCGGAATCGACAGGCCATCCGCCTCGATCGAGTTGGCAGTGATCCGTGCGGTTTTGGCCCGCGACAGCGCCGCAAAACTCTCAGGCGCGAGGCGCAACACAGGAAGCGGCTTGCCGAACATTTCAGCGGCAATCAGCGCACCCAGTGTCAGCACGTCCTCGGCTTCGCTGAATACCAAAGCCGCTGGCGCCCGGCCGGTGAGGATCAGATCGAGAAGCACGCCCGATCCGGTGCAGGACCCACGGCTCGACGGCATCATCAGGATGCCGCCGGTCAGACAGACCCCGTGGAGGGGATGATGCACGTCGATAATGCTTCCGGTTTCCGGGGAAACACCGCCCCAGAAGCTCAGGGGCTCCGATGAGGCGATAACCGGTCCATCAGCGGTGCCGGCAAGGATGCTGTTCGCGTGCATCAGGTCACTCACTTGACGACAAAACCATGGGCAAAGGGATCGCGGTCATCGATGAAGATCGTGTTGATACCCGTCATCCGGGCCCAGCCTGCGATCGAGGGGATGATCGCATCGCGATCGGCCACCTTCGTTGCCGCTTCGACCCGTCCCTTGAACAGCGAACCGATGATCGACTCGTGGATGAATTCGTCGCCAACAGCGAGCTTGCCCTTGGCGGCCAGCTGCGCCATGCGCGCCGAGGTACCGGTGCCACAAGGCGACCGGTCGATGGCCTTGTCGCCGTAGAACACGGCGTTGCGGGCATGGGCGGTTGCATCCGTCGGCTTGCCGGTCCACTGGATGTGGCTCAAGCCACGGATTTCGGGATGTTCGGGATGAACGAACTCGTATTTTTCGTTCAGCGCGGCGCGCAGCTTGGGGCTCCAGCCAATGAGTCCGCCCGCCGTATGATCGGCCATATCGCGGAAATTCTTCTGCGGCTCGACGATGGCGTAGAAGTTGCCGCCATAGGCAACGTCGACGACGATTTCGCCCAGACCTTCGACCTCGGCCGTCAGGCCTTCGGCATAGAGGAAGCCGGGAACGTTGGTCAGGCGGACTTCCTCGACGAAGCGGCCTTCCTGGCGATAGGTGATATCGACCTTGCCGGCCGGCGCATCGATTGACAGCTTGCCGGGTTCGCGCGGCATGATCAGGCCGTTCTCGATCGCCATGGTGATAGTGCCGATCGTGCCGTGGCCGCACATCGGCAGGCAACCGGATGTCTCGATGAACAGAACCGCGACGTCGCAGTCCGGACGGGTTGGCGGATAAAGGATCGATCCCGACATCATGTCATGGCCGCGCGGTTCGAACATCAGGCCCGTGCGGATCCAGTCGAATTCGCGCAGGAAGTGGGCGCGCTTCTCCAGCATATTGGCGCCCTCAAGGCGCGGGCCACCGCCGGAAACGAGGCGGACGGGGTTTCCGCAAGTATGACCGTCGAGGCAGGAAAAGGTATACGTGGCCATGGTGAAAGACCTTATCAGAAGCGTTGAGGCGAAAGGGATGTAATGTCGATGGCTGGTGTCTTACCAGTCAAAAGATCGGCGACCAAACGGGCGGTGCCTGCCGATTGCGTCAGGCCGAGATGACCGTGCCCGAAGGCGTGGATGACCCGGGGCGTTGACCGGGCGCGGCCGATGGCGGGCAGGCTGTCGGGCAGCGAAGGACGGAATCCGAACCACTGTTTGCCGCCCTCAGTCTTCAGGCCGGGCAGGAAATCCTTGGCCTTCTTCAGCATGGCTTCCGAACGGCGGAAATTCGGCGGCAGTTCCAAGCCACCCAGTTCGACGGCGCCGCCGACACGGATGCCGGTGGACAGGCGCGTGACGACAAAGCCGTGACCACCAAAAGTAACCTGAGTCCGTAGATCGAACGCATCGGCGTGCAGCGTGGTGTTGTAGCCACGTTCGGTTTCCAGCGGAATGCGCTCATCAAGGCTACGGGCAATACGGTGGGAAAAGGCACCTGCCGACAGCACGACCTGCGATCCACGGCGAATTTCACCGCCTTCGGCGATGATCTCGACACCATCCTCGACCGGCCGCAGCGCGGTCACATTGGCGCGCTCCAACACCCCACCCTGGCCGCGGAAATAATCTGCCAGCGCAAGCGTGTAGAGTTTGGGATCGGCAATCGAAAACCAGCCAGGTGTGAAGGTTCCGTGGGTAAAGCGCGCATCGAGCCCCGGCTGGATATCGGCCATGCGGGATGCGTCGACATGGTAGAATTCGATACCGTGTGCTTCACGGACTTTCCATCCGGGCAGCGAGGCATTCAGCTCCGCCTGACTTTCGTAGACCTGCAGATTGCCGTCCTTGCGCAGCATGGGCAAAGTGCCGGTGCGCTGCAGGAAAGGCTCAAGCTCGGCCCTCGAGAGGTCCATCAATGCCGTCTGCACTGTCGTGGACTTTTCCACCTGCGCAGGCGAACACGCCCGCCAGAAGCGGAACATCCATGGGGCAATCTTGAACGCGTAAGCCGGTGGAACGGACAACGGGCCAAGTGGATCCAGCAGCCATTTCGGTGCCTTTTTCAGGATTCCCGGCGACGCAAGCGGCAGGATATCCGTAAAGGCAAAGGCGCCGGCATTGCCGGCGGAGGCGCCGGCTGCCGGACCTTCACGGTCCAGCACCGTAACCGTCATCCCGCGTGCCTGGGCGGCAATCGCCGCCGAGAGCCCGACCACTCCGGCGCCGATAACAATGACGTCTGGATGCGCCATTAGCGGACGCTCGCCAGGAACGCCTGAGTATCGGGATGCTGTGGCGCCCCGAAGAGCTGATCCGGCGTGCCGATTTCCGCCATGACCCCCTGATGAAAGAAGGCGACCCGGTCAGAAACATCGCGGGCGAAGGCCATCTCATGGGTGACGCAGATCATCGTCATGCCCTCTTCGGCAAGCATTTTCAGCGTGTCGAGGACTTCGCCGACCAGCATCGGGTCGAGCGCCGAGGTGACTTCGTCGAACAGCATGTATTCCGGCGACATGGCCAGTGCGCGGGCAATCGCCATGCGCTGCTGCTGGCCGCCCGACATGCGGCTCGGATAGACTGTCAGCTTTTCGCGCAGGCCGACATGGGTCAGCTGCTTCACCGCGATCTCTTCGGCCTTTTCCTTGGAAAGGCCGAGCACCTTGCGCGGCGCCAGCATGACGTTTTCAAGCACCGTCAGGTGCGGGAAAGCATTCCATTGCTGGAAGACGATGCCGACCTTGCGGCGCAGCTTGTTGAGATCGGTATCCTTAGCATGAACAACCGTGCCATCGATGGTGATCTGCCCGGCATTGATCGGCTCGAGGCCGTTGATGCAGGTCAGAAGCGTCGACTTGCCCGATCCGGAGCCGCCGATGATGGTGACAACCTCGCCCTTGTTCACGGTGAGGTTAATCCCCTTCAAAACCTCCAATGTGCTGAAGGATTTGCGAACGTCTTTAATTTCAATCATTGGGGGACCACCGTTTTTCGAGATACCCGCCAAACCGGGCGATGGGGAAGCTGATGACGAAGTAGATTACGCCGCAGATCAGAAGGATGAACAGCGGCTCCTGCAGGCGGGTAACCAGAATCTGCGACGCGCGCAGAAGCTCGATAAGGCCAAGCCAGAGAACCAGAGCAGAATCCTTCATGACACCGAGCGTCAGGCCGATCCACGCGGGAAGCGAAACGCGGGTGGCAAGAGGCGCCACGATATAGCGCATGTCCTGCCACCAGGTCATGCCGAGCGAACGGGCCGCGCGGCGGGTCGTTGCCGGGACGGCTTCAATGCCGCCGCGGATGATTTCCGAACAATAGGCCGCCGTATAGAGCGACAGGACCACGCAGGATGTGGTGAAGGGCGCCCAGCCAAGCTTGGCAATGGCCTGGATCGCGTTGCCAAGCACGAGCTGGATCAACAGCGGCACCGAGCGGAAGACATCCAGCACGAATGTCAGCGGTGCGGCCCAGACGGCACCCAACTGGACACGAAGAACACCGAAGATGATTCCGAGCACGGTACCGGCGGTCACGGACACTGCGGTGACCGCAAGGGTCATCGCCGCGCCTTGCGCCAGAAAGGCGAGGTCATTCCAGCTGAGGGTGGTATCAAACATCTCTCACCTCTCTCAGTAGCGGAACATGCGCGCGGCAAGCAGGCGCGCGGCAAGTGTCACAAGCTTGGCGATGATGTAATAGATCACCGCGGCAAGAGCGAAGAATTCGAAGGTGCGGAAGGATCGCGCGTTGAGTTCCTGCGTGATACCAGCCAGATCGGTGTTCATGCCGACGGTGACACCCAGCGATGTCATCAGGATTGCCCAGACCATCTGGTTGGTGACCGGCAGGAAGGCGATACGCAACATCTGCGGCAGGACGATCAGCCGGAAGGCCTGAACCGGCGTCATACCAAGGGAACGGCCTGCGCGGGTCTGGGTGTCTGGGATAGCTTTCAGCGCACCGCGAAAATTTTCCGCCAAATAACCCGCGTTGTTAAACGCGATGCCGACCAGAAGTGCCGTGTAGGGGCTGAGATGGATGCCGAAATTGCCGAGGCCGAAATGGGCCATGTAAATCTGGAACAGTGCGGGCGTGTTGCGCGCGATCTCGACCCAGGTGGTCGCAAATCCGCTGAGGATGCGATTGCCTGAAAGGCGAAACGCGGTCAGGGTCAAGGCAAGTGCCAGCCCGATAACCATCGACAGGAGCGCGATCTGCAGCGTGACGAGAGCGCCGTCCAGCATCTGCGGCAGCGCTTTGAATGCCTGGTTCCAATGAAAGGTGTAATTCAACATTGCCGTTTCATCTCCTGGAAAAGGACAGCGGCGCGAGTGTTACCCGCGCCGCCAGCGAAACGATTTGATTAGCGATAAACGCCATTGACCGAAAGGGACGGAACCTCGCCGCCAACCCACTTGCCATACAGCTCGGCATAACGGCCGGTACGAACCTGCTGGTTGATGAAGAGGTTGAGGTAGTTGATCAGCCCGTATTCCTCGCGGTTGGTGAACAGCGCAACGTAGTCGATATCGAACGGCGCCTTGCCGACGACAGCGATGCCGGGGAACTTGCCGGTCTTGACGTTGGCCTGTGCTACCGTCGAGGTGGAAACGGTCGCATCGAGCTGGCCCTGGCTCAGCGCCAGGAACACGTCAGCCTGCGTCTGGTACGGACGGAACTCACCGGCGCCCCAGGCCTTGACCTGTTTTTCCAGAGCAATGGCTTCATAGGTGCCGGCAGTGGCGCCGACGACCTTGCCCTTCATGTCTTCAAACGACTTGACGCCAGACTTCTCGTTGGCAGTTACGGCCATTTCAAAGGCGAAGTAAGGAACGGTCATGCCGACGGTCTTGGCACGCTCAAGCGTGTCGGAGGTCGAGGCAACGCCGACATCGACGCGGCCGGACATCAGGGCAGGAATACGCTCGGGGAACGGTGTTTCAACGATTTCGGCGGTGACGCCGAGGGCCTTGGCCAGATCGTTGCAATAATCGACGTCGAAGCCGATCGGATTGTTGCTTTCGTCACGCGATCCCATCGGCGGGAAATCCAGCACGACGGCGCAACGCAATGTGCCCGAGGAAATAATATCGTCCAGCTTATCGGCGTGGGCCTGGCTGGTCAGAACGGTTGTAGCCAGGAGGCTGAACGCGAGGACCGAAAATTTCATCTTAATCTCTCTCCCTAGATTGATGCGCCGATCTGCGGCAGGCGCACTATTTCGATTCATTGCGTGCAAATCAATGATAAAATACAAAACGTATACAAAAAGTACGCAAATATTCGTCTTCACTGACTTGCACGCAACATTCGGAAACACAAGGCGGGCGCAGCCGCACGATTATTTAAGCAAATCCTTAGGCAATAGCGCCTTCGGCAAATTCTGGTAGGACACCGGCCGCAGGAACCGGCGGATCGACATGGTGCCGACGCTGGTCGCCCCGAAGTTGGTAGAAGCCGGATACGGACCACCATGGACCATGGAATCGACCACCTCGACACCTGTCGGGAAGCCGTTGACGAGGATGCGGCCAGCCTTCCGCTCCAGCAGCGGAAGCAGCCGTTTCGCTGCGTCAATGTCGGCGTCATCCATGTGCAACGTCACCGTCAGCTGACCCTCGATCGCCCGCGCGACGCTTTCCATTTCCTCCTGCGATTTCACCCGCACCAGTAGGCCAAGCGGGCCAAAGACTTCTTCGCTCAGCGCATGATCGGCCAGAAAACGGTCGCCGGTCGTTTCGAACAGGTTGGGAGACGCGGCACGGCCGGTTGATTCCGTGACCAGCAACGGCTCGACCGTGTTGCGGGCGGCAAAACCTGCCTGTCCGTCATGATAAGCCTTGGCAATTCCATCGGTCAGCATGGTCTGCGGCGCAACCTTGCCCAGCGCCTCGACGGCGGCCGCGGCAAAGCGGTCAGCATCGGCACCATCGATCACAACGGCAACACCGGGATTGGTGCAGAACTGCCCTGCCCCCATGGCCAGCGAACCTGCCCAGCCCTGACCAAGCGCCTCCGCCCGTTCCGCGACCGCGGCAGGCAGCAGGAACATCGGATTGACCGAGCCGAGCTCGCCGAAGAACGGAATCGGTTCAGGCCGTGCGGCGCAGAGATTGAACAGAGCGCGGCCACCGGCCTGCGAACCGGTAAAACCGACCGCCTTGATCAGCGGGTGCTGCACCAGCGCGTGCCCGACATCGCGGTTACCACCCTGAATGAGCGAGAACACGCCCGGGTGAACACCAGTACTACGAATGGCCGCTTCAACCGCCTGTGCGACGATTTCACCCGTACCCGGATGGGCGGAATGTCCCTTCACCACGACAGGGCAACCGGCTGCGAGTGCCGCCGCCGTATCGCCACCCGCCGTCGAGAAGGCCAACGGGAAATTTGACGCGCCGAACACCGCAACCGGACCGACAGGGCGCTGCATCAGGCGAATCTCTGGACGTGGAGCTGGCTGGCGGTCCGGCAAGGCCGCGTCGAAGCGGCGGTCGAGATAATCGCCGCTTTCGATATGGCTGGCAAACAACCGCAACTGGCCGGTCGTGCGGCCGCGCTCGCCGATCAGGCGGGCTTCGGGCAGGCCGGTTTCCTGGCTGCCGATTTCCGTGATCTCGTCGGCGCGCGCATCGATCTCGTCGGCGATGGCGCGCAGGAAGGCAGCGCGGGTGCTGCGGTCGGCAGCGCTGAAACTCCAGAACGCAGCTTCAGCGGCTTCGCAGGCACGATCGACCAGTTGTGCGGTTCCGATGGCGAACTGATGCACCGGCCCTTTGGCGGGCGAGGATGCAAAAGTACCGGCTCCATCGAGCCATTCGCCTGCGACAAGGTGTTTTCCGCTGGGGATGAAGGGCATGGACAGATCCTTTTTTCGAAACTGGCGCGCAAGCGGCAGGCTATGCTGGGCCGGATTATGTTTGGCAAACTTGTATACTTTTTGTATGCAGGATATCAACTCATTTAGATGTTACTGCGCCTAAAAAGGAGGGGCACACTATGAGCGATACCCACACCCTGACGATCGCCGATCTGGAGGAGCGCGTAAAAGCCGTCTTCATCAAGGCCGGGCTGAGCGCGTTGCAAGCCGCAGCCATTACCCGCGTTATCGTTGCCGCCGAACGGGACGCCTGCAAATCGCACGGCATCTACCGGATCGAAGGCGCACTGCGCACCGTCAAGGCCGGCAAGGTCAACCCGACCGCCAAGCCCGAACTTCTACCACAGCAGCGGTCTGCTGTCGTCAAGGTTGATGCGAAGGGCGGCTTTGCCAATGCGGCGTTCGAACTGGGCCTCCCGGTTCTTGCCGAACGCGCCCGCTCCAGCGGCATTGCAGCCCTCGCCATCAATGACTGCACCCACTTCTCCGCCCTTTGGCCGGAAGCCGAGGCGCTGACAGAGCTCGGGCTGGCCGGTATCGTCATGTGCCCCAGCTATGCGACAGTCGCACCAAGCGGTGGAACGAAGCCACTGCTCGGCACAAACCCGCTGGCTTTCGGTTGGCCACGCCCGGGCAAATCCCCTTATGTCTTCGACTTCGCGACATCGGTTGCGGCGCGCGGCGAAATCGAGCTGCACAGGCGAGCCGGAAAAGCTCTGCCGGAGGGCTGGGCGATCGATGCCGATGGTCAGCCGACCACGGACCCGGAAGCAGCGCTCGCCGGTGCCATGTTGCCGTTCGGCGAACACAAGGGCTCGGCGATCTCCACAATGATCGAGCTTCTGGCCGGCATCATGATCGGCGACCTGACCAGCCCGGAAGTGCTGGATGCGCTTGGCTCGACTGCCCTTGCGCCCGCCCATGGCGAGCTGATCATCGCGTTTTCTCCCGAAGGTTTTGGTGGGGATCGTCCAGGCAATCCGTTTGCCCGGGCCGAGGTTCTGTTCGAGGCAATGGTCGGCCAAGGCGCACGCCTGCCCTCGCAGCGCCGCTACGCAGCGCGCGCGAAATCGCAGACCGGCGGCATCATCCTGACCGCTTCCGAGATGGAGCAGTTGGACCGGCTGCACGCGCTTGGATTGGACGCTGTCTAACAGCATCCCGTCACCGGCCTGCGCAATCACCGCAGGCCCCACAAATGCGAAGGCCCTCTGATCACTCAGAGGGCCTTCGTTAATTCAGGAGAGCGTCAGCTCAGCCCTTGTACTTCTGGACGGCGCCGGGAAGCTTGCTCCACTCGGCATACCAGCCGTTGAACAGCTTGAACTGAGCCTCGACATAGCCGCGCTGGCTTTCGGTCAGCGCATCGGTCGCGTTGAAGTGCAACGTGTATTCCTTGTCGCCCTTCAGCACCATCATGTGCTTGAAGTAGAGAACGAGGTCTGCACCTTCATCGAACGAGGACAGGACGGCAAGCGCCTGTTCCAGCTCTAGAGCGCGCAGACGCGCATCGGCGTCACCTTCGGCAGCTGCTTGCGACAGGTTGCAAAGGTGCAGGACTTCCTTCGGAAGAACGTTGCCGATACCGGTGATAGCACCAGTCGCACCGCAATTGACGAAACCGTGGAACACGGCAGTATCAACGCCGATCATCAGCGAAACACCGTCCTGGCTGGTGATGTATTCGGCCGCGTAACGCATGTCGGCCGCGCCACCGAATTCCTTGAAGCCGATGAGGTTCGGATGCTCGGCGCGCAGAGCGAAGAACAGGTCAGCGCGGGTGGCAAAACCGTAATAGGGGCTGTTGTAGATAACGGCCGGAAGGTCCGGAGCTGCAGCGAGGATGGCCTTGAAATGGGCCTTCTGTGCTACGACGGAAGAGCCGCGCGACAAGACCCGCGGAATGACCATCAGGCCCTGGGCACCAACAGCCTGGGCATGCGCGGCATGCTTGACGGCCAGCGCACTGTTGACGGCGCCCGTACCGACGATAACCGGAATGCCGGCCTTCACCAGGCGCTCAACGCCTTCCATCCGCTGCGCGTCTGTCAAAAGCGGCCAATCACCCATCGAGCCGCAATAGACAACGGCCGACATTCCCTGGGCAATCAACTCTTTTCCCTTGCGCACGAGGGCGTCGAAGTCCGGGGTACGGTCTTCTTTGCAAGGGGTCATCAGCGCGGGGATCACGCCAGAAAAGATTTTGGCCGTCATAACAAACTCCTTTTGACCTTGCCGGACGGGCAGAGAATGGCGCGCACCTTTGCAGCCCCGATCCTGTGCCTCTGGAGCCATATTGCACGTTGTATATTATTTGTCGACAAGAATTTTATCGATCAGAGCGCCACGTCGAGCCTGTCTTCCCGGGCAAACAATTTCTGGATCTGATGAACGATCTGCTCAGCGTGCAATTTCGCCAGACGGTCTGCTTCCTCGATGTCGCGATTGGCAATGACGGCGATAATATCATCGTGCTCTTCGACGAAACGCTGCGGCAACCGGTCGTCGTAAGACTGATAGTACAGCCTCAGCATCCGCCGCCCCTCGTCCAGAAGCCGGTTGAACAATCCCGTGAAATACGCGTTGCGACCCGCTTCGGCGATGGCAGAGTGGAACGCGGCGTTGGTGGCGATCATCGCCAGCGCGTCCTGCGCCTGCACTGCAGCGGCGAATTCGGCCTGATGCGCGCGGATTACCTTCAGGTCTTCCGGCCTGTGATATTGCGCTGCCAGCTTCGTGGTGACGCGGTACATCAGCACAAGCGCATCGAAGAAGGTGTGCATGTTGAGAAAGTCGATATTGGCAACCATCGTCGAACGGTTGGGCAGCGTATCGATCAACCCTTCGCCGGCGAGCCGCACCAAAGCCTCGCGGATCGGGGTTCGCGACATCTTGAAGCGTTCGGCCAGCTGCACCTCATCGATCGGGCTGCCGGGCGGCAGCACGAGATCAAGAATCTCGTCGCGCAAGAGGTCGTAGACCATCTTGACGCCGGAGCCGCGCTTGCGTTCGGGAATGGGGCTGGTGTCGATATCTGTCATGTCATCAATCCTGTGTCGACAAAAGGAATACTTTTCCCTGTCTGCAGGATCAACCGTTTCCGCAAGCGCGATCGGCAAAGGTGGCAACAAACTTGGTGATGATGCGTTTTTGCGACTTCAACCAGTCCGTGCGAGCGCCATCCCGCCCCGGGTTCCCGTCTCAGGCATTGCCCGCCGTCAGGCCCGCTGATCTTTCAGAAAGGCAACAAGGGACCGTCCGGCATCCAGAACGTGATCCCGCGTCAGCCGGGACGCAAGGCTGGCATCACCGTTCAGGCAAGCCTCGAGAATAGCTTTATGCTCACGGTCAGCCCGCATCACCCCATTCGTCAGCGTCAACTGCGCCCGCAAATAACGATCGATCCTGTCGAGCGATGTACGAACGATCTGCAGGTAGTAAGGCCGTCCGGATGCCGCATAAAGACTGTAGTGAAAACTCCGGTTGATTTCGCCCCACCGGGCGGAATCGGTCTCCCGGCTGAATTCCTCGCAGTATCTGCGCGCAGCAGCCAAGGCATCCTCACCGAGATTTGGCACGGCAAGCCGCATGACCTCGGCTTCCACAAAAGCGCGGAATTCGAAGATTTCGTCGATCTCTTCGATCGAAAGCCCGGCGACCACTGCACCCTTGTAACGCTCTGTGGTGATCAACCCATGCTGCTCCAGCCGCGACAGAGCCTCGCGCACGGGAATCCGGCTGGTATTGAACATCTGCGCAATCTGATCCTGCCTGAGATTCTCGCCTTCGGCGAGGTCACCCTCGATGATCGCCTTGCGCAGCGCGTCATAGACAATATCGGCTGCGGATGCGGCCTGCCTGACATCGACGGCGGCAAGTTTCATGAATTCAAATCCCGTTGTTTCAAGCGCGGCGCGCGGTGTCAGTTCCCATCCTTGGGTCATAGGTGCAATTCGGGATTCAGGCAACGGAGCGGATATTCTCAGCCGATCCATTTTTGATATTGTATATTGGATCCAATTTTTCTAACAGTGGGACACAGGCTCTGCTACCCGCTACAATCTTCTTGGGCAGATGGCGGCCGGATCGCAATTTTTTCAGGGAGCAGACTATGCGCAGCAGCAAGGTAATCCACATCGTTTCCTGCCATGCCGAGGGCGAGGTTGGCGACGTCATCGTTGGCGGGGTCGCGCCGCCACCCGGCAAGACCCTGTGGGAACAGCGGAAATTCATTGCCGAGGACCAGACGCTGCGCAACTTCGTGCTCAACGAACCGCGCGGCGGCGTATTCCGGCATATCAATCTCCTGGTACCACCGAAGGACCCGCGGGCGACGATGGGCTTCATCATCATGGAGCCGGAGGACACGCCGCCAATGTCGGGCTCCAATTCCATCTGTGTCTCGACCGTTCTGCTTGATACGGGTATCGTGCCGATGCAGGAGCCGGAAACCAGAATGGTGCTGGAAGCACCGGGCGGCTTGGTCAACGTGGTTGCCGCCTGCCGCAATGGCAAGGCTGAGCGCATTACTGTTACCAACGTGCCTTCCTTCGCGGCCAAGCTCAATGCCAGGCTCGAAGTGGAAGGTCTTGGCACGCTGACAGTCGATACCGCCTATGGCGGCGACAGCTTTGTCATTGCAGACGCGCGTTCTCTCGGCTTTTCGGTCACGCCCGACGAAGCTCGCGAACTGGCCGAAACCGGAATCAAGATCACGCGCGCCGCCAACGAACAACTCGGGTTCTCCCATCCCGAAAATCCGGAATGGAACCATATTTCCTTCTGCCAGCTGACCTTGCCGGTCGAAGAGCGCGACGGCATGCTGCATGGGCGCAATACGGTGGTGATCCAACCGGCCAAGCTCGACCGTTCGCCAACGGGCACCGGTTGCTCGGCACGCCTGGCTGTGTTGCACGCCCGCGGCCAGATCAAGCCGGGACAGAAGTTCCGCGGTGAATCGATCATCGGGTCGCATTTCGACTGCCAGATTGTCGGCGAAACGACCGTCGGCGGCCAGAAGGCGATCGTGCCCGAAATCTCCGGCCGCGCCTGGGTGACCGGCACGCATCAGGTCATGCTCGACCCAGCCGATCCATGGCCGGCCGGCTACCGCCTCGCCGATACCTGGCCACGCAAGCAATAGGAAACTGCCGACGCCGAGGGCTCTGGATATTGCAGAGCCCTCGGCGTACGCGATGCCTGGGCTGTCTGGGTCACCGACCTATAAAGCGCATCCAGATTTTGGCCGAAGCGAGTTTGACGAGAGTAACGCAGTTTTCGCTTTGACGGTAACGGCACGTTCCCGATCGTCGACCGAGTCGGCACCGGCTACATCACCATGGATCAGATGCGCCAGCACTACGCCGGTCCCGGAAAGTTCAACGCCACGCCTGACGCACCGAAGGCCTTACCCTTCAACGACTTCGCTGATCTGCACGATGGGGGCGATGTCCGTATAGCGGGCGACGTCCGCGGAGATTTCCGCGCGGTGGGGACCCAACGCCTCCTGAAATGTCGCCAGACTCGGCGAGTAGACGTGGCACGCCGCGACAAACTGCGGCGCGCTTCCTGGTTCGCGACCCGCAAGGCCCTTGTCGATCTCGTAGCGCAGGCAGGCATCGCCGAGCCGTTCCTGGAGCAGTGGCATATGGCGGGTGCGGTAGTAGTCGTGATCGAACTTCGAGCCACCATCGGCCGGATAGTAGACGCTCATCTTGATCATGGTCGGGCTCCTGTCTGAACGCCGAGCGTTCGAGGGGCCTTTCTAGCTCACCGACGTGTAAAGCGCATCCAGATTCCGGCTGAAGCGAGCTTGACCAGAGCAAGCAGTTTTCATTGTACTTTCCGAAGCGGGTGCGACCGCACGGAAGCCCTCTAGCATTGGAAGCCGAAAATCGCAGATCTTATCGGAAAGGCATGCTGTTCGCGCGGCATGCGCGCTCTGGGGCGTTGAGATCGCTTTTCACCCTCGATAACGTGGATGTAGCAAATGAACGCCTCATCCGCGGCCCGCATCAAAGCGTCAGGGACCACATCCGCCGGCCCGGCTCCCTGGAGAGCATCCAGGCAGGCCTCAAGTGCATTTGTGTAGGCACCGCCAGCGGTCGATGGCCATTGGTGAATCAGCATCGCCGCCGCATCATCGACGGATTCGACCATTTTGTATCGCTCTCCAACACCCATGAGCAGCCAAAGTGGAGGAAAATGGCGCGACTTGTCCGGACTCATGACACAATTCCTCGCGTTGCGTTTGTATATTAGCAAATACGCAAGAAACATTCCAGTTAAGCCGGGGGCGCGCTGCCGCTGCTTATCCAACAATCCGGGTTAGGCTGCGCATCCGGTCCGGCCCCAAGCAAAACGATTGTGTAGAAAGAAGCCGTCGCAAAGAAATGCAACGCATCTGCGGAGGGTGTGGAAGCGTTTCCGGACAACGCTTCCACACCGGTAGACTTAAGCCGCCAGATGTTCAAACAGCCGTGCCACCGCCTCCGCACCAGGATCGATATGACCTTCGAGTTGTTTCGCATTGATATAGGCGGCTCGTCCGGCCTTGGCCTTGAGCATGGTGGCCGTGAGGTTCGCGCCAGCGCGTGCGGCCGCGGCCGCCGGTTTGAAACCCTTCTCAAGCGCATCGAGCGCCGGTGAAAGTGCGTCCACCATCGTCCGGTCGCCGAGGTGGGCACCGCCGATTTCCTGCATACGGGCAAGTCCCGCCTTTAGTGAATCGGCCATCGGCAGACCGCTTGAGGCGGCATCACCGGCGGCCGCAAAGAAGATGGCGAGCAGAACACCGGACGATCCGCCCATCGTCTGGCTCAATTCCTGGCCGATGGCGCGATAAAGCTGGGTGTGATCCGAGAGCGGCATGCGGTCGATGGCATTGATGAGCGCGCGCGCAGCGCCTGCGAGCGTGGATCCTGTGTCGCCGTCACCGGATTTGGCATCCAGCGCGTTCAGATCCTCTTCGGCCGAGATCAATACCTTGCAGCAATTGATCAGGAAGTCGCGCGTCTCCTGATGGTTGGACGGTTGGGGTGTGATCGGTGTCAGTCCGTCCGGCAGCATTTCGATCCGGATGGGTTTGACGGCCGACAAGCCAGGCCAGGCCGCCATCGTAACCGGTGCGCCCAATGCCTCTATGTCCGCCTCGTCGGCTGGATAGAGCGAGATGGAAAAGCCCTGCATGTCGAGGGATGTCATCATCGGCGCCGGTCCGACGACATGGGAAATCCGGTTGCCGATCGACGAAGCGATCAGTTCGTGGGTCAGCACCGACATTTCGAGGGCGGAGGTGCCACCAAGATTATTGATCAGCGCAACATGCGGCCTATCCTCGATGGCCGCGGCCAGTTTGCTGACGACTGCTCCCATCGCCGTTCTTGCATCGACAAATGCGATCTGTTCCACACCGGCTTCCCCATGGATACCGAGCCCCAGCTCGGCCATACCGGCAGGAATACGATCTTCCTTCGGCGAGCCAGGAACCGTGCACGTGTCCAGCGACATGCCGATACTTTTTGCTCCAGTGATCACGCGCCGGGCAGCGGCCGTTACCGTTTCGAGATCCGCGCCTGCCTGCGCAAGCGCGCCCGCGATCTTGTGGACGAAGAGCGTTCCCGCCACGCCGCGCGCCTGCGGCAGGTCGGGCAGAGCAACGTCATCGCCAACGATGACCATGTTGACATTCAGGCCAAAAGCGCGCGCGCGCTCAGCCGCCAATCCGAAGTTCAGCCGGTCACCGGTATAGTTCTTGACGATCAACAGACATCCAGCCGGACCTGTGACAGCCAGAATGCCGGCGAGAACCGCATCGACACTCGGCGAGGCGAAGACGTCGCCACACACGGCCGCGGTCAGCATTCCCTTGCCGACGAAACCGGCATGCGCCGGCTCGTGTCCAGAGCCTCCGCCGGATACCAGCGCCACCTGCGACTTGTCCCAATCGCCGCGCAGAACCACGCGAATATGCGGATAGCCGTCAAGACGCACCAAAGAGCCGCCGCTGACGGCCAGCAGACCATCGATCGCCTCGGTGACCACGTCTTCCCGCTTGTTGATGAACTGTGCCATATCTGCTCCCTTACCCTAAGCGCATGCCGTCCGCGTCGAAATAGAGCGGCTTGTCCGGCTGGATTTTGACGATGTCTCCGCTCTTCAGCCTGGTATCGGCGTCGGTCACGGTGACGATGTCGTTTTTCTTGAATACCAAATGAAGGCGCGTCTGGTCGCCGAGATGCTCGACCCGTTTGACCAGTGCCTCCTGACCGTCGCCCTGGGTGATATGCTCAGGGCGCAAGCCGATGCTCACCGCTCCCGGCGGCGAGCCGGGGAACGTATCGGCGGCAAGCACATTGATCCGCGGCTGACCGAGCCTTGTCGCGGTGTAGAGGCTCACCGGCCGCTCATAGATTTCGCGCGGCGAGCCAAACTGCACCAGCCTGCCTTCGTGAAGAACGCCGATATGGGTCGCCATCGTCATCGCCTCGATCTGGTCGTGGGTGACGTAAAGCAAGGTGGCACCCGAATTGGCTTGGATACTCTTGAGTTCGATGCGCAGATCGGCCCGCAGCTTGGCGTCGAGAGAGCTGAGCGGTTCGTCCATGAGATAGATTTGCGGATTGCGCACCAGCGCCCGGCCGATCGAGACGCGCTGCATCTCGCCGCCCGAAAGATTGGTCGCCTTGTTGTCGAGCTTGTGAGAAATCTGCAGCATCTCCGCGATCGATTTCACCTTGCGGTCGATATCTGCCTTCGAAGTCCTCAACAGAGGTGATTTCAACGGGAATTCGAGGTTCTGGCGCACGGTCAAATGCGGATAGAGAGAATATTGCTGAAACACCATCGCGACATTGCGCTCGGCGGGCGTAAGGTCCCTGACGGAGCGGCCGGCAAAATAGATGTCGCCACTGTCCGGCTTGTCCAGACCCGATACCATGCGCAGCGCCGTGGTTTTCCCAGCGCCGGTCGGCCCCAGGAGAACGACGAAGGAACCGCCGGGGATCGTCAGGGACAGATTGTCGAGCGCCGCGTGGCCGGCAAATGTCTTCGTCACATTTTCAAGAACCACATCAACCATGACGCAAGACCCTCTCATTGGCTTCAGACAGCAGCGCCTGCCCTTTCATATCGTCGAAGATGGTCAGCGTTTGCGGATCGAATTCAAGACCGATGATCTCGCCCGACGTTACGGACTGCTTCGCAGGCGTGCGTGCCTTGATCTCCCCGTTGGGTGTGGCCATCGTGACGATCTGGGTCGTGCCGAGATATTCCGTGGCGAGCACCCGTCCGCGGTAGGCCGAGGCATCGGAAAAGCGGATGTGCTCCGGCCTGACCCCCAGCGTCAACTTTCCGCTGGCCCCCTGACGCGACAAGGGAACCGTAACCCGGTGTCCGGAAAGCTCGATGACATTGCTTCCGATACCGATCATGCCGTCAAAATCGAAGAAGTTCATCGCCGGGGAGCCGATGAACTTGGCCACGAATTTGGTGGCTGGCCAATCATAGATGTCCTGCGGCTTGCCGAACTGTTCAACGACGCCGTGGTTCATGACGACGATCTTGTCGCCCATCTGCATCGCTTCAAGCTGATCATGGGTGACGTAAACCGTTGTCGCGCCGATGCGATCGTGAAGGGCGCGCAGCTCCTCGGCCATATGTTCGCGAAATTCCGCATCGAGGGCACCAAGGGGTTCGTCCATGAAAAAAGCCTTCGGCCGGCGCACGATGGCACGGCCAAGCGCAACGCGCTGGCGGTCACCGCCCGACAGCCCGCCGACCGGCCGGTCGAGAATATTCTCGATCTTGAGGATACGCGCCACCTCTTCCACCCGCGTTTTCGCCTCGGCGCGAGACATTCCCTGGCTCAGCAGCGGATAGGAAATGTTCTTGCGTACATTCATATGCGGATAGAGCGCGAACATCTGGAAGACGAAGGCAATATCGCGTTGACTTGCCGGCTTCATGCCGACTTCCTCGCCATCGATATAGATTTCACCGCTGGTCGGCAGTTCGAGGCCCGCCATCATGCGCAACGTTGTGGTCTTGCCGCAACCCGACGGTCCAAGCAACATGAAGAACTCGCCGTCCTCCACGGTGAACGAGGAGGACTGGACAGCAGTGAATGCTCCGAACTCCTTGCGCACATTCTGAATTCTGATCTGTGCCATGGTTACTCCGGAAAATGACTGACGATGATGAACATCACGGTGCCCACCAGGGTGACGATGAAGGACGCGGAGTACAGCGACAGGGCGAATGGTTGCATCAGCATGAACACACCGAGCGCGATGAGGATCGATGCGACCATCTCCCAGGCGCCGCGCCTGAACCCGCGCAATCCCTTTATGAATTCCGTCATTTGCGGACAGCTCCAAATGTAATGCCGCGCAGCAGGTGCTTGCGAAGGACAATCGTGAAAATCATGACGGGCACGAGAAACAGCGTCGCGCCTGCGGCCACTGCTGGCCAATCCTGACCGCCGACACCGATGATGGTTGGAATGAAAGGTGGCGCGGTCTGGGCCGTGCCCGAGGTCAGGAGAACGGCGAAGGCATATTCGTTCCAGGCAAAGATCAGGCAGAAGATTGCCGTCGATGCGATGCCGGTCATGGCCTGCGGCAGGACGACCTTGTAAAACGCCTGGAAGCGCGTGTAGCCGTCGATCAGCGCCGCCTCTTCGTACTCGATCGGAATCTCGTCGATAAACCCCTTGAGGAGCCACACCGCCAGCGACAGGTTGACGGCCGTGTAGAGCAGGATCATGCCGGCATGAGTGTCATTCAGCCCGAGAGACCGGAACATCAGGAAGATCGGGATGGCGACGGCGATCGGCGGCATCATGCGCGTCGACAGGATGAAGAACAGCAGATCATCCTTGAGCGGAACCTTGAAGCGCGAGAAGGCATAGGCCGCTGCCGTGCCCAGCACGATGCACAGAACGGTCGAGCCGAAACCGATGATCATCGAATTCGAAAACCGCTCCAGGAAGCGCGATGGCCCGGCAATCACGAAACCATCCTTGCGCACGATACGGTCATACCAGGTGTTGGGTTCGCCGAGCTCCTTCAAATCCTGCTCCGTCGCCCGGGTGCGGGTAGTGAACAGGTTGACATAACCTTCAAGGGTTGGCTGGAAGACGGTCTTGGGCGGATAGGCGATGGCATCTGACGGTGACTTGAAGCTCGTCGCGATGATCCATAGGAGTGGCAGGATCGTGATCAGGGCATAGATAACGACAAGCGTTCCGGCAGCCCATTTCTGACGAACGGAAGGTTCTGTAACGGAATAGCTGCTCATCTTTGCTTCACCTTGTTCAGGGCTTTGACGTAGATCGACGCGAGGCCGAAGACTGTCACGAAAAGGATGACCGCGTAGGCCGACGCATATCCAGTGCGCCACTTTTCGAAGGCTTCCCGCTTAAGGTTGATGGACGTCAGTTCCGTGATCGACCCAGGCCCTCCCCCCGTCAGCTGAACCACGAGGTCGAACATCTTGAAGTTCTCGATGCCCCGGAAGAGAACTGCAAGCATCAGGAACGGCAGCACCATCGGAATGGTGATCGTCCAGAACTGCCGCCATTTGCTGGCGCGGTCGCACTCGGCCGCCTCGTAGATGCTGCTGGGGATGGAACGCAGGCCCGCCAGGCAGATCAGCATGACGAACGGCGTCCACATCCAGGTATCGACAATGACAATCGCCCAAGGGGCGAGCGAGACGTCGCCGATCATCGAAAAGGCGGAAGGGTCCGTACCAGTGAGATAACCGACCGCGTAATTGAACAGGCCGATTTGCGGCTGGTAGAGGAATGTCCAGAAATTGCCGACCACCGCGGGGCTCAACATCATCGGCAGGACGATGACCGTCGTCCACAGGTCGTTGCCGCGAAATTTCTTGTTGATCAGATAGGCCAGCGCGAAGCCGATCAGCACCTGCAGGACGATAGTCCAGATCAGGAAATGCGCCGTCGCCTGCATCGTCTGCCAGATATCCCCGTCCGTGAGGACGCTGATGTAATTTTTCAGCCCGACAAACTGAACCTCGGCATTGGGGCGGTTGACCCGGAAATTGGTAAAGCTCAGCCGCACTGTCCATATCAAGGGAAAGATGTTGACGGCGAGCAGCAGGAAGATTGATGGCGCCACGAACAGCCAGGCGATCGCTCTATCGGAGAGCCCTTGGCTGCGTTTGGACACGACAGGCGACGTTTCGCCCACGGCCCGGTCGGCCGATGAATCGAGCATGGTATTCCCCTAAATCAGAAGCAGCATAGTTCGCAGGACCGGCTGGCAACCAACCGGTCCTGCACAGACACCCGGAACCGCGGGGAGGTCACGCGGTCAGCGTCTAGTACTTGCCTTCGTCTTCGAAGATCGTCTTCCAGTCATCGACAAGACCATCAAGCGCTTCCTTGGCGGTGCCCTGCCCGGCAATGACGTAGTTGTGGAAGCGTTTCTGCGACGCCTGCAGCAGCGAGGCATAGGACGGCTCGGCCCAGAAATCCTTCACGATTGCCATGGAATCAAGGAAGGTCTGGGCATAGGGCTGGCTTTTGGCAAAACCCGGATCCTCGACCACCGCGCGCAGCGCCGAATACCCACCCAGCTGCCACCACTTGGCCTGGACGTCAGGCTGGGCGAACCACTTGATGTATTCAAGGGCTGCATCCTGCTTTTCGGAAACAGCAACCACCGAGATGCCCTGTCCGCCAAGCTGAGCGAACTGCTTGCCATCCGGCCCCGCCGGGTTGGGGAAGTAGCCGGACTTGTCGCCACCGACATTGGGGTCAGCATTGATGCCAGGCCAGGTGAAGGCGAAGTTCATCTGCAGCGCCACCTGGCCGGATTTATAGGCGTCGATGTTCTCCGACATATAGGCGTCGGATGATCCGGGAGGAGCGCAGCAATTGTAGAGCTCCTTGTAGAACTCCAGTCCTTTTACCGATTTGTCGGAATTGACATATCCGTCGAGTTCGTAGGGCTTGTCCGGGTTCTGGTATTCGAAGCCGTAGCTGTAGAGCACGTCCATTGCGCCCATGGTGATGCCTTCGGAGCCGCGTTCGGTATAGATCGCGGCGCCATACACGGTCTTTCCGTCAATCACGCGGCCCTGGAAGAATTCCGCGATGTGCTTCAGTTCTTCGAAGGTTTTCGGAACAGCAAGATCGTGGCCATATTTCTGCTTGAACTCGGCCTGCAGCTCGGGCCGCGAGAACCAGTCCTTACGGTAGCTCCAGCCGACGACATCGCCGAAAGCGGGAAGCGCCCAGTAGTTCGGCGTTCCCTTGGGCCATTCGGAATAGCCCGTGACGGTTGCCGGAATGAAGTCGCTCATCTTGATGCCTTCTTTGTCGAAGAAGTCATTGAGCTTCACATACTGGCCATTTTCTGCCGCGCCGCCGATCCACTGACTGTCACCGATCATCAGATCGCACAGCTTGCCGCCGGAATTCAGCTCGTTGAGCATGCGGTCTGCGAAGTTTGGCCAGGGAACGAATTCGAAGCTCATTTTATGGCCGGACTTGGCCTCAAAATCCTTGCTGAGCGCTACCAGCGCATTGGCCGGATCCCAGGCAGCCCAGCACAAGGTCAAGTCTTCCGCCTGAGCCGATGTTGCCGCTCCCAGCGACATCAGTCCGGTCACGACGCCGGCCGCTAATGCCGATTTCAGATATGAACGTGGCATGAAATCTCCTCCCTAGTGACACTCCGACCTCCATCGGCACGTGTCTGAACGCTCTTGGCGAGCACAACTAAGGCCAGCCCAGCGGACAAGCCCTCCCTCCAACACCCGGCTTCGCAGTCTGTCGACCGCCTTCGCCGCCGTCGTTGGCATGGTATAACTGAGGTGCGCACCTCAGTGCAAGATGATTTTGAGGTGCGCACTTCAATTTCTTGCTTTTTTGCGCAGACTGATGGAAAACAGGATCGGGCCAATGCGTAAGAACGGAAGACTATAGATGATACGACCCACCGCGAAGGATCTGGCCGAAGCCGCCGGCGTCAGCTTGGCAACGGTCGACCGGGTACTGAACGACAGGCCGAATGTCAGCGCCCGGGCGTCACGGAGGGTTCATGAGGCCATTGAAAAAATTGGCTTTGTCCGCAATCTCGCCGCAGTGGCTCTTGCCCGCAACAAAATCTATCGGTTCCGCTTCGTCCTGCCGAGCAAGGGAGATCAATATCTGCAGGAACTGCTTCAACGTGTGGCCGAAGCAAGCCGGACACTCAAATCCGACCTGACGGAAATTACCGTTGATCAGATTGCGACCGACGACCCCTATCAACTCTCACGGCATCTGGCGGCGATCGAAACCGAAGACGTGGATGGCGTTGCCGTCATGGCGCCGGAATCGCCACAGGTGCGCGATGCACTCGGCCGCCTGATGACGCGCGGCATTCATCTTGTCCAGTTTCTATCCGGCCAGGAAAAATTGAAGACCGCGGATTTTGTCGGCGTCGACAACTTCGCCGCTGGCGCAACCGCCGGCAGGATCATCGGCCGCTTCCTCGGCAACGAGCCCGGCAAGATCATGATTGTCGCCGAAACCATGGTGGCGCGCGACAGTATCGAACGCCGCCGCGGCTTCGACAGCATCATCAACGAACAGTTCCCGCACCTGCGCGCATTGCCATCGCTTGAGACCTATGGGGACCAGAGCCGGGCAGCCGCAATCATACAAAATGTCGTTGAACGCCATCACGATATCCGGGCGGCCTATGTCCTCAGCCCGGAAAGCCGAATCCCGGTTTCAGCGATCTCGCAGCACGCCGACCTGCAGAAAGTGACTGTTGTCGTCCACGAACGCACACCGTTCAGCGAGGAAGCCCTACGCACGGGCCGCATCGATGCCATCATCGCGCAAGACCCCGGCCACGCCGTCCGCAGCGCTGTCCGCATCATGCGCGCCCGCGCTGATCTGCGCGACCCCATAGCCGCGCAGGAAAAAATCAGGATCGAAGTTCTGCTGAAAGAGAACCTGTGAGCAAAACATCCAGGCGGGCCGCAACGGGCTTCCGTTAAATCCAGAAATGCGGCGATGCCTGGATACCGTTGAGGTAGAACCGGCCGAGATCATGCGCACAGGGTCGAACGCGCACCAGCAAAACCTCAACCTTCGCAGTGATTTCGTTCCAGCCAGCGCTTCGTAGCGCGGTCTGCATAGCCGTTTCTGCACATGTTTCCGGCTGATGGTCGGCGCGAGCGGCAGGCATGGCGTGACGTTCGAGAAAACGTGTCGCCCATCACGCGCCAACCGTCTTGAGCTTGTGCTCGGCCTGCAATTCACGCCGTTTGACCGCCTCGATGTCACGATAACCGTCAGCTGGATGGGTCTTGGGCAAGTAAGGTCCGTCACCGAACAGCTTTTCCCTGAGCGTCCCCGGCTTGTAGGCCGTGGGGTATGCGCCGCGCTTCTGCAATTCCGGCACGATATGGCCGACGACATCCTCAAAACTGTCTGGTGTCACCGCATAGGCTATGTTGAAGCCGTCGACACCGGTATCCTCTACCCACTCCTGCAGGATGTCGGCAATCCGCTCAGGTGAGCCGACGAAGACAGGCCCCATGCCGCCGATGCCGCCGAACTGTGCGAGTTCATCGATCGTCCACGATTTGTCGCCGCCGGCAATGTGCTCGACGAAGGAGTGGATCGCATTGGTTTCGATCTTCTCCACCACGTCAGTCCGCGCATATTGGCCAAAGTCGATACCGCTCCAACCAGACATGAAGGTCAGCGATCCGTCATAGGAGACGTAGCTCTTGTACTCCTCGAACTTCTTTTGCGCCTTCTCTTCGGTTTCGCCGGTGATGATGGTGATCAGCGTGTAGATAAACACCTTTTCCGGATCGCGGCCCGCCTGGGCGATGCGTTCCCGAATGTCGGCGACATAGCCCTTGAGCACTGATCGGGTCGGGGCGGCGACAAAGATGCACTCGGCATGGCCAGCGGCGAAAGACTTGCCGGGGCCTGACGCGCCGGCCTGATAGAGCACCGGCGTCCGCTGCGGCGAAGGCTCGCTCAGATGATAGCCCGGCACATCGAAATACTTGCCCTTGTGGCCGATCTCGTGAACCTTGGCCGGGTCGGTGAAGATGCGCTTCTCGCGGTCGCGCAGAACCGCACCCTCTTCCCAACTGCCCTCGAAGAGCTTGTAGAGCACTTCGACATATTCATTGGCGACCTCGTAACGGTTGTCATGGCCGCGAAGACCGCCTTGGCCGATATTCTTCGCTCCGCTCTCCAGGTAAGACGTTACGATGTTCCATCCGACCCGGCCTTTGGTGTGATGATCAGCCGTCGCCAGCCGGCGAGCGAAGGTGTAGGGGTGCTCGAACGAGGTTGATGCCGTGATGCCGATGCCGAGATGCTCGGTGGCGAGCGCGATCGGGGCGGCAAGCTGCAGCGGATCGTTCACGGGGATCTGCGCCGCCTGGTGGATCGCATGATAATTCGACCCCTTGTAGACGTCGTAATAGCCGATGACGTCGGCGATGAAGATACCATCGAAGATGCCGCGCTCCAGAGTACGGGCCAGATCCTGCCAATAGTCGAGATCCTTGTATTTCCACGACAGGTCGCGCGGATGCGACCACAAGCCCGGCGACTGGTGGCCAACGCAGTTCATGTCGAAAGCATTGAAACGGATTTGACGGGCCATGGATATCTCCGGTTTGCAGACTGACAGCATTGGAAATGCCGCCATAACCCGGACAAAAATAGTCGTAAATCGCCACAAATACAGATAATCTATGTTTTTTATATTCTAAATGGGGGAATCGAATTCCAGTGCGACGCCTCCCGATGAGACCCCGCAAGCCTTAAGTGATGATCGATGTGGTAAGCATTCGCAGCGCGAAAGATAGCGGCGAAACGCTGCGGCCCCGCGCGATCGGCCCATATGTCCGCAACCTGTATGTAGCGATACGGATTGTTGCGAAAAACTGAGATATAGATTGCTTCATTCACTTCAGCATTAGGACAGGTGCTACCTTTGCCGCCGATTGAAAACACCGGCAGTCCGAGGTGGCTTAAAACAAAACCACCGCCTCAAGACGATTGTCGAGGCGGCGGTAAACGCACGAGAGAAACGTTGGTCGCGGCTAAAAGGCCTCGAAATCTCCCGCAGCTTCGGTCAGCGGCTGCGAATGGCCATGCCGCAGCATGCCGTTGCCGAGCGACTTCTGCATATCGGCAAGCTTGACGAGATTGAGGGCGGTGGTCACATCGACAAGCCACGACTGCGGAATGGCCGCGGTGACGGTGTCGATGAACTCCGCAAGCCCGCGTGTCTTCTGAACGGCCAGATCGATCCCCTGCAAGACCTTTATCCGATCAGGCGATTCCAGAACCGCCTCGCCGTGGATATCGCTGAGCATCGGCTCTATCCGCTCGATGAGATAAGCCACATCGTAGAGTTCCGAAACGATGCGCATCATCACGTCCGGGAGTGCCTCATCGACGTGAGGCATATGGCTCTTCATTTCAGTCAGCATTTCACGCCCTCACGCTGGCAACCAATGCCGTTCGGAACTACCCCCACCGAACGGCTACGCTAAACACTTTGCCAAAGCACATCCCGGGCTTCCGGAATGTGACCCAAGCGCTAGAAAAACTCGATCGCATTGTCGACCGGCTTCGGCACCGGCCTTGGGCGCTGCTCCTGCGCCACGGCTTTCTGCGCTTCCACGCCCGTCAGCGCATATTGCCGGGCCCGGCCGCTCAGCGGCCAGTATTCAAGCTTGCGGCCGTGATCGCCACCAGTGCTCTCGCCGACCACCTGGATCCCCTCGTCCATCAGGAACTGGCGCGCGAACAGCGCGTTCTGCTCCCCGACATTCGAGAAGCGGGCGATCGTCTTCGCACCACCAAAGATTTTCGCCTCCAGCCGTTCGCGGCGGGCTCCTTTCTTCAGGAGCCCGTTGATCAGCAGCTCCATCAAATGCACGCCGTAACGCGTTGCATCGCCGCCCGACGAAATGGCATCCGCCGAGCCCGGCAGAAGGAAATGGTTCATGCCACCGACGCCTGCGACCGGATCGCGCATGCACGCTGCCACGCAGGAGCCGAGGATGGTCGAAAGCACGACATCTGGATCGTTGACCACCTTCCATTCGCCCTGGATGACATGCACACGCCTGGTCGCAGCCTCAGTGATCATTTCAATGCCCCAAATACGGCTTCGATTGCGGCCTTCATCTTTTCAATGGTGAAAGGCTTGGCGAGCACATTGTTGGCTCCGAGCGCTGCGGCCTTGGTGACCAATGCACGGTCGCCCTGCGCCGTCAGCATGATGAAGGCGGCCTTCTTCGTGGCCGGATTGTTGCGCACGGCAGCAAGCAGGCCAAGGCCGTCCATCTTCGGCATGTTGAAATCGGAAATCACCAGGTGATGCGGCTGCGCTGCCATGATCTTGGCACCCTGCTCGCCGTCGCCGGCAACCGTGATCTGCTTGAAACCGAGCTGCTGCAAGGCATCGCCCAGCAGCAGGCGGCTGGTGACCTGATCATCAACGATCAGAACTTTGATTTTTTCCGCTAGGGACATTATTCGCTTCCTTCTCTTCGGGCGGCAGTACTTTTCAGGACTTCTTCCCCGATTGAGCCGAGGGGGAGTTGTGTTTCGACGGCACCCAGTTCGTAGGCAACCCTCGGCATTCCATACACAACACAGGTTTTTTCATTCTGACCGAATGTGCGGGCACCTGCGTGGCGCATTTTCAAGAGACCGGATGCGCCATCACGGCCCATTCCGGTCAAGATCACACCGACTGCGTTGCGGCCTGCAAGTTCCGCAACGGAATCGAACAAGACATCTACGGACGGGCGGTGACCGTTGACCGGTTCGCGGTCCAGCAGGCGGCAGCTGGGTGATGTTGGATTGACGACCTGGAGGTGGCGTTCACCGCCTGGGGCCAGATAGATCTTGCCGATCTCTAGCCGAGCGCCATCCGTTGCTTCCGCAACCGTTGGGGCGCAGATGCGGTTGAGACGCTCGGCAAAGCTCTTGGTGAATGTGTGCGGCATATGCTGCGTGATCACCGTCGGCGGGCAATTGGCCGGGAATTTCTGCAGAACCGTGATCAGGGCTTCGACGCCTCCGGTGGACGATCCAATCGCGACAATCTTGCGGCCGGCCCGGTAGTCGGAAGCCGCATTGGTGCTGGCAGCGCTTGGAGCCGCGACCTTGTTGCCGGAAATGATGAACTTGCGCTGCGAGCGCGCCGCAGCCTTCACCTTTTCGGCAAGATCGCGAAACGGATGCGGATCGCCCGGCAACGGTTTGCCGACGCAATCGAAAGCCCCGATTTCGAGAGCCGCCAGCGAGGCTTCCGCGCCCTTGTGCGTCAAGGTCGAAACCATGATCACCGGCATGGGACGCAGACGCATGATCTTTTCGAGGAATTCCAGCCCATTCATGTTGGGCATCTCGATGTCGAGCGTGATGACGTCCGGGTCGAGATCCTTGATCGCCTGGCGCGCCTGCATGGCGTCGGCCGCCTGGCCAATGACCTGGATGTCGGGATCGCTGCTCAAAATAGCCGTGATCAGCCCGCGCATGGTGGCCGAATCGTCAACGACAAGAACGCGCGCAGCACTCATGAGCGGCCTCCATGTGGTTTACCGGTGTAGCGATAGGTGGTGATGCCGATATTGTCGAACACCGACTTCGCGTCGCCGGACACGCGTTCGGAATGGCCGATATAGAGATGACCCTTGGGGTTCAGCATGCCGGCAAAGCGCGACCAGATCTTCATCTGGGTGGGCTCATCGAAATAGATCACGACGTTGCGGCAGAAGATCACGTCGAACTGGCCCTTGAACGGCCACTGTGCCATCAGGTTGAGTTCGTTGAAGGTGATCAGCTTCTTCACCCGGTCATCGACCTGCCATTTCTGACGGCCGTTGACACTGGTTTCCGTGAACCACTGCTTGCGCATGGCCGGGCTGACGGTTTCAAGAGCCGTTGCGTCATAGCTTCCGGCCCGGGCCAGCGCCAGAATCTTCGGATCGATATCGGTTGCAAGAATACGGAAATCGAGGTCGGCCGCATTCGGCAGCATCGACAGAACCGTCAGCGCAATCGAATAGGGCTCCTGCCCGTCCGAGCAGGCAGCCGACCAGATACGCACCCGGCCACCGTTCTTCGCGCGGGCGATCAGTTCCGGCAGGACGTCCGATTTCAGGTGCTCGAAATGGTGGTTCTCACGGAAAAAGCGGGTAAAATTCGTCGTCAGGTGCGAAAGCATGTCGCGGCGCTCGGCGGCACCGGCAGGCGATGAGACCAGCTGGCAATATTCGCGAAAACCCTTCAGGCCGATATTGCGGATATGCTTGGAAAGCCGCGAGTAAACGAGCGAAGCCTTCGATTCATTGAGATAGATGCCGGCATCGGCATAGATCATGGCAGCGATCTCCACGAGGTCGCGGCGGGTCAGCGGATATTCTCCGCTCGCCAGGCACTCGTCCGGGGGCAGCTTGCTGTCAAAGGCGGCCGGCATGCTCATGCAGCTTCACTTTCGTAATGAGGAAAGACGGCCTCAAGCTCAATCAGGCAGATCATCCGCCCTTCGATCGCCAGGATGCCGCGGGCAAATGTCCGCTCGAACTCGGAGGTCATATCCGGCGTCGGTTGGATATCTTCGTCCTTGATCGTCAGGATGTCGGAGACCGCCTCGACCAGAAGGCCGACGAGCCGGTTCTTGACTTGCGTGACGATGATGACGTGGCGTACCGTCGGCTCGGCCGGCGCCATGCCGAGACGGGCGGACAGATCGATGATCGGCAACACTGCACCGCGCAGGTTGATGACGCCCAGAACATACTGTGGCGCATGTGGCATCGGCGTCGCCGGCGTCCAGCCGCGGATTTCCCGTACAGACATAACGTTGACGCAGAATTCCTGATTGCCCATGCGGAACGCGATCAATTCGCGCCCGCCATTCGCCAGACTTTTTGCCAGATACGTCATAGTCTTACCCTGCGGCGGCCAGCGATGTTTCGTGTTGCAAGGACTGGCCGCGCGAGGCTGCAACAACAGCATCGACGTCCAGAATAAGGGCTACACGGCCGTCGCCGAGAATAGTGGCGGCGGCGATGCCGGGCACGTGGGTGTAGTTGGCCTCGAGGCTCTTGATGACGACCTGACGCTGCCCCTGGATGGCATCGACCATCAGAGCACGCTGGCCACCGCCTTCGGATTCCACCAGAAGGGCGACGCCTTCGACCGGATTGGCCTGGGTTGCACGGAAATTCAGAATACGGCCGACATCGACCAGCGGGCAGAACGAATTGCGGATCGAGATCAACCGCTGCGTCGCACCGAAGGAATGAATCGCTGCGGCATCCGGCTGCAAGGTTTCGACAATCGCGGTCAGCGGCACGACCAGCGTCTGGCCGGCAACGGTGACGACCATGCCGTCGAGAACGGCCAGCGTCAGCGGCAGGCTCATGGTGAAGACCGAGCCATGGCCAGGCTTCGACGAGATGTTGATACGCCCGCCGAGCGCCTGGATGGAGCGCTTGACCACGTCCATGCCGACGCCCCGGCCGGACAGGTCGGAAACCTTGTCGGCGGTTGAGAAGCCGGCGTGGAAAATCAGGTTGTCGATTTCCTCGTCCGACAGATTGGCATCGGCGGCGATCAAATCGTTGTCAATCGCCTTCTGGCGCACCTTCTCGCGGTTGATGCCGGCGCCGTCGTCGGAGAGTTCGATGACGATACGGCCAGAGCGGTGCTTGGCGGTCAGCTTAACGGTGCCTTCGGCATTTTTACCGGCGGCAATACGCTTTTCCGGCATTTCGAGACCGTGATCGACCGCGTTGCGGATCATGTGGGTCAGCGGTTCAGCGAGCTTGTCGATGACGGTCTTGTCGACTTCAGTGTTTTCACCCTCGGTGACGAGGCGGACCGACTTGCCAGTGATATCGGCAATTTCACGGACAGTACGAGCCATGCGCTGGAAGACCGGCTTCACCGGCTGCGCGCGGATCGCCATGACCGAGTCCTGGATCTCGCGGGTGAGTTGCTGCAGCTCTTCGAGACCCATATTGATCGAGGAAACACCGTTCGAATCGTTCTCGATGACGCTCTGCGACAGCATGGCCTGGTTGATGACCAGTTCGCCGACGAGGTTGATCAGCCGGTCAACTCGATCGAGATCGACGCGGATGGTCGGAGCGGCGGCAGACGAAGCCTGCTGGGCATTGTTCTGGGCAGCGGCAGCGGCTGCACCCTTGTCAGCGGCGGGAGCACGCGACGCGCTGGCCGCCATCTGAACGACATTGGACGCAGCTTCGGCGGCCGCGACGGCTTCCTGCACGGCGGCGATCTGCTCTTCTTCTTCAACCACGCCAAGCGGCGCATCGGGCTCGTCGTCGAGCGCAGAGAGGTCAAACGGCACCGGCTGCATTGGCAGGTCGTCAGCGACAGCCTCCGAAGCCTCGCCCGTTTCGTGCGCCGTTACTTCGAGATCGCAATCCCACTCGGCGAATTCGAAGACCGAACGGATGGCATCTTCGCCCTTGTCGGTTTTGATCGAAACTTTCCAGGAGAAATAGGCCGCTTCCGGATCCATCTGGTCAAGGGATGGCAGGCCATCCATATTGCAATGGATGCTCATTTCACCGAGGCGCGAGAGATCGCGCAGGAGCAGCGTCGCCTCATTGCCCTTGGTATAGAGTTCCGACTTCGGCTTGAAGACAATTTCATAGGACGGAAGATCGGCTACAGCCTCATCTTCATCGCCGAAATCGTCAAAGGAGAAGGCGACGGGAACGAAGCCTTCATCGTTGCTGACTGGAGCCGGCGCGACAGGCGCCGCAACCGCTTTCGGGGCAGCCGCGACGGGAGCGGCCGCCGGAGGCGCCTCGCCCTTGGCCAATGCCTCAAGTTCACGGATCAGTTGCGCCGAACGCGCCTGATCGACACTGCCGCCGTCGCGGGCGACATTGGTGAGGTCGGCCAGCACATCTGCCGATTTCAGCATGACCTTCAGGACATCCTGGTTTGGTTCCAGCTTGTTGGAACGAACGCAATCAAGCGTGGTCTCGAACACGTGCGCGAAAGAGACCAGATCATCCAGCCCGAACGCTCCGGCGCCACCCTTGATGGAGTGGACCGCACGGAAAACCGCGTTCACCGTTTCCGGATCGCGATCGCCGTCATTGAGCCTCAGGAGACCGGATTCCAGTTCGGCGAGCTGCTCCTCGCATTCCTGAAAGAAAATCTCTTTGATTTCGTTCATATCCATGGCGGGAATCCTGGCGTTAGGCGGTTACGCGCTCGATTGCATCGATCAGCTTGGTCGGATCGAACGGCTTGACGATCCAACCGGTCGCGCCGGCCTGGCGTGCGCGGTTCTTCTTTTCCGCGTCGCTTTCGGTTGTCAGAACCAGGATCGGGATTGCCCGGAATTTCTCGTTCTTGCGCACGCCTTCGATGAAGCCGAAGCCATCGAGACGCGGCATGTTGATGTCGGTGACGATCACATCCGGATTGGCATCTTCAAGAACTTCGAGGCCCTCGATGCCGTCTTCGGCCTGGATCGTTTCGAAACCGGCATTGTTCAATGTCACCAGAAGCATGTTCCGGATGGTTCTGGAATCGTCGACTGTGAGAACTTTCTTTTTCATGTCTCAAATCTCCTTTGCCATCAGGTGGTCGATATTGACCCCGATGAGCTGTGTCGTTTTCGTAAATGCGTCCGACACCTTGGCGAAGGTGAAAGACTGATTATCCTCTTCCCAGCTTTTTGCCCCAGCCATCAGGACCTGAACGCAGAGGGCTCCGACGCGCTCGACCGCGGATGCATCGATCGCGAGCGGATTGCCGCGTAGAGCCATCAGCTTGCCATGCAGCGCGTTGGCCTCGTTGAGGTCGAGGACCGGAGCGAGGCTCAAACTTTTCCGAGCGGCTTTCTTGGCTGCCATCTCTACTTTCCTTGTCTGGCTGAGAGTAATTTACACGGATGGTTCAACTGGTTTTCAGTGCGCCCACGCGAACGCAGATACTGTCCCTCAACGATCGCCAGTCTCGGCAATGTGTGTTTGCAACGGCTCTGCATCAGCGCGACCACCCGGCAAGACGGCCCTGAAGACCATAACTGTCATCGAAGCCGTCATTGTTTTCGCCCGCGATTTCGCCCGGCCGTCCGGCTGGCGCAATCACCGCAGGCGTCGAATAGGACGATGTGAAGGCGGTCTTCGGCGCCTGCCGCTGGACATGGAACTGGCGAATGGTCTGGCCGAGCTCGAGAATGACGGTATGCAAGTCGTCGCAAGTTTCCTTGGCGCCCGCCGCCTGCTGGGCACTGGCGCCGATTTCGGCACCGATGCGACCGAGATCGGATGTTGCGGCCTGAAGACCGGTGACCTGTTCGGCGGTTTCTTCGGCGATACCGGCGATCGCATCATTGATGCCGCGCACCTGCTCGACGATATTGCTGATGGCGTCCTGGGTGCGGCCAACACGCTCGACCCCCGCCTCGACCTGGGACTTGGTGCTCGATACCAGCTGCTTGATTTCACGGGCCGCATCACCAGAACGCTGCGCCAAGGCGCGCACTTCCTGGGCAACGACCGCAAAACCGCGGCCGCTTTCGCCAGCACGCGCCGCCTCGATGCCGGCATTCAGCGCCAGCAGATTGGTCTGGAAAGCGATCTCATCGATGACACCGATGATCTGTCCGATTTTTTCCGCAGACGCTTCGATATCGGCCATCGCCGAAATGGCCTGTCCGGCAATCTCGCCGCTGTGTTCAGCCGACTGGCGGGTCACGGCAACGCTCTTTTCGGCCGCCCGCGTCTGGGTGGCATTGTGCTTGACCCGGTCGACGATAGCACCGAGCGACCGGACGGTCTCGCCGAGCACGTCCGACTGCTGTTGCGCAACCTCGGCAAAGTGTCCAGTCTGACCGGCAAGATTGCGCGACGATGTTTCGAGCGTGACGGCGCGGTCCGCAAGACCGATGAATTCGTTCTGGATGGCGTCGAGCGCACCATTCAGGCCCTGGGCCAACGGCTGGTATGCCGTGGCCACGTCTTCGGACGTGCGGACGGAAAGGTCGCCGCGGCCAAGCGCCTGGGTGACATCGCCAAACAGAGCCAGTGCCTCGGCTTCGCCTGCCTTGCGCTGTTCGGCCAGCTGGCGCTGGTGGCTGTGGCGCTGTTCGTTGAAGCGCAGGGAAACGGAAATCTCGGTATCGACGAACACGGTGCGGACGAGGGCAGCGACGAGATCCGTCAATTCCTTCCTGCTCGCCTTGCCAAGCGACAGCATCGATTTCGGCCAGAACTGCTCGATCATCGAACAGATCAGGCGTTCGAGCACAACCGAATGGCCGGCAATCTGCCAGCGCGGGTCAAGGCCCATCTTGCTTTCGGTATCCGACAATACCTTGACGCGCTCGGCATAGAGGCTGTCGAAGCGGGCGTCGGTCAGCACGCTCCAATGCGACGACTGGAGGTCATGCAGCCGGTCGATCTGGCGGTCGCTGGTGAAATGGCGCGCGGCATCCGGAAAGGTCTGAAGACGCTGGAACAGGTCGCGCAACGCAAGCTCGACCTCTGTTCCAAGCGACTGGCGGTGTTTTCGCAAAACGTCGGTCTGGTCTTCATCAAGCCCGGCAAAACGCAAGCGCTCCAGCAGGCTGCCTGCCTGAGCTTTCCTCGTCTGATCTGGCGATGTTTCCTGCCTCACGCTTTTCCCCGGTCCGGTATCTCATCTCTGCAAACCGCATGGCTTTCAGAGGTATCCTGTAGAAAATCAAACTCTTGCGGCATGTCCGCATGCCGTGAACGGCGCACAGTGCATCCACTCGTCACCGGATGTTCGAAAGGGGCTTTGCCCAAGCATGCCGTCTTGCAAGACGCCAAGTGGCGACGGCTATTGCCGGCTGGCCACGGCGATCGGCCGCTTCGTTCCCAAGAAATATCCGGTGAAAGTGCATACCGGGTCAGAACCGGTTCGTCGGTACGGCGTCATGCCTTGCGGGGAAGTAGATTTTCCCACTCCAACGTGTACGACCATGTTTATGGTTAATTCCTTGCTTGAAGGTTAACGGTTGATAGTCCGTATCTTCTTTCACTAAAATTGGCGGCATATTGCCTTCACGGGGCGCAACCGCCTGTGAAACGGGGGTTTGTGCGGCATTGGAGAAACAACAGGTTTTCAATGGTAAAACTTGGCAGTTGAACTTGAGACACCCCGCCATTAACTACTGCCTATTCTGACCGGCACAAGCCATACGCAAGCATAGCCGGCCAAGGTGAAGCGGCATCATGATGATGACGTAGAAGGAACGGGCAATGATTGTTCTGGGACTAAGCGCTACGCTTATCGCCACCCTGACACTGGCAGCAGTCTCCATCCTCCTGACTATCGAGGATGATAGCAAATCTGTGAACGCCCGGATCTTCTAGGATATAGTCAAATCATACGTCGGTCCGGCAGCATATTTGTGTTGCAGGACATGCCGTATTGTTGCGTGTCCTTGGACACGCGAAGTGCCGCAGACCTTGAAGGCTGCAGCCGCCAGTTTGCCCCTCGTTTTCCCACGGTTCCTTGAGCGCCAACGCTACAGCCGGTGAGACCCGCCCCGAAGGGCGGGCCGCAGGGTCATTCGGCTGGAGCGTATTGCGCGCCTGCCGGGATTTCGGCACGGCGCGGCAGTGTCAGGGCAACGATCAGCCCCAAAACGGTTCCCACAGCAGCCAGATAGACGGCGAACCGGGTCCCTTCGATCAGCCCGGCCACGGCCGTTTGGCCGGTCGCTTCGCCGACGCCGTTGGCGACAGCAACCAGAATGGCGAGGCCGACGGCCAATCCAACCTGCAGGCTGGTCGATGCCATGCCCGACGCCACGCCCTGTTCCTCCTGCGCAACCCCAGTTGCCGAGACGATCCACATGGCAGTCCACACCATGCCCTGGCCGACACCGAGCACAGCCATGCCCGGGACAAGCCCCGCATAGCCCCATTCCGGCGAAATCCCGTAGGCGAACGCAACCATGCCGGCGACGCTGAGGACCTGGCCGATCACCAGGCTTGTGCGAACGCCCGAGCCCGTCGCCATGCGCTCGCCCAGTTGCGTGCCCACGAAGATGGCAATGGCTGGAACGAGGAAGGCCAGGCCAGTCCACAGGGCGTCAAAGCCGAGCATGCCCTGGAAAAGGACGGTCTCGAAGTAGGGCAACGCACCCAAGGTGGCGCCGAAGAACAGCGTCAGCAGCATGCCCGCCAGCGCGTAGCGGTTGGACAACAGCCGCAATGGCATCAGCGGATCATCGCTGCGGGCTTCGATGACGAAGAAGGCTGCCAGCAGGATCAGACCGGCAACCAGAGCCACCAGGATCGAAGACGACGCCCAGCCAACTTCCGGCCCTTCAACGAGGACGTAAACCAGCAGCGTAATGCCGATTGTCGCGGTCAGCGCACCCGGAAGATCGAAGCTGCGATGCGAGCCCTGGCTGACATCACGCGGCATGACGATCAGGGCACCGGCGATGATGATGACAACGAGTGGCACGTTGACGTAAAACACGGCAGGCCAGCCATAAGCACTGGTGAGGATGCCGCCGAGAAGAGCGCCGACCGTCAGGCCGGAAGCACCGGCACCGCCCCAGATCGCCAGGGCGCGGTTGCGTTCTCGCCCCTCGGCAAACAATGTGGTGACGAGAGACAGGGTTGCGGGAAACAGCAAGGCGCCGCCGACACCCTGGATGGCCCGGGCGATGATCATGGCACTTGGACTTGCCGCCAAACCACCGACCAGCGAGGATACGCCGTACAGCGCGAGGGCAAAGATGAAGATACGGCGGCGGCCGAGAAGGTCGGCGGCGCGGCCGCCCAGAAGCAGGAAGCCGCCAAAGGCGACACCATAGGCGCTGACTACCCATTGCAGGGTCTGGCGCGAGAAACCAAGTTGCGCGCCGATGTCAGGCAATGCGACGAAGACGATATTATAGTCGACAGCGATGACGAGCTGGGCAAAGGCGAGCAGGAACAATGTCCAGCCCAGCCGCCGGTGACCGCCGGTTGCGGGTGATGGTGACATGATGGATATCTCTTTGTTGCGGGAGCAAGGCTGCGCAGTCTTGATGATTTGATAGTACGGATAGAATCGTACAATTGTCAACGTGACGCAGTCAAAAAGTTTGACTGTACGCGAACTGTTTATTATCTTCGCATGATGAACGACCATCATCCCACGCGTGAAGACCTTCGCCTGCCCGACATCCTTTTGGCTCTGGGAAACCCCATCCGGCTGGCCGCGGTCAAACAGATTGCGCTCGGCGAGTGTATCTGCAGCGATTTCGTGACCGATGTTTCGAAATCGACGATGACGCATCATTGGCGCGTGCTGCGCGAGGCCGGGGTCATCCGGCAACGGCCGGAGGGCCGGGTCATCTATATGTCCTTGCGGCAGGATGACCTGGAGGCGCGGTTTCCGGGCCTCTTGTCAGCAATCTTCTGCGCCGACAACAGGGCCGGATCGGCATAAGCGACGCATGCGTCCCCGGCGCCGTCTATAAAGACTGGATGTGTTTCATCCAGCTTGCCGCATAGGCAACATACGTTTCAGGAACGGAACCTTTAAATTCCACCGTGTGCGCCTGCGCCTGGCTGGCATCGGCAAGACAGGCGGCGCCAAGGCTGGTCCCGGTGGCACTCTGGCTGCCGATCAGCACCGGCCGGCCGGTCGCCGCCTTCAGCATCCGCAGATAACTCGAATTGACCGCAAACGGCCCTTCGACCACGATCTCACCTTGAGCGCCGATCAGTTCGAGCGAACTGGCCGTCATCATCGCCAGATGGAAAGAAACAACGGCGAGCCGCTGCGGGCCTGTCAACGAGGCCTCGTCGCAGGTCCAGCGCGCCTTGGCATGCGGGAAAGGCCCCGAACCTTCCGGCACCGATGGCAGAAGCATCCATTGGGCAGCCGCCACGTGCGCCTCGACATCCTCCGAAACCGCGACTGCCGGATCAGTGATCAGCGTCGAGAATGCCCGTCCGCCCATGAACCGCGCCGATGGGACGGGATCGCCGAGCGCATTGACGTTGATCAGCGTGTCGCGCGCTTCGTCCAGCGCCACTTTCCTTGCGCCCATCGCCATCATCACCACCCAGGTCCCGGTGGACACAACCGAGAAAGGGGCGGCCCGCGTCAGCACATGCGGAAGCAGCGAGGAATTGGAATCGTGAATGCCGCAATAGACCGGCAGACCGATGGGTAGGCCGGTGTCCCTCGCCGCCTGCGGTGTCAATCCACCCAGAACATCGCTGGCGCGCCGAACGGGTGCAAACAGCGGCCGCCAGCCGCGAGTGTCGACCATCGTGGAGAAGTCGGCAAAATAGGGATTCCACAGATCGGTATGGCAGCCGAGCGACGTCAGTTCGGTGGAAAGAACACCGGTCAGCCGGTAGGACCAATATTGCGCATAGGTCAGGATGCTGGCGACATCGGCAAACTGGTCAGGGAATGTCTGTTCCTGCCAGTAGATCTGCGCACCGATGTTCAATCCCATTGGTAGCCGCGCCGCGCCGGTCTCGGCAAAGAGCGGACGTACTTTGTCATAGTCACCGGACAGTGTGTCAGGGCCGGTGAATTCATAATCCAGTAGTGGCAGGGCGAGATCGCCGTTCTTGTCGAGCAGCACCGCTGTTGCCCCATGGGTGGTCACCGAGATCGCGTCGAACGGCGTCTCGGCATTCAGTGCGGCGAGACTTTCGGTGATGAAACGCCACAGGCGCTCGACATCGAAATGCGGATAGAGACCTTCGGTCACGACGCCGTTGGCGGTCTTGCGCACCGCCGTTTCCTCGAACCGGTCGAGATCAACCAAGGCGACCTTGGCATTCGTCTTGCCGATATCGATGACGGCGATGGTCTTCATGGGATCACTTCATATGAAAGACGGGAACAAGCGGGACGGCGACCGGTTCGTTATCGGCCTTCGTCTCCATGATGTCAGCCATATAGGCCCACCATTTCTGCATCACCGGATGTTTGGGCAGATCGGCCATGGTGTGATCATCCCGCCGCCAGAGAACACCGAACAGCAGGTTAGTCTCTTCATCGAGATGGATCGAGTAATCCGACACCCCGGCCTCCGCCAGCAACGCGGACAGTTCCGGCCAGATCGCGTCATGCCTCGCCTTGTATTCTTCAGTCATGCCTGGGTTGAGCCGCATGCGAAAAGCGTATTTTTCCATAATATCCTCAATGCGCCCTGCGGCGGCGTGCGCGTGACCACAGGATCGGCAATGCGATGACGGAAATCAACAACACGCCGATGAAGATCGACATGACGATACCCGGTACATTGAGAAGCCCGAAGCCGAAGGTGACCATGCCCATGATGAAGGCGGCAAGCACGACGCCCGGAATGGTACCGGAGCCGCCGAGAATGCTGACACCACCGAGCACCACCATTGTCACCACTTCCAATTCGACACCGAGCGCGATCGACGGACGCGTGGAGCCGAGGCGCGAGGTCAGGCAGATCGAGGCAATGCCGGCCATCAGGCCCGTGAGCAGGAACAGGATGAACTTGACCCGGCCGACGCGGACGCCGGAAAACAGCGCCGCCGTCTGATTGTTGCCGATGGCATAGACGGCGCGGCCAAAATTGGTCTTGTGCAGCAGCACGCTGTAGACAATTGCGAAGAACACGAACAGCGCGAATTCGAACGAGAAGACCCACCAAACATAGCCTTGGCCGAAATAGGCGAAGCTGGCCGGATAGCCCGTATAGGCCTGATCGCCCAATATGATGAAGGACAGGCCGCGAAACAGGCTCATAGTGCCGATAGTCACCACGATCGATGGCAGGCCCAGACCGGTGATCAGCAGGCCGTTGATAGCACCGCAAAGCAGACCGGTGCCGAGACCGACGACGACAAGCATCGGCATATCGGCGCCCATGGTGACGGCAAGCCCCATGGCGGTCGAGGACAAAGCGATGATCGAGGCGACGGAGAGGTCGATCTCGCCGGAAATGATGACCAGAGCCATGGCGAAGGCAATCAACGCCTTTTCGGTGAAATTGAACGTCGCGTCGGACAGGTTCCACGGATCGAGGAAATAGGGCGACGCGAAGGAATTGATCGCGAAAATCGCAATCGCCACCACCAGAAGCAGGCTCTCCCAGCTTTTTAGCGCCCGGCTGCCCCGACTTTGCAGCCGGTCCGGAATGATCCGGGGTGAAAGATGCGCCTCCGCCATCAGACCGCCTCCGCTTTCTTCAGAATGACACGTCCCTTGCGCTTTTCGGTGCGGGCGTTGACGGCAACAGCGATGATGATCACCGTTCCGGAAATCGCCAGCTGGGCAAAGGGCGAGATATTGATGACCGGCAGAGCATTCTTGATGACGCCGAGGAACAGGCCGCCGAGCACGGCACCGCCGACCGAACCGATGCCACCGGCAATCGAAATGCCGCCAATGACGCAGGCCGCGATGATATCGAGTTCGAAACCGGCGGCGATATCGACGTAAGCAACGGCATAGCGCGATACCCAGAGATAACCGGCGAGACCCGCGAGACCGCCGGACAGGCAATAGGCGAAGAAGCGCGTGCGGCCGACATCGATGCCGGTATAGACGGCCGCATGCGGATTGCCGCCGACAGCGAAGAAAGCCCGGCCGACCGCCGTGCGCGTCATCAGGATATAGACGGCGGCGATTGCCAGAACCGAGAGCCAGGACAGAACCGGAAAGCCGATCAGTGATGTGCGTGGCAGCGCCTTGAAGGCATCGCTCATCTGATGGGCGTTGATCCACGCGCCCTTGCTCAGAAGGAAAATGCTCCCGCGAAAGATGGTGAGCGTTCCGAGCGTCACGACAATCGGCGGGATTTCCAGCTTCCAGACCAGCAGGCCATTGATCGAACCGAGGAGAGCGCCAAGGGCCACAACCACCAAAATGACCAGCGGAATCGGAATGCCCGGAAACGCCGCATTGAGCATGGCGGCGACCATGCCGCACAGCGCCAGATTGGCCGCCATCGACAGATCGATGCAGCGCGTCAGAATGACGGCCATCTGGCCGAGCGCCAGAATGATCAGGATCGACGTGTCATTATAGACACGCGCCAGATTGGCAGGCGCGATAAAGCCTGGGAAACGCAGGGTAATCGCCGCAAGCAATATAGCGATGGCGACGACCAGCAGGATTTCGCGGTTCTTCAACAATTTTGCCATCACGCAGCCTCCCCGATGCCAGCGGCGGCCCGCACCAGCTTTTCAGCCGTCAGTTCGGCACGCTCAAAACGCCCGGCAATGCGGCCTTCGCGCATGACGATGACCCGGTCGGCCATGCCCATGATTTCGGGAATTTCCGAGGAGACCATGATGACACTCAATCCCTGCCCTGCCAGTTCGCTCATGAAGGCATGCACCGCAGCCTTGGAGCCGATATCGATGCCCTTTGTCGGTTCATCGAGGATGATCACTTTCGGCTGCGTCGCCAGCCATTTGGCGATCACCACCTTCTGCTGGTTACCGCCTGACAGTGTGCCGACATCCTGATCGAGCGAGGCAGCGCGAAGATCGAGGCGCTGCGTATAGTCGCGCGCCAGGGCAAACTCATTGGCGAGCTTCAGGAAACCGGCCCGTGAAGTCTTCTGCAGCGAAGGCAGCGTGACGTTCTGGAAGATCGGCAGGCCGATGATCGCGCCTTGACGGCCGCGCTCCTCCGGTACGTAAACGATACCGGCCTCGATCGCCTCGGCGGGAGATCGGATGACCAGCACTTCGCCGTGAAGTTTGACCGCACCCGCGGATGGCCGGGTGATACCGATCAGCGACTGCATGAATTCGGAGCGGCCCGCACCGATCAGACCGTAGAAACCAAGGATTTCGCCGCGGCGCAGCTCGAAATTGATGTCTTCGAATTCAGTCGGATGACGGTAGCCCGAAACCGTCAGCACCGGTTCGCCGATATCGACATCGACCTTCGGGAAGACCTGACCGACATCGCGGCCGACCATCATTTTGACCAGCTGATCCTGGGTGACGTCGGCAATCAACCCCTCGCCGACCATGCCACCATCACGGAATACGGTGTAGCGGTCGGCAATGCGGAAGATTTCATCGAACTTGTGGCTGATGAACAGGATCGCCTTGCCGTCTGCTTTTAGCCGGTCGATCAGTTCATAAAGCTCATGGATTTCCTTGTGCGACAGGGCAGCCGTCGGCTCGTCCATGATCACGACGCTGGCGTCGATCGACAGGGCGCGGGCAATCGCCACCATATGCTTGTTGGCAATGCCGAGGTCGCGCAGCCGGATGGTCGGATCGATATCCGCACCGACACGGCGCAGCAGGTCACGGGCATTGTTATTGAGCGTCGTCCAGTCGATCAGCCCGAAACGGCCGCGCGGCGCATGGCCGAGGAAGATGTTTTCAGCGACCGACAGTTCATCGAACAGCACGGTTTCCTGATGGATCGCCGTGACACCGGCGTGTGCGGCGGCCATGGCCGTCGGGAAATGGGTTCCTTCCCCATTAACCCGGATCGTGCCGCCGTCCGGCTGGTAGATGCCGGTGAGGATTTTCACGAGCGTCGACTTACCCGCGCCGTTTTCGCCGATCAGCGCCGTGACGGAGCCGGGATACAAGGCGAGCGAGACGCCGGACAGCGCTTTAACGCCCGGAAAGGACTTGGAAATGCCCTCAAGCGCGACAGCGGGTTTCATCCGCGATGTGGTCGTTTCCTGCAGCAAGAGGCAATCCACCGGTGTGATTTGAAATTGAAAATTATCGGCAGGCTATCGCTTGCGCGATTGCCCCTCACCCTAGCCCTCTCCCCGCAGGCGGGGAGAGGGGATGACCGAGGCCGCCGCTTGTTCCTTCTCCCCGTTTACGGGGAGAAGGTGCCCGACAGGGCGGATGAGGGGCATCAGCCTGCGAGTAGGCCTTCAAAAATCAGAAGATCTTGGCGAACTCTTCGACGTTCTTGGCATCGTAGACGAACGGGTCGGCCATGGCGCCTTCGTTGTTGTCGTCGAGCTTGACGGTGCCCATGCGGCCCATCTTCAGTTCGGCGCCCGGCTTTGCTTCCGCACCGCCGATCAGGTCATAGGCGATCATGGTGGCGGAATAGCCGAGGTCGATCGGGTTCCAGATGGCGAAGGACTTCGACGAACCGGCCTTGACGTGGCCCGCCATTTCCGAGGGAAGGCCGAGACCGGTGACGTTGATCTGGCCGACCTTACCCGCGTCTTCAACGGCCTGCGCTGCCGCAACGATGCCGACGGAGGTCGGAGCGATGATCGCCTTGAGGTTCGGGTAGGACTGAATGAGACCCTGCGTTTCGCGATAGGACTTGTCGGCAAGGTCATCACCGTAAACGGTGGCAACGACATTGATGCCCTTGTAGTTGCCCTGAACCTTCTTCATTTCCTCGATCCAGGTATTCTGATTGGTCGAGGTGGCCGTTGCAGAGAGAACGGCGACGTCACCGCCATCCGGCAGCTGGTCGGCGGCAAGCTTGATGATCATATTGCCGATCAGCGGGCTGGACGACGGGTTCAGGTGCATCGAACGTCCTTCCTTGGCGACACCCGAATCCCAGGAAATGACCTTGATGCCGCGGTCCATGGCCTTCTTCAGCGCCGGAACCAGGGCATCGGTGTCGTTGGCCGAAACTGCAATCGCATCGACCTTCTGGGCGATCAGCGAGTTGATGACCTCGATCTGGCCTTCGGCCGTCGTCGTCGTCGGGCCGGTGTAGATCACCTCGACATCGCCGAGTTCCTTGGCCGCTTCCTGGGCGCCCTTGTTGGCCGCTTCAAAGAAGCCGATGCCGAGCGCCTTGACGACCAAGGCGATCTTCTTGTTTTCCGCATGCGCCGCGCTTGTCATCAGTGCCAGCGAAACCGCTGTCGTGACCATCAATGCCTTGAAAATTTTCATGACGTTCTCCTCCCTGAAGCCGCGCGGTCACAATGATCGCGTTCATTCGGCCGTATGCTCTCAAAACTTTGCCAGCCGGCTTGATGCCATCGGCGGTTCCCACTCCCCTCCTCCCGCCGACCTTATGCCGACGAGGAAGCATTCTCTTCAACAATGCCCGAGCGCGTATTGGCGATGACCAAGCCGACGCCTGCATCTTCGAGCATCTGGACATGCCGGTCCTCGATGCCCGAATCCGTGATCACCGTGGTGATGCGCTTCAGCCCACACAGAATGAGGCTGGAACGTTTGTGAAATTTCGACGAGTCGATCAGGACAACGAGTTCATCGGCCTGGTCGATCAGCTTCTGCTCCGCCTGGATGAGCAGCGGATCGCCTTCCATCAGGCCGAGCGGGCCGAGCCCCTGCGCACCCATGAACATGCGGCGCGCATAAAAATTGCGCGTCACGTCATTATCGAACGGGCTGAGGATGATGTTCTGCTCCCGGTAGATCGTGCCGCCGGAGAGCATCACGGTGTTCTTTGAGTGCTTGAGCAGGTGCTCGGCAATCGGAAAGGAGTTGGTGAACACCTGCATGCGGCGATTGGCGAGGAAATGCACCATCTGGAATGTCGTGGTGCCGCCATTGATGATGATCGGCTCGCCATCCTGACAGAGCGCCACGGCCTCCTTGGCAATCGCCTGCTTCTGGCGGGCATGCAAGCCCTCGTTGACACTGAACGGGCGGCCGGCAAGGCCGACGAACTGCGGTGGATTGATCGCTTCAGCACCACCGCGCACCCGGCGCAGGCGTTTTTGCACATGCAGCGCCGCGATATCCCTGCGGATCGTCGCTTCAGAACTATCGGTCAGATCGACCAGTTCAGGCACGGTGATGACCGGCTTGTCCTGGACCGCTGACAGAATGATCCTGTGTCGCTCTTTCTCGTGCATTAGGTTCCTCCAATATTGTCTATGCTTCCATCATGACCGCGCATTGTCAATCACAAACAATCATATTTTTTCATTGTGCAGTGCAATATGATTGTTTTTGATCGTTTATGATTGACATGCGGCCGAATTTTGTGTGATCTGATCGCAACGAATGCGCCCTTTGCCCCGCAAAATCCAGCAGGCCAGCGCAAAATTGACCGGGAGGAATGATCGATGCTCGACAAGCAACAAGGCTCGCGCCTTGCCAATCTCTGGGATGACGCCAAGGCAGCCGCGATGAGCGAGCCGGAACGGCTTCTCTATCGTTCCAACCTGCTCGGTTCCGACAAGCGCATCACCAATTACGGCGGCGGCAACACCTCCGCCAAGGTCATGGAAAAAGACCCGCTCGGCGGCGGCACGGTCGAGGTTCTCTGGGTCAAAGGCTCCGGCGGTGACGTCGGCACTATCAAGATGGACGGCTTTTCGACACTCTATATGGAGAAGCTGGAAGCGCTGAAGGGCCTCTATCGTGGCCTTGAGCATGAAGACGAAATGGTCGGCTATCTGCCACACTGCACCTTCAACCTCAATCCGCGTGCCGCTTCGATCGATACACCGCTGCATGCCTATGTGCCGAAGAAGCATGTCGATCACATGCATCCGGATGCGATCATCGCCATTGCAGCATCGAAGAACAGCCGGGAACTGACCCAGAAAATCTTTGGCGCCGATATCGGCTGGCTGCCCTGGAAGCGTCCCGGCTTCGAGCTTGGCCTTTGGCTTTCGAAATTCTGCGCTGAAAATCCGAACGCACGCGGCCTGATCCTAGAAAGCCACGGGCTCTTTACGTGGGGCGACACAGCCAAGGAAGCCTACGAGACCACCGTCGAGATCATCAACAAGGCGATTGCCTGGTTCGAGACCGAGAATACCACTCCCGCCTTTGGCGGCGCAGTAAAACTCGTTCTGCCGGCCACTGAGCGCCGCGCCATTGCGCTGAAACTGATGCCGGTCATTCGCGGCATGATCAGTGCCGACGAGCGCAAGCTTGGGCATTTCGACGATAGCCAGGCCGTGCTTGATTTCGTCACATCGAAAAACCTAGAGCCACTGGCAGCGCTCGGCACGTCCTGCCCTGACCATTTCCTGCGCACCAAGATTTGCCCACTGGTGATCGATTTCGATCCGGCCTATCCGGACATCGACAAGACGCTGGCCGGCCTTGAAGCCGCGATCGCCGAATACCGCGCCGGTTACGCCGCCTATTACGAACGCTGCAAGCGCAGCAACAGCCCTGCCATGCGCGACCCGAATGCGGTCGTCTATCTCATCCCCGGCGTTGGCATGATCACCTTTGCCAAGGACAAGGCAACGGCCCGTATTTCCGGCGAATTCTACGTCAACGCCATCAATGTCATGCGCGGCGCATCCGGCGTCTCGACCTATGTCGGCCTGCCGGAACAGGAAGCCTTCGATATCGAATACTGGCTGCTTGAAGAAGCCAAACTGCAGCGCATGCCGAAGCCGAAAATGCTGGCCGGCAAGATCGCGCTGGTCACCGGCGGCGCCGGCGGCATCGGCAAGGCGACAGCTCACCGCCTGATGCAGGAAGGCGCGTGCGTCGTGCTTGCCGATATCGATGAGGCGGCGCTTGCCTCCGCCTTGGGCGAACTCGGTGGCCGCTACGGCAAGGATTTCGTCCGCGCTGTCACCATGAACGTCACCGATGAAGCCGCCGTAGAAAAGAGCTTTGCCGACACGCTTCTCGAATTCGGCGGCCTCGACATCCTCGTTTCCAATGCCGGTCTCGCCTCTTCTGCGCCGATCGAAGACACGACGTTGGCGCTGTGGAACAAGAATATGGATATTTTGGCGACCGGGTATTTCCTGGTATCGCGCGAAGCCTTCCGTATCTTCCGCAACCAGAAGGCTGGCGGCAACGTTGTCTTTGTCGCCTCCAAGAACGGCCTTGCCGCCTCTCCCGGCGCATCCGCCTATTGCACGGCCAAGGCTGCCGAAATCCATCTCGCCCGCTGCCTGGCGCTCGAAGGCGCGTCCGCCCAGATCCGTGTCAACGTCGTCAATCCGGATGCCGTTTTGCGCGGTTCAAAGATCTGGAGCGGCGAGTGGAAGGAACAGCGCGCCGCCGTCTACAAGACGGATATGGAAGGACTGGAAGCGATGTACCGTGAGCGATCGATGCTGAAACTCAGCGTCTTCCCGGAAGACATTGCCGAAGCGATCTACTTCCTCGCCTCCGACATGTCGGCCAAATCGACTGGCAACATCATCAATGTCGATGCGGGCAATGCCCAGTCGTTCACGCGCTGAGCCGGAGAAGCCCCATGACACGGATGATCAAACAAGACGTCATCGACGCCGACAATGCTGCGCACCTTGCCGACCTGAAGGCCGATTACGATCACCTCGGGACGCAACTGGCGCGTCGGGGCATCGATATCGGTGCCATCAAAGCGAAAGTATCTGCTTACGGAGTTGCCGTTCCATCCTGGGGCGTTGGCACCGGTGGCACCCGCTTTGCCCGCTTTCCCGGTACCGGCGAGCCGCGCAACATTTTCGACAAGATCGAGGATTGCTCGGTCATCCAGCAACTGACGAAGGCGACGCCGACGGTCTCGCTGCATATCCCGTGGGACAAGGTCGATGACCTGAAGGAACTCAAGGAAAAGGGCAACGCGCTGGGTCTCGGCTTCGACGCGATGAACTCCAACACCTTCTCCGACGCGGCCGATCAGGCGCATTCCTACAAGTTCGGTTCACTCAGCCATTCCGATGCGGCGACACGCCAGCAGGCGGTCGATCACAATCTCGAATGTATCGCCATCGGCAAGGCGCTCGGCTCCAAGGCACTCACCGTCTGGATCGGCGACGGCTCCAACTTCCCCGGCCAGAGCAATTTCACCAAGAGCTTCGAGCGTTATCTCGACGCGATGAAAGCGATCTACAAGGGACTTCCGGAGGACTGGAAAATCTTTTCCGAGCACAAGATGTTCGAACCGGCCTTCTATTCGACCGTGGTGCAGGACTGGGGCACCAACTATCTGATCGCCCAGGAACTCGGCCCCAAGGCCCATTGCCTGGTCGATCTTGGCCACCATGCACCGAACGTCAATATCGAGATGATCGTTGCCCGGCTGATCCAGTTCAAGAAGCTCGGCGGCTTCCATTTCAACGATTCGAAATATGGTGATGACGATCTGGATACGGGCTCGATCGATCCTTATCGCCTGTTCCTTGTCTTCAACGAATTGGTCGATGCGGAAACGCGCAAGGCCGATGGCTTTGCGCCAATGCACATGCTCGACCAGAGCCATAATGTCACCGACCCAATCGAAAGCCTGATGAACTCGGCGACCGAAGTCAGCCGCGCCTATGCGCAGGCACTGCTTGTCGATCGCAAGGCGCTGGAAGAATATCAGGATGGCAACGACGCGCTGATGGCCACGGAAACGCTGAAGGCGGCGTTCCGCACCCATGTCGAGCCGATCCTGGCCATGGCGCGCTACGAGGCCGGCGGCGCCATCTCGCCGGTTGCCGCCTACCGGGCCAGCGGTTACCGCACCAAGGTTTCCGGCGAACGGCCAGCCTCAAGGAGCGGCGGTGGCGGGATCGTCTAAACCGTCCGTTGATCCAACAAGAGCGCCCCTCATCCGCCCTAACGGGTCCCTTCTCCCCGTTAAAGCGGGGAGAAGGGACAAGCGGTAAACTCCGTCATCCCCTCTCCCCGCCCGCGGGGAGAGGGCTAGGTGAGGGGCAATCCATGAATTTGCTGCTTATGCGTTGGAATCGCCTATATTTCTGAAAGCTTCCCCTTATCGCGAACCGGTTCCTGCACTAGTTTCTTTCAAAGATACAACGGAAAGGAACCATCCATGGGTATCGAGAGCATTGTTGTCTTTCTTATCGTCGGCGCCATTGCCGGCTGGCTTGCAGGCTTGATCGTTTCGGGTTTCGGCTTCGGCCTGATCGGGAATATTGTCATTGGCATTATCGGCGCGTTCATCGCCGGCACACTCTTTCCCTACCTCGGCGTTAGCATCGGCAGCGGTATCCTGGCAGCCATTATCCATTCGACAATAGGCGCCGTTATCCTTCTCGTGCTGATCCGCGTTATCAAGCAAGCTTGAGGCGTCATGGCATCGTGCCGGTTTGGCCACCGGCATGCCCACGACCTTTCTTCAGGAGATATCATGTCTGACGTTTACGATCCGCGGATCGAACAAGCAATTCAATCCTTCATTTCCGATCATCCCGGCATGCACACACGCGACGAGGCAATCGCCGCGATCCTGATCAACTGGTTCACCAGCCATGGCTACCTGCCGCACGACCAGGAAGGCATACGTCCGGAAAATCTTGACGCATCGAACGACGACTGAAAGATTACCCGCACTCTATCGCCCGGGCCATCCGGGCGGCCCCCATCAGAAAAGCCACACCATCCAATGAGCATCTCTTCCGTCAAGACCTTCTTTGCCGAACACGCCCCCGATATTGCCGTCATCGAGCTTGCGCAAAGCACCGCCACCGTGGCGCTTGCGGCCGAGGGCCATGGTGTCGAGCCGGCGCAAATCGCCAAGACGCTGGCCTTACGGGTGGCAGATGAAGTGATCCTGATCGTCACGCGCGGCGATGCCCGGCTGGACAACAAGAAGTACAAGGCCCGATTTTCGACCAAGGCCCGCATGCTCGGTTTCGAAGAAGTCGAGGAAGAAACAGGTCATCCCGTTGGCGGCGTCTGTCCCTTCGGCCTTGCCAAGCCGCACAAGGTCTTTTGCGACATTTCACTGAAGGCCTATGACGAGGTGGTACCTGCCGCTGGCGCCCCGCATGCAGCAGTGCGGATCAATCCGGAGCGGATGGCCCGCCTGGCCGCCGCAGAATGGATCGATGTCTCAGAGACCTGAGGCTTACCCGCGCGGCTCGGGTGCGCCTGCCTTGGAATGAACACAAATGTTTCCTTGAAGTTAATATCAGTCGCGGTACACATCGCCCCGTGAAGCGCGCTTGCTGCTTCCCTTTTCTGACATGACGAAGGAGTTGACGACGCAATGAACAGGCTTGTTTGCCCGCTCTTGCTGATCGCCGCGATTGCGGCGCCGGCAGCAGCCATGGATCAGTCACTGGTCAAGCAATTCGAAAAACTCGACCCGCAGACCCGCCTGGAACAGCGATGCGACACGGAGGCAATGTGGAAGATCAGCGCCGACCAATCATCGTTCAAGCCTGACAAGGTCATTGCCTACACGTTTGCGGACCCGATCGTCGATGCCGACAATCTGAAGGCGCCGGGCGCCGTGTTTCGCAGCAAAGGCGAATGGTACAAGCTGAAATACAAGTGCAGCACCGGCCCCGACCATATCGAGATTCTGTCGTTCAATTACAAAATCGGTGACCTCATCCCGCATGACCAGTGGGACGCGCATTATCTCTATCCGTGAGCAGCGCTTTTGCTGCTATAGAGCGATGAACAGGACCATGATAGCGCCGAAAGACAGCGCAGCCATGATGTTCAAGAGTGTCTTCATGATATGGTCGGTCATGTCGAACATCCTTTGACCCGCAGGAATGCGTGAGACCGTATGGCTCCCGGCCTGCGGTGATCTTTGCCCGCCTCGGCAGGATTATTCCGCCGATTGCGCCAAATCTCTTCTCAAGTAACGCACCAGCGAACGATTCAGGTGCACCCAAAGAACGATTCCGCCCAAATTTGCGCCTCAAAGGTTAAAATTTCGCCACACCCGCCTTCGGCGTCGGTAATATTTGTTAACCATGACCGGCTTGCAAAGCTCGTAAGGCCAAAAGCGCAGATGCTCTGTCGGCAGCATCCATCATGAATGCACGATGTAAATGATGGTTCGAACGATAGTCCGGCAACGACGGCCAGCCATCCCCTCCAAGATGCGGAACAACAGTCAACGCACCACCTCAGCACCGCAACGGCGCACGATCCCCGCGAGTGCGGCAATCGGAATTTTCAGCCTGATGGCCGTTCAGGATTTCGGCTTCTGTTCCTCACGGACGGCTTCGTCGTGATACCAGTTGCTGTAATCGACGGTAAGGACCTGCTTCGGCCGGATATCCGCGATCGTGGCAGACTGCTCGAAGCGGCGGCCACCCAACTTCCGCCCACCGGCGGGGAACTCGATAATCTTGGCCGTATCGGCCGGAGACATCATTGCCATAGTGCCTTTTCCTTTTTCACAGACCTCAATGGGGCTGCTTGCAACGAGCATAACAGACTCGCGCGCGATTTGCGCGGATTGATTAAAAAAAAATCAATCCGCCTAAAATATAGGCTATTTTTTAGGCATGGCGCTTTTCGGGGAATTTTCGAGATAAATTTTGGGCGTATGCACTCAAGTCAAATTGTCGCAAGCTCTGCGCATTTTTTACTCAGGACGCTCCCTTCTCCCTTAAACAAGAAGAGAAAGACACGCCGAAATCAAGAAAACCGGTGCAAAAAGCTCAATCATGCCAGCGCCTTCAATGCAGCCAACCGCTTTATGATTTTGATGCGTCCCGCATATCCCCTTCTGCCTCAACAGCAAGAAAATCGAGTGAAACGGCGCCCTCTCCCGAAACTGGCACGGGCCATGCATGTAGGTTGTCAGCCGTTGGCGGCGCAGCATGACTTAAACGATCCGGATGCTGTGCATCAGCAACCCATGAGAGGTTAGAAATGACGAAATTTAAGCTCGAGTATATCTGGCTCGACGGATATACCCCGGTCCCGAACCTTCGCGGCAAGACACAGGTCAAGGAATTTGACGCATTTCCGGCGCTCGAGCAGCTGCCGCTCTGGGGCTTCGATGGTTCCTCGACGATGCAGGCTGAAGGCCGCTCGTCGGACTGCGTACTGAAGCCGGTTGCGATCTATCCGGATCCGGCCCGCACCAACGGCGCGCTCGTCATGTGCGAAGTGATGATGCCGGATGGCGTCACCCCGCATGCTTCCAACAGCCGCGCCACCGTCATTGACGACGAAGGCACCTGGTTCGGCTTCGAGCAGGAATATTTCTTCTACAAGAACGGCCGCCCGCTCGGCTTCCCGGAAACCGGCTATCCGGCTCCGCAGGGTCCATACTACACCGGCGTTGGCTATTCGAATGTTGGCGATATCGCCCGCACGATCGTTGAAGAGCATCTTGATCTCTGCCTCGCGGCCGGCATCAACCACGAAGGCATCAATGCCGAGGTGGCCAAGGGCCAGTGGGAATTCCAGATTTTCGGCAAGGGCTCCAAGCGCGCCGCCGATGAAATCTGGATGGCCCGCTACCTCCTGCAGCGTCTGACCGAAAAATACGGCATCGACATCGAATACCATTGCAAGCCGCTCGGCGACACCGACTGGAACGGCTCGGGCATGCACGCCAACTTCTCGACCAAGTACATGCGCGAAGTCGGCGGCAAGGAGTATTTCGAAGCCCTGATGGCCGCCTTCGAAAAGAACCTTCTGGATCACATCGCCGTCTACGGCCCCGACAACGACAAGCGCCTGACCGGCAAGCACGAAACAGCTCCGTGGAACAAGTTCTCCTACGGCGTTGCTGACCGTGGCGCGTCGATCCGCATCCCGCACTCCTTCGTCAACAACGGCTACAAGGGTTACCTGGAAGATCGCCGCCCGAACTCGCAGGGCTGCCCCTACCAGATCGCTTCGCAGATCCTGAAGACGATTGCCGAAGTTCCGACCGCAGGCAGCATTTCGGCCGCAGCCTAAGTTCGGCAGCAATACCGGATGGACTTTCATGGCGTCGCCTGTTCAGGGCGGCGCCATTTCTATTACGACTGTGCAGAACTCAGACAGAACCGGCCATCGCGCCAGGGCCGACACCTCCTCGTGCTTCGAATACGATAGGCAACTTCCGACACTGGTATTCGCGCTTCACCGTGACTAAGTTTGTCGTTCAAAGTGCCGAAGACCACGACAGGATGTATTCATGCAAGTTCCATCCAGCGCCGCTTCCAGCCTGCCTCGCGAGAGCGCTGACACGCTGCCGGGCGACAGCAGCAGCATCATCGACTGGCTGATGACCGAGACGCGCGACGAGCGTTTCATCGACAATATCTTCGTTGAGATGTGCGCCAGGCTCAATCAGGCCGGTATACCGGTCTCTCGCGGCACGCTTCACTTCCGCATCCTTCACCCGCAATGGCTGGGTGCGCGAATCCTGTGGCAGAGAGGCATGCAGGAAGCTGATATCCAAACCTTCGGTTTCGGCATCGAAGATAGTGACCGCTATCGCCACAGCCCCGTCAACGACATCCACAGCGGCGCAAAGGTGGTCCGCCAGCGCCTCGAACCGGCAGCCTCCGCCAACGCCCCACCCTATCCTCTTTATGATGAACTGCGCGCTGAAGGTCACACGGATTACATCGCCTGGCCGCTAGAGCATACATTGGGCAAGCACCACATCATTACCTTCGGCAGCGACCGGCCGGGCGGCTTCACCGATGACGATGTTGCGGCGCTGGCCGACTTGCTGCCGGCCTTTGCGCTGGTCAGTGAAATCCGCCTGAAAAACCGCCTCGCCCGGACACTGCTCGAAACCTATGTCGGGCCGCATGCAAGCGAGCAGATCCTTGCCGGTGCCACCACGCGCGGCAGCGGGGTTACGGTCCGCGCTGCGATCCTGATCTGCGACCTGCGCGACTTTACCGGCATTTCCGACATGTGGCCGCGCGACGACGTTATCGAGCTGCTCAACGGCTATTTCGACGCCATGGCCGAGCCAATCGAAAAGCACGGCGGCGAGATCCTGAAATTCATGGGCGACGGCCTGCTGGCCATTTTCCCGCTCGACAAGACCAGCGCGTGCGGCGATCTTCTTGCGGCGATCCGTGAAGCGCAGGCCGCGATGGCGACGCTGAATGAGGAGAACGTCAAAAAGGGCCATCAAGCCCTTGGTTATGGCATCGGCGTGCATGTCGGTGACGTGATGTATGGCAATATCGGTTCGCGCAGCCGCCTCGACTTCACCGTCATCGGCCCGACGGTCAATGTCGCCTCGCGGCTCGAAAGCCTGACGAAGGAACTCAAGCGGCCAGTCCTGCTGTCGCAGGCTTTTGCCGAAATGGCCAAATGCCAGACCGACCTGGAGAATCTCGGTTCCTACACGCTAAGGGGTCTCAGTGAGCCGATTGGGGTCTTCGCTTTCTGATGACCGTCCGCCTACCTGTACAGATAGGTGGAACCGGGACCTCCCGGATGAATCATCGACTGTACCGCTTCCCCGGTCAACGCCGGGGCTAGCACCGTCGCGCTTTCCGGCGCCGGCATGGTCAGCTTTCCAGCGGCGATATAGAGCAGGAACGAGCCGATCTGATAGGGGAAGATCACATCGATTTCCGCAAAAGAGCGCACGAACAACAGGGTGGAAATGCCAAACAGCACCAAGGGTTCAAAACCCTGCCTCTCGGCCAACACTCTTTTGAGATGACCGAACAGACCTGCAAGAAACAGCGCGGTCAAAAGAAGAAGCCCGATCGCGCCGGTTTCGACCATCGTTTCGATATAGGTATTGTGGAAATGAAAACCGCCGCGGGAACCGATGAAGAACTCCTCCCACAACCGTTCCGGTTCGGAAAAACCCTGTACCCAATAGGCCTGATAGCCGATACCGATCACCGGCGATGCGCGTGCCGCCTCAATTCCCTGTTGCCATAGATACGTGCGGCCGGTGAGGGTCGAGTCCTTGCCGAAAGCACCGAGAACACTGTCGATCGCGCCACCATATATGGCCCCGATCACAACTGCCGTACCGAAGATGGTGGCGGCAACGAACAGCAGCTTGCGGCTTTTCGGCGGCAGCAGCGAAAATACCTGCATGCCGACGGTGATCCCAAGGACTGCGACCGTTGTCAGAACCGAAGTTGCGGACTGCGATGCATAGAGACAATAGGCCGCAAGAAGACCGATCACCCCACAGACCGGAAGCCACAGCCCTCGCTGCTTCAGCAGCACGACCGCCGAGAAACTGAAGAAGACCGCAAGCGACGCATAGAAGCCGAGCTGGTTCTTGGAATCGAACGCCCCGACGAAACTAACTGTCCCGTCGAGCGGATCAAAATGATAAACGCCGAACAGCAGTGAATAGAGCAGCACCAAGCCGGCACCCGTGACCGAGCCGAGCGTCAGCGTTTTTACATCCAGTGCCCGCATGGCAATCAGCGCGCAGATGACATGGGATAGATACTGAATCCCCGCTCTTGTCGTGGTGCCAGGTGCGGCCGACCAGAAGACGGAGAGCAGCGCGAAAACTGCAAAGGCGAAGATCCAGATATATTTGACGTAATTTCCCAGTGCCCGTCGGTAGTCAACAAGCACCAGAGGCAGCCAGACGGCGTAATAGACCAAGATCGAGATCTGGCCGAAGCGCCCGGAATAGGCGAAGACGAAATAGGAAATGGTGAGGGCGAAAACCCCGTAGAGGAAGTTTTCGCCCGGCTTCACAAGACTGGCCTTCGCAATCTTCATTCCGATCGCCTTACTGGGTATTGAGGGCCGGTTCGACCTTCACGACATCGCCGGGCTGCACGGGTGTTCCCTCGTCAGCCGCGATCCTGGTCGATTTTCCATCCTTCTGGCGGATGATGGAATAGTTGATATCGATAGTCCTGCCAGGCTTTGGCGTCTGGGCGGCATCGGCCGACTGAACCAGCGCCTCCGTCATCAAATCACGGCTGGTGATCAGTTTCAGGGCCAGCGTGTCCAACTCGGCCTCGGTATTCTGCAGTTCCTGGGCAAGCTGTGCGTCCCAGTCGTTGCGCAGGTTGGTCTCATCCTGGCTAGCCTGACTGACGGCCTGCTTGGCCTTCAGCGAAGCGGTATCGATATCGAGCAAGGCGGCCTGAAGATCGGCGGCCCGCTGCTCGACGGCAAGCTTTCGGGCACTGAGCGCCAGCCCCTTTTCCGCCAAAACATCGACCCGCCCCTTGTCTTCGACCACAAGTTCCAGCTGCCGCGTCTGTGTCACAGACTTTTTGCCAAGCGCTTCGATTTCGCTTTGCAGGAGCGATTTGAGTTCGGCCAGCGCGGTCAACTGCAGCTTCTGCCGTTTGTCGCGAGAGACCATCAGCGCCATTTCGCTTTCAAGAAGGTCAGGCGCCGCTGCAACGCCCTTCAACTCGGCGGGCAGGGTAATCTCGGTCTTCTCGGCGATCTCCGCCTGTAGCCGCGCGCGGCGAACCAGAAGCCGGTTTCGCTCGGTGATCTGCACCGACGAATCCCCCTGCGCGTTGATGAAATCACGCGCAAACCGCTGGCCGTTTTCGCCGCGGCGCAAGCCACCACCCAAGCTGACGGCCTTGAGAACCGTCAGATCGGGTGCAAACGGGTACTCGCCCGGCGTTTGAACTTCGCCTGCGAGGTAAATCGGCCGGTATTGAGCAAGCTCGACGGACGCTGATGGGCGATCGGGCAAGCCGAACAGCTTTTGCAATTGCAGACCGACTTCGTCGGCGATCTCAGAGGTGGTCTTGCCGGAGGCAGGCACCGTTCCAAGGAAAGGCAGGGAGATGGCGCCAGAGGCGCCGACCGTGTAATCGCCGCTGACAGCAGACCAATCCCGGACCGACCCTTCCGCCGTCTGCCATTCCGCGACGCGTATTCTCAGTTTATCCATGGCTCCGAGCGTATACTCGCCAGCAAAAGCGCCATGGATGCCGGACACGCTGATGGCGATGGCGAGCGCGGAAAGACGCGCAGCGCCCCGGACTTTCCGGCCGAGGGCTGGAAGTCCCTGGTGAAGACTTCTCTTCATGAAATTTCCTCACTTAACAACAAAGCCGATCCCGGCGTTATGACGGAAGCGGCATATTCACGCTGAATGACTGTGATCAGTAACTGCCCCGGGACAGGCAGACAGCAGGAATTGTCTTCGCAACGATGACCACATCGTTGATGAGCGACCAGTTGGTCACATAATGCGTATCGAAGGCGATACGGGCGGCATAGGAAACGTCGTTGCGGCCGCTCACCTGCCAGAGCCCTGTCAGACCAGGGCGTGACTTCAGATAGAAGACCGCTGAATGTTCATAAAGCTCGAGCTCGTCTTCCACGACAGGACGCGGACCAACGACACTCATTTCTCCACGGATGATGTTGAGCAACTGCGGCAACTCATCCAGGCTCAGCTTACGCAAAACGCTACCGACGACGGTAACGCGCGGATCGTCCTGGAGTTTACGTGTTGCCTGCCATTCCTCGTAGGCCTTGGGATTCTTGTGCAGATGGTCCTGCAGGATCCTGTCGGCGTCCGGCGCCATCGTCCGGAACTTGAGGCAATGGAAGAAGCGGCCATTGTGACCAACGCGGCGGTGTCCATAAAATACCTTGCCGCCATCGGAAAACTTGACGAGCGCCATCAGCAGCAGAAAGAGCGGGCTGAAGACGATGAGCGCCAAGGACGCAGCAAAGATATCGAAACCTCTTTTTGATATTCCCCCTATCGGCCGGTGTCCCCCGGATTCGATGGTCGTAAAATACGGCGAGCTTGCCGATCGAGTCGCAGACTTCATGGGAGAAAGCTCCATTCGGGTTGGCGATTGGTCGGGTTCCCAGCGGGTACTGGGATCAATTACATGTGAGAGTGTAGAGGGAGATTTTGATTTTTAAAGGCAACTTTCACCCCGATGCCGCCGTTCAAAGCAAATGCGGCCAAGATGAATATCAAAGTCACATTTTCCAATGCCTAGATGAAGGCATCATTCTCCGCCTCATAAAGCACCAAAGAAAATCTCCATCGATTTTACATTAGATATCTTCAGTCATATTGCGAAATATGACTTCTCCGAAACGACATAGAGTTGATGTAGATATTTAAAAACTCTTCACCATAGGAAACAATACGTATTTTATTTTCCCTCCGGTAAAAATATTGCACTGCAGCATTAATTTTGCACTGCACTTTTATATATTCGTATTTTCTAATTTTGTAACAAAAGTTGATTGTCAGGGGGGATTTATCCACCACCAGAGGATAGATGCCCTAGAAAATACACGCCCTGAGCGTGGATCATAAGGCAATGCATCCCCAAATGTGGCCGAGCCCTGCCGATACCCACTTTTACATTGAAAAATCGCTCACTGCGGCGAAATTAGCGCTGTATTTCACCGAAAATGGTACCGTTGATGGGCAATCGATAGATGATTTTAAATGCGGGCTAAGAATTCACGCGTTAAATGACCGAAATGTAATGGAACAGAGTGCCTTTGCACGATTGAACCGGCAATGCATGTTCGATATGTTAATAACTGCCTAAGAAGGCAAGGTGGATTTTTCAATGACGTCTGCAAATCAAGACAGAATATTGAGGACAATCTGATGTTTGCACCACGGGTTTTCGTCAGCATGATCGGCGCGCTGGCCGTTTTTGCCATCGTGACCTTTATCCTGACCGGTTCCGCCTGGACGACAGCCTGGCAGACGCTGGTTTGTGCGGTGCTTGTACAGGCTGGATATTTCATTGCCGTGCTATTTCTGGTGGCCAAAGAAGGCCGGGACCGCCGCAACGCCGCGCAACGTCCGTCGCCGGCCTCTCCCTTGCCCGGCGAGGACAAGGAACCGAAGGCAATTCGCGTATCCAACAATCAAGGCCACTTTAATTCCTAACAGGCTTCTGAAGCTGGCTTTGTTTTTTAGTCGACCCGGCACCTTTTCCCGCGTGTAACATCGTCATCTCTTCGCATCTGCAACATCGCGCCTTGCCGCCTGTCCAAAGCCGACCTAGGTTCGGCGCGACAGCGATGAAGGAATGCGATCATGAAACCGAATGCAGACGTCTGCGTCATCATCGCCGCGAAGAACGCGGCTGAAACGATCGGACGGGCGATCATCTCGGCACTCAGAGAACCTGAAACCGCCGAGGTCATTGTCGTCGATGACGGATCGAGCGACGGCACCGGCGATGCCTCCCGAAAGGCCGATGACGGCTCCGGACGCCTGACAATCGCCCGGTTCGAGGTCAATAAGGGGCCGGCTGCCGCCCGCAACCACGCCATTTCGATTTCCACAGCGCCGGTTCTGGCGATTCTTGATGCGGATGACTTCTTTTTCCCCGGCAGGCTGAGCAGTCTCCTGGCGCAGGCGGAGTGGGATTTCATTGCCGACAACATTGCCTTCGTCGATGAGGAGACGGCTGCGGATGCGCATCTTCGGCTTGAGAGCTTCCCTGCAGCACCGCGTATTCTCAGCCTCGACGAATTCATTGAAGGCAATATCTCCAAGCGCGGTGTCCGGCGCGGAGAGATCGGATTTCTCAAACCGCTGATGCGGCGCGATTTTCTCGACGCCCACAAGCTCCGCTATCAGGAAAGCCTTCGGCTGGGGGAGGATTACGATCTTTATGCCCGCGCCCTGACCAAGGGGGCGCGCTACAAGATCATCCACAGCTGCGGCTACGGCGCCGTCGTCCGCGGCGATTCCCTCAGCAGCAGCCACCGGACGACGGACCTGAAGCGGCTCTACGAGGCGGACAGGGCAATTCTTTCCCGGACGGATCTATCCCCCCAGGCAAGGGCACTCATTGCCAGGCACGAACAGCATATTCGCGGACGATATGAGCTTCGGGAATTTCTCGACATCAAGCAGCAATCTGGCTCGAAAACCGCGCTGTTTTACGCGCTTGGCAACCCCGCCGCCATTCCGGCCATCGCCTGCGGGATATTCGCCGACAAGACAGAACGTTTTCGCCGGCAACCTGATGCGGCACCGGTGGCACTCGGCGGAGCCGGGGGCTTGCGCTACCTCCTGCAGCCGCCATCAACTGCCCGGTAGGGCAGTTGATGGCGGCTGCAGGAATGGCTGCGGCTTAGAAATAGTCGCGGCGCACCGAGGCGATGACGTCGAGAAAGCGCTCCTTGCGCGCGGTCAAGGCGTGATCTGCACTCAGCTGCGGTGCAGCACGCGCCGCTTGCCAGAGGGACAGGGCCGAAGGAGCCGCCAGCACTTGTTTGGCGGCAACCCGCAAGGAAGTCTGCTTGGGGGCACGGGCAGCGACGATGACGCTTTCATCGATCTGCCGCTTGTTGGGATCATCGAGCACCGGCTGGTGCGCGTCGAAATCGACGCCCCAGAACTTCGCACCCTTGATGATGGCCTCCGCCCGGCTGGAAACCGGAACATGACGCGGGCGATAGGTGACGCCAACGGTATGGGCCCAATCGTTCCATTTGAAGCTGTTGATGCTGCTGGACGTCGACACGGCCACCCACGGCACACGGAAAGCGTCGGCAAGGATGGCGCCATGCATTGATTCCGCGATGATGACTTCCGACTGGGCGATCTCGCGAATAACGTCCTTCGCGTCGCCACGCGGATCGATGTAATGCAGGCCGACGGTCTGGCAGATAGCTGGCCACATGCCGGCAATCGCCGACTCCCAATGTGGCACAAAGCTCTTTTTGTACTTCTTCGGCAGGCCTTTGAACTCCGGCATTTCGGCGACCATGACCGCCGGATCGATGATGCCGAGCTTGGGATCAACGCCGACTTTCTGCGCGGTCAACGGTCCGCGAACGCAACGGATGTCCCATTCCCGGGTGTCGCTCATATCCGGCAAGGAGCCGTAACCAAAACCACTGCCAAGCACCAGCTTGTGCCGGCCTTCCGGCAAGAGCGCGCGGTTCAGCACCGTGCCAACCCCGACGAGAAGAGTGTCTGGACGAACATCGCGAAATCCCGGGATCAGGAAATCCCAGAGCCACAGATTGAGATCGTCGCCGAAGTTTCCGTGTGCGGATTCCCAATAATACGGGTCCATGACTGTCTCCTTCATGCGTTGCGAAAGGAATTGCGAGCGCGAGACAGGCGATGGCCGTCACGCACGTCGATGGGCGCAGCAAAAAATGCTGCACCTGCGAAGGCTACCGTGATAACTTGCCGACGGCAAGCTGCAGCGCGCTTTGCAGCAGCTTGGGATCGCGCCAGGCCCAGCGGGCAAGCAGATTGAACTGCGGCATCTTCCGCCGCTTGATCAGCCGGGCCTGGCTCCAAAGAGCCTGCCGGCGCGCGGTATGCTTGTAAGAATGGATGGAGGCGATTTCCGCCGGTTTGCGGGAAAAGCGCCCTTCCAATGTGTCGAGCGCAACCCAGGTGTTGAATTGCTGTGACAGGAACTGCGGAGAATCGCTATCGATGCTGTGGAAGATGTTGACACCCTCGCCGCGCACTGCACCTGGCTCGTTGCACAGAATGATGCGGTCAGCCGCAATGGCGCAATCGCAGAAGAACAGCACGTCTTCCGCAGCCAACCGCAGCTCGGCCTCAAAGCGGACGGTCTCGAACAATTTTCGCCCGATCACCATGCAGGACAGGTGCAGGAAGCTCCAGTTACGCAACATGACCTGGGAAAACTCTGGCACTTCCAGAACCAGCGGTTTCTCGGAAAGCCGCATTACCTTTTCGGTCTTTTCCAGTTCGGCCATGTCGAAATGATAGTAGAAGGCATCACCGCCAGTAATGGATGCCCAATAGCAGTCGGCCGAAAAGCGGCTCATCGTCTCATGCGCATTCTGCAGATGGTCCGGTGTCCAAAGATCGTCGGAATCGAGAAAGGCAACGAAATCGGTTTGCGCCGCGACGTTGTTCAAGCCCGTGTTGCGCGCGCCGCCCGGGCCGGCATTCGGCTGCTTGATGACGCGGATGCGCGCCTGCTGTTCGGCGCTCAGGGTTTCAAGATCGGTTTCGATCGGAAAAGGCGACTGGTCATCGACAATGATGACATCGAAATCCTGGAATGTCTGCGCAAAGACGGAGCCCAAGGCTCGGCTCAGAATTCCTGCCTGTTTCTGATAGTACGGAATAACAACTGTAAACTTCGCCATCTTTTTGCCCCTGCGGTTTTCCTAGAAGGTGCTTCCTGGTTCCTCCCATCAGGTTGCGGCTGCGTGTCTAGCGCGTCTCCTCTGTCCTTGATCCTCCCCATCGCCACACAGGATTTACGCCATGCCTCCTACAGTTAACGTCAAATCCGTCACGAGCAATGTCGGTTGGAGTATTTTATCCAAGACAAGTACATTCGGGCTTAAGTTTGTCACGGTGCCGATTTTGGCCCGCATTCTGACGCCGGAAGAGTTCGGCGCCGTCGCGGTGGCGCTGACCGTCGTGCAGTTTCTGGCCATGATCGGCGGGGCGGGATTGACCTCGGCGTTGGTGATCCAGCGTGAGGAAGAGATGGAAACCGTTCACTCGGTCTTCTGGGCTAATCTGGCGATTTCCTGCCTGATGGCGCTCGGTCTTTTCATCTGGGCGGACTTCTTTGCAACCCTTCTCGGCGCGCCGGAAGCAGCCTATCTGCTGAAAATCATGAGCTTTCTCATCCCGCTCCAGCTTGGAGGCGACGTCGCCTATTCGCTGCTCGCAAGACGGATGAATTTCAGCAAGGACGCCGTCTGGAGCATGATTTCCGAGTCGCTCGGCGCCATCGTCGCCGTCGTTCTGGCGCTTTTGGGCTGGGGTGTCTGGGCCTTGATGGCACAGCTTTTCGTCTCGGCACTGGTGCGGCTTTGCGGCCTCTATGCCGTGTCCCGCTACATGCCGCGCTTCGTTTTCCATCCCAAACGGGTTTTGGGCTTAAGCCGCTTCAGCCTGGGCATGATGGGCTCCGAAGTCGCCAATTTCATCACCTTCCAGTCGCCGATGGTGATCATCTCGCGCTATCTGGGCCTTGCCGATGCCGGCGCCTATTCGGCCGCCAACCGGTTTGCCAGCATTCCCAACCAGGTGGTGCTTTCCGCTGTGATGGGTGTCCTGTTCCCGGCCTTCAGCGGCATGATGGACGACAAGGAGCGCCGTTCGCAAGCACTGATGTTCTCGACACAAGTGACCACGGTGCTGCTGGCACCGATGATGTTCGGCCTTTGGGCGCTGGCTGAACCGGCGATGCGCGTGCTGTTTGGTCCGCAATGGGCTTATGCCTGGCCCGTGCTGGGATTGCTGGCGCTCTCCAAGGGGATCCTCACGCCTTGCAGCACCTTCATTCCCTACCTCAAGGGCGTGGGGCATGGCCGGGCGTTGTTCTGGTCGGCTATCATTCGGGCGATCGTCACCTGCGCTGCCGTTGCCTATGGTGCAAGCACGGGGACGCTGATCGATGCGATGATCTCGCTCTGCATCGTCAACGCCGTCACGCTGATCGGCTACTCGTGGGCGGTCTTCAGGGCGGATGGAACACCGTTCTTCAAAGGCCTGTACATCAGCAGTCGCCCGATGCTGATGGCCCTGGCGATGGCGCTCGCGGTTCGCTATCTGCTCGATACGTTCGGTTCGCTGATGCCGAACCCCATCCTGCAGATTCTCGCCGGTGCAGCGGTCGGTAGCCTGATCTATGTCTTGGCCGTGCTTCTGTCGGAACGCCTGCTTTTGACGAAAATCTATAAACTCGTCAAAAACAGGCGGGGGTGAGGCAAGGGCGCCTTATTTCGAAACAGGCGCCTTAACATCACGAGGATTTTACAAACCATGACGTGTGGAATTGCGCATTTCCGAAACTAATTTTTGCGCCCGATGAATCTCGCGGCAGCGGATATATAACAATATGCTGATATTCAGCAACATCCTATCCCCACGCATTTTTCCCGGCTCCCAGACGAATTTCCGGCAATTTTCACAGCGGATTTGTTCATCCGGAAATCGCGTGCATTGCAGCATCCAAGTGATTTTTTCTGCTGCAGCGCCATATTTTTCGAGGCGCCCTGCCCTATCTTCGAGATGCAGGTTCAAGTCTGCTCTGGTTGAAACGCCGCTTCGGGGGAAGCGGCCCAACAGGGGATGTCGTCTTGGTTATCGACGCGAATATATCATCGCGGATCAATCTGATGCGCATCTTGCTCATCTCGGGAATTGTCTTTGTACACGTTCCTTTTGATCCGCAGACCAGCCCATTTCTCGGCGCCAATGGCTTCATCGACTGGGTCAGGGTCTTTCTCGGCGACAGCCTTTTCAGGGTTGGCGTGCCGTGTCTGAGCGCGATTTCCGGCTACCTCATGTTTCGCCGCGGGCTTGATGCCTTCGATTACGGCAAGACCATCCGCTCAAAGGCGCGCACGGTTCTGCTGCCGTTCCTGATCTGGAATCTATCCTTTCTGGCGCTGGTGGTGCTGGGCCAAAAGGGCGGCATCGGCTTTGGTTATCTCCCCGACGCAATCAACGCGGCTCCCCGCGATCTGGCAACTCTGAGCTTGGCAACCGAGGGCTTGCCGATCAATGTTCCGCTGTATTTCCTGCGGGATCTCCTCCTGTGCATCCTGCTTGCGCCCGTTCTCGGCATCCTGATCAAACGCTATCCGCTGACGATGCTGGCACTCTTTTTCGCCTATGCCGTTTTGCCGGTCCCGGGTGTCATCTTCCTGAAGAAGTCGATCCTTTTCGGGTTCAGCTGCGGCATCTATGCGAGCCTCCACCAACTCGATATCCGGTCACTTGACCGGCACGCCGCAATGATTTCCGCGCTTTTCCTGACGGCAGCCATCCTGCTCGCGACTGCACTCTATTGGACCGGCCCCGATTATCCTGTGTGGATCGACATGCTGCGCAGCCTCACGGCAATCTGCGGCATAGCCGGCTCCTGGGCAATCTCGGCGATCCTGATCCGCTCACGGCTCGGCCAGCAGCTTTCCGGGTCGGAAGGCCTGAGCTTCTGGATATTCTGCGCACATTACCCCTTGCTCATCGCATTCTGGATGCTGTGGAACCGCACGGCGCATCCCGGTCTCTACCCACTATTCTACTTCGCAACACCCGTTCTGGCCCTCCTCATTCTGGTCGCCTCTCACAGTGTGGCCAAGCGCCTGGCACCCAAGTTGCATGCCGTTTTGACCGGTAGCCGTGCAGGCCGCTCCACCTCCTCGGCAAAGCGCATCGCAGAAAGCGGGCCAAACCAGACGAGTTGGTCCGATACCTCTTCTCCAAAGGAAAAAGCGATACGATGACCCAATCGATCTCGAAAATGCTTCTCGCCCTTTCCGCATTCTCCGCCGCCGTTCCGGCATCAGCCTTTGCGCAAAGCGCGATCAACGGCACTTCGTTCGTCGAGACTTTCGACACGATTGACAACAAGTTCTGGTACGTTTCGGACGGCTGGGACAATGGCGCCCATCAGAACTGCACCTGGTCGAAAGATCAGGTCGCGGTTGAAAATGGTGTGCTCGAACTCACCTTCGAGCAACGCAAGGCCGGCAAGCGCGACTATGCCTGTGGCGAGATCCAGACCCGCAAACGCTTCGGCCACGGCACATACGAAGCGCGGATCAAGACGGCAGAAGGCTCCGGGCTGAACTCGGCCTTCTTCACGTATATCGGACCAACCGACAAGAAGCCGCACGACGAGATCGACTTCGAAGTGCTGGGCAAGGATTCCAACAAGGTGCAGGTCAACCAATATATTTCGGCCAAGGGGGGCAACGAGAAGCTGGTCGACGTTGAAGGCGGTGCCAATGTCGGTTTCAACGATTACACCTTCGTCTGGGAAAAGGACCGGCTGCGCTACTACCTGAACGGCAAGCTGGTGCAGGACGTTACCGACCCCTCGAAAATCCCGGTAAACGACCAGAAGATTTTCTTCAGTCTCTGGGGCACGGATACCTTGAGCGACTGGATGGGCAAGTTCGACTATCAAGGCCCGGCAAACATGCAGATCGACCGGGTGGCTTACACCGCCCCCGGCGAAAAATGCCTGTTTCCCGAATCCCTCACCTGCACGCTCGATTGATGCTTATTAGCATGCGCAACATGAATGTTGCGATGCACAAAAAACTAAACTAAGCTCGGTGGAAGCTGAGCGGGGAACGGGAAGTTTTCATGCTGGATGTACTGTACCTGGCACATGATGTGGCAGACCCTGCGATCAGGCGTAGAACCCTGATGCTTGAGGCGGGTGGTGCGAAAGTGACGCTGGCGGGCTTCCGGCGTGGCGCAGACACACCTGCCGCCAATGGCGTCATCGAACTCGGCGTCACCAGGGATGGACGGTTTGGTCAGCGGATCGCCGCGGTTGCCAAGGCTGCAATGCTTCTGCGTCACAAACTCGGCGGGGCCGCGAGACCCGGCATCATCATTGCCCGCAATCTCGAAATGCTTGCCCTCGCCAACAGGGCGAACGCGGTTTTCGGCGGCAACGTTCCGATCGTCTACGAATGCCTGGACATTCACCGGCTCCTGCTGCGCAAGGATTTTGCCGGCCGCACTTTGCGCACTGCCGAACATTATCTGGGGCGGAACGTCAGCCTCCTGATCACCAGTTCGCCCGCCTTCATCGAAAATTACTTCCGGCCGGTTTCGCGTCTCAAGGCGCCGATACTGCTGCTGGAAAACCAGGTGATCGAGCTCGCAGAAAGCGTTGGCATGCAGACAGCGCGCCCACGCCCGCCACAGGCCGGCGAACCCTGGAAAATCGGCTGGTTCGGCGCCTTGCGGTGCCGCAAATCGTTAAAGCTGCTCGCTGAATTCACCCGTGCCATGGACGGGAAATTCGAAGTGGTGCTGCGCGGACGCCCCGCCTATTCGGAATTCGACGATTTTGACGGCTTCGTCGAAAACGAACCTTTCATGCACTTCCACGGAGCCTACAAGAATCCCGAGGATCTTGCCCAGATTTACGACGACGTGCAGTTCTTCTGGGGTATCGATTTTTTCGAGGAAGGCTTGAACTCCAGCTGGCTGCTGCCGAACCGGCTGTACGAGGGATGCCGCTACAACGCTGTCCCGATCGCCATGCGCGGTACGGAAACGGCGCGCTTCATCAGCGCCAAGCATATCGGCCTCGTTCTCGACAGCGATGACAGTGCTGCACTGGCCAACCTCTTTTCCGGCATGACGCGGGAACGCTATTTCGCCGAATTCGGCAAGGTTGCCGCCACCGGGGCATCGGCGTGGATCTTCGATCGGGCCGATTGCCAGCGGCTGGTGAACCGGCTTGCCGCGCTGCGGGCCAGCGATGCCCACGCCGCATCACTCCATGAGCTCTCCCAAACGCACAGCAACAAGGGTGGACTGCTATGAGCGCCGATGATTTCAAGCATGGCCGCAGCCTGATTGTTATTCCTTGCCTCAACGAGGCCAGATATATCGAAGCCCTGATCGCCAAGCTCGCGAGTGCGATGCAGGACCTCAACGCCGATCTGGTCGTTGTCGATGGTGGCAGTACCGATGGCACACGCGAGATCGTGGAGCGAATTTCGACCGTCAACCCGAAGGTCCGGCTGCTGGACAATCCAAAGAAGATCCAGAGTGCTGCCGTCAATCTCGCGGTCGGGACGCTCGGTGCTGATTATGAATACATGATCCGCATCGATGCGCATGGCGAGTATCCGGCTGACTATTGCCAGCGCCTGATGGAGGATGCCGTTGTAACCGGCGCGGATTCCGTCGTCGTTGCCATGCAGACCGTCGGCTTCAGCACTTTCCAGAAAGCCACCGCCTATGCCCAGAATTCCAAGCTCGGCAATGGCGGCTCCAAACACCGTACGGGCGCCATCGGGCATTGGGCCAATCATGGCCACCACGCACTGATGCGGATTTCCGCGTTCCAGGCGGTTGGCGGTTATGACGAAATGTTCAGCCATAACGAGGACGCCGAGTTTGACTATCGCCTGAACAAGGCGGGCTACCGGATCTGGATGACCGACAAGACCAGCATGATCTACCACCCGCGCAGCACAGCAAGAGCGCTTTTCCGCCAGTATTTCGGCTATGGCCGTGGCCGGGCGAAGAATTTCCTGAAGCACCGCGCCATGCCGAGCATCCGGCAGATGTTGCCGCTTGCCGTCGTTCCCGTCGCCGTCGGCGCCCTGCTGGCGGTCATCAGTTGGGCCGCCGTCATTCCGTTTGGCCTCTGGGCCGTGGCCTGCCTTGGCTACGGCGTGTGGATGGCGCTGGGCGAAAAAAACCCATACGGGCCACTGGCCGCCGTTTCCGCGATGGTAATGCATTTTGCCTGGTCGGCCGGTTTCTGGCGCGAACTTCTGGATTTCCGTAACCGCCGGGTCGCCTCATGAAAACAGGTAGCGACCTTATCCATATCGATATCGGCGTCTGCACCTATCGACGCCCGGAACTCGAACAGACGCTGCGCTCGCTGGGCGGCATTGCCGTGCCTGAAAACGCTCAGATCCGCATCATCGTGGCTGATAATGACGACACACCGAGTGCGAAAGCGCGGGTAGACGCCTTGCGTGCCGTCATTCCTCACGAGATCGCCTACGTTCATTGCCCGGCTTCCAATATCTCGATCGCCCGCAATGCGTGCCTCGACAATGCCAGGGGAGATTTCCTGGCATTCATCGACGATGACGAGACGGCGAGCTCGGACTGGATTGCCCGGTTGATCGAGACGGCGCAGGCAGGCCATGCAGATGCTGTGCTCGGTCCGGTAAAGGCCACGTACGGTACGGATGCGCCGGGCTGGATGCAGCGCGGCGACTTTCATTCGACATTTCCGGTGTGGGTCGGCGGCCGGATCATCACCGGCTATACCTGCAATGTTCTACTTCGCCTTGCCGCGCCTTCGCTTGCCGGACGCCGCTTCAACCTGGCGCTTGGCCGCAGTGGGGGCGAGGACACAGAGTTCTTTACCCATATGCACCGCATGGGCGGAAAAATCGCCTATGCGCCAGAGGCCTGGGTTGAAGAACCGGTGCCGGCTAAACGCGCGGCCTTTTCCTGGCTTGCCAAGCGAAAATTCCGCTTCGGCCAGACGCATGGCCGGCTGATCGATGACGGGACAGGCGCTGTGGGCAAAATCCGCCAACTGGCGCTTGCGGCGGCAAAGTCCGGTTTCTGCGCGCTGGCCAGCGCCATTCTGTTCTTCTCTTCCGTTCGCCGTAACCGGTACGCCCTGCGCGCTTGCATGCATGCGGGGGTCGCCGTCGGGCTTCTCGGTGTCCGGGAGATCGAGCAGTACGGCGCAGCGGAAGCAAGGACGTCCTGATGGACCAGCAACTCCAGGCGACATTCATCATTGCAGCCTTCAAGGCGCAGGACACGATCGAGCGCGCTATCGACAGCGCGCTCGCCCAGACCGGTGTCAGCGTCGAAGTCATCGTCATCGACGATTGTTCGCCAGATGACACGGCCGAGATCGTCGATGCCTATACCGATCCGCGCGTCCGGCTGATCCGGCTTGAAAAGAACCGCGGTCCCGGCGGCGCCCGCAACGCAGGCCTTGCCGCCGCGCGGGGGACGTGGATCGTCATTCTGGATTCAGACGATGCGGTTTCGCCGGACCGCACCGCGCGCATGATCGCGCGGGCCAAGGCCGCCAACGCCCAGATCGTCGTCGACAATGTCGATGTCGTGCCGCTCGACGGCCAGATGAAGCGGATGTTCGAAGGGACCGATCTGGCCGCAATGGAAACGCTGACGCTTCCGGCTTTCATCGGCTCGAACGTGCTGTTTAAGTCTGAGCACAATTACGGCTACATGAAACCAGCCTTCGAGCGCCGGTTCCTTGAAGAGCATGGCTTGCGTTTCGACGAAAGCCTGCCGATCGGCGAGGATTATCTGCTTCTGGCATCGGCGCTTGCAAAGGGCGGCCGCTGCGCCGTCGAGCCAACAGCCGGCTATACCTACTATATCCGCAGCGGATCGATTTCCCGGGTGTTGAAGCTGCACCAGGTGGACGCGATGCTGGCAGCCGATGCCGCGTTTCTCGAAAGCAACCGGCTGGATGCGGCTTCGATGGCAGCGCAAGCCCGGCGTCACCGCAGCATGGAGGACGCCCGGTCCTTCATCATCTTGGTCGATCAGATCAAAGCACGCTCTCTTTTCGGCGCGGTCAAGACCGTGTGGAAAAATCCGGCGGCAGTCTGGCATCTGCGGATGCCCATTGCCGTCAGACTGCGGCGCCTGGCGGCGCCGTTCACTGCAATTCACTCTTTCGGTCCCCCGCCGGAAACGATGAATAGAACCACTCCGGGCAACAGCCCGCACAAGAGCAAAGGATAGTTCTATGGCTCCTATCAGACCCGTTCGCAAAGCCGTAATTCCAGTCGCCGGAAACGGCACCCGGTTTCTGCCGGCAACCAAGGCGATGCCGAAGGAAATGCTGACCATCGTCGACAGACCCGTCGTGCAATATGCCGTCGAGGAAGCCATGCAGGCCGGTATCGAGCACATCGTGTTCGTGACCGGCCGCAACAAGCAGGCGATCGAGGACCATTTTGACGATGTACCGGAGCTGATCTCGTCCTTGACGCGTTCAGGCAAGGATGCCCAGCTTTCCGAATTGGCGCGCATGCTTCCGGCTGCCGGCTCCGTCAGCTTCACCCGCCAGCAGGCGCCGCTTGGCCTTGGCCACGCAGTCTGGTGCGCCCGCGACCTGATCGGCGACGAGCCGTTTGCCCTGCTGCTGCCGGACATGATTTCCTACGGTGCCCGCGGCTGCATGGCCGGCCTGATGGAGCTGTATAACGATGTCGGCGGCAACGTCGTCGCCGTCGAACAGTGCGCGCTCGAGGAAACCTCGAAATACGGCATCGTCGGCATGGGCGAGCAAACGCGGCATGGATTTGAAGTGACGCAGATGGTCGAAAAGCCACCCGTCGCCGAGGCACCGTCAACCTACTACCTGAACGGCCGCTATATCCTCCAGCCGGAGATCTTCTCGATCCTCGCCCATCAGCAGCGCGGCGCCGGCAACGAGATCCAGCTGACCGACGGCATGCTGCGCCTGTCGGCAGACCAATCGTTCCACGCCCATCCCTACGAAGGCCGGACCTTCGATTGCGGTTCCAAGCAAGGCTTCATCGAGGCGAACGTCGCCTTCGCGCTGGCGCGCGCCGACATTGGCAATCTGGTGTTCGAATCCGTCCGCGAGATGGTTCTGTCGCACGAACAATCGATGCAGGCTGCGTGAAAACAATGATTATTCAGTGACTTGATGAAACTGGAAGACCTGGTCTCACCCCTGCCGCGTTTTGGGGTGAGAACCAACCACGAAAAAGTACCCGGAGACCAGACGGCCCATGAATCAAAGACCTCTTCCGTTGAACACCGTTCCATCGCTGAAAGGCGATGAGTCCGACACGTTCATCGATCTGAACCGGCTGACCGCAATCGCGTTTCGCCGTTCAAGGGTCGTGGCCCTCTGCGTTGTTCTCTGCTTCATGCTCGGCGTGGCATATCTGGTGTTCGCGACACCGGTCTACACCTCGCAGACGCAAATCCTGCTCGACGAAAACCTGTCTAAATATGCAGAGGAAGCGCCATCGCCCCAGAGCGCCCAACAGGCCGACACCCAGCTTTCCAGCGCGGTCGAAATCCTGAAATCGGGCGAATTGGCACTTCGCGTTACCGACGCGGAAAATCTCGGTGAAAACGAAACCGTTCTCAACCCGCCGCGGTCGTTGATGTCAACGGTGAAAGCAGCTGTCAAATCCCTTACTGGCATGTTCAGTTCAGGGCCGGAGATTTCCGAAGCGGCGGCACGCAACGGCAAGCGGGAAACCGCCGCCGCATATATCCAGCAGGGCCTGACGGTCGAGCGGGTAGCGCGAAGCTCCGTCGTGGCGGTGTCCTACAAATCCACCGATCCGAAACTCGCAGCAACCATTACCCGCGCCTATGCCAATGCCTATCTGACCGACCAGCTGAACGCGAACTTCGACGCTACCGAGCGCGCTTCCGTCTGGCTCCAGGAACGCCTGACCGACCTTGGCCAGCGCGCGCAGGCAGCATCGCTCGAGGCCGAGAAGTTCAAGGCTGACAATGGCCTGACCTCGACACGCGGTGAGCTGATGTCGGAGCAGCAACTGTCCGACCTCAACAGCCAGCTGATTGTTGCGCAGGCCGACAGCGCCAGCGCCTCCGCCCGCTACAACCAGTTCAAGTCTATCATCGACCAGGGCGCCGAAAACGCGGTGAACAACGCGACGATTTCGTCAAACCAGACCGACAATTCGGTCATTCAAGACCTGCGGACGCGCTATCTGGCCATCAGCAAGCGCGAGCAGGCCGTCACGCAGAATTTCAGCGCCGATCACCCCCAGGCCGTCAGCCTGCGGGCGGAGAAGACCGAACTTGCCGGTCAGATCTTCCGGGAATTGCAGCAGATAACCAGCAGCTACCGCAACGAGTTCGAAGTCGCCCAATCTCGCGAGGCTTCCCTGCGCAAGAGTATCAAAGGTGTGGTCGGCAACAATTCCGAGGCCAACCGGTCGCTGGTGCAATTGCGCGGGCTCGAACAGCGTGCGACGGCCCTGAAGACACTTTACGAATCCTATCTCGGGCGCTTCGAGGAAGCAGCCCAGCAACGCTCATTCCCGATTGCAAAGGCCCGCATTATCTCCGATGCCGGAGTGCCAGTCTCGCCATCCAGCCCGAAACGGACGATGGTGCTTGCACTCTCCATCGTACTGGGCTTCATGCTGGGCGCTGTCATTGCCGGCCTGCAGGAATTCCGCGAGCGATTCTTCCGGCTGGAGGAAGACATCAGATCGGTTCTCGGACACAAGTCACTCGGCTACCTGCCGCTGATCGGCAAGAAGACCGTCAGCATGTGGAGCAAGACACGGGAGCGTCTTTCCAAATCGGAACAGGATAAGGCGGACAAGCCGGCTGACGCCGACGTGCCGCTGAACCGCATGACACGGATTGCCGTCGACGCACCGCGATCGGCGTTTGCCGAAACACTCCGCAATGCCAAGCTTGCCAGCGACGTTATCCTGCAGGGCCGCCCCAACCGCGTTATCGGTGTCGTCTCGGCGCTGCCGGGTGAAGGCAAATCGACGATCGCCGCGAATTTTGCCGGGCTGCTTGCGGCCAGCGGTAAACGGACGCTTCTGATCGACGCCGACATCCGCAACCCGGCGATCAGCAAGATGATTTCGCCAGCCCCGAAAACTGGATTGGTGGATGCTGTCCTGGGCGAAGAAGAATGGACGTCGGCGCTCAGGGTCGACCCGCAGACCCGGCTGGCGATCCTGCCGATCGCACCGCGCGACCATCTCTACCATACCAACGAGCTGCTTGCCTCGCAGGGCATGGAGACGCTGATTGCCAATGCCCGCAAGAGTTTTGATTATGTCATCGTCGATCTGGCGCCGCTGGCTCCGGTTATCGACGCCAAGGCATTCTCGCCCTTTGCCGACGGTTTCCTGATGGTCATCGAATGGGGCAAGACGCCTGCCCGTCTGGTTCGGGACGTGCTGCATTCCGATCCGCAATTCAACGCCAAGATCCTGGGCGTCATACTCAACAAGACGGATATGGACGAGCTTGGAAAATACAGCGATTTCGGCGCGGCGGAAAAATACCGCAAGAGCTATGAGAGCTACTATATCGAGCAGCCATTCAAGGCTGCGCGCTGAGGGATTTTCCTCAGCGCAGACCGGGCTGGCGCTCCGCGTCCAGCCCGAAGACCGCCACAAGCGCCATCAGAACAACCACCATCGCAATCGCGGCGGTGCAAACAGCATAGACGATCAGGTACTCCAGAAGGCAGGGCAGAAAAAGCAACACCCGGACAGCGACGGGTTGCGAGCGTGCCCAACCACCCATGCCGTTTCTCATGTAATTTTCGAAACGATGCGTGACGCTCGACATGGCTGATCGCTCCATTAATCTTAAGATAAAATTTACCAAAGATGATGGAGCCAGGCAACCGATACCCGCCTTTAAATCCAATAGGAGCCTGCGCTTTGTGAGGTTTCGCGTCGCATCGCAACCTATCTGGCGTCATGAAAAATAATGCCGGCGGTGTGGCGCATGCCTGAGCGAATGCGGCTGACCCCGTGGCGCAGATTGACCCGGTAATTGCCTCTTGAGCCCTGAACCGGCCGATTGTGAACAGCGAATGCCACTGCATCGCCCTGACGCAACGGCACGACCTCTGCGCGGCTCTGCATGCGCGGGCGCTGCTCCGTCAACACAAACTCGCCGCCGGTGAAATCCTCGCCAGGCTCCGAGAGCAGGATCGCCACCTGGATCGGGAAGGCAAGATCGCCATAGAGATCCTGATGCAGGCAATTGAAATCACCCGGGACATATTGCAGCAAAAGCGGTGTTGGCCGGGCTTGGCCTGCATCGTGGCACTGCTGGAGAAACGCTGCATGCCCGGAAGGATAGCGTTCAGCTATGCCCATGCGCTCGTTCCACGCATTGGCGACGTCGGAAAGGCGGGGATAAAGCGCACTGCGCAAATCCCCAATGAGATCCGGCAACGGATATTTGAAATAGCGATACTCGCCCTTGCCAAAACCGTGACGGGCCATGTGGATATGGCTGCGGAAGTGTTGTTCCTCCGGGTAGAGCCCGGCAATCTGCCGGCATTCCTCGGGGAGTAATAGCTTCTCAATGACCACGCACCCGAAGCCGTTGAGTTCTTTGTCGAGGTGGTTCCAGTCATACCCGGCGATACGCGCCTCGGCGGACAGTGCTGAAGAAACCGGCGGGGTTTTCGAATAGACATTCATGACAGAGCCTCCAAGATTCTCGTGTGACAGCGAAGCTTCTTGAATGACGGTTAGGCAGGCTGGCCGCCACCCGTTTCCTGCACGGCTTCGTTTCGGCTGCGCAGAGAAACGGTAAGATTTAGCTTACATTCCGACGACACAGGCTCCGCCTGTCAATCCCGCTCCTGCCGCCGTCAGGAGCAATTTCTCTCCGGGCAAAACGGGCGCCACTTGATGGGCGAGCGATAAGGAAAGCGGGATGGTGGCAGCGGAGGAGTTTCCGTATTCGCCGATCGTGCGGACGGTCCTTTCAAGTGCGATACCGAGATCGTGACAGACGGCATCGAATATACGGACATTGGCCTGATGCGGAATGAACCGGTGGATATCCGTCACGTCGATCCCGGCGTCATCGAGCGCCCGGCGCGCGCAACCGCTCATCATCCCGACCGCCTGCGTGAACATTTCGCGCCCATCGCGCATCGTCATCAGGCAATCCTGTGCGTCGACATCCGCCGCGAAGGGACGGTTGCTGCCACCGGCCGGAATGGAGATCAGATCGTAGCGGCTCCCATCTGCGGCGAGATCGACACCGAGCAGTCCCGTTTCCTCATCACGCGCGGGCATCAAAACGACCGCGCCGGCAGCGTCGGCAAACAGAACGGAGCTCGCCCGCTCGGCAGGATTGATCCGGCGACTGAGAATATTGGCGGCAACCACCAGCACCGGTCGGCCATGCGCGCGAACAAAGCCATCGGCGAGCGTCAACGCATAGAGGAAACCGGAGCACGCCCCGGCGAGATCGATAGCGCCGGAATTCACCAACCCGAGGCGATGAGCGAGCAGCGGTGCCGATGGCGGCAACAGATGATCGGGCGTCGAGGTGGCGAGTAGCGTCAATGCGATGTCTTCCCGCAAGATGCCAGCGTCTTCGATTGCGGCCTCGCCTGCCCGTGCCGCAAGCCCGGACAGGGTATCGCTGGGTTCGGCCCAGTAACGCGTCCTGATCCCGGTCCGGCGCTCGATCCAGCCCGGTTCAAGACCGAGGCTGCCCTCTATTTCGGCGTTTTCGACACAGCGCCCCGGCACGCTGTGACCGAAACCGGCAAGCCGGGACGAGCGGGCGCCTCTCACAGGCGGCCCGCTGCGAACCATGCCGCTGCCTCGTCAATCGCATCATAGGCCCGGTCAAGGTCGGTGGCAGCGACACAATAGGGCGGCATCAGATAGATCACGTTGCCGAGCGGCCGGATCAGCAGTTTGCGCACACGGAAGAAGGCCCTGAGCTTCGGGCCAACCTCTGACAGATAGCCTCCGGCTGGCACTGTGAGATCAAGCGCGGTGATCGTCCCGGTCTGGCGGACATTGCTAAAGCGCCGATCCGACTCAAAGCGGGCCAACCTCTCCGTTTGCATGACCTCCAGCGACCGGATGCGCTCGCGAACCGGCTCGTTTTCCCAGACAGCCAGATTGGCGACCGCGGCGGCACAGGCAATCGGGTTGGCGGTGTAGGAGCTGGAATGGAAAAATGTCTTCCGGCGGTCGGCCGAAAGATGCGCCTCAAAAATCTCGGCCGTGCACAAAGTTGCCGCCAAGGGCAGCGCGCCACCAGTCAAACCCTTGGAGGTGCACAGGATATCCGGTGCTACACCGGCCTGTTCGCAGGCAAAGACAGTGCCGGTGCGCCCCCAACCGGTCATCACTTCATCGGCGATCAACAAAGTGCCGTGGCGTTCGGCGATCCGCTTCAACTCGCTGAGAACCGAGGCGGGATAGGTGAGCATACCGCCTGCCCCGAGGATGAGCGGCTCGATCAGCAAGGCGGCCACATCTCCCGTCGCACAGAACCGCTCGAAGGCATCCAGCGTCTCTTGTTCGCGGCCGGGCCTGGGGAACGGCAGGCGATCGACGCCGAACAGCATCGGCTCGTAGGCCGCATTGAAGACACCACGTTCGCCAGCCGACATCGTGCCGATCGTGTCGCCGTGATAGCCATGTTCCAACACGCAGATACGGCGGCGCTGGGCGCCGGAATTGTGGAAGAAGCCGAGGGCCATTTTCAACGCGACTTCGACGCAGGTCGAGCCGCTGTCGGAATAGAACGCGTGCGAGAGCCCCCGCGGTGCGACCCGCAACAGGCCGCGCGCCAGCTCTTCGGCTGGTTCATGGGTGTATTCAGCGAATATGATCTGGTCGTAGGTTTCGCATGCCGCCTGGATCGCCGCCGTGATCGCCGGGTGGCGGTGACCATGCGTGATCACCCACCAGGAAGATATGGCGTCGAGAATACGCGCGCCGCTGTCATCGGTCAGGTACGCGCCGCCGGTCTGGACAATGCGTTTCATCGCAGGTTCCAGCGCGTGCTGGGTGAAAGGGTGCCAGACTGGAGAACTCATGCCATTTTCTCCCGGAACGCGGAGAGTTGAAAGTTGTCGCGAAATACCTGGTGCAACGCATCTGGCGTCAACGGATCGAGACGCGGCAAGCGTCCGAGAATAAGCACCTTGCCCATCGCCGCGATGATCCGCTGGGTTTCGGCCTGCTCATCACCGATGAAGGCGACGCCGAAAATGGGAACGGCTCGGTGGCGCAGTGCTTCCAACGACAGGAGCGTGTGATTGATCGTTCCGAGCCCCGTACGGGCGCAGAGGATGACCGGGATCTGCCAACGCGCGAAGACATCGGCAAAGACGACCGTTTCTGTGAGCGGCACCAGCAGGCCGCCCGCACCCTCGATGACCAGAGGCACGGCTGTCTCCGGTGGCGTGATCCGCTCCGGGTCGATCTCGACATCGTCCAGCCGGGCCGCAAGATGAGGCGAGGCCGGTGTTTGCAACCTGTAAGTCTCGGGCAGGATACGGTCCGGCGGCAGGCGGCCGAGCCGATGGACGACCTGACTGTCCGTCTCCTCATCCAGTCCCGATTGCACCGGTTTCCAATAATAACCGCCAAGTGCCGCCGCCAGTGCGGCGGAAAACACCGTCTTGCCGATGCCGGTATCTGTGCCTGTCACCACGAAACGCCTCATGGTTTTTCCTCTGTCATTATGGCCGCCAGCCGAGTGAACATGCGGCTTATCGTTGGCCGGTCGACATTCAGCGTGATGGCGATGCGCAGCCTTGCCGTGCCTTCCGGCACCGTCGGCGGCCGGATGGCGCGGATATCAAAACCTTCCGCCCGCATGCGCGCCGCAACCCGGACGGCGCTTCCATTGTCGCCGATCAGAACCGGCAGGATTTGCGATCCGCTGCCGGCGACGCCGAGTTTCGCGGTCAGTTCGGCATTGGCGAAATTGCGCAGTTCGTCGAAATCGGTGCGGCGCTGCGGTTCATCCACCAGCGCCCGCAAGGCTTCGCGGACCGCAGCCGCCATCAGCGGCGACGGCGCGGTCGAATAAATGAAACCTCGCGCCCGGTTGACCAGGTAATCGCAAAGTACTGCGCTTGCGCCGAGCAGCGCGCCGGAGACGCCAAGCGCCTTGCCGCAGGTGTGAAGGACGATGACATTGGATCGGTTTTTCAATTCGGCAGCAAAGCCGCGGCCATCGGGACCGAAGACGCCAGTTGCATGGGCTTCATCGATCACCAGAAAACCGCCGTGCTTTTCGGCAAGGGCCGCAAGTTCCGTCAGCGGCGCACGATCGCCATCCATCGAATAAAGACTTTCCACGGCAATCCACGGATGGCCGGTTCCACCCTGACTGCGCCACTGTTCGATCGCCTGCGCAAAGGATCCAACGTCATTGTGGGCAGCGGCCGCAGTCTGCGCCTTGCCGGCCAAAATGCCTTCATGGGCGCTGGCATGTACCAGAGCGTCATAGACGACGAGATCGCCTCGCTGCGGCAGCGTCGAGAAAAGTGCCACGTTCGCGGCATAACCGCTGCCGAAATAGAGGACACGCTCTGCTCCGAAGAAGGAGGCCGCCTCAGCCTCCAGCGCTTCGTGCTCCGGGTGATTGCCGCGCAGCAGCCGGGAACCGCCAGCCCCCGTTGGAACGCCGCGCTGAAGGGCAAACGCAATCGCTTTCGCCAGCCGCGCCGATCCGGCAAGCGCCAGATAATCGTTCGAACTTAAATCAGCCCCGGCCTGCGGGACCAACATGCGCCGCCTGCCCTTCCGCTCCAGCCCCGCCAGAGTGGTTTCATAACGGGCAAGGCCCTGATCCATCATTCGCCCGGCCCCAGGTCCATCGGCTTCAGGCCAAGGCGGCGGAACAGGGCCGTGTCGTGATCCTCGCCCGGATTATCCGCCGTCAGCAGCGTATCGCCGGCAAAGATCGAGTTGGCACCGGCGAAGAAACAGAGCGCCTGCATCTCGTCGCTCATCTGCGTGCGCCCGGCCGAGAGGCGCACATGCGAACGCGGCATCAGGATACGGGCAAGCGCGATGGAGCGGACGAATTCGATCGGATCGACCGGCTCGGCATTGGCAAGCCGCGAGCCGGGGATCGGGATCAGCATGTTGATTGGAACGCTTTCCGGTGGTTCCGGCAGGTTGGCGAGCGTCACCAGCATGGAAATGCGATCGTCGGTCGTTTCTCCCATGCCGAGAATACCCCCAGCGCAGACCTTCATGCCGGCATCGCGGACATTCGCAAGGGTATCCAGCCGGTCAGCAAACGTCCGGGTGGTGATGACCTGCGGATAGAATTCTTCCGACGTGTCAATGTTGTGGTTGTAATAGTCGAGCCCGGCTTCGGCCAGCGTCCCAGCCTGCTGCGGCGACAGCATGCCGAGCGTCATGCAAGTCTCAAGCCCGAGCGCCTTGACCCCCTCGACCATCGCGACCAGCGTTTCCATGTCGCGATCCTTCGGGCTGCGCCAGGCAGCTCCCATGCAATAGCGGCTGGCCCCTTCGGCCTTGGCCTTGCGCGCTTCCGCCAGCACCTTTTCCACCATCATCAGCCGGGAGGCCTTCAGCCCCGTCGGAGAGCGTGCCGACTGGCTGCAGTACCCGCAATCCTCGGCGCATCCGCCCGTCTTGATCGACAGGAGCCGGCTGATCTGCACGGCATTCGGATCGAAGTTTTCTCTGTGAACCGATTGCGCCCGGAACAGCAGATCATTGAACGGGGAATTATAGATAATTTTTGCATCAACGAGAGAATGCCGCTCCGTTCCGGCGCTTTCATCGTGCGAATTTTCCTTTAAAAGACCCATTTCAATCGGGAAATCGGCAGAACTTTCGTTTCTCAGCATCATCCACCTAGCATGATAGATTAAAAATAATAATTATCTATAATTTATCCAAAGCCATGGAATCGCAACCGCCTTTTTGGTGTATGGCGTAAAAATTCCCGCAGTACGCGCCTCCATGATCCGGAGAGACGCACCGAAAGCAGTCAAAATCAGGAAAAAAGGAAGTGGAAAATAATTCTCAGCCGACGATGGCGAAGGCATCCCGCGTGGCGCCGGAGGCGTTACGGACGGGCTTCTGGCCTATCCATTGCACGTGACGCTCGAGGACAGGAGCGGCGTTCTCGATATTGCCCTGACGCAGAAAGGTCAGGATGGCGCGGTGATCATGATCGGTGCGCACTTCCCATTCCGACCGCCAACTGGCGAACAGGAACCGGGCACTGGCCGCATGCAGATCGCTGATCGCTGCAAGCAGCCGCGGCATGCCGCAGGGCGTGAGAATCAGCGTGTGAAAACGCCGGTTTGCCTCTTCCCAGGAGCGGACATCGCGGGAATTGTCACCCGCGACCGTCGCTTCTTCAGCCTGATCGAGGATCGCAGGCGTCAGATGCGGTGCCGCGTGGCGAAGGGCTAAAACCTCAAGCGCAGCGCGCATCTGCGCAACTTCGCGCACTTCCTTCAGATCGAAGGACGCGACCCGCACGCCCCGGCGTGGCTCGCTGACCGCAAGCCCCTGCGCCTCCAGCCGCCGGAAAGCCTCGCGCACGGGCACATGACTGGTCCCGAACTCCTCGGCAATATGGTCCTGGCGCAGCTTCGTACCCGGGTCCAATTGTCCGGTGACGATCCTGTCGGCCAGGATGCGGCTGATGCGGCTGGCAATCGTGTCTTCGCTCGCTGAGGTCATGTTTTATAGATAATTTGCCGGGGCGGCGCTGTCGAGGGCGCGCTTGTAATCATTGAACATCTTCACAGTCTTGCGACGGGCAGAGAGCAGCGGCCGGACGACGGCGCACCAAACGGCCCTTGACGCTTCGTCCAAAACTGTGCCTAGATTGGCACATTCACCAGGGGGGTCCCGACAAGGGGCTGAGATTCTGCTGGCGCGAACGGTGGCTTTTGCCACCCTCAAGCAGCGCAGTGACCCGTTGAACCTGATCCAGTTCATACTGGCGTAGGGACGGTGCAAGCGCTGCGACGACTCGGATTCCGTGTGCGGATTCGCGTCAGCGTCTTTTCATCATTCCGGCTCTGATGACTGGGTCTCCAACTTTGGAGCCTCAACCATGACTATTGCCGCCAAGAACCTCACTCCCACCGTTACCACCGGCCCGTTGCCGGCCTCCCGCAAGGTGCATATTCCGGGCGAACTCTACCCGGATATCCGCGTTCCCATGCGCGAAATTGCCGTGCACCCGACCTCTGGCGAACCACCCGTCTCCGTCTACGACCCCTCCGGCCCCTACACCGATCCGGCCCATCTCGTCTCGATCGATGCCGGCCTTCCCCGGCAGCGCCAGGCCTGGGTCACCGCCCGCGGCGATGTCGAGGCCTATGACGGCCGGCACATCAAACCGGAAGACAACGGATTTGCCACCGGTGAACGGCTGACGCCGGAATTTCCGATCCGCAATCATCCCCTGCGTGCCAGAAACGGCAAGGCCGTCACCCAGATCGCCTATGCCCGCGCCGGCATCATCACCCCGGAAATGGAATATATCGCCATCCGCGAAAACCTTGGCCGCAAGCCGCCGGAGGGTGCGCTGGTGCGCGACGGCGAGAATTTCGGCGCCAGCATTCCCGATCACGTCACGGCCGAATTCGTCCGCCAGGAAATCGCCCGCGGCCGGGCCGTCATCCCGGCCAATATCAACCACCCGGAATCCGAGCCGATGATCATCGGCCGGAATTTTCTGGTGAAGATCAACGCCAATATCGGCAATTCCGCCGTCACCTCGTCGATGGCCGAGGAAGTCGAGAAGATGGTCTGGGCGACGCGCTGGGGTGCGGATACCGTCATGGACCTGTCGACCGGCCGTAATATCCACAATATCCGCGAGTGGATCATCCGCAACTCGCCGGTCCCGATCGGCACCGTGCCGCTCTATCAGGCGCTGGAAAAGGTCAACGGCATCGCCGAGGACCTGAATTGGGAGGTTTATCGCGATACGCTGATCGAGCAGGCCGAGCAGGGCGTCGATTATTTCACCATCCATGCCGGGGTGCGGCTCGCCTATATCCCGCTCACCGTCAACCGCGTCACCGGCATCGTCTCGCGCGGGGGCTCGATCATGGCCAAGTGGTGTCTTCATCACCACAAGGAAAGCTTCCTCTACGAGCATTTCGACGAGATTTGCGACATTGCTCGCGCCTATGACGTGACCTTCTCGCTCGGCGACGGCCTGCGTCCCGGCTCGATTGCCGATGCGAATGATGCCGCACAATTTGCCGAACTGGAAACGCTTGGCGAACTGACCCAGATCGCCTGGGCGAAAGATTGCCAGGTCATGATCGAAGGCCCTGGCCATGTGCCGATGCACAAGATCAAAGAGAACATGGACAAGCAGTTGGAAGTCTGCGGCGAAGCGCCATTCTACACGCTTGGACCGCTGACGACCGACATTGCCCCCGGCTACGACCACATCACCTCAGGCATTGGTGCCGCGATGATCGGCTGGTTCGGTACGGCGATGCTCTGCTATGTCACACCGAAGGAGCATCTCGGCCTGCCCGACCGCAACGACGTCAAGGTCGGCGTCATCACCTACAAGATCGCCGCCCACGCCGCCGATCTCGCCAAGGGGCATCCGGCCGCGCAATTGCGTGACGACGCCTTGTCGCGCGCCCGCTTCGAGTTCCGCTGGGAAGACCAGTTCAACCTGTCGCTAGATCCGGAAACGGCGCGTTCCTTCCACGATGAGACCCTGCCGAAGGAAGCCCACAAAGTGGCGCATTTCTGCTCGATGTGCGGGCCGAAATTCTGCTCCATGCGGATTTCCCACGATATCCGCGCCGAGGCGCAGAAGGAGGGGCTTGAGGCGATGGCCGCGAAATTCCAGGCGGGTGGCGCGCTCTATATGCCCCTTAGCCCGGATGGCACCGTTGTGCCAGCCGGAGAGTGACCATGCGTATCCTCGTCAAAGGGGCCGGCGTTGCCGGCCTCACGGTCGCCTGGCAACTCTACCGCCACGGATTCGAGGTCACCATCCTCGAACGCGCCGAAAGGATCGGCACCGGCGCGTCAGGCTTTGCCGGCGGTATGCTGGCCCCCTGGTGCGAGCGGGAAAGCGCGGATGAACCCGTGCTGACACTCGGCCGAGTGGCCGCCGACTGGTGGGAGGCTGCACTCCCCGGCCATGTGCAGCGCTGCGGCACGCTGGTCGTCGCGGGCAGCCGTGACACTGGCGAACTGGACCGGTTTGCCGGCCGCACCACCGGCTGGGAGTGGCTGGACGAAGCGGCGATTGCGGCACTGGAACCGGACCTCGCCGGCCGTTTCCGCAAGGCCCTGTTTTTCCGACAGGAAGCCCATCTTGATCCACTGCAGGCATTGTCCGCGCTGACCGGAGCGCTGGAGGAAACGCGTATGCGTTTCCTGTTCGGCGCCCGGGGCGTCCCAGCGGAAGCCCATTATGACCGCACCGTCGATTGCACCGGCCCGGCACAGATCGGGTTGCTTCCCGATCTTCGCGGCGTGCGTGGAGAGATGCTCCTACTCGAAACCGGCGAGATAAGCCTTTCCCGCCCCATCCGCCTGCTGCATCCACGTCACCCGATCTATATCGTGCCGCGCGGAAAGAACCGTTTCATGGTCGGCGCGACCATGATCGAAAGCGATGATGCCGGCCCCATCACGGCCCGCTCGCTGATGGAATTGCTGAATACCGCGTATGCACTCCACCCCGCCTTTGGCGAGGCGAAGCTTATCGAAACCGGCGCGGGCGTGCGCCCTGCTTATTCCGACAACCTACCGCGCGTAACCGAGGAGGGGCGCACCCTGCATGTGAATGGCCTTTACCGCCATGGCTACCTGCTCGCCCCCGCCATGGCTGGAGAGGTGGCACGGCGTCTCCTTGGAGAACAAAGACAAAGGATGGCTTCATGATTTTCATCATCAACGGCGAGGAACAGCAGGTCGCGGCGGCAACACTCGCCGACCTGCTGGCTGCTCTCGATTACGAAGGCGAATGGCTGGCGACGGCCGTTAACGGTGAGCTTGTGCATCGCGAAGAGCGTAGCGGATTTCCGCTCGGTGAACGCGACCGGATCGAGATCCTGTCGCCGATGCAGGGGGGCTAATGATGTTGACGCTCTACGGAACCTCGGTATCTTCGCGCCTGCTGCTCGGCACCGCCCGGTACCCCTCTCCCGCCGTTCTCGCCGAAGCGGTTCGGGCATCGAGAACCGATATCGTCACGGTGTCGCTGCGCCGGGAAACAGCGGGCAGCCGCACCGGCGGCGCCTTCTTCGAGCTGATCCGCACGCTCGGCGTCCGGGTTCTACCGAATACAGCGGGCTGCCATACTGTTTCCGAAGCAGTTTTGACCGCCAAGATGGCCCGCGACTTGTTTTCCACCGACTGGATCAAGCTCGAGGTGATCGGCAATCATGACACGTTGCAGCCAGACGTCTTCGCGCTGGTCGAAGCGGCCCGCATTCTGAGCGGTGAAGGCTTCAAGGTCTTTCCCTACACCACCGACGATCTTGTCGTGGCGGAAAAGCTGCTCGATGCGGGTTGCCAGGTGCTGATGCCCTGGTGTGCTCCCATCGGCTCGGCCATGGGTCCCGTAAACCTGCCGGCACTGCGTAGCATGCGGGCAAGCTTTCCCGAGGTGCCGCTGATCGTCGATGCCGGTATCGGCCGGCCATCGCATGCCGCCACCGTCATGGAACTCGGTTTCGACGCCGTTCTGCTGAACACAGCCGTTGCAGGAGCCGCCGATCCGGCTGCGATGGCCGCCGCCTTTAGCGGCGCGATTGATGCGGGCCGCATAGCATTTCACGCCGGCATGCTGGAGCCGCGCGACATGGCCGTTCCCTCGACGCCCATCATCGGCAAGGCGGTGTTTTCATGAAGCTTGATCCCTTTTACCTGATCGTCGACAGCGCCGACTGGATCGATCGCCTCGTGCCGCTCGGCGTCAAGCTCGTGCAGTTGCGGATGAAAGACAGCACCGATATTGAGCTGCGAACGGCCATCCGACGCGCCAAAACGGTCTGTAGCGCCCACGGTTGCCAGTTGATCATCAACGACTATTGGCGCGTTGCAATCGAGGAAGGCTGCGATTTCGTCCATCTCGGTCAAGAGGATCTCGCCGAAGCCGATGTCACCGCCATTCGCGCCGCTGGGCTCAAGCTCGGGCTCTCCACCCATGATGCGACCGAACTGGAGACGGCGCTTGCGGCTGCGCCGGACTATGTGGCGCTCGGGCCGGTCTGGCCGACCATCCTGAAGAAGATGAAATGGGCGCCACAGGGGCTGGAGAAAGTGCGCGACTGGAAGACACGCGTCGGCGCGCTGCCGCTGGTGGCGATCGGCGGCATCAATATCGACCGGATCGACGGCGTCTTTGCCCATGGCGCTGATAGCGCCGCTGTTGTCACCGACATCATCCTCAATGCCGATCCGGAAGCGCGGACCCGTGAATGGATTGCACGCACGGCGCGTTTCCGGTGAGGGCGTTTCGATGAACCACGTGCCCCACGTGCTTGTTGTCGCCGGCTCGGATTCGTCCGGCGGCGCCGGGATCGTGCGCGATATCGAGACGCTGGCCGCCTTTGGCGTCAAGGCTTCGGTGGCGATCACCGCCGTCACGGTTCAAACACATAAAGGCGTCGAGCATATCGATGCCGTTCCACCCGACCGCGTGGCGCAGCAGATGCGTGCCGCGCTATCGGCCAATCCAATTGCCGCCATCAAGATCGGCATGCTCGCAACCGCAGAGACGATTGCCGCTGTTGCAACGGTGCTTGCGGACAACCCCGGCATTCCTGTGGTTCTCGACCCGGTTCTGGTTTCGACGTCCGGCCGCACCCTTCTTGCTCCGGCCGCGACGGCCGCGTTACGCGATCTTTTCACGGCATGTACGCTCATCACGCCCAACCTGCCGGAGCTTTCAGTGCTGGCGGCATCGATGGTTGCCACATCGCCCGGCAGTGTGGGTGACCAGGCCCGGAGCCTCTTGAGGGTTGGAGCAAAGGCGGTTCTGGTCAAGGGCGGACATGCCGGTGGCGTGGAAGCCATCGATCTGCTCTTCCAACCGGACCAGATTGATCGATCCTTTGCGTCCCCTCGCCTCGCTGCGGCGATGCGCGGCACCGGCTGCATGCTCGCCAGCGCGATTGCCGCGCGCCTGGCCTTTGGAGACCCGCTCGCGGCGGCAATCGCCCAGGCCAAGGCCTTCGTGCATGGAAAGTTCCGCGAAACGTGAACAGCCATTTACCCGCCGATCTGCGATGATCGCAGGCGAAGAAATACCTTGGGCTGCATCGCTCCATCCTCTTTTGCTAATCTTTCTTAGGGATAGCGCTTCGGACGCGCTATATTTCGGAGGTGAAGACCGTGGTGGAGAGATTCGCGCCGATGCCGCATGACATGAATGGTAAGAGTAACCAGCGTGTAGAAACCGACGACGAGCAGCCCTTCTTCGATCAGCTCCGCATGATGCAGCGAGCCTTTGTCGCCTCGCCCGTCCGCAAGACCATCATATGGCTCTCAATCGGGATCATTACCGTCATATTGGCGACTGCGGTCGGGCAGATCTTGCTGAACCGATGGTACAAACCATTCTACGATACGCTCGAGCGGCGTGATCTCTCCGCGTTTCTAATGCAGTTCATCACCTTCGGCCAGATTGCCGGTACGCTGCTGATCCTCAATGTGCTGCAAACCTGGCTCAACCAGTGGATCCGGATCAAATTGCGTGAGGGGCTGACGCTCGATCTGATCGGCGAATGGATGAAGCCGGCGCGGGCCTTCCGCCTTGCCAATGCAGGCGCCATCGGCATCAATCCCGATCAGCGCGTGCACGAGGACGCCCGTCATCTCGCCGACCTGACGGCGGGCCTTACCATCGGCCTGTTCCAGTCGGGCATTCTGCTTGCCAGTTTCGTCGGCGTTTTGTGGTCGCTTTCGTCCGGCTTCATTTTTCACATTGGCGGCTATGATCTCAATATTCCCGGCTACATGGTCTGGGCGGCCTTCCTTTACGCCGGGACCGCTGCGGCCGTGAGCTGGGTGGTCGGACGCCCGCTCGTCAAGATCAATGGCGACCACTATGCGCGGGAAGCCGCCCTGCGCTTCTCACTGATGCGGGTCAACGAACATATAGAAGCGGTGTCACTGTCCTCCGGCGAGGCCAATGAAAAGCGCCGTCTCCAGCGTGATCTGGCCTCGGTTCTGGAAATCAGCAACAAGCTGATGATGGCCCTGACACGGCTGACATGGGTCACGTCAGGCTATGGCTGGCTTACGGTCGTCGCCCCTATCGTCATCGCAGCCCCCGTCTATTTCAATGGTGATCTCAGTTTCGGCGGCCTGATGATGGCCGTTGGCGCGTTCAATCAGGTGAACACGTCGCTACGCTGGTTCGTCGACAATATCGACAGCATCGCCGACTGGCGGGCAACGCTGCTTCGGGTCGCCGCCTTCCGCTCCGCAATCCTGATGACCGACGAACGGCACGAAAACGACAAGCGCATCGAATTTGCCAAGGCTGAGGGTGACCGCCTGACCATCGACCGCCTGGAAATCGCCCTCCCGTCCGGCTGCATCAAGCTCGCCGACCAGCATATCGAAATCGGGCCCGGCGAACGCGTTCTCGTGACCAGTGATTCGGATGTGGAAAAAGCGCCATTCTTCCGGTCGCTGGCCGGCCTCTGGCCATGGGGACACGGACGCATTGCTCTACCCGGCGGTGACAACATCGCCTTTGTGCCACGAACACCCTATTTCTCACCCGGGACGCTGGAGGAAGTCCTCAGCTATCCCGAAAATCCAGGAAAATTTAAAAAATCCGATCTGGTCTCGGTGCTGTCCAAGGTCGGTTTGAGCAAGCTGCAAAACAGCCTCGATCAGGACATGCGGACAAGGCTGAAACTCAACGAAGTCGAAATCAGGCTTCTGGCCATTGCCCGGCTGGGACTGCACAAACCGGGCTGGATCATCATTGACGAGGCGCTCGATACCCTGGACCGCGATGCCTACCAGCAAGTCCTAACCTTCATGGAGCAGGAGCTGGGCAATGCGGCTATCGTGAACATCGGCAGGGTGGCATCCGGCAACCGCTTCTTCACACGCGTATTGCAACTGCAGGGCAGCCCGGCAGGCAAGGCCATCCGTTTGCTCAGACCCAAAAGCCTTCGCGCGGACAATCCTGAACTGGCGGATTGAACTGACTGCGTGCGCCAACGCAAGCCAGCTTTTGAACTTTCCCCCTTCAAGAAGACGAAGGGGGAAAGCGGGACGATTTAGTTGACGGCTGTGAGCGTCACCGATGTGCCGCCAGCAGCAAGGTTGAGGCCGAGCTGGCCCGTCACGCTGATGGTCTGGAGGTGGATCGAGCCGGACGTGCCGCCCACGAGGACATTGGCGCCGACGCCCGCACCGACCGTGGCTTCAACACTTGCGCCCTGGTAGAGACCGCTGAGCGAACCCTGATGGTAGCCTGCCGTCGGCGCAAGCACCGCCCAGACAAGCTTGCTGCGCGTCGTGAAGCCGAGGTCAACGCCCATCTTCCTGACAGCGCCGGTATAGTGGTCTGTGCGTTCCTTGCCGACTGAGGAATGGAACGTGCAATCGATTTCCTTGGCCGAGCCCAGAACATAGCCGGCGCCACCGCCAACCTCGCATTCGAGGTAGCCGATCTTCACGCCGCCACGCACGTCGCTCTCTTGATAGCTGGGAGCCGGTGCGCCAGTTGCCAGATCGGCAGCCTGAACGGCAATTCCGCCCGTCAAGGCCAGGGTCGCGGTGGTGAGCGCCAAAGCAAGTGTCTTTTTCATCATTCTTTCCTTCTCAAACCGGGGCCGGTAGGGCACGCAGCCGTTCAGTCGATAGATTCATTCACGTCATCGAGTGTTTCGCAGCGATCCCAGCTGGCGCAATGAAGGCGAGACAGGCTGGAATCGGTTGCAGATGACAGGCCTTCAACTGTTTACCGGTTATTAGGACATTTCGAAGGCAGTCCCGGCAGCCCGAGCGGTACGCCCACAGACGCTGGCTGCCCGTCACCAAAATCACACAGAACCGGGCCGCTCCCTATGAAAAAACGAGATTGCTATGGGAGGGGATGGTGAATGCGTTCTGGCACGCCAACACTGATGCCGCATCTGGCGCTCTGGGGAGCTCTATCCCCGCTGACTGACGCTTTGCGAACGCAACGCCAGGTCAAAATGAAAACCCCGCCACCACGATAGCGATGACGGGGCAAATCAAGCGTCGAAACGCTTATTCTTCGATCGTGTATTCGCCCAGCTCACAGAGATCCTGTGTGTCGGTGGTGACGTCGAGATCATCACCCTGGAATTCGAAGCGCATATCGTACTTGCAGACGTCGCGGCCGTCGGCGATGGTGATTTCCATGGTCTCGCCCGCGCCAAGCGCCTGGCTGCCGAAGATATCGTCTTCCCACTTGTCGACGCCGACCGGCGAAGCGTGGAAATTGTTGAGCACCGATTTCGTGCCGTTCTTCAGCGTGAAGACGAGGTCTTCCGCATGAGAGGCACTGGCTGTCAACAACACCGCAGCGGCGGCAACGGCGATTTTCATTCTCTGCATTTTCTACTCCCTAAAGCCCAATCGGCTGCAGGCTTTAAAGCGCTCCAAATGTGAATGCGGCATGAATGAGGCAGGTGTAATTCGGCCCACCCTAATGCGCGCATCGCGATTAATTTTTGACAATAATCACCCTGAAGGAGCAAGCGCCTCGACGCACTGACAACCAATCAACTCATTGTTTTCACATGAAATTATTGAGAATTCATGCTCATTCCCAGCAATCTCCCGGACGCGCTCTCCCTGTGAAAGTCACGCTGAGCCAGCCGCCAATGACGATTCCAGCCCCATGAACATGCAAAACACCCCCAAAGATGGCGCAGCCCGATTAGTCAATTCTGTGCAGCGCCACCCACAAAGCAGCAGAATAGCCTCCACAGACCGCCAGTTGGGTGGACAGCGGACATGGTCCGATAGCTCCGGACATCATATCAAGGATCCATCCCGTGTCACGATCCATCGCTCGATGCCGCGGCCATCGAGATCTGCTCAACGCATCGGAGTGGACGTGTTGCACAGCGGCCGCCGTGGAGAACGACGCTACCTGGCTGCAGCCCGCTGCTTGTCGGCGTGTTTCAGTTCGTTGACGTCGTGCTGCAGCACGAGCGCCTGCAACACGGGATGATCCCAGATCGTTTTGCCCTGCGGGGCCTGCAAGGGCTCGACATCCAGCGGGAAGGCATCAATAAGCTTCTGCGCATCGAAGGCCCTTTCTACCCAGGCCCGATCGATTGCGGCCATCAGGTCTTCCCAGTCGGTCGGTTCACGATGGGACTGCGTATAGACCGGCAACTCGGACATGCCGAGCCCCCGATAGAGATCGATCACCCGCGTATCGAGGTCGCAGCTGTCATCGAGCTTGCGCACGTTCAATCCCTTATGAGGACCGTGCGTTGGAAAGTGAAGGCACGGGATACCGTAGCTTTCTGCGAAGACCATGCCGTGCAGGCTGGTCGAGACGATCCGGTCGCAAGCAAGAATCTCGTCGATCTTGTCCTTGATGGCATTCATCCCGATCGGCGTCACGGTGTTGATGAGATGGACATGGTCGTGCAGATGCTCGGGAATGCCGTAGCGCAAAAGGTCCGGCTTGACGTGGGTTTCCGGGTCGCGGTCGGAAAGCTCCGAAAGATGGACGATGACGCCGAGCTTCCATTTCTTGACCGGCGCAGGATTGTAAAAGCGGGGAAGCAACCAGACAGGATCACCATAAACGCCCACCGACCCTTCCGGTTTTCCTGTGAGGAGTTTTTCCGAATACGGGCCGCGCGTCGCCGTAACATGAAAGCCCGCCTCGCCGGCCACACTGAAGCGGCGGCGATCTTCCATCGGCGCGCTCGGATTTTCCCAAGCCGAAGCGCCGGTACCCCAGAACCAGACCTCGCCGCCGGCAAAGCCGTGGCCAATCGTTCCGACGCAGGCCATGCGCAGCGATTGTGATTTCGACGGAACGCGCTCGATGTCCCGGCCGGACAGAAGCGCCACCATGACAGCGCTGAGCGCATCGCCGACATTGAGGTAATCCATCGTCGATGTGGATCCGGCCCAGGACAAAGGAACCTTGCCATGACGGCGGGTGTAACGCGCAAGATTATTGGATTTCTTGCCGGATGCACGATCCATCAGCGCATTGAAAATCGATCTCACCAGGAATTCCTCTGCAACACGGCCTCGCAAATGGAAGCTAATATACGGATGTCAGCCAGTATACAAAAATGGGACGATTGAACAGTTCATTCGTATTCGCACGTGACGACGCAGCGAACTCCGGGTCGTCCAGCACTCACCGTGCGCGGCAGAGTCAGTATGCTTTCTCGCAAGAGTATTTCGTGTGATGTCAGTTGACTATCGCCGTTCAGTGAATAAACATTTTGGCACAACCGGAGATATGGCTGTGGCGTTATTTGAGTATGTTCAGGATGGTGAAGTGAAGAAAGCTTCTGGGAGCTTCTTCAGAGGGGGGCATACGAACTTTCACCCGACCAACAACTCCTTTTCTCAGCCGGACTTTATTGATGAGTATGTGATGAAGGGCTGGGAGCCGTCATCAAAGTTCGTTACCAAGGACACGCCCATCGTCGCGTTCGGTTCGTGCTTCGCCGCCAACATCAGTAACTATCTGCACAATCGTGGCTACACCGTTCTGACCAAAGGGGACAACAAGGCGTACATTACGCAGATGGGCGATGGCATCGTCAACACCTCCGCCATCCTCCAGCAGTTTGAATGGGCTTGGCTGAACAAGATACCCAAAGGAGATCTGTGGCACGGCTTCAAAGCCCAGGAGTTTGGCTATGAGGAGAGTGTCAGGCTGGACACCAAGGCACTCTTGGATAGTGCAGGGCTGTTCATCATCACGCTTGGCCTATCGGAGATATGGTACGATGAGGTTACCGGAGAGGTTTTTTGGAGAGCCGTACCGAAAGATCGCTACGACCCGGGCAGACACAAATTCAGGGTGGCGACCCACGCCGAAACCCTTGCCAATCTTAAGGCCATCCATTCGATAATCCGGCAATTCCGGCCGGACGCTCATATCGTTTTTTCAGTTTCCCCGATTCCTCTGACGGCGACCTTCCGGCCGATCTCCTGCCTCACAGCCGATGCCGTCTCAAAGGCTGTCATTCGGGGAGCATTGGATGAATTCCTGCGAGGACACGGGGATGATGACCGGCTTCACTATATGCCCAGTTACGAGGCAGTGACCCGCCTTTTCAATAACCAGTGGGAAGTCGATCGTCGTCACGTCCAGCCCCACATCCTGGATTTCAACATGCAGATGTTCGAGTCCTTCTACTGCACCCCAGGACTCTCCAAGGATTCACTGACGAAGACTTTCAAAGCCGCCATAGAGGAAGACTTGAAGATCGGGATGAACGGTCAAGAGAGCGATGGCTTGACCTATTCCGAAATCAGGCGGCAGAAGATAGAGGAAAGGCGGGAAGCCCGCCGTCAAGCGAGAATAAGGGAAAGAGTGTCGGCCAGAGCCGACGCCAAGCGGATGCTTGTACGGGAGGCAGCCGCCCCAGGAAAACCCCAATCCAAGATAAAACGCGTTGCAGGAATCCTTTCCAAGGTCGCTATTGGTCTCTTGGCACTTCAAGGCGTTGTGGAGCTGGTAACCTGAACAATCCTGTTCCAGCCGCCCTGCACCGAAGATGGACTTCGCACGCAATCCAAGACTACGCTTGCCGAAAGCTAGACAGTGGCAACAGCATTGCTGTGTTCCAGAGGGTTTATCCACGAAGAATAATGGTGCTGCTAGAGAGATTTGAACTCTCGGCCTCTCCCTTACCAAGGGAGTGCTCTACCCCTGAGCTATAGCAGCATCGTGCGCTGGATCAGTGTTTGTCCGGCGCGAGCGAGGGCCTATTGCCATAGCTTGTTGCGGAGCGCAAGCAGCAAATCGAAGTTTTCACTGGATGGCGTGTTCGAAAAACACGCCGCTCTTCCGGAGTGCTTGGTTTTGCGGTATCTGAGCGGTCATGCAAGATAATAATGATCAGACACGCAAACACGCTGCAACGCCTGCTGCGCCAAGCAAGCTCGAAGCGGGCAAGCTTGAACCGGGGCATGAGGCCGAGCGGCAGGCCGAGGCACGACGCGAGCGGGCGGCAAAGACGCTGCGCGACAATCTTTTACGGCGCAAGCAGCAAGGACGGGCGCGCCGCGCCGGGGCGGCCGACGAAACATCCGGCCTGCCTGCCGCAAAAACGGACGAATCGGCTGAATAATCCCCCGCCAGCACCATTGACCGGATCCGGGGGCGGATCGCCGGTGGTTGGCGAAGTCATTGTTACGTCCAAGACCACGCCGATGTCGACGGGGCCTGCGGATTAGATCATCCAGACTGTGTGGTGTTGTATCTGCATATCTCCGAATGCGGCTACACCGCCTTTGTTCAATTCGCTTCTCATTTCACGGTGCATCCTTTATGGAGACGCCAATCTCTTAAAAGTCCGGACTATCAGGAAAGGCGGGCGGCGCCCGTAAGGTACCCTATGGATCGCATCAGAATTACCGGCGGCAACGAGCTGCGCGGCATCATCCCGATTTCCGGCGCCAAGAACGCCGCGCTGCCGCTCATGATCGCGTCGCTTCTGACCGACGATACGCTGACGCTCGAAAACGTGCCACATCTGGCCGATGTCGAGCAGCTGATCCGCATCCTTGGCAATCATGGCGCCGACATCTCCGTCAATGGCCGCCGCGAACGCCAGGGCGAAGGCTATTCGCGCACCATTCATTTCACGTCGCGCAACATTGTCGATACGACCGCTCCTTATGAACTGGTCTCCAAGATGCGCGCCAGCTTCTGGGTCATCGGCCCGCTTCTCGCTCGCGAAGGCAAGGCCCGCGTCTCGCTGCCGGGCGGCTGCGCCATCGGCACGCGGCCCGTCGACCTGTTCATCGAGGGCCTGACGGCGCTTGGTGCCAATATCGAGATCGACAGCGGCTACATCAATGCAACGGCCCCAAAAGGCGGCCTGGTCGGCGCGCGCTATGTCTTCCCGAAGGTTTCGGTCGGCGCTACCCACGTGATGATGATGGCGGCGACGCTTGCCAACGGCACGACGGTGATCGGCAATGCCGCACGCGAGCCGGAAGTTGTCGATCTCGCCAACTGCCTCAACGCAATGGGCGCCAAGGTTTCTGGTGCTGGCACATCGACGATTACCATCGAGGGCGTCACCTCGCTGTCGGGCGCACGCCACCGCGTCCTGCCTGACCGGATCGAGACCGGCACCTATGCCATGGCTGTCGCCATGACCGGCGGCGATGTCGTGCTCGAAGGCACCAATGCCAAACTGCTCGACACGGCGATCGAAGCGATCCGCCGCGCCGGTGCCGAAATCACCGAGACCGAAAGCGGCCTTCGCGTCGTGCGCAACGGTGGCGGCATCAAGCCTGTGGACGTGGTGACTGACCCCTTCCCGGGCTTCCCGACCGACCTGCAGGCCCAATTCATGGGCCTGATGACCAAGGCTGCAGGCACCTCGCACATTACAGAGACGATCTTTGAAAATCGTTTCATGCACGTACAGGAACTGGCCCGTCTCGGCGCCAAGATCACCCTGTCCGGACAGACGGCGAAAATCGAGGGTGTCGAGCGCCTGAAGGGCGCCCCTGTCATGGCGACCGATTTGCGTGCATCCGTATCGCTTGTCATCGCCGGTCTGGTGGCCGAGGGCGATACCATGGTTTCGCGCGTCTATCACCTCGATCGCGGTTTTGAGCGACTGGAAGAGAAGCTGAACAATTGTGGTGCGCAGGTCGAGCGCGTCAGCGACTGATCCGGCCTTTCGAATCCGCGTCCACGGTTGCGGATTCGACGCTGGCGTCCTATGTCCTTTCTCATGATGACGGTGGCCTCTGGCTGCCCAGGCAAGGGATGATTGGCATGGACGGTTTGAAGCTGATGGCGCTGGATCAGGAAGATCTGGAGATCGTGTCCGCCCATGTGCAGGACGCGGTCTTCAAGGTTTCCGGCCTCGATTACGCGCCGCGCTTAAAACAGTTGTCCTTGGTCATCAATCGCTTCGTCTGGGAAACGGCCGAAGGTCGCGGCAAGTCGTTCGAGCGCCGCCGCAGCCTGCTCGCCTTCAAGCGCGTCACGGCCGTCCGATCAATCGGCTTCAGCCGCAAGGACGACGAGAAGGTGCTGTCGCTTCTGGCCATCCAGTTCGAACAGAACGGCGAAGGGCCGGACGGAACCGTCGAGTTCATCCTGTCCGGTGAAGCCTCGATCATGCTCGATGTGGAATGTATCGAGGTTCAGCTTGCAGATACCGGCGGTGCATGGGAAACCGGTTTCAAGCCGCGCCATCCCGCCGGCGCCTGATATCCTGACCGCCGGCCCAAGAGGGCCGCGCATCTCTGCCGACCGCGCATAAGGACGTTTCCATTGGCCATCCGTCTCGACTATCTGACCCCGGGCTTCGAAGCCGAATTCGCAGCCTTTCTGACGACCAAGCGGGAAGTGTCCGAAGACGTCAACGCCGTGGTCAAGACGATCATCGATGACGTTCGTCTGCGCGGTGACGTGGCGCTGGCCGAATACACAAGGAAATTCGACGGCCTCGATTTCGCTGTTACCGGCATGGCGGTGACGGCGGACGAGATTGATGCCGCTATCAACGCCGTTCCCTCCGAAGTGCTGGGCGCACTTAAGGTCGCCGCCGTACGCATCGAGGCGCATCACGCCCGCCAGCGGCCCAAAGACGATATTTACGAGGATTCAATGGGCGTCGGCCTCGGCTCGCGCTGGACGGCGATCGATGCTGTCGGTCTCTATGTGCCGGGCGGCACGGCGAGCTATCCAAGCTCGGTGCTAATGAATGCGCTGCCGGCAAAGGTTGCGGGTGTCGAGCGCATCGTGATGGTCGTTCCCGCCAATGGTGGCGTGATCAATCCGGCCGTTCTCGCCGCCGCCCGCATGGCCGGGGTCTCGGAAATCTACCGTATCGGCGGCGCCCAGGCGATTGCGGCCCTTGCCTATGGCACGGCAACCATCGCCCCGGTCGCCAAGATCATGGGCCCGGGCAATGCCTATGTCGCCGCCGCCAAGCGCCAGGTGTTTGGCGCTGTCGGCATCGACATGATCGCTGGCCCTTCGGAAGTGCTTGTGATCGCTGACCGCGACAATGATCCGGACTGGATCGCCGCCGATCTTCTGGCCCAGGCCGAACACGATGTTGGCGCCCAGTCGATCCTGATTACCGACGACGCAGCCTTTGCGGCCGCGGTCGAGGCCGCGGTCGAGCGCCAGCTGCGCACCCTGCCCCGGGCGGAAACGGCGAGCGCCAGCTGGCGTGATTTTGGTGCCGTAATCCTGGTGCCTGATTTTGACGTGGCCGTGCCGCTCGCCAACCGCATTGCCGCCGAACATCTCGAACTTGCCCTCGCCGACGCCGATGCGATGATCCCGAAAATCCGCAATGCCGGTGCGATCTTCGTTGGTCGCCACACGCCGGAAGTGATCGGCGATTATGTCGGCGGCTCCAATCACGTGCTGCCGACCGCACGCTCCGCCCGGTTCTCCTCCGGCCTCGGCGTGCTTGATTATATGAAGCGCACCTCGATCCTGCGGCTCGGCGCCGACCAGCTGCGCGATCTCGGACCGGCCGCCATCGCGCTTGCCCGCTCAGAAGGCCTGGAAGCCCATGCGCGCTCGGTTGCCATCCGCCTCAATCTCGGGGGCGAGGGATGACATCCAGCCACCGTCTCTGCGATGTCCTGCTCGACGAAACCATCGGCCGCTCGACGCCCGATGTCGAGCATGAACGGGCGGTTGCGATCTTCGATCTGATCGAGGAGAATTTCTTCGAGCCGGCCGGCCACATCGGCGGCCCCTACCGGCTCAAACTGTCTCTGGTCGATTCCAAGCTGGTTTTCGCGATTACCACCGAGACCGACGCGGGGGTTGCCACCCATATCCTGTCGCTGACACCGTTCCGGCGGATCGTGAAGGATTATTTCATGATCTGCGAAAGCTATTACGAGGCGATCCGTTCCTCAACGCCAAGCCAGATCGAAGCGATCGACATGGGGCGGCGCGGTATTCACAATGAGGGCTCGCAGACGCTGATGGACAGGCTGTCGGGCAAGATCAAACTCGATTTCGATACGGCGCGGCGTCTGTTCACGCTGGTGTGTGTGCTCTACTGGCGGGGATGACGGTGACGGTCGCTGCTTCCCCCAACAAGCCGCAGCGGAGCGTCAAATCGCCGGGATCGGTGCTGTTCATGTGCGGCATGAACGCGATCCGCTCACCGATGGCGGAAGTGCTGGCAAAGGCGATGTTGCCACAAGGCACCTATGTCGCGTCGGCCGGGGTTCGCCCCGGAGAGCGCGATCCTTTCGTCGATGTGGTTCTGGAGGAGATCGGGCTGACGGCAGGGCGGCACCAGCCGCATACGCTAGACGAACTGGAAGACGACTATTTCGATCTTATCGTCACGCTGGCGCCCGAAGCGCATCATGCGGCACTGGAACTGACGCGGTCGATGGCGATCGATGTGGTCTACTGGCCAACGCCGGATCCGACGGTGGCCACCGGCACCCGCGAGCAGATCGTTTCGGCCTATCGCGAGGTTCGAAATCACATTGCCAGCCTGCTCAAGCATCGTTTGCTTGGACAAATGCCGGATAAGATGGCATAGGGCGCTGACCAAACCGGAAAATGAAGCCGCTGCTGTTCACAAAACCGCGGCGATTGTGTAGTTTCCGCCAAATTTTTAAAAGGCGCGGCACGCGCCTCTACCGAAGCACAGAAAGACATATCCTACATGGCGAAAGAAGAAGTCCTCGAATTCCCGGGCGTCGTTACCGAATTGCTTCCCAATGCAACGTTCCGCGTCCAGCTCGAAAACCAGCATGAAATCATTGCCCATACGGCTGGCCGCATGCGCAAGAACCGCATCCGCGTTCTCGCCGGCGACAAGGTCCTGGTTGAAATGACGCCTTACGACCTGACCAAGGGCCGTATCACCTATCGCTTCAAGTAAGCGCAGTGCGGCCTCAGCCGCAAACTCGAGATCGATGGCCCTGTTGCGATGGCATTGACACATAAGCTGATCCTGGCTTCCGGCTCGCCGCGGCGCGTCGAACTGCTTGCGCAGGCAGGCATCGAGCCGGCGCGCCTGATGCCGATGGATCTCGACGAGACACCGAAGCGCACCGAGCATCCGCGCTCGCTCGCCTGGCGGCTGTCTGCCGAAAAGGCCAAAGCTGCGCTCGCTGCCATCAAGGGCGAGCCCGGCTGGGAGGGGAGCTATATCCTCGCCGCCGATACTGTCGTGTCCGTCGGCCGCCGTATCCTTGGCAAGCCGGAACTGGTCAGCGAAGCCTCAAGCGCGCTGCACCTTCTGTCCGGTCGCAGCCACCGCGTCTATACCGGCGTCTGCCTGATCACGCCGGACAAGACGGTGCGCCAGAAGGTCATCGACACCAAGGTTCGTTTCAAGCGCCTTTCCAGTCACGACATCGACAGCTATCTGGCGTCCGGCCAGTGGCGCGGCAAGGCAGGTGCTTATGGCATCCAGGGCATTGCTGGCAGCTTTGTCGTCAAGCTGGTGGGCTCCTACACCAATGTCGTCGGCTTGCCGCTCTATGAGACCGTCAGTCTGCTTTCAGGCGAAGGCTACGACGTGCATGACAGCTGGATGAAGGGCTAAGGCCATGAGCTCAGACGAAACCAAGGGCGCCTCCAACGTGGCGCCACTGCGCAAGACCGTGCCCTGCCCCGAGTGCGGGCGCCCGTCGCACCGCGAACACTACCCCTTCTGCTCTGACCGCTGCCGCAATGTCGATTTGAACAGATGGTTGACCGGCTCTTATGCGATTCCAGTCGCCGACGATGAATCAAAAGCCAACGGCGAGGATTGAGAACGCCCGGATTTTCGCGGGATATCCGTTGTTTTTCAATTATTTGCATCAAATGACATTTTCCTGTCGAAAAAACGTCATTTGGTGCTGGACACCGCCGAACAAGATGTTATAACCCCGCTCGCTTCCGGGGCGAAACCAACGCCCCACGGTTCTGAAAGCGGAACCATTGCCCGCAAAGGCAGGATGCCCGGATAGCTCAGTTGGTAGAGCAGCGGATTGAAAATCCGCGTGTCGGTGGTTCAAATCCGCCTCCGGGCACCATTTTAACCTCGCGAATTCAGTTGTTTACGAAGCGGTGCGATAGCTAAGGCGCCGTAACTTCAAGCCTCTCGTACAAGTTATACCGTTTTCATACCGTTTTCGATTTGATCAGGCGGTATCAGCGTTTGTCCACAAACTTGCCGATCGAGGCCATACCGTTTTCTATACCGCTGCCATCAGAACACGGCCTACTGCAAGTTTCGAGATCGACGCCGAGGGCGAACGGGTACCACGGACACCGATTGATCCGGAGTATGTGATGAACGAAGCAGAAGAAAGCGAACTGAAAACGAGGCTCAGGCTGAAGTGGCTTCCGCTCGACGAAGGGTTCGACTCGGCGCGCGCTGATGAGTACGAGCGCTTCCTTTCTTTGCACGTCGATGAGCAGATGGACCTGACACGAGAGATGAATGCAGATGATCGCGTGCTGCACGTCTACTTGTCGGAATCCCGGGTTCGGTACGGCAAGCCCTAAGACTCAGAAAAAGCGGCAGGATCTCTCCATGCCGCCTTCCGATTGCTTACTCTTATGCCACAAGGGCGTCTCGATTTCGCTGAGCAGTCACGTCTTCGAAAAGCGCGTTTTGGATTCGAACCGCAGACCCTCCGACACCGTCGTATCGGCCGCTCTAACCAACTGAGCTAAGCACGCATGACTATGATTGCTGCCGGCGGAGCCAGAAGCAAGGTCCTCGACGCCATCATTCTCACCGGCTACGGCTCCTGACCATGGTCGACGACGAATACGATACTCTGCGCGACTGGCTTCGCATGAGATGGATTCTCGGAGATCCATCCGGCGACGACATCGTCTGCTACGACGACTGGCTCGCGCTGCCGCCGGAAGAGCGCTCTGCTCGGTATTGTCACATGTTTGAGGACGACGCCGAATTCTGGATCCAAGTCGAAACCGCGCGCGCTCTCTACCGAGATCCCGTTGACCGTAAACCTGGAATCACCGAGGCCAAGGTCACGAGATATCCGGATCGCTACGGCAGACCGAAAGACACCGCTTGACTTCTGAAGCAATTAGAACAAAACAGGTACAAAGTCGTTGACGTGGGTAACATTCCTACGAAGGCTCTCATGGCTCAGCAGCTAGCTCTCGATATCCCGGACGCAGAAACTGGCACCCAGTCGGCTGCCGACGTGGATCTCGCCGTATCTGTACTCAAGGCGTTCGATGGCGATGCACTCGCCGCGATCCGGGAATTGCTCGCTGACGCCGATTTTCTGCGCGACCAACTCCACATCGCGAGCAGCTTGATGTCGAAGGGCATCGGGCGCGGGTGGAAACCGCAATATGAGCGGGTGTCGTGAAGCACAGGAAGGGCATCGATCTTCTGCGTGCCAACAACGTCGGATACACGGTCGGAGAAGGCAGTCGCCGAAGCGAGCCGATGTCCGCGTACGATACCCTCGATCGCCTGCCAGAATGGTACGTCATCGTCGGCTGGTGTCCGCGCTGCCGTCGCTTTGGCCAGATCGCACGCCGCGACATCCGGCGAGTGCTCGGTATCCGGGCGTTGTTATCGCGGATCGCCGAATGCCTCCGGTGTACGCGATGCAAACAGCGCGGCAGCAACTCGGCATCGCTCCGGAAGCTGCCTCGCTGACCTCACGGACTTCTGCATGAGTGCGATCGTGAACTCTTAACTCTTCCAAGAGATTGCGGGCTCTCAAACGAATCGGGTCCGTGTATCGATATGCTCCCGAGTTCATCAGGAGTGCCGCGTATGTCGATGTTCACAAGCCGCAACCCCGCCGGAGCCGCCGCCGCAGAGCTCACGCTCATCACGATGGGCATCGCCTCCACCTTCGCTGAAGCCGCCGCCGCGGGCCGTCAGGCAGCCGAGGAACGCAAGGAGCGCCGCGCCGCATACAAATATGCGACGGAACTCGTCGAAGCTCGCGGTCGCTCTGACGAGCTGGGCCGCGTTGCTATGCGTGCCGTACGTCACGTGGCAAGCCTGGAGGCCGAAGTCCGCCGTCTGCGGGTCGCGCTGGCGCAGCGTCAGGCGCACATCGAACGCAACCGTGATCGCGGAGCTGCCTGAGATGGATTCCCGCAACAATCTCTCCGACGAGGCTATGGCCGTGCGCTGGGGGGGGATTCTCAACGAGATCCCGGAGCTTTGGGACGCTATCCGCAAGTACGAAATCGAAAACCGCCCGGCTGTGACCTCGGGCGGTTTCAAGATGAAGGCTGACTGGGTGTCAATGCAGTGTGCTGGGGAGGTGACGCGGCTCCGGATTGGGAACGCTGGGCGATAGCCAAAGCTCCCGCTGTACCTGCCTGAATTTTTCGGAGACGTACTTGTGCTTCCAATCGTCCTCATCTTCCGCGCTCGGGATCGACAAGATCTTGGGCGCTTCTGACTCAGGCTGAGGAGAACGATAGGCAGGCAGGACAGCCTTGGCCTCCAAGCTCCTTGCGCAAGCAGCCGTCGTCGACATGCCGAGCAGGTCGAGATCTTCGTCGGAAAGGCTGAGGAGCCAGTCCTGACCCTTGAGATCAAGCGCAGACAGATCCATCGTTGCACGGGTCTCGGCATTTGCGCGACCGTACGCTCGAACCACTTCTGCAGGCGACATCTGTTGCATGATCGCGTCGATCGCCTCCTCAGTCCGCTTCGCGTTCTCGGCTGCCTCTTCGACGTCTTCTCTTTGAATATTCTGGAACCCCTCCGTCGCAGGTGGCGAGAGCATCCCGAAAAATCGCAGGATCGGCCCGAAAATGGCTGAAAGCCATGTCATCGGATTCAACAGGCTCCACAGCGACTTCTTCTTTTCCATGAGACACCTCCTTGTCTTTATTGAGACCAGGATCGTGGGGGCAACCGAAACCAACAAATACATGAAGTCGCCGGTCCAAAACTCAAGGACAAACGTGTGGACGCAAGCAGTCGGTTAACGGCCCAGCCCCCACGTCAGCTTAAGGCCGCAACCGGTCAGGCCATTTGTTGGAGGGCAGCGGGCAAAGCAGACGTTCCGCGTTGACTGGAGCGGCGTCACTTATGGCCCTTAGCGGCCATTTGCGACAACCCTCGATACTGCGCTGCAGCTTCGCCGAACCGGCGTTCGCATACTCGCTCGCCTTCTGATCTTCGATCGGGCATGAGGAAATTAAATTCCTAGGTGCAAACTGACAACCATCGCGATAGGTAATGGAAAACAAGACGGTTTCGTGAGTTCCTGGCCCCCATGTCTGATATTTCCAACCTGATCCTGTCCCTGACACCCGAAGATGGTTCCACGATTGGCGACGGGGCCATGCTGGCGCTGCTGCGCGAGCATATGTCGGACCTTGCCGAAGACGACTACATCGCCGTGCGCGATGCGCTGATAGATGAGGGCGTGCTGGGGCGTGGCAACGGACGTGGCGGGTCGATCTTCCGTGTCACAGGTGAACCGGACGATGAGGATGGCGATCTGGACGAGGATGAGAGCGACGAGGACGACGGGTTCGAACTGACCCATACCGAAGAAGCCGCCTCGCGTCAGCGACGGGCTAAGGCTGGGAAGAAGGTCGCGCGCCGGCCGGACGGCCCGGTGCAGGTGCTGTCCTACCGCCACGGCGAGACGCGGGTGAACAACCCCGAGGTGGGCATGGTCCATGCCGGCACCGATCCGGATGGCGACAAGACGGTCTGGGCCTATGATCCGCATCTCGACCCAGTGCTGAATTTTGACTCGGCGCGGGCCGGGATCGAACGGCTCATCGACGATGCGCTGGCCAGCGACGATCCGGAGCGAATGCGAGACGCACTGCAGGAACTGAAGCGGCTGCAGGCGCCCTATCTCAACTGGACGGGTAAGGCTGAGCGGACCAGCGTCGCGGTCGATACTGTCTCGCTCCATGTCCATGAACGGGTGGACCCGGCGACGATCCTCGCTAAGGCGGCAAAGCGTCTGAAGGGCAAGGACGCGGCGACGAAATGGCGACAGCCGGACCTGTTTGCTGCGCCATTCGAGAATCTGCCGCTGCGCCAGGCTCTCGATTTCTATCATCACGAAAAAGGCTGGTCGAACCGGCTGGTGGCGGGCGACAGCCTCTTGGTGATGAACTCGCTCCTGACCAAGGAGAGCATGGGGGGCAAGGTGCAGATGATCTACATCGACCCGCCCTATGGCATCAAATACGGGTCGAACTTCCAGCCCTTTACCAACAAGCGCGACGTGAAGGACCGCTCGGATGCAGACCTCACCCAGGAACCCGAAATGATCAAGGCGTTCCGGGATACCTGGGAACTCGGCATCCACTCCTACCTCACCTATCTGCGCGACCGGCTGATGCTGGCGCGGGAACTGCTGACCGAGAGCGGGTCGGTGTTCGTGCAGATTTCGGATGAGAATTTGCACCATGTTCGGGAAATCCTCGATGAGCTATTCACCACCAAGAACTTTGTCTCACTGATCACATTTGTGAAAACGTCGACTACAACCGGCGAAAAGCTGGCTGGTGTTCACGACTACATTCTTTGGTATTCCAAGTCACCCGGAGGCGCAAAATACCGGGCGCCACTTCGAGAAAAACGTCCGGGCGAGGTTGGGGGCTCCGGATATAATAAGCTCAAACGCTCTAACGGAAGCAGCGAACGCCTTACCGCCGCGAATGCTGATCAGGGGCGCATTTATTGCAGAGATAATATCACAAGCCAAAGCGGCGGCCGTCAAAAGGGCGAAGGTGCTGCCTGTTGGTTTCCAATTGAGGTCGATGGTTTTTCAGTGACGCCATCCATGGATGCGACCTGGAAAACCAACGAATCTGGCATGGCAAGGCTCATGAAAGCAGGGCGCATCGAGGCAGGTGCTCAAAGTGCTGGCTACGTGCGCTATTTGGATGACTACCCCGTTTTCCCATACAATGACTATTGGGGGGACGTTATGCCGAGCTTCATGGCCGACAAAGTATACGTCGTTCAGTCATCAGAGAAGGTCATCGAACGCTGCCTCCTGATGACCACCGATCCCGGCGATCTGGTGCTCGATCCCACCTGTGGCTCCGGCACCACCGCCTTTGTCGCCGAGAAATGGGGGCGGCGCTGGATCACCTGCGACACGTCCCGCGTGGCGATCACGCTGGCTAAGCAGCGGCTGATGACCGCCAGCTTCGACTACTATGCGCTGCGCTATCCGCATGAGGGGCTGGGGGGCGGCTTCGACTATAAAACCGTGCCGCACATCACGCTCAAAAGCATCGCCAACAACCCCGACATCGACACGATCTACAGCGAGGATAACCCGAAGATCGCGGCGGCGCTGGCAGACCTGAACGCTGCTCTGACGGCTGCCCCGCCGAAGCCCATCAAGCCCGCTCAAGGCGCGCGCAAGGGCAAGTCGGTGGACTTCGCCAAGGGCGACACCCTGCACGAATGGGAGGTGCCCTTCGGCTGGCCCGACGATTGGCCCAAGGCTGCCCGCACGGCATTCGATGCCTTCCACACCGCACGGCAGGCGATGCAGCGCCGCATGGACCAGTCCATCGCCGACCATGCCGAGCAGGAAACGCTCTACGACAAACCGCGCATCGACAAATCCAAGCTGCGCATCTGCGGACCCTTCTCGGTCGAGGCGGTGCCGGCGCCCACCGTCCTGTCGCTCGACGACAGCATCCCGCCGCAAGACGCTGATGAGACCGTCGCCCGCTCCGGCGAGACCTCGCGCCAGGCGCTGTGGCGCGACGAACTCCTGAAGACCGGCGTGCGCGGCAAGGGCGGCGCCATGCTCCGCTTCGCCGAGTTCGAGACGCTGCCAGGGCTGAAACACATCCACGCCAGCGGATCGCTTGCCGAGACCGGCGAACGCGTCGTCGTCAGCTTCGGCCCCGAACACGCGGCGCTGGAGCAGCGGCAGGTGGAACTGGCGCTGACCGAGGCCGAGACGCTGCGCCCGTCGCCGAAATTCATCCTGTTCTGCGCCTTCACCTTCGACCCGGAGGCCGCGAAGGACATCGACGAGGTGAACTGGCCTGGCGTGACGCTTCTCAAGGCGCAGATGAACACCGACCTCTTGACTGAGGATCTTAAGAAAGGCCGCAGTTCCAACCAGTCCTTTTGGTTGATGGGCCAGCCCGATGTGGAACTGCGCAAGCGCAAGGACGGGTTGTGGGAGGTTCAGGTCAACGGCTTCGACTATTTCGATCCGCGCAAAGGCGATCTGGTTTCGGGCGGCACTAAGCAGATCGCCATGTGGTCGCTGGACGTGGATTACGACAACCGATCCTTGATGCCGCATCAGGTGTTCTTCCCGATGGCAGATGCCAAGGGCGGCTGGAACCGCCTGCGCAAGACCGTGCGGGCTGAACTGGACGACGACCTGCTGGAGCAGTTCCACGGCGCAGTCTCGCTGCCCTTCGAGGCGGGCGAGAACCGGCGCATTGCGGTCAAGATCGTGGACGACCGCGGGATCGAGTCACTCAAGATCATGTCGCTGGAGGGATAAGCCCATGTCCCTCATCATCAATTCGCCCTTCGTCTCACCGGCGCAACATTGGGTCGAGGCCAAGGGCGGCAAGCTGGAGATCAAGTCTGAACGGCGGCCAGCAAGCTACGAGGTCTTCGACGCGCGCAACAACACCAAGCGCACCGAGGTGCTGGACCTGGTGAACACGATCCGCACCCGCGTGGATCAGTGGCGCGCGGACGGCTGGCCCGGTGTGACCATCGTCACCCGCAAACTGTTGGAGCACTGGCACGACCGCGAAGCGCGACACCATCCGTTCTATTTCTGCCAGCTTGAGGCCATCGAGACGCTGATCTGGTGGGTCGAAGGCGCCGAGGCCTATAAACAGGGCATCGCGATCCCAGGCGATGGTGGCGTCTGGGAGCGGCTCTGCAACAAGATGGCGACGGGCGCGGGCAAGACCACGGTGATGGCGATGATCATCACCTGGCAGGTGCTGAACGCCCTGACCTATCCTAAGCGGAACAAGGATTTTAGCCGCGCCGTGTTCATTGTGGCGCCCGGCCTGACGGTGAAGGAACGGCTGCGGGTGCTATTGCCCAGCGAGGGCAGCTATTACGACGAATTCAATCTGTGCCCGTCCGAGGCCCTGCGCCAGAAGCTGAACCAGGCGGAGGTGATGATCGAGAACTGGCACACGCTGATGCCGCTGAAGGAAGCGGACCGCTCGGTGGTGAAGAAGGGGCGCGAATCCGACGAGGCCTTCACACGGCGCGTGCTGGGCAAGCTGGCGGCGCACAAGGACATCATCGTCATCAACGACGAGGCGCACCACGCCTATCGTAAGCCGCCCGAGGTGAAGATTAGTAAGAAGCACGCCGAGGAGCATGGCATCGACCTCGACGAGGCAACGCGCTGGATTGAGGGGCTCGACCGCATCCACAAGACCCGGCGCATCCAGCGCTGCTTCGACCTGTCGGCCACGCCCTTCGCGCCGACGGGTAAGAAGAGCACAGATACGGCGCTGTTCGACTGGATCATCTCGGATTTTGGCCTGAACGACGCGATCGAGGCCGGGCTGGTGAAGACTCCGCGCGTGGTGGTCAGGGACGATGCGGTTCCGGATGCGAAGACGCTGCGCTCGAAACTCTACCACATTTACCGCGACCCGACCGTTTCCGAAGATCTTAACCGCAAGGCCGAAGCGCATGAGGCGCTGCCGAAGCTGGTCCAGGACGCCTATACGCTGCTCGGCGCCGACTGGCGGGAAACCCGGGCGCAATGGCAGGAGGCCGGGCATCATTCCCCGCCGGTCATGCTGACGGTCTGCAACCGCACTGAAACCGCAGCCCGCATCGAGACCTATTTCAACAAGGGCGACGCGCACTGGCCGGAATTGCACGCGCCGACCCGGACGCTCCGGGTCGATTCCAAGGTGCTGGAGAAGGCTGAGATCGGCGAGACCGCGACCTCCGACAAGGATTACGAGGCGCGGCTGAAGGCAATCATCGACGCTGCGACCATCCCCGAGACCCGCCGCCAGCAGCTCCGCGCCCTGAAGAAGGAAGAACTGCTGCGTGAGATCGTGGACAACGTCGGAAAGCGGGGTGCGGCCGGACAGGATCTGCAGAACGTCATATCGGTTGCGATGCTGTCGGAGGGATGGGACGCCAAGAACGTCACGCATATCATGGGTCTCCGGGCCTTCACCTCACAGTTGCTCTGCGAACAGGTCGTCGGGCGCGGATTGCGTCGGGTGTCCTATGACACGGACGAGAATGGTCTGTTCCTGCCCGAATACGTCAACGTTTTCGGTGTGCCGCTTTCCATTTCGGAAACAGGCGAAGGCGGGGAGGCTCCGCCGCCTCCGAAGCCAACCACTCAGATCGAAGTCCTGCCCGAGCGGACCCACCTGGAACTTCGCTGGCCGAACGTGCTGCGGGTTGAAACGGTCGTGAGGCCGCAGCTTGCCATGGACTGGGGCAAGGTAGCACGGCTCGTGCTCGACCCTGCCAGCACGCCAATCAGCGCGGAATTGGCCCCCGCGCTCGGCGGCGCGACCGACATGGGCAAGGTGACAGCCATCGACCTCGAGAAACTGCCTGACGGCTTTCGTCTGCAACGTCTCGTCTTTCAGGCAGCGCGGAAGGCCTTCGCCGAACTCAGCCACGGTTTTTCGGGTAACCATGAGTATCTTGCGGCGCAGTTGGTCAGGATCGTCGAGGCGTTCCTCCACTCCGACCGCCTCGACATTCCGTCGCTGTTCCACTCCGACCCGCTTCGGCGGCGGATTCTGATCGCACTGAACATCGACCTTGTCGTTCAGCATGTTCTGAGCAACGTGACCGAGCAGAACACGGAACGTCTGACGCCGGTGTTCGACGAGGAAAACCCGATCGGCGCCACCGGCCAGATGCGGACCTGGTACACCACCAAGCCGTGCTTTCCTACCACCAAGTCGCATATCAGCGACCTGGTCGGAGACTCATCCTGGGAGGGACATGCAGCGAACATCTTCGAGAAGCGCGACGACGTCATCGCCTATGCCAAGAACGATCATCTCGGCTTCCAGATCTACTACATGTGGGCCGGTTCACGGCGACGGTATGTTCCGGATTTCCTCGTCCGCCTCACAGGTGGGACGATGCTGGCGCTGGAAGTCAAGGGCACTGACAGCCCGCAGGACAAGGCAAAGAGGCTCGCGCTCGACGAGTGGATCAGGGCAATCAATACTTCAGGTGGCTTCGGTCGCTGGGATTGGGACGTAGCGTTTGCTCCCCATCAAATTGAGGACATTATCCGGAGGAGAGCGGGCCATCGGTTTGCCGCACATTCCCTAGTCAGGCTGCGGCGTGCCTTCACGGCCGCGAGAACGGATATTCCCGCAGGCACCGAAGGAGTCATCGTCGATAGCTATCCGTCGCGAGATGCATACGAGGTTGAGGTTTCGCTTGCCCCGGCCCTGACAGTAACGGTGTTCGGGAGTGATCTGGAGCCGATCGATGCATGACACCCCGCCTCGGCAGCCACTAGGCCAGCAATCGTGGATTGGGAACCCCCAAGAACTTCGCATCGCCGATAATAAGGTCGCTGACTACCTTCTCAACAGCAACCATCCAATAGGAGCGGCGAAGGCCAAATTTTTTGAAGGCGTTGGCCACAAAAGCGAAGACATTGAGTCATTTAAGGAAACGATGCGAGAGCACGCTGCTTGCAATCCTGTCGCTTCAGTAGAGAAACATGCGTTCGGAATAAAGCTGGTCGTTGACTGCTTTGTCGGGATGCCGAATGGCCGCAGTTATTGCATTAGGACGGTTTGGAATGATCACGGAGACGGCCTACCACCTATTTTGATTACCGCGCATCCAATCGATTTAGCCTAAGTACGCGCTATTTCGGAACGAAGAATCAAATCAACATCCACGCTGGGTGGACTCGAATGCGTGCGCAAAGGAGAGCAATGACTAGGGGGGACCTCAAGGGTTCCATCTGAGTAAACAAGTGGCATCCACACTGACGGAAGCATGTGTGCCGTAATGAGCCTACAGAAACAATCGGAGATTACTGAAACGAACGGCGGCTCTTAGAATTAGGGAGCAGGCACCCGAAGGACCGCAATGGGGCCGACAGCGGACAGTCTGAAGTCGGTTGCGTAAACGCGAAAGCAGACATGGGCATGAGCTACAGTTTTCGAAGTTCGGCCAATAGCAGATTCAACCCAACTTATGTTTCCGTGGCATCGCGTTCGTTCAAGGCATCGTACTTGCGAACGTCTCCGCGCATCCGACCTTGCCATCGGCTGACGAGTGCCACGGTGTCGACGGCATCGAGGTGAGCGCTGAGCGCGGATTGATCTGACCAACGCTCCGAAACGAGCAATCGTCCGGCCAGCGGGTCGGCCACCGCGGAGTCATACGCGATGTGGCCGCGACGGTGTCGCATTGCTGCCGCAAGCACTTCCAGATCGCGGAGGAACTGGGCGAGCTCAAGATGATCGACGTACATGCGCCCCGTCACGATCAGCATGATGACGTTCTTTCGGCTTTGGCCCGGATCGCCGACTTCAGTCGATCCGGGTCTTCGGGTGATCCGGTGGCGCTTTATCTCGCGACGGCTCTCGCCCCATCGGCTCTGTTGCTACGCTTCGCCCGCGTATCTGGCTTTGCAAGGCACACCAAAACACCCCGATGACATGGAAGCGCACGAGACGGTAAATCTGCGTTACCAAAACACCGGCCAGGTGTTTCGCTGGCCTTTCCGGATTGGCGATCGTGAGATCGAAATCGTGCCGTCCTCCGGCGTGATCGCGGATGCGAGCGAGGCTGGCTTAGCGACGATCGCCGCAGGCGCTGGCATCGGAATGGCAACGGCCTTCATGGCCGCTCCCTGGCTCAGGCGAAGAGAGTTGGTCGCTATCCTGTCCGACTTCGCCGTGGAGCGGCACAACATCACGGCAGTCTGGCCCGAGAGACGCCGCACCAACCCCGCCGTTCGCGCATTACTGGACTATCTAATTGAGCTGTTCTAGCCCGAAACGCCTCCTACCTGCCTGGCCGCGAGGCACTGTTCATCGACGCCCTCAAGGCACGGCTACGGCAGACCACGAGGGTACGCCGCTACGCCACGAAACGGCAGCGGCTACCGCAGACCTTCATCTCGAAGCGCTCCAGTCTCACATAGCGTTCTTACCTTCTTCGTCCCCCGGTTCCTTCGCCTTTCGACATCAGACCGGCGCTTACCTACCTCGCAACATCGACCGCGTTAGAATGCGGGGACGAGACAAGAAGGAGCTGCTTTCCTTTGTCTATGGAGAGGGCATGTCGAGTCCTGCCGCTACCGTCTCGATCATCTTTCGCTTTGGGGCGCCCTGCGTATGCCTCAGAAGGAAGATGCGGGTGGAGGGGGTGGTCGGCAATACACCCAGTCGCGAACCAGCGAGAGGGACGTCAATCTCCTCATAGGTCATATCCGGTAGCGCCCACTGAATTTTCTTGCTGAATACAAAGACCACGTCGGGCGTATGTTTGGCAATCTCATCCTCAAGCCGTGACTTCGCGACTGGCACCATCGGCCCGCTCAGGTGAGCGTATCGCTTTTCCCCTTCGCCGATCGCCCACGGAGCATAATTCATGAATAGGACTCGACTCCAAAAATCAGAGTGGCTCGTGAAGCCGAAGTAATCGCGGATGTGGTTGAAGAATGGGATATTGTATTCTCCTGAGACGACCTTTTCGAGAACCTCCTCGGTAACTTCTCTGTCGTCTGGCTCATCCTCGCCAAGCCAGTGGGAGTTGCCGACGATCATGACGCGGCGGCCTTCGATGCCATTTTCGTAGAGGTCTCCAAGCCACGGACGGTGGATTACGTACTCTGGATCGATCGCTTCAGAAATTGGTCTTCTCCTTCGGTCATTTGGCTTTCCGAAATCTTAGGGTTAGTAACCCCAGCGCCATAACCGCATATTGAGAACTGAACTGCAACCGATATCCGACGTCGAAAAACGGACACTCACACGCTCAAATCAATTACCACGCACTTAAGGGAAAAACCGAGCCGCCTTCGATCACCCCACCCTTCAGGAGAAGGAAGGAAGTGCGAGGTTGTGGCAACAAAGGAAATGCCACCTATAATTACGCCCACTTAAGGGATTGAACCGCGCCAGGTTTGCCGGAGGGCATTTCGTTAAGTTATGCGGCCATGGCTGCTTCGTCGCTGATTACCCTTGCGACAAGCACCAGGGAGACTATCTCGAATACATGCCTCATCTTGAATGTTTCGTCAGCCGCGACGATGCGCCCTAGAAAACTGCATGGTGTCGATCACCATTCGCCGATGGCTGCACAACGACGGCTTTCAACGACTTCGACATTAGCGGGAAGAGCCGACTGAATTCTCTGCTGATGGGTCATCTGTGCCATGTCGTCACGATGGGCAATGTCTGCTTTAAGGTGCGCATCAAGAGTAGTTTTATGACCGAAAGGAAGGCGCATTGCCGATCGGCAGCTCACGACCCCATTTTGGTCGTCAAGAGGTGATGCATGGATCTCTGAAAACTGCCATTGGTCGTCCCGGAGCGGTGGCACCTGTGCGCCCCATTTGCCGACATCAGTCGGGTTGCAGCGTGATCTTGTGCGTAATGTCTTTTACTTGAAACAATCGACACCTCCCGACTTCGAAATCGTCGATATTGAAAATTGCAACATTGTAGCCGTCCTCGCCGAACGCGCTTTTGTACGCCACGCCGTCGTAACCGAGGGAGCGGAACAATTCCGCGAGGATCTGTGTGGGAGCGTACTCCGCTGCATCGTCGGACCTATCGGCCGGCGCTGAAAATGCCCTGTCGATATCCGACCAGACGGCTTTCTCCATCTCCGCGCGTTCTGGCTCTTTGAAGTATATGAACTGCTTTTCCGCGAGAACGCTACAGTCGATCACTTTCAATTCGCGCAAGCATTTCAAACGGGCGACGGTCACGTAAGCGCCGATGGCAGGCCTGACTTCCGATACTGCCGTGGCGTCGCTTGTCGCCATATAGAGACAGGGTATGCCGCGGGGGTTCACGCGCCCGTCGCCGGCCCGGTCACGCAAAGGCATCATGCGGGCCTTGTTGGCTGCGCACTCGATATCGTCGATGTAGATGTCTTCACCGTCTTCGCTGGTTTGATACATCGGACTCAGGCCATGTGCCACTTGGGCGCGCTTTAATCCCGCGCCCACGTTGACGACACTCTCTCGGGCATGACAGGTCGCCGCGACGGCTTGCAGAAATGCTTCCGTCTCCGGAGACCGAATGAAACGACGTGACGTCACGACCTCGCGTCGGAAATGATAGTAATCACGGTGCGACTTGAAGGTTGGAGCTAAACTCTCTTCCGTCACGTCTTAACTCCCCAAATCCAACCACTAGATCAGTACTAGACGTTCAAACTGGCCTGGGAACATGCTCCAGAAAGTTTTCCCCAATATCCGGCGTCCGGCATGCCGAATTTACAGCGCATCGTAAACTTACATGACCCGCGCGAGCTCGGATTTCGAGATTGACCCGGCGGCGGCTAGTCGTCGTAGGTCGCGTTCGCAGCGCGTGCGGTCTCTCGATGGATGTTCGTCAGGTCGGCTTCTCATTGAAAGAGCGACCGTCCACAAGCCCCCATGAATCGCCATCAAGTCGACTTGAGCAGACCATCTGCGTTTAGGGAATCCGGGATTCGGTCTGAACGACGATTTAGAAGGCGCGAAGCCGCCGGCGTAGAAGGTGCGGCCCCGCTGAATACGGGGCCGCACTGTGTCAAATCTCGATATGCTCAGCCAGTTCCAGTGCATCCTCGATGTTGATACCAAGGTATCTGACCGTATTTTCAATCTTGGTATGTCCTAACAATATTTGGATCGCCGGAAGATTGCCCGTTGCCTTGTAAATCATCGCGGCCTTCGTTCGCCGAAGTGCGTACCGTAGTCTTCGCGCCCCAGTCCGATCGCTGTCACCCATTCATCGACCAATCGCGCATACTCTCGGGTGCTTGGATGATCGGTTGGGTCGACTCGGCTGGGAAAGGCGTAATCGTCAATCGTTCCGCCTCTCCGTTGGAGCCACGCGAGTAGGCCTGCCCGAACTTCTGTCGTGATCTCGAATTGTACCGGGCGACCGGTTTTTTGCTGAACAACCATAGCGCGGGTTCGAATTTCATGGCCGAGACAATGGTGCCGATCTTAATTTTAACGAGATTGCATCCTCGAAGCTTACTGTCGATTGCGAGATCGAATAGCACGCGAACTCTCATGCTCGCGCCTCAACCCGGATGTACACTGCCACCAATGTCAACCGCTGTGATTGTCCAAGCACTCAACATCCGATCCTTTCGGTCGTTGCCAGCGATTTTCCAATCAAGGTGAACGAGCAACGAGCAGGCTGAATCGTGTTCAGATTGAGGATGGCGGAACCGGCTGGACGACGAGCAGAACTGTCGTTGCTGGCGACTAATCGTATTCCGCACGTACTCCAACAGTCGCTAATACCGACCGCCCACTCATGGCCCCGTGAACCCCGGCGCCCGCGCGGGGAATCTTCCAGGTGATATCACCCTGAAATTGTTTATCTTGTTGAGATCACAACCAACTTGCTCTAGCGTCTCCCGCGGGACGTTGGGGGCAATGTTGAAAATTCTATTTTTTTGCGTGGCGATACTTATGCCGCAGTCGATTCAAGCTTTTGCCGGATCGCCGGTTCACGTTGTCGATGGAGACACCCTGGACGTTGGCGGAATCCGTTATCGCCTGCATGGCATCGATGCACCGGAAGCCGCGCAGGTGTGCGCGGGCCGTGACGGTGGCTCATGGAAATGTGGACAGGATTCCATCCGGGTGATGGAGGAACTCACCGGCGGAAAATCAGTCGAATGCGATGACCGTGGCCACGACGCATACGGTCGGACGATTGCTGTCTGCACTGCGGCCGGCGTAGAAATCAATGCGCTGATGATTGAACAAGGGATGGCGTGGGCATTTCGCAAATATTCGCAAGACTACGTCAAAGCCGAAGACGCGGCCCGCCGTCGGGGCGTCGGCATCTGGCAGGCCCCCACCGAAACGGCTTGGGATTTCAGAGCGCACAAATGGAAATCATCGCTCTCCGCCGCCCCTGATCGCGCCTGCCCCATAAAGGGAAACATCAACCGCAAACACGAGCGAATCTACCATGTCCCCTGGTCCAAGGACTACGGAAAGACAAGAATCGATGTGGCAAAGGGCGAGCGATGGTTCTGCACCGAAGAAGAAGCCATTGCGGCCGGCTGGCGAGCTCCACTATGGGGTCACGAATGATCAGACCGCATTGCCTGCCTTATGTTAGAAACAACGAAACCCTTGTGAATTGATATGGCCAAACCCTTCGAAGCACTGAACCGCCTCATCGATAGCGTTCGTGAATCAAACCACGATTTCCGGATCACCACGGACCCTTTTCCTCCACTTGACGCTGAGAAGCTCGCGAAAACGATGGAGCTCGTCAAAAAGGGCGCCGAAAACGGAGCTGAGGAAAAACCGGCATCATCTGCCCAGGCTCTTGACGAAGTTGAAAAAGCCGTGGCCAGCCGCGTGGAGACCGAACGCGACGATTCCTATCAGGTTCTTGAGGATCAGCTTCATACGTACGCCACGCGCATGCAGAACCTCGACTTCAATGGGCATTTTGGAAGGATCCGTCAGGCCAACATTTCGAGCCTTACGGACTTCAGAGCAGAAGTTGCCGGCGGGCGCGACGAACTGTTCGGGCTCCGCCGAAGCCTTAGAGAGGCTGATGACGAACTGGCGGAGTTCAGGAAAGGTAACCGCCTCAAACGGGTCGCACAGACGAAATCCGAAATGGCGACCATCATAAAGTGGATTGTGGTGTTGGCGCTGCTCGTGGGCGAAACCGTTGTCAACGGCATCTATTTGGCCCAAGGCAGCGACCAAGGTCTCGTGGGAGGCGTCGGCCTGGCGTTCGGGTTCGCCGTTGCGAACGTCTGTGGCACCGTGCTCTTGGCCTGGCTCTTCGTTCCCAACATCGTTCATCGCTCACTGTTTCGTAAGTTGGTTGGATTGATGGGGATCACCGCTTGGCTCTGCCTCGCGCTCGGCGTCAATCTCGCCATGGCTCACTACCGAGAAGCGTCTTCCGACACGGCCTCTCAAATCGGCGCTGCCGTCATGACACGTCTCAAGACAGATCCGTTGTTCCTGAAGGATATTGATTCATGGATCCTGTTCGCGACCGGCTTCATGTTCTCCGCAATCGCGCTGTTCGACGTCCTAAGCATTCGCGACATCTATCCTGGCTACGGTGGCGTCCATACCCGGTACGTCAAGGCGCGGCAGAACTATGTCGACCACAAAATGGAGCTGATCGAAGAGCTGAAAGAAATCCGCGACGACCACAACACTAAGGTCGAGACGATCATCCGTGACCTCACTATCCGGCGCCGCGAATGTGCGTCCATCATCGAAAACCGCGCCCGGATCGTGCGTCTGTTCAGCGAACAGCAGGATCGTCTCGAAACTTGCGCAAGAAAGCTTCTCACCATCTATCGTGACGCCAATCGACAGGCCAGGACCAAGGCGGCGCCGAAATATTTCGCACAGCAGTTCGTCCTCGAGCGCAGAAAACCCGTTATCGATACCGGCGACGATTGGAACGACAAGGAGCTGGCGGCACAGATAAAGGCGGCTGAAAGCGAACTTGCGGGGCAGATGCAGCAGATCGGACAAGAGTTCGAGAGTGCCGTCATCGCCTATCATCAGCTCGACGATCTGTTCTCGGAGAATACCAATGGCCAGAAGGCGGCGTAAAAAGCAGACCGACGTATCGTTCGGTGGCCTAATGGGGGCGGTCTTGCTTGTTCTGATCATGATCGGAGCAGTGGTCGGCTACTTCTATCTACGCGATCGATCGGAGCAGTTTCCGCCCCTGAATGCAGAATATTGCCCGACGACCGGTCCGACTTCCATCACGGCCGTTCTCCTAGATACGACGGACCCAATCGCAGATATCACCAAGGTCGATTTGAAGCGGCAGTTTCAGAAGACGATTACGGATGTCGAAAGGGGTGGACTGATCGAGGTCTATGCGCTCACCGACCGCGAAGGCGCCCTGACCCGCACCTATAGAGGCTGCAATCCAGGCGACGGTGCTGACGCCGACGAGCTGGTATCTAACCGCAAACGGATTCAAATGCGGTGGGAGGAAGGCTTTAACAAGCCTCTCCAGAATATTGGCGAGCTACTTGGCGAAGGCTCCGAGGGGAAGCAATCGCCGATCATGGCAGGCATTCAGCGCATCGTGGTGGAGAGCTTTTCCGACGCCAAACTCGAAGACAAACCTAAGACCCTAATCGTCGCCTCGGATATGGTCGAGCACACTGCGGCCTTCTCCATCTACAAGTCCGGCACGGACTACGCCGCCTTCGAGAAAAGCAGCGCAAGCGACAAGTTCAGAAGTCCGCTCGATGGCGTCGGCGTCAAAGTGTTCGCCTTTCAAAGAGAGAATACCAAGCCGCTGAACGAGCTTCCCGATTTCTGGCTCAAATGGGTGGCCGCAAATGGCGGCGAGTGGATCGGTTACGAGAGATTGGCGGGAGTGGAATAATGGGTGCCGGCATGGACATCAGACGCTCGATCCGGACCAACGGCCCCATCATGCTGTTTGCGTTGATGACGCTTGTCGGTTCCACAATCATCTGGTTTGGGAAGCTTTACGGCGTTGACACAGTCACCATCACGCTGATCCCGCTCGGTATGATGGCGATCTACTTCGTCATTTCGTTCTTTGCGGCGGGCCTTAGCCTTCACAACGAGCAGGCGGGCGACAACCTCTACTACATGGGGTTCCTGTTCACCCTGACCAGTCTCGGCGTATCCCTTTATCAGTTCACCGGGGAAGCCTCGATCGAGGACGTCGTTAGGAACTTCGGGGTTGCCATCTCATCGACGATCGCGGGGATTTCGCTTCGCATTCTCTTCAACCAGATGCGCCGTGATCCGGTCGATATAGAAAAGGCGGTTCGGTACGATCTCGCTGAGATGACACGACGTGTCCGAACCGAACTCGACACGTCCGCCATGGAGTTTTCGAGCTACCGACGCACCAGTCATCAGATGCTCGTCGAAGGATTTGAGGAGATTGCGCGCCAGGCGGAAAAGAGCGGCGAAGCCGTTCGCGCGTCGATCGAATCCATGGCTCTGCAAGCGACGAAATCGATCCAAGAAGCGTCCGATAAACTCAGCTCGACGCTGGACAGCACGCACAAAAAAATTTGCGATTACGCCGCTCGCAATGCTGCCATGGTCGCTGAAATGAGCGAGCAGCTACAAGGCTCAGTGTCTACGATCGAGGAGCGAACCAACAAGCTGGGCGACGCAGTCGATGGCGTTATTCAGAAGTTCAGAGATGCCCGATCGCCGGATGAGATTCTCAAGATCGAGGTCACGCCCGTCGTCGAATCCCTGCAGGCCATCGTGACCGAACATGCCAAAGCGATCGACGGCAACGCCGCCGTAACGAAAGAGACCGTCAAGAAGATCCTTGCGGCCATTGCTCCGTTCAAGGCAACAAATACGACCCTCGGCGCGATCGCGACGAAACTCGACGCCGCGACCTTGGCTTCCGAAAACTCCACCCAAACCATTGATGCTACGCTTCAGCGCTGGGAAGCCATCGCCGCTGCGACGGAAACGGGGAACATGGCTGCCTCCGTACTAATTAGCCATCTCCAGGAGAACCTCGCCGCAACAAAAGCGGCGACGGGCGCTCATTTGAAGAATGCCGAGAAGCTTTCCGAGGTGATATCATCACTCAAGACGAACACGACAAGCATGAAGTCGGTCGCAGACCGGCTTGCCGATATATCGTTGTCGACGACTGCACATGAGAGACGCCTGGAGAGCGCAACAGAGGTCATAGGACGTGCTGCCACGTCTGTAGAGAAGGCCAGTTCTGGCATCGAAGCGGCGGCGCGGCGCCTTTCCGAGGAACGTGCGCAGATCGTTCTGGCTCCGCTACCAAATCCGATCCCCGACGGCTCAGCGACCGTTCTACCAGCGAGCGCGATTGCTGCGTCGGAGGTTGGTGGACCCACGGGCACCGAATCCGGCGATGACAAGCCCAGGAAAAGCGGCTGGTTCAATCGATGAGCGCGGCCGACACTGCCACGAAAGTCGAGGCAAAGGGATATAACCGTGGCCTCATTCTCGGCTTCACCATGGCGGAGTCCATGCTTCTTCTGGTATTCTGCCTGCTTCTCGTGACCGGGGCGATTATCTCAAATGAGCGCCTTAAAGCAAGCAACGCGCTTAGTGAGGTAGCCAAGGTCAAGACCGAATTGGAGCAACGAAAGCGCGACAACGTGGAGCTTCAGGCCAAACTTGCGACGCAGCTCTCCTTGGTGGACAAGCGGAAGGCTGAGGAAGAGTGGCGGGAACTCGTGGTCGGCCGCGAGATTGTCGAAGCTTTAAAGAAGCAAGGCATTGACGCCGAGGATCTCGACGAACTTGTGAAAAGCGTCGCACTGCTCCTGCAACGGTCTCTGGATGTTTCGGATCCCGTCGCTCTCCAGAAAAAAGTCGACGCCTTGCTGGCTGCCCAGGCCTCTCAGGACCGCGAGCAGACACTCGAAGTAGCACTTGAAGCTCTAACTAGACGCTTGGCAGAAAAAGAGGACGAGCTTTCGAAAGTTCAGCAGGCGTCGAAGCCACACGAATGGCCTCCGATCATCAGTCTCAGCGAAGCGAGCGGGTACTTCTTCACATCGGGTAGCGCAGAACTGACCAAGAAGTTCACCGCCGATCTCAGTGGTTCAATTTCCACGCAGATAGCAGAAAACTTGAAACGCTACGGCGTGGATATCGTGGAAGTTATTGGCCACACTGACGAGCAGCCGCTCTCCCGATCCGGCTCAAACATGGACAAGCTTGCCATCGGCGTTGTGTCAGCAAACACCCCCATCGTAGACCTTGTGCCCGCGGACAATGCCGGACTTGGTCTGGCTCGTGCAATTTCAGTTGCCAGCGTGCTCCGTAACAATGAGGCCTTGGCAGGCATGACGATCCTTCCTTTATCTGCGGCCCAACTCATCATGCCCGGCGACAAACTCACAACCGGCCAATCTGGAAATGTCGAATCTCGGCGGCGGATCGAAATTAGGATTCGACGGAGGGATAACTCAGCAGTCCAATAGGACTCCTCAGAAAAAGAAGGTGCGGCCCCGCTGAATAGGGGACCGCACTGTGTCAAATTTTGATATGCTCAGCCAGTTCCAGTGAATCCTCGATGTCGACACCAAGGTATCGATGTCTGCTTTTAGGTAATTGCAAGAACGGCGATTATGGCCGGGATGACGGCTTAAAGCTGCCGGGCGCTTTATGGCCGCCTCACCGCAAACTTGAGGTCCGAAAGCGGAAATTATTGCCGTCGACAGTCCAGTTGATTGATGCCCAAAGCCAGGGCACAAAGGTGGTATCCACTGGTCGCTCGCGATGGGAAAACAGAGGGAATTTCAAGGCTCCTCCGCTAAGCTGTTGAAATGGTGTGAGAATCTAAGGTCACCAGGCAAGCCATTTTTGGACATATTTGTCCGCCTACTATCCGGCATTCCCCGCCAGAAAAAGTGATGTCTTTGCAGCTACTTGGCGCAATCTCGAGTCAGAAATTAAGGCCGCAACCGGATCTGAAGATCGTCGAAAGCGCTCGCATCGACCCCTTCGCCAACTAGCCTTACGAGGTGCGCTAAGAGATCGTCCTGTCTTGGTTGACCGAATGCGAGGCGGTAGACCGTCAAGCTCCGCTTGAGCCATTCCAGCCGTTTCTCCTCCCGACTGAAGGGTAGCATTGGCACCCGTCGCTCGACTTTTGTGGTTCCTTCATAGATCCAGTATGGAATGAGTTCGTCCCGACTCTTCGTCGCGCGCCGCGCCGCAGCGAACATCGTGACCCACGGGTCCTCGATCGGCTTTCTGCTGCGCCGAAGGTCATCGGCATGGGCCGCGGCGACGTTCAAGCGCACGGCGTGTCCCTTGAAGCGATGAACGCGCCCCTCCCGCTGCTCGAGGTCGACTGGATTTCCAGGCAGATTCCAATGGTATACACGGTGGCAATACGGGTGGAAGTCCAGGCCCTCCTGCCCGATGGAGGTCGTCGCCAGTACGAACGGCCGGAACGGCGAGTTGAACGCCTCTCGCACGGTGGACAGTCGGACGGAACCACCCTCGTCGTCCTTCACCTCGGCGAGCCGCATGGCGAAGCGGCCGCGCATCTTGATGGGATCGCGGAAAACGATGCGTCCCTTCTCCACGCGGATGTCGTCGACCTCGATCTGCGACGGCCGAATGGAGAGCGCGTTGACCATCGCCTGCGCCACGCGCGTCGCTCGTTGGGCCGGAGGCGAACCGAGGAGGCCTTCGCCTTCCAGTAGGTAGTGAGCGTACTCGTCGAGGACTGCTTGCAGGTTGTGCGCGGCGCAGTGGGCGAGGACGCTTCGCCAATAATGCTCCTCACTCTCCTGACGCAGGAGGGCCACAGCCTCATGCTGGTTGAAGAGCGTGCGAAAACCCCAGGCGACATAAGCCGCGGCTTCGAGCAGGACTGGGTCGTCGAAAGCGAGTTCCGGAGCGATGCGTCGCAGGGCGCGCACAGCGCAAACCGCCGGGCTTCCAAGCGCAACATCCACGAGGAGCTCGACGGCAGCGTCATGGAGAGGGCCAGGGGGAGCTTCCGCGGCGCGCCTCAATTCGGCGACGTGCTCGCGAAATCCGGCTTCGTTACTGGTCCAGGCAAAGGGATCGCCTTGCAGCCAATCGAGAGCGCGATTGCCTGCGGAGGCATCCACGCAGGCGGCTACCGACCATTCCCAGTCTCGCGTGGCCGAAGTATCCCCGACATCGCTTCGGGAGTGGCCGGTGAGTTTCGAGGCGATCCGTTCGCGCACCGCATTGCGCATCTCCTCGAGGCCGAGGCGTTCGGGGCTCGCGGCGAAGATCTGCAATGGATCCCCGGCTTCCGCCAGTAGCGGCGAAGGGTAGATGAGGTTGACCGAGCGCAGGGCGGTGGGTTTGCCACTCTCCACCGAGAACTGCAGAGGTCGCCGCTTGGTGGCACTGCTGTAGTCGAGGTTCATCGCTGCAGCGCCCATTCGGCGCTCGACTTCATACGAGATGAGAGCCGCCAAGGCGTCGGGCACCATTTGCCACGACGAGAAGACCAGGGCCTTGGTCGAGGCCCGGCCGCTTGGCGCGGACCCATAGTAGGGCGATGACGGTGCAATCCAGAGCTGCTGATCGAGCCCGTCGTCGAAGAGGTCCGACATGAGCGCTCGAAGCCGAGCGTTGCCGGGGTCGATGGGCTGGTACTTGTCGATGACGTCCGGCTTAAGGGATTGGGCTTCTGCTTTGGCAACGGCTGCGACCAGCGCTGGGTCGGACTCGTCCACTGCCTTCTTCAGCAGCTTTTTGAGAGCGTAATCCCGCATGAAATTGAGCAAATAGGGCGCCGACTTCCAATATTCGACGATCTCCGGAGCGCCGGCGATGCGAGCCACCTCTGCCGAGACTGCCGCATGGTGAAGATCGATGGGTGCGATCTTCACCTGCATGGCGGGTTCGGTGAGCATCGAATCCTTTTCGCTGGTGCTGTCCACCCTTTCGGTGCGGGTCATCACCCTTTTCAGGCGCCGCTCGATGCCGGCACGCGCCTGCTTGGCCCGTTTGGTCCCCTCTGGGAACTGCTGAAGGTAACGGCGAAACTGCCTCATCTCGACGTCGAGTTCTTTGGCTACGGCCGCAGCACGGTCATGACCATGAAGGAAGCCGACCGTCTTGAGGAAGTCTTCGTAATGGTCGCCATCATCCGAAGCATCGTCTGACAACGTCAGCATCTTGTAGGGAGTGGCGGAAAGAAGAAGCGTTCGCGCACCGGTTTCCTGGTCGCCGTACTCGAACAGCGCGCGTGCAAGCTCCCCGGCATGTCCTGCGCCGGACAGCAGCTCTCGAAAGCGTTGAAACTCGTCGAGGATGATCAGGTCCGGTTTCAAGGCGACGATGCAGGCCTGCGACAGCACCTTCCTCAGCCTGCCGACCAGAGCATTCCGGGCCCTAAGCGTCTCGTGCGGGTATTTCGGTCGGCGGCGGGCGAACAAATCGCATACCGCGTCGAGTTCGGCGCGCAATGCCTTGTCTTTCGAAACGATCGATCGGAAACGGCGAACGATGGTCTTGTCGATTCCATCGACAGACATCCGATCGATCTCGCCCTTCCACTTGTCGGCGCTGGCGCCGACCTGCAAAGCATTCTTGAGCGGCGTGAAGCGAGCAAAAGGCTCGAGCAGTCTGAAAAGGAACGCGCGCTCTTCCATTACGCCGGTCGTCGAATGGAGGTTGAAGGTGGTATCAGGCGTCAGGCTGATAGAGTTGACGCCATTGCGGGCGATGACGTCCTCCTTGTCCTTGCTGCGCATTCGCAGCGGCATAAGCGTGATGCGCGTTGGCAGAGCCATCGCCTCCTTGCCCAGCACGTTCAGCCGATTGAGGTTCTGCGCGGCTATGGCCTGATTGGAGCAGATGTAGAGAATGTCGATTCGCTTGGCCGAAGGCCACAGCTTCTCGATCGTCTTTGCGACGATGCCGCGGGCGATCATGGTCTTGCCCAAGCCAACCTCGTCGGCCACGAGGAAGTGCCGGACCGGATCTGGTCCATGCAGGCGGTCGAAGACGTAATCGACCGTGCGCCGCTGAAATCGCTTGAGCTGGGCGAGCGATGCCGTCGCGTCGAATGGTTCACCGCGCATCGGAAGCCTCCAGGACGGTACGAAACACTTGCCACAGCTCCTTGAATTCGGCCGGCACGCGATCCTCCGCAACGGCGTCGGTTTCGGGCGAGAGCCGCCTGATCAGCCGATCGACTGTCGCCAGACGGCCATCACCTGCGCACAGCGCACGGACGAGGTCTTCGAACAGGGGAGCGTCGGCGGCGCCACTGCCCCAGAATCCTTTGCCCTTCCCGTGTTGGCCCAACGGCGGCAATGGTTGATCGATGAAGGAAGCCAGCAGGAGCCGTAGGTACGCCATGAACTTTTGCCTGCTGTCAATCACGTGGTTGAAGATCGCCAGATCTCTCTCCTCCGGCATGCCTTCCACGGTCAAACCGGTGCTGAAGAGTTCGGTGCGCCCAGTGGCCTGATCGGTGATCTCAATGGCAATGAAGCTGGTCAGATCGACTAGGGCCATCGTGCCGAGATCGATCGGCGACCCGCTGCGAATGCCGGCCAGGGCACCTCGAGCGTGTCCTTCGCCCAAGGTGATGGGCCAGGCACGCAACCGACCGAGCTTGTCGAGTCGCAGACCGCCTTCGGGCGGAACGAGCCACAGCTTCCAACGCTGGGCACCGTCCTCCTCCTTGGCTTCGCAGCGAAGGGACAGCGCGCCGCGCGCAAGCGCTCTGCGTGCCTGCAACAGGTTCTGATCTGCCGATACATCGGCCGGATCGGGTGGTTCCACCTCGTCAGGTTGGAATGTCCGCGTCATCCGACCAAAGCCGGTTTCGCCCAGGATCTCGTCGATCCCGCCAAGGTGCCTGCGCAGACCATGGAGCGTGGCGAAGACCTCGACGTTGGACGTCGCGCGGCCTCCGGGAAGAAGTGCCGAATTCGTCGCATTTCCCGAACCCAGGGTGAGCCTTACGTCCCTGCCGTCCTCCTGAATGAAGATCTTGGCATGAAGGCCTTGCTGCTCGTTGCGATAGGGCTCCTCGCCGTCTTCGGTCTCTGCCATTTCATCGAGCACCGCCACCTCCCTGAATCGGTCAAGGACGTCTGCGGGCAAGCAGACGAGTTGGTCGGAGCGACTGATCAGCTTTGGAGCCTGATCGGCAAGATCCGTCAGGTACTTGAGCGCTCCGGGCTCGACGAATGGCGACATGATCGCGATGCGCTTGCTGAGGGTCGGCTTCCATCCATGCGAGCCGACGCCGTTGACATGGAATTCTATGGCGTCGCAACCGGGCGGCCGATCCCAGTTCACGTAACGGAGGTCGTTGGCGATGGCCAAGGTCAGGGCGCGGCGAGTATCTTGGATTTTGCCGACCGCCATTCCGGGCAAGGCCGCGAGGAGGTCGTGCAGCGGCTTGTTGGAGGCGAACGGCTTCGTGCCACGTTCGCCATCGAGGCACATGGCTGCATCCCAGGATCTGTCGCGAGTCAGATTGCGGGACAGGATCAGCAGGCGCATGCGCATTGGCTGATCGCGGTCGAGAGGCTTGAAGCGCAGCGCCCACAGCTTGGGGTGGAAGCTGCCCTCGTTCGGCGCCTTCACCTCGAGGACCGCCTTCTCGAGCAGGGAGGCGAGCCGCGAGCCTTGACGAACGTCGGCGTGGATCTGACCAGCGTCCACGTAGACGACCAGCTTTTCGGCCGTGCGTTCCGCGGATTCGAGAAGCGTCACTGGATCTTCGAGGATCTCGTCGCGGCTCTTGGAAGAGAAGAGCGCCAGACTGACCGGCACGGCCAGGGCCGTCTCGAAATCCATCGAGAACGTCGTGGCGATGCCGCCATCGAACTCGTAGCCGAATGGGGCCTTGAGGCTGTCACCGTAGAGGAGCCGGGTTTCAGGATCGAGAGTGCTCTTAGCCACGGGCGAGATCCTGGAGGTGCCGGTTGGCCTGGGACCAACGGAACTGCAGTCGATAGGCGCCGGAGGAGCCCTGCCATCGATCGCGGGCAGCTCGGTTGGTGAACCGCGATTGCGCCTTCTTCAGGCGGCGCTCACGATCCTTCACCAGTGACTGGGCCTTGGAGGCGTCGCGCTTGAGTGCGCCGCTGGTTCGGACCAAGTCCATCCATTCGATGACGAAGCGCCTAGTCGGATCCTGCACGCGGTGGGCCGGGTGGCGGATCTCTTCCCAAAAGTCCTCGATCGGCCAGCACTTGAGGCGTGCAAGATCGAAGTCCTGCTGCCACTTCTTGATGGCTTTGCTATAGTTCTCGATCCACTGCTCATTTTCGCGCAACTGGCTGAGCAGCAGATTGTATTGCAGGGCGGCCCCGTACATCACGTCGGAGAAGATCGACGCGTGCTCCACCAGCCCACGTGCCCGTCCGGGGAACATGGAGAGGTGCGGGTGCGACCAGATATGCTCTGAATCAGCCTGGAGACCGTTCTTGGCGAGGAAAGCCAACAGACTGTCCGGATTGCTGTCCACCAGACGGTCGACCACGAAACCGGCCTCTTCGTCGGTCAGCGCGAAGCTCGTCTTTTCGAGCATGTCCTTGGGAGGTTTAGGCAGGCGCGGATGCCAGGGAGTCGGAACGGTTCGCCCCGCGCCATGGTCGTCATCGTCATGATCCTTGCCGATATTCGTTGGCCAGGACGGTAGCGACGCCGCATATGCATCGATCGAGCCGGAGAAGCGACGAATGCCCCATGTCTCAAGCCCAGCCCAATAGACGCTTGCTGGCAGCCTCTTCAATTTTGCACCGGCGTTGACGCCGATCACACCGCTTTTTTCTTCATTGGCGACCAAGGCATCGCGAAGGCGAAGCTGGTCGTTCCTTATCTGATCGGCAATCTCCTTGCTGCTCCGCTCTCGGGGAAGGCGCGAAAAGATGTACGGAACGAACAGCATGTAGCGCAGACGGGTCTGCACCGTGCTGGTGCCAGGGAAGAGGTGGTCGGCAATGGAATCGCGTATCGCGCCCAGCCCCAGTTCGTCTCGAGCTTCCTGTTCAGTGAAGAGCTGCATCAGGCGCTGAGCCCGCTCGCGCTCCTGTTCATCGAAGTCGATCCAGCCGATTGATGACAATTAGATACCCCGCGCCTAGGGGGGCTTCGACAAAATCGTTTTGCATGTACCGTTTTGGTGCGCCCCCTTCACCAGCAACGCTGAACGTGCCTGAATCGAAAGTCTTGAGCAACCCAGCTTCGTATATTTGTCGAGCCCAAAGAAGCTGAGTCAGTCAGTCGAAGGCTTAATCTCGTTTCATTGTTTGGCCCATTATTTGATAAAAAGTATATCGAACATGGCATCCTGCTTCATCTTGACCGCGACAGGCGAACTTAGGCGGTAATGTCGCTAGCCGAGAAACCGGAATGACTGCCCGCATTGATCAATGCCGTTGTCGCGCATTAACTAGGGAAGCTTTGTCTGCGCGATCCCTGTAGCGACTGGATGTCTCAAACTGTCTGGGTCGGGCAGGCCACTTGACACCTACGACTGACAGGATGGTTGCTCGTGAACGCAACTTGAAGCGTGGTGGCCGGGGTCGAGGGACTTTCTTTGAGCCAGTATTTTCGTGGGTGTGGGTTGCCGCCTATGGCAGCTTTTAGGAGATCGCCTGCGCATGCTCAGCGACCGCAATGCGTGCGCGAAGCGGCCATTCGCACGGCGACTGCGGGAACGTGAACTTAAGGTCCGAAAGCGGAAATTATTGCCGCTCTCCTGCTATGTTGACGTCAGCTCAAAGCCAGGGCAGCCGCGCCGCTCAGAGCATGCTTGCTCGCTCTAGGTACCGGCAAAAGGCGTTCGCAAGCCGCATCTGCCGCGGCGTCCGGCACTGCGCTTCGAAGACGGAGGGCGAGGCGACAAGCACGCAGATGCATTTGGCTCGCGAAGTGGCCACGTTGAGCCGGTTGAGGCTGTAGAGAAACTCCATGCCGCGCGGCGCGTCCGCATAGGTTGAGGTCGTCATTGAGTAGATGACGATCGGCGCTTCCTGACCTTGGAATTTGTCGACCGTGCCGATGCGGCCGCCGGGGATCCGGTCCTGCAACTCGATGACTTGAGCATTGTACGGCGCGATGATGAGGATTTCGTTGAGCGTAACAGGCGCTTCGACCCCGTGCTTGTCGATCCATGTCGTCCCCGCACCAAGGATCTCATCCACTAAGTCGCGGACGCAGTCAGCTTCCTCAGGCGACGAACTCTGATTGCCTTCGGTCGGCACGGGTACGTAACGCAGGCCCGCGCCGCTGACACGGCCGCCCGACCTTATCTCCTGCACTTCCAGCCCTGGCCGTGGGTGAAGACGGCCGCCGTAGAACAGCTCAGAGGTATAGGCGCAGATGTCCGGGTGAAGCCGCCACGTCTCGGCCAGAAACAGCCCGCGGTTTTCGGCAATGGTCTGATCACCGCCGAGGATGTGATGGAGCGATGAAACGTCGGTGCCTTCTGGATGGCTACCCTGCATGGGCTGGTCAAGCTGTTGCGGATCCCCGAGCAGCACGATGGTGGATGCCGCCTGAGAGACGGCCAGCACATTGGCAAGCGCCATCTGCGCCGCTTCATCGATAAAGAGTACATCGACGGCTTCGGCGGCATCGGGTGACGCCCAGAGCCACGCGGTGCCGCCGCCGACGTGGACGCCGTGGCTGATAGCGCCGAGCAGTTCAGGTGCCTTGGTCGTGAAGCGCAAACGGTGGACGTCGTCCTCTTTCTCGGCAGATTTCTGCATACATTGGACATCTACGCCCATCGCGTCGGCCGCCGTCACGACGGCATCCAGAAGATTGCGGATCACCTTGTGGCTGTTAGCGGTGACGCCGACCTTTTTTCCAGCCTGAACGAGGGCGCAGATCATGCGGGCGCCGGTGTGGGTCTTGCCCGCACCGGGTGGCCCTTGAATGGGAAACACGCCGGGCTGCAAATGCGGTGCGATGCGCAGCGCGGCATCAAGCGTGGGTTCGCCGTCCTGCCGGATCGGCTGCTCGCCGAGCCGCGGCGGCATCCGCATGAGAAGATCGCGGGCCGCCCTGTATCGGCCATCGCCCTCCATGCCGTTCGTGGCGACATGTTCACCGATGCGAACAAGCGCCTTCGCAAGCACGTCGGCATCAATTACCTTATGAGCGAAAACTGCCTCGCTGTGGACATCGGCTGTGTCGCCCCGCTTTTTGATATCGACCCAGCGTTCGTCCAGCGCCATCTCCTCGACCGTGCCGAAATGGGCACCGCCCATGTTCCGCAGGCTTTCGCCGCCGCGCAGTTCTGTCTCCTGCGGCGGGAAGCTGTAGCGGTGGATCGGCGCCTTGGCGGTGCCGCCAGTTACGCCGATGAAGGAAAGGCCGGACAGGCCCGCTCGCTCTTCGAGCAGGTCCTCCGCCGCGAGATCCGATAGTCGAAAATACTCCCACCACAGCGCCTTCTGCTCCCGCCGGTGCCAGTCGAGCGAATGGGCAAGCAGCCAGCGCGCGTGCTGCTCCGGTGTCCGGTCCGCTGGATCGAGCGGCACGTCGCCGGTTAGCTGGTCGATGAGCGCATTGATCTTCTCCTGCCACTCGCTGAGCTTCTCACTCGGCGCGCCTTCCGGTGCCTCCGGGCGCGGCACATCCGTGCCTGCTGCGACCAGCTCATCGCGGCGGGTCTCAAGCCAGTCGCGCAATTGCCAGGTCGAAACGCAGTCGTCCCTGTTATAGCCGGCGACTACCGTGCGGTCGGCGTCATCGATGAATTCCAGATCGCCAAGCTCTAGGCAGGCCTGCACCTTTGCGAGCGCCATGTTTGCGTCGGACAGCTTCGTGTCGCGCGTGAACCCGTACAACGGTTCGAGCTTTTTGATGGAATAGCTCTCGACGCTCGCCCGCAAGGCGTTCCGGACAACGCCGTACAGATCGACGAAGCGCTTGGAGCGCAGCAGGAAGTCGATCTCTTCCTCGCGGCTCGCGTAACGGCCCATCAGCCGCTTGAGCGCCGCCGGCTCGTAGGGCGCGAAGTGGTAAATGTGCAGATCGGGGTGCTGTTCGAGACGCGCCATGACGAAGTCGATAAAGCGCTCGAAATTCGCCTTCTCGTCCTCGCGGGAAAAAGCCCAGTCGCAGGTGTAGCTGGCGGTGCCATCCGTGGCGGCGAAGCTGTAACCGAACAGATATTCGAGCCCGCCTTCACCTGCGAAGGGATCGCCTTCGAGGTCAAAGAAGATATCGCCGGAGGACGGGGTAGGCAGGCTTGCAAGCCCAAAGCCTGGCACCACCGGCAGCAGTTCGTGAAGGATGGCGGCTGCAGCGCGGCCTTCGACCTGGATGCGCGCCTGTTCGCGAATGCGCTCATAGGAATAGGCCGCACCACGGGTGGGCTTCCAAGCAAGCGGCAACGGCATGACCGCAAGGTTGGCCGCAGTCTCTATGCCCTGGCGCTTGAGTTCGTCAATCTGGACTTTGCTGATACCGGCGACGAGAGCGAGATGATCATCGGCACGCCGCCGCTGATCGCAACGATTCTGCCAGCGGCATATATCACAATGCGTTTTAGGGTCGGGATAGATCGCCGGCCCGTTGTCCTCGTCGATCGCGCGCGCGAGCCCGGCCCGCACCCGCCTATAATAGGCCGCAAAGTCGTCCATTCGGAAGATCTGCGGCTCGTAGTCGGACCAGGGGGCGACGACATAGGAATATGCAGGCGTCAGGCCCTGCACCGAGGCGACGAGTTCGGCATAAAGGCAGAGTTGCAGGACGGTACCGCCCTTGGTCTCGCGGGCGAGCTTGGTGTCGATCACTTCATAAGACCATGCGCCGAGATCGCTTGGCGTATCGATGCGGCGAAGGATATCGGTGCGGCCGACCCAGGCGTTAAGACGAAACGCACCCTGCACGATGATGGGGTGGCCTTCGATCATCGCCGTGCGTGTCTGCGCGACAGCGTCGTCGTCAACCCCGACGCCGTCAATAACGATGACGTCGAAGCCCTGCGCCTTCAGGTGCTCGACATAGCCCTGTTCGTGGCGTGCGCCGCGCTCCCAGAGGATCTGCAACAGTGGGTCCCAGAAAGTGGGTTTGGGAAGTGTGCCGCGCGCGACTTCGATGTCTAGGCCGGTCAGATGGCGGCAGTTCAGGTGCCCGACCAAGTCGGACGCGCTGAGCAGAAGTGAGTCGTTACGAAGCTGCATCAAATAGTTTTAACTCAAATGGTTTACACGCGCTATTGCTTGTTCCAGAGCGCTAGACATCTTTGTAGGATCCGAACTTGCACTCAGCATAAGGGTGCTAGCCATCGGCGGCCTCTGCGTCCGAAATGGAGGCGACAGAAGGAGAGCGCATGCCGAAGACCCTGACCCTGACACGCCCGACCGACACCGACCTCATTAAAGTGCCCCTGTGGATCATCAATCCAGCGACCGGCGCAGCCCAGCAGTTCCTGGCGGACCTGGACACAGGAAATGACCACACATGCATCCATCCGAGAACGCTCCAGCAGATCGGACTGGTGCCGAACGGCCGCCACCTGCCGATACATGGAGTTACAGCGTCGTCGGTAGCACAAGTCGCAACGGTCAGCCTTGGCATGCACATGGACAACGGCCACCAGATCACGGTGAACTCCCATGAAGTGGCCGTACTGGACTCGATCAATTGCGATATCTTGATGGGGCGCGACTTCCTTCAATGGTGCGATGTCTCGCTGCGCCGCGGCGGCACGACGACGTTGACATTCGACTGACGCCACATGCCTTCTTACGAGCTCGACTTCGACCCTTTCGAGGAAGGCGTTGATCAAGTGCATCGCGAGCGACGGCTCCATGATCATCGGTTACAAGATGTCGACGGCAGCACTTGACCGGATCGAGCGACTGCTCCTGGAGGCGCGTAAGGGTGGTGAACTGGACTACGTCGGATCTGTCGTGACCCGCTTTAGCGCGCGGAACACTCGAGAGCTTAGGAAGAAGATCGATGCCCGGCTGAGGCTCAGAAATCGCTGGGGAAGTACAGCTCGTCGATCGAAAGCACGTCGCAGTCGTTCGAGTCTCTTTGATTCCGGCTCGTCATCCGCCTGCGCTTCATGTGTTTCCGACGCTTCACGCTCGGCGATCAGGATAAGGAGATAAAAATCGACCATGTCGTTCTTATGCTTGTTGGCATCGATGTGTCGGGCCCGATATCGACGGAGCAAAAGGCCGATAAAAACCTCATTTTGGAGAAGAGGCTTCCAAAATGGCTGAAGCAACAGGTCGGAAATGTGATCCACGTCTGGATGATCAAGCGATGGTTTTCGAAACCCGTAGCGTGCGGCCGTGTCAAGCTCGTAGACGATTGAGTGCTGCGGCGGTGTGAATTCGGGCTTTGTTCGATCATATGTTCGAACAAAGCCGGAAAGCTCATTCTGTTCATTCAGGTCGATCCAGAGAGCAATTGTCGGAAAGGGAAGGACCTTTGTTGGATCGGTCGCGTTCCACATCAGCCAGAAAAGCTGCGTCTTACGGAACTCCTCAGCCAACGTGTCGGCGAGGGATTCGATTGGAAGTTTCATTTCGTGCAGCATCAAAACCTCACAAGGGTTGGGCGCCGGTTTGACGCGGCGAATTCAGATGCAGTGGTAGAGATAGTGGTCAGGTAGCTTCTTGCATGCCGTTCTGCTGTCTCGCGAGGTCGCGAGCCAGGCCAATGCAGAGGTAAACTAGACGAGCGATGTCTTGCGACCAGCGGCCGCAGGAGCCAAGCAAATCGAACGCATCATCGTACCCGACGGCTGAAACCGACAATGTGACGCCGGTTCGGACACGCTGTGGAGATGTTCGCTAGCTCTTGATCTTCTGCATTTGAATGCGGGTGTCTTCTGGGGCACCTGTCGGACCTCTAGTATGTCGCTGAACTGTAATCCATCGACGCAGCGCCCGCTGGGGCCCATAGGGTTGCCAACGGCCATGCGCACGGACAGTTACCTGATGCGTGAGGCCCCGGCGCTCCTCCACTTCCCCGGCGTTGTGCGATACCGCCAGTGATGGTGCTCCCTTGGCCGACACTTCGATTAAGCGAAAGCGGCCAAAGCCTCCAACTCCTGTGATCCGCTGCAGCGACGGGGCCGTGTTGCACGCAACGGCTTTGTGAGGCTCGCTGCCGATCGCTTTCCGCTCGCCAATCTGATCAGAATCCTGCGGGTTGAGGTGATGGTGGACAGCCAGCAGTCCTTCCACGAAACAATGAAACACGAGATTTTGGACATCACCGAGGAACCAGCTCTGCGGTCCGACGGCATGTCCACTCAATACATGGATGCGTCCTCCGACCTCTGCCCATTTAAGGAAGAAAAAGGAGCGATTCTCGCGATTTGAAAGAATAGCGCCCCACGTTCTTGCGCCATCCGCTTCTCGATTGACGAAGATCGCCTCAAGATGTGCCTGGCGGCTGGCTCCGACGTGCTCCGAGGTGTGGATATAGAGGCACTCGTGATCTTCAAAAAAGCTGTCGCAGGTGCGGGCGAGTTCGAAGACGTCTCGTCGCTTCATCTTGGCTCGGCTAATATCCAGAGCGACCGGAAGGTGGCAGAGCTCCGGAAGCAGAAACGGCGCGAGCCGGCGAAGCAGGTCGTCCCAGCTTTCCTGCTCGGTGACGTCGCGGTTATCGTGTCTCAACGGAGGCTTGGCAAGAGAGTCACGCAGGTCGGCCTGCAGCCGACCAACTGGAGTTCCACGGGCTGTACGGCGAATGCGGATGCGTTTTGCCGAAGAAAGGCTCTCAATGTCCTGTTGGTGGTCTTTGAGGAAGCAAGAAACGAGACGATCAAGAACTGTAAGCATAGTGATCTCCATTGATATTCTGCGGGTCGCGTGAACGCAGCAACGCCTTGCCGATATGGTCGGGCGCGTGATTGGGTTTGATAATGGGAGGAGTGGAGCTATACGGGCGCTGCTGCCGAAGTGTTGGCGGCAGGGCCTACGCCATTGCTAGTGGCGTCACGTTGCCAAAAGCAGCTTTTGAGAAATCGTGCGCAACGAATAGCCGGGCATTAGTGGACGCTCCTGTCCATGAAGCTCTCATGAAAATGTTCGGCACCTGCTGCCAGAATGGCCTGTTTCCACTCTTCTGACTTGAAATCAAAATCGACCTCTCGCAGTGTCCAAGGGCCCTCGAAAGCCATCCATTTCGCGTCATCGGGGATGTGTGACAAGGCGTGGTTGCGGTCGGCGACCTGAACGTGAACGGCGAAACCGCCACTCATCTTGGCTGTCCAGACGTAAACCCCAAGATCGTCATCGTAGATCTTGTCGCCTGCTCTTGACGCATGCGACTGCAGGTGCCAGGTCGTGACTTCATGTGCTGCACGCAAAGCGTCGTCGAGTTCGGCGGCCGAGAAGAATTCCTCGTTGCTATCGGCTAGAGGCATTCGTCGATGGCCATCGGTTGTATCGGCGTTGTTCTCGTCGAAACATGGCTCCACCTCGTCGGCCGGTTTCAAGCGCTCCAAGGAACCAGCCAAGCTATGATCTGCCGAAGCATACTGTTGAGCCATGCCATTGATTTCCGAGCGCCAGGTATCTGACTTCAGGAGATCGACAACATCCGCTCGCGTGCGGGCGCCCATCAAGTGTGGCCATGAGACATAAGCTACGTCGCTTTCGTCTACGTCCCTATCGAGATCGAACGAGAATGAGACATCCCAGCCACCGTCGTCCTGACGTTTGACGACAATCGCAAGAAACGGATACATCTCCTCGGCTTCTTCCTCCGGAGAGCCGACGCGGCTCTCCATCCACTCGATGCACTCGTCATTCGCGGCATGCATGCCGGCAAGCGTATCAGCGAGCCGATGCAAGACTGCAAGCCAGTCCTCCGACCGCAAGAGTTCGATCGCATCCTGGTGCGTTTTCACACGGTATTTGGTCAGGTCGAAGGTGAATGTCGTTGAGTCCGGATGTTCCGACTTCCAATTCTGTCCGAAGCCGAAATTCCATTTGCGGACTTCGCCGTCGAACCATAGCTGAAAGCTTTCGGCGCCGTTGAGGACCGCTGATGTATCGAAGTCTTCCACGGAAGGTGCCTCAAGCCAGGAGAGCACGATGCCGTTCAGATCGTGGAGCTCATCAAGGGCGCTCAATGGAGGCTTCCTCCCGTGAACTTTTTAAGGAAGTGGTCAGTACCGATAACGAGGAACGCAGCCTGCCAGTTATCGGTCTTAATCGCCGCCTCGACATCACGCAGACTCCATGTTCCTGCGAAGGGCACGCACAACGCATCTTCCGGGATGGCGGAGACCGCGTGCCGGCGTTCCGCAAGCTCGAAGTGAGCCGTGAACTCGTCGCCCGTCTTAACGGTCCAGACGTACGCCCCGACTTCTTCATACTCCTCATCGACCTCGGCCGTCGAGCGCGTGGACAAAAACCAGACGGCACGCTTGTGAAGCGTCGTCAAAACGACCTCAAGCTCGGCGACAGTCGAGAATGCCTGGTCGACATCGATGAGCGGCATCGGAAGGCGGTAGTTGCTGACGTTGCTCATACAGCCTCTCCCTTCTGACTATGCTGCTTCAAAAGCGGCAGGCCACGATGGAAAAGGTCTAAGATGGAGTTGTGGTCGGGCATGATCTTACGCACGCTGTTTACAGCGGCAAGCATGCCCTCCTCAAAATCCTCGGCATTCGTATTCCTGGTACTGGTATTCACAGTCGCTTCCTTCTGTCGTGCCGGTTCGTCCGGTGTTGATGACGGAGAAGGTTTCGCAGCAATTGCGACGTGTTGAGATGGGTCCCTATGCTGGATTTTATGGGGGGGACCCCAAGTTCGACATGGTTAATTTGAGTTAAGATGCTGAAATTATATGTTCTTTTTATTTTTTTTGGGCGCGGATAGAGTTCCCTTTTTCCGCGCACTAGCCTTGCCATACCGGTCATCCATGTCGAGCAGAACCGTTGCAATAACGTCAGGCATATTCCGCCAATATATACTCGTGTCTCTTACTGGATCTCCAGGCGCCCAATAATGAGTGTCACGCCATGCGCGATCGATCGCTTGCATAAGTCCGGGTTTGTCCTCGAAGCTGTGCAACGGGAATTCTTCATTAAAGTTTATCGCGAACCTGAGAAGCTCCGACTGCGCGGCCTTTTCAGCCCGTGGTTTCGGTGCGAAGAAGTCCGGAATATTTTTGTCCAAGCTTTCCTGCTCAACAAAGATCCAACTTAACGATTCCGGTGGCTGATTTTCGACCGGCTCGAAAGGCTTGCTTGAATCGAGCTTGCCATAGTCAAATCGGAAGGAAAGCTCTTCGCTATTCCACAATGATGGTGCCGCCTCGATGATGTCGCCACCACGGAGTGCCCGTATACCTGTCCTTACAGCGCCCGAGCGAAACCACTCCATCATTCGCGACTGTACGCTTTTATATCGTTGATAGGGCAGCTTAAGTTCGTCAAGGCGACGGTTTGCAATGCTCCATACTTCTGCGGATATCGCCGGCGGCCGATTGAAATACGGGATTTTCGTGATCGGCGCGCGCTCTTCTTCAGAAAGCAGCGCTTCTATTATATGCCAGTTGTGCCACAAGTCATCAACGGTCATACGTTGTTTGCGACGGAATTCCGGGGTGTTCGATTGCGACGGCGCCGCATCGGTCCACTCATGTCCGAACAGCGCTCTGCCTACTTTCTGCACTGCGCGTCCGATAAATATGTAGCGACCGAAGTCTATTGGCCAATTTGATGTGGGCTCTTGATTCCAGATGCGGTCCATATGTTCCTCGTTTCTGCAACGTGGCGGACCCTAGAAAATTCCTCTGAACAAATCGGAAATACCATCCACCATGGAGGTGAAAACCGGCCATGATTGTCTTTGCGCCTCGGCTTGGTCGATTGTCAGAAAGCCAGCACAGGCGCTAATTGTTGCTACCGACAGGGCACCGAACCCACGGTAAAAGTGGCGGCTCGACGCAAAACAGCCCCGTGAGATCATGCGGATCTCACGGGGCTATTCTGGGTTGTGTGCAATACAGCCCACTATGGGCTATCGCCGGGAGCTACGGCGTGCAGATACTGATGAGAGCACCTGCTGCCGCTGCCGCTCTCTGCATCTCCTCAACGCGCTTGATCGCCGTTATCTCGTCCATGTCTATATCGTAGCCATACACACCGCGACCGAGCTCATGAGCCATATCCCCAGCCATTTCGACGGTTGGGAATCTGGTGACCGTGATCCATGGCCAGCCCGTATCGGCTTCATCTGGAGCATACAGGGCAATCGTGAACGGCCCGTAATCTTTTTCCAGATTTGGGCGACTGCACGTAGCATCAGGCCCTGACTTGAAGTCGAGAAACCGTCTCCTCATTAGGATAGGCTTATCAAGCGACCTTTCCAGCGCGTCTGCTTCTTCAGGTGTCTCGATAAACCAGATCTTCCATGGATAGACGCGAGGACCAACGATATATTCAGGCAATCTTCCGACGTAAAGATCCGGAAGGCCCGGTAGATGTCCGCGATATTTCTGCAAGTGAAGCCACTTCGAGACCGGCTCGCTTATCCAGGTGCTGTTCATGCTGCAACTCCCATTCGGGCCGTCGGTAGCTGGATGTTTCGCAGCATCTGTAGAGCTGACTGAACCAGCGGTGCACGACGTTTTGGCAGGGCGTCCTTGTAGGCCTCCCATCCCACAGCGCGTTTGGCCGAGGCAGGTGTCAGGTGGAAGTAAGTCATGACATAATCGTACCCGGCGCGATTATATCGAAACTGGGCGATCGCATCGGCTTCCCCGTGTTCAAAAAGCGAGACCTTCCCACATTCGGGGCGGAGCAACAGAGCCGCGGTGTCTGGTGCAGCATTCCAATGCCGCTGCGTCTGGCCACAGGTCGGATCGAACAGGATATCTCCGATTTTGACGACCATATGGGCATTCCAGGCGTTTGGAAGCACCGGGGCATCCGGGCTTCCAATCGTGAGTACGTTTGAAGGTTCGCCGTTATAATACCGGAGAAGCTGTGCTCCGACCGGCATGACCACTGCATCTAACCGACCCATCCCGTGAAGAATGTCCCTCACGATCAACGCAAGCAGGATGCAGTTCCGCATAAGCGAATGGTTGGCCCAGCGGGCATCTGCCTGCACTGCTTTCCAGGCAGCTTCAACTGCTGCGGTGCCGATCACCAGATCTGCGCGCTGGCGATCATCTAAATTCACAGTGTCGAGGAGAGGAAGGCATGTAATCGATCGCGCGACCTGGTCGTAGGCCGGCGACCTGAGGGACTGACTGGACGTTGGCGAGTTACCGGGGGCCGCATCCGATACTCGGTCAGCGAATCGGCCTTTATCGGTGTAGCGACCGTGAGAGAATACGGAGCTCGCCAAAGCCTGCAGAAAACTGCGGTGGGGTCCTTTGATAGGGAGGGTGGTCATGGTCATAGATACTCCTGCGTTTGCCGGTGGCTCGGCTTGGTTGACGCAGCAGAAATAACGAGACTTTTCGGAGCGATGAGATCAGCCCCACCCCAAGGAAAAATGGGTGGGGAGGCACAACAACATGGTTAACTTCAATGCAAGCCGTTGAATTCGATAACTAAAATTAGGTCAAAAAAGTTTCTGTATCAAAGCGAGATCAACCCCTTGATGCGTGCTGTCTGACCAACGTTGCGGCCCAGGGCGCGATGAGGGTCAAAGATTAGATCGAGTTAGGAGAATTCCAGTCGAAGCAATATTCGCTCTCGGCCTTAGGCGCGCATTTTGCCGAAGTTGCCGTTCACGCCTATACCGGCGAAATATGGGTTCGCGGAATGCTCGCGGTTTGCGATGCCGGGCGGATTCTCAACCCTTTGACGGCACGCAGCCAGATGATCGGCGCCATGATGATGGGTGTCGACGCGGACGCGGCGATCATGGAAGAACTCGCGGTCGACAAGCGACACGGCTTCTTCGTCAACCATGATCTCGACGGATACCAAGTTCCGGTCCACATGGATATCTCATCCGAGGAGTTTTCCTCGAGGGCGCTGATCCGTATTCCACGCCATTCACGGCGAAAGGCGTCGACGAGCTCGGTCTTTGCGGTTTCCCAGCGGAGATCGCAAACGCCATTTATGCCACCGGTATTCTGAATCGATTTTCCGCAATTTGAGATGCCTTGAATCACGTTGACTCAAATTATCCTAGTTGCTTGCCTCCTGTATCGAGCGGCCATTTTTAACACCTCCGCCAATGTCGCCTCGTTTCGTAGGACGGTTTGAACACTAAGTTGCGCCAACGCATGCCCCTTCGATGAATCGGATCGGCTGAAGCCTAAGCCATTTACTTGCCGAGCGTGATCCGGATCCTCAGCAGCAACAGTCGCGAGGACGATCAAAGCATCGCGTACATTTGCCCAGGTGGCGCCCGCATTCTTTCGCACCGATGCTGGAAAATACTTCATGCCGTGCATCTCTCCTCACTACGTGAATGACGAGAATCCCGTTTCTGAAGTGCGAAGTAATGGGGAGAGCGGCCATCGTCTGCAGGTTTCGCGGTCACGCCCTTTAGTGTTGGGAGGTCGTCTCGAAACAGAAGTCGCGCCATAAGTTTGCGAACAGCCTCGTTCGCAGAGTATCCGTCGCCAAGAAGGATGGACTTGGAATCGGCGACGACGGCCTCCAGCACGGAACTGGACCGACCTCCTTCCCGGAGGCGAGCAAGGGCTACGGAAAATGCTGCCGCGATTGCCCAGTCTACCGGCTGTGCCTCGGGCTTGCGTGCGTCTTTCAATCTGCGACGATAACGTTCTTGCGCTGCCCGGTGCGCCTCTTTGTCGGGGTTTCGCGGTCTCGGCACTGTTACCTCCACTGTCACTACGTGAAGCCTCGTGCTTCACAACGTGACTTTATGGTTTCTGCCGGCGGCGCATTTCTCAACGATTAGCATTTCATGAATGACTTCCGCGTATCTTTCCTCGACCCCAGCTCCCGTAATACCAAAACCAGATACTTCAAAAGCGCTGTCTCGCAACGATCGGCGAAACGGCACCGATGCTCCGACAGGTGGCTTTCACCTATGCACTTATAGGCGCTCAGGTAAGCGCCCCTTCAGCTAAAAGGCGGTGCTGATTTCCTTCGGGGTGCGTGTGCCTACTCATGCATGGCCCAGTTCCGGTTCTCGTCGTTCCTGCGATTAGCTGCCTCCGACGGTAGCCCTTAACCTGATCTCCGGCGGACGCCGTCGGTTCCCGTCCAAGTAAAGGAGTATTCGTACCCGGTCGACTTGCCGCTGTTGCTGGCGAAGCGCCGCAGGTCTTTCCAAACGTCGATGCCGGCAAGCGTCAGCTTTGCCGGTCCGGGCCCGGCATTCTTGTAGAATATCCGGTTCGTTAGGTGTTGATCGTGGAAGTCGCTTTCGCGCACGAGGCTGACGTCCTCTACGCAATCGTTGCGGCGCTTACGTTCGCGGATCTCCTCGCGCAGCAGCTCGGCGCCGTGGACGTAGGCTTCGGCTTCCGGGGCATTCGAAGGAGACTTGCTCTTCTGCATTGGAAGTATTCTGTCTTTGTATGCTTGCAGGATGGCAGCGGCGGCGTCTGGTCCGACTACCGTGACAAGATCGAAGAGGCTGTCGCTGCGGGGATGGAGGTCACGCTTCAGTTCCTCGGACAGGAGATTGCCTGCAAGGACGAGCTTGTATGCTTTGCGCGGCGCCACGCCAGGAAGGCAGCGGAGAAAGTCTGTGAGTGATCGCACGGTTTCAATCCATCGCGAGTATCTTCTGGAAGAACGGATCGAAGACGGCCTTCACTCGGTCGAATTCGTTTTCGCGAAGGACCTGTCGCTTGGCTTCGCCGTAGGTGGCGATGGTGACACCTTCGAACTCGAGGCCCGAAGCGTCTTCGGTCGCCACGATAGTCTGGGCTTCGCCGGGAACGTGATCAAAAATGAACTTCACCATCTGGGGAAGATGGACCTTGTCCTGCCCTTGCTGGTTCGGAGAGTCGATCACGACGGGGAACCTGACGTTCGTCGTGAAAGCCATCTTGGTGTGGAGGAAGGCGTAGTAATACGCGAGAAGCGCTCGTGGGCCCTCGCTTCCCCGCGCCACGTTGATAGAAACGATGGACTGCTTGTCCGGATCGTCGAGGTGGACGTCCAGTTCCTGCGAGTACATCGAAAGCCGGGTGCGATAGAACTTTCTGATCTCCGACGTGCGCGTTCTGTCCGTGAACTCGTTCATCGAGGAGCGAAGGCCGTCGGCCCTGGTGCGGGAGCCGTCGGCCGCGACGATCTTCTCGTTCAACGACACCCGAAGGAGCTTGGCGGCCTCGGTCTTGCCAGCCGCGACGAGCACGTCGTTGAGCGAAAGCGACTGCTTCCGGGTGTCGAGGATCTTCTGGACGCGTGCAATGCTTGTGCTGATCGCATCGAGCTTGCCGCGCTCGGCTCGTTCCTTTTCGACCAGTCTCTCCAGCTTTGACTGGGCGTCGGTCAGGGCCTTGGACAGGACCCCCTCGTCCGCGATCAGCGCGAATCTTTCCGCAAGGGAATTCTGGTACTCGTGACCACAGGTCGGGCACTCAACCTGCCGCGGCAACGAGGACGCAAGTTCGAACTCGCCCCGCATTTCGTTGAGAGCATTCTTAAGAAGCACCGCCTCAGCCCTGACGAGATGGGATTCCTCGTGCAGGTCGGATACCGTCCGGCGATGTTCCGCCTGCAGTACGAGAAGCCGTTCGCTCTCCGCGACGAGGTCGTCGCACTCGCTTGCGAATTCCTGCAGGTCGTAGGTCGGCGTAGTGCCTTCGATTTCCTCGATCTGGGTCATCGCCTGGCGGAGCGTCTCGACGGCGGTCTCCAGGCTGGAGAGTACGATCTTCTCCTTGGTCAGTTCGGCCTTGGCGGCGTAGTAGCCGTCCGGTCGTATGCCGGAATGATAATCGGCCAGTGTTGCCGCGCTTTCGGGCAGGTAGAAGTCCTTGCGGAAGGAAACCCAGGTGTTGTCCCAGCTTCCGTCCTGGTCGATGTAGAACGGTGCGAACAGATACGCGGGCGGCGGCGTCAGGGTTTCTCCGTCCTTGTCCACCATCTCCAGCTTGAAGCCGAAGAACTCGGCTAGCTTCGGCCCCCAGTCCTTGACCAGGCGCTGGCCCCAGAACCGCCTGACGCCCTTGTCGTCGAAGAGCGAGTGGACTCCGTGCGCCTTGACCGAGAACCAGGTCTCGCCCGCGAATTCGAATTCGAGACAGCTTGCGACGTTGGCGCTCTTCCAGCGGTCGTCAATCTTGTTCGGCGTCGCCCCCAGAGCCTCGTACAGGCTCTTCATTATGACTGACTTTCCAAAGCCGTTTGCGCCTTGGATCAACAGCTTTTGCGAGTGCAATGGTACGTGCAACGCTCTCTTTTCGACTTGCGACAACAGGAAGAGATTTTTGAACTTTACCGTTGGCATTGCTGCTCTCGCTCAGTTTTCGAAGGACGCGTCGCAGTCTCGTCGTGTCGTCTTCTGTCATGTCATGGCTTCCATCAGTTCGACGATCATCGCGGACTGGAGATCGTAGAGCTCGGACGCGGGCTCCACGAGACCGTGGCCCTTCAAAGCTACAGCCGCCTCGAGCACGCTGTCCATGCCGCTGACCGCAGTTTTGCTGATGGCGTCGCCGATCGCCTTGTTCAGCTTGGCAGCAGTTCTGTCGCCTGCCCGACGAGCGTCCACGTAGGACATGCACCTGATCTTGATGCGCTGGATCTGCATCGCGCGCACCCCGGCGGCAGCAAGTTCGTCATTCACGGCCGGCCACCATTCGACCAGATTTTTTGACCTGCTTTGAACCCGGACGATCAGACGGCTGATCGCCTCTCGATCGAGGGCGACGCGCCTGCGCAGTTCCTCGACCGTCGCCGACTTCGTCTTGTTGCCGGTGCACTCGCCCGCCGCGGAAAGGAGGGCCGTATAGAAGGGGCTGGAGACCGCTACGAAATCCGGGTCGAGTTCTTCCAGCATCGTGACGATCCTACCGAGCACCGTGGAGCGATAGCTTTCGAGGTCGAACGGCACGCGCTGGAACGTGAGGAGCGTCGTGTCGGTCTTGTCGAAGCCGGTGGGGAAGTCCGCCTCAAGCGACTTGATCAGGGTGTCCTGATCGGCGGAGCAGAGATCTGCAACGGAAAGTTCGCCATCGTGCAAGTCGGACTTGGTAGCCGTCGCTAGGGTAGCGCTCAGCGGCCGATTGGATAAAATTGACGCCCGTCGAATTTCCGGCCCGAACTGCGCGACATTGTAGTAGGCCTTGCCGACGATGGATTTCGGCAGCTCGCCCTGTGGGCTTCGCCTGGCGAGCCGCTTTGGCGTCCATGTGAGTTCGCTGCTCGATTTCACTTGGTAGAAGGATAGTTCGGAGTCCTCGGCCTCCCCGACGAATACGACGAGGTCGTCGTGATGATCGAACAAAGCGACGAATTCCTTGCCCTGACTGAAGAGGTCGAGAACCAGCGCCATCGACACGTTCACCTGGTAATCAAACGCCCTGAAAGCCGACGAGCCCGCGGTCTCGCGAGGCTGTTTCGATGCGACCGTCTTTAGTGTGGGCTTTGGCAAGGAGCTCGTTCCGGAAGGGTTTGAATCTTTTACTGCTTGATGCAGAAAATGGAAGTGGAAGTTGCAATCTATACGATGATTGCAAGTCGTGACCTCGCCCGGATGGCGACGATCGCGCTGCTTGGTCACCGTTGCCGCCATCGACGGATACTGGAAGACGAGTTACAACTCACATGTACTCTTATAATATCCGCGGCGAAAAGCGAAGTTCAATCCAGATCCCATCTACTCTCGTCAACTTCTTTGAGCCACGTCTTGTCAGATAATTGGCGGGTCTGAGGCACTTTTTGTCAGCTTCCGCTTGATTCATTGCGCCGATGCTCTGACCATTGAGATGTAGACAGGAGACCGACATGCCCGCACCAACGTTCAAGAACTTCATTCGCCGCGCCGACAGGTCTATACCCCTGACAGGAGCAACGCGATGCGGAGTTCACGGCGATCTGAAATCCTTGCTGGAGCCGAGATCCGACCGGGCAGCTTGCGTGGCCGTCGATATGCCGGGAGCGATGATCAAGACCATCAAATACTTGAGCGCATCGCGAGGAGAGTCGCCGGCTCAGGGAATGGGCACGAAAGCCCATGCCATGTATGAATTCCTGATGGCTTTCGCCCGGAAGGATCTAGGCCGGCAAACGACCTTCGCCGTTCCCTTTGCCGATGTGAAGAAGTTTCTCCAAGTCGATAGGATGGATCGCATTCGCGAGTACATGACCGCTATAGGAAATACGTGGGTCTCGTACGATTTCACGGATAAGGATGGCGTACAGAAGATCGATCGGGCGTTTCCGTTGTTGCAGTGCGCGGAAGAGGTCGGTGCAAATGGCAAGCGACACATCCGCTATTCGATGCATACTGATGTCCGGGCGGTCATCCTGGCAGCCAAATCATATACTTGGAAAGAGATTGCTCCCTTTTCGAAATTTCAATGCAAGTATGCGCCGCGGCTCTATCCGATCCTGGCGTACCGCGCAGGCATGAGCTTCGAGAAACCAGCACCGTTGATTATTAACACTGAGGAGCTGGCCTCTCAGCTCGGCTGGAATTTTGAGCCCGGCAAACTCAAATATTCCCACTTCGAATCACGCTGTCTACTACCGGCACTCAAGGATATTGCGGATCATGTCAAGCGGTTCCGGGTGCTCGGGTACACACCAATCCACGGCTCTATGAGAGGCCGCCCCATCATCAAGATTTCGTTCACCGTCTCGCAGGCTGAACGACCGCTCGAGCAGCGGCAAAAGATGCACACCACCGCTGCGGAGAAGCGCATCCTTCAGGCGTTGATGGAGCGGCGCGGCTTGAGTATGCAGACCGAGGTTCCGGCAATCGACACGCTCGCGCGCGCTGCCACCGTCCTCGAAACCTCGACGATAGCGGTCGCGCAACGCTGGGCGGAGGTGCTTGAGCGTGCTCGCGAGGTGCCGGCTCTTGCCTTCAGCTCCAAGGGAGACGGGATAGACGGTGATATTTTGCAACTCTTGAAATCTCGTGGAGTCGGAGCTGCATTCGAGCTTTGGCTCACCGATCCCGAACCGTGTGACCCGCTTGCCGCGATCGGGATCAATGACGGGTCGATGAAGTGGATGCAAGACGTGGAAAAGTTCGTTGAGGGCATGGTGAAACCAAGGGTGGACGATCTGAACGAATATTTGGCATCGATCCTTGATGCTGCTTGATAGCACTCATTTCTGAGCGAGACCGATCGCGCTCAGTTAACCCTGCCGGCGCCTTTTCTGACCGGCAGGGGCTCCCATTCCCTCCGGGTCCTGATACCTAGGATTCCGAACAAGGACACCATCTCGATGACGCAGGTACTCCGAATAGCCATAGCTGCCTGATCCGCCTCCGCGCGGAGCCGCTCGCTCATGTCTATCATCGGAGTCTCGCCATGCCGTACGTCCACAAGTTCTATATCGCCGACACCCACTTCAACCACGACAACATCTTGACCATGCAGCCGCGGCCGTTCTCGTCGATCGCCGAACACGACGAGGCGATGATCGACCGCTGGAACGCCATCGTCGGCGATGACGATGTCGTCTATCACCTCGGCGACTTCGCGATGGGCCTGAACAACCCCGAGCGCATCCGGAACATCTTCTCCCGCCTCCATGGCCGCAAATTCCTCATCTTCGGCAACCACGACGTTCGCCGCGGCGGTGACCTCCATCCGACGATCCTAGATCTCGATTGGGCTGCGCGGCCGGAAGCCCTGATGTTCGTTCGCGACGAAGGCCAGCACGTCGTGCTGGCGCATTACGCACAGCGAGCATGGCAAGGACACCTGAAAGGCCACTGGCACTTTTACGGCCACGCGCACGGCCGGCTCGAATCCTTGGGCCGATCTCGCGATGTCGGTGTCGATGTGCCTGATGTCGATTACACACCGCGCACGTTCCGTGAACTCACGAAAGGAATGCTCGATGTCTGACCGCTTCCCCCTCCGCCCCGACGACATCTGGTACGCTGCCATGCGCGGCCGCTACGGCGATGCCGTCCCCGATATCGACGCTCTGCAGTTCCGCTGCGGCCTGCAGGTGCACGTCGGCGACATGTTTGAGAAACTCCACGCTCTCGGTCTCATCGACAACGTCAATATTCTGAGTGTTGTCACGCGGAACGCGGGCTTCGTAGTCATTGATGCGCGGCTCGCGGATTGTCTGCCAGAGATCGACCGTGCCGCGCTCGAGTTCGCGTTGGCAGGCGTACGCGGTGACCTTTCCGAATCTTGCGAACATTGCGGGCGTCCCGGAGAAATTGTCGCGAAGACCGGGATGGAAGCGTTGCTCGACGATCCGGATGCCGCGCTCGGCGACCGCTTTCTCTGCGCCGAGTGCTACAACGACTGGAGCCATCGTGATGTCTGACCGACTTCCCTTCGGCTGGTTCGATCTCGTGCACGACCTCCGTCATGCGCTCCACCGCGACCACCCCGAAGCCCGCGTCACAGCCATGACTGCCGGCCGCGGCTGGCTTCATGTCGCCCTGGACGACAGTCAGCTCGGCCCCGCCGAACAGGCTGCTTGTGGCCGCCTAGTGCAAGGTTTTGTCACCCAGTCTCTATCGACCTGCATGTCATGTGGGTCTGGACACGGTAGGGATCGCGGAGAACGGCGCGTGGTGACGTGTGACGGCTGTGAAAAGGAGACCTGGTGCGATGCATGACGAATACCCCCGCATCAAGAAGGACGACCTGCAGGCTGACTATCCGGGTGTCTTTGATGCCGCGCTCTACACCGATGTCGGTGTCGGATGGCTCGGCCTCGTGCACGCGTTCGTCGAGGAGGCGCTGCCGCACGACCCGAGCCTCGCCGTCTACGAAATTAAGGAAAAGTGGGGCCAGATGCGGCTTTGGACCGACACCCCCGTTCTCGAAGCTAAGCTCGCTCGGGGCAAGGTCGAGATCAAATCCGCGCTCGTCTGCGAGGTCTGCGGCGAACCCGGCTATGTGCGCCGCCCGCCGCCCGGCCGCATGGCATGGTGGCGCTGCCGGTGTGACGAGCATGCAAGCGACGACCAGCGGTCCTGGCCGCGGCGAGATTACGGCGCACTCGGTGGAATGATGCAGGTGCGCGGTCAGTGGTATCGATATGATGAGGCCGCTGACGCGATGATCGAGACCAAAACTCCGGAATTCCGATGACCCCACCCCAACGCCGGTTCGGCCTACCGCCGCCGCAGATTCACGTCGAATCCTTGGATCGCACTGACCTCGTGATCGCCGGTCTCATCCGCTGCCGCGAACTAGAGACGGCTCTCGACCCCCACGGCTTCGACGACGACGAGACCGTCCGCCGTATCGGATGGCATCTGGCGAGCAGGACCGGCACCGATTTCCGGATCGGGCGGAGGCTGCTCCAGCTCCTGTCGCCGGACGGCTATCTGATTCCTCCGCCGGAATTCCGGTTGGCTCGGGTGACGGAGCCGACGGAGCTTGAAATGTTTCAGGCTCCGATTGTCACGCCGTATCGCATTGAACTCTGGCAAAGCGGCAGCACTCCGGCGGAGTGGCGTGTGAACGGCTCCGTCTATCACAAGTACTGGGAGCCGCGCATCTGGAGCCGGTTGCGGTATCTCGACAGGCCGTGGGGAAGGGCGCTCACGGACGACGGCTGGGTTCGGCTAGGAAGGAGAATCTAATGACGGAAGATCGCAAGGCAGAGCTGGCTAAAATGTGCTGTCTCGAAATCCGGAGGGCGGTGACGCTCGCGCAGATGTCTATGGCAGATTACGGCTATCATCTCGCGATGCCGGTCTTCGACATCGAGTTTCAGTCGATGCTCGACAGACTCGAAGACAAGCCGTTTACCGAGCACGACATCCCGATTCTCATTGAACTCGTGATGGAAGATCTGTGGCCGCGTCTGCGGGCGGCGGCCAGGAGTTCGCGCGAGTACATGTGGGAATACCTCATCGAAAAGAACTCGTCCGTGATCGTCCGTAACGCCGAATTCGACATGGACACGGGCTGGGCTTCTCTTGTGTCCGATGCCGCCGAGCGCATGGCAAGCTATCCGGAAGCGTGGAAAGTCAGGCTCGACGGCGGCAAGGAGAAGTTCGGCTGCTTGGTCTTGCACGTGTCCTTCGCGATCAAGGAACGCGGCGCGACGTCCGAGATCAAGCGCATGCGCGAGGAGTTCCGGCTACGGTCTCTGGCCACCTGTGACATCTGCGGAGAGAACGGCCGGCTGCGTTTGGGAGGCTACGCGAAGACCGTCTGCGACAAGCACGCGGCGGTCTTCGAAGGGTTCCGTGAAGACGACGGCCAGTGGGCGGATCCGTGGCGCTGGCAGGAGAAGGAGACCGGGATGTCGGCGATCGGCCTCGACGAGCTCGTGCCGACGACTGCTATCTCGCGTCAGATCGCGGGCGACATCCGGGAGAACTACGGTCGCAAGGCCGATCTGCTCGTCGAGTTCGTCGGTCGAATGGAGACCGCTGTGGTCGCCGCGATGTCCGTCGCCGACGATGACGTGGACTTTTGGATGCAGACGGAAGTCGGACGATGGGAGAGCGCGCAACCGTTCTCGGACGGCGACCGTGGATTTCTGTTGCCATATCTGCGGAGCCTTGCGATCGACGAACGCGGACGGCGGGATCGGCTGCGGGATGGGGAGGAATCTCTTCAGCGATTCCTCGACGACAACCCCGGCCTCGCGGGTGAAGCCGCCGCGGTCGTCGGTCGGGAGCGCGAACTGCTCAATGCGTATGCCGGTGACCTTGCGGATTCGGCGCGGGCTCGGGTAGTCAAAGCCGAATCCCTCGACGGATACATCCGTGAAGAGGTCGCGCTGTGGCCGGATGTCGGAGAGCTGTCCGAGAGCGACCGTGACTGGCTGCGGCACTGGCTCCGGCGGATGATCGATGCGGAGGCTGAGCGGATCAAGAAGCGAGTAGCCGGCCGCGAAATCGATTGATGTCGGTATTCCCGACAAAGGAGCCTACAATGACGGAAATTATCGTCGCCATCGGCTGGCGGCATATCCTCGACGAGGCCGTTGCAGAAACATCGCGGCTGCCGCCCGAATGGTGCTTCGAGATCGCATCGGCGAAGACTGTCGACGGCGTGCTAAAGCTCTCGGCTACTTATGTTTCGGGCGATGTTCCGCTCGACGACCACTTGCCTGCCGACAGGAAGCTGCCGCATCCGTTCCGCGCAATGATGCGGATCCGGGAGAGCGCCCGCCAGAAATCGATTCAGACGTGTGAGTGCTGTGGTCGGGCAGGAGCGATGATCGGTGCCGGTCCCGACGTGACGGTGCGGTGCGCGGCGCATGAGGATGTTGTCGATGCGATGGGGTGGCAGCCGCCCGAGGGAGCGATGTTCGAAAGCGATGAAGAGGCGATGGCGCACTTCTTGAGCGACTTCGGCGACGGCTTGGATGCGATGCAGGAGATGGCCCGGAACGGTGATGACGACGAGCGGACTGAAACTGACACCCAGTGTCTGCGGAGATGAATCCGTCGGGCACTGGGATAGGGCAGGAATCACTCGGCGGCTTCGCGGATGGCTGATTTCGCGACCTTCTGGCGATCGTATTCGTCGAGAACGACGTCGGTCCAGATCTTCATCGCTTCCTTTTTCAGCTTGATATACTGGCTGCCGCCATAGGCCATCTTGGTGATCCGGGCGGTGCGAAGGCGTTGGAAATCTTCTCGCTCGCGCTCGGATGCCGTCACCGCGAGGGCCCCCTTTTCGTGGATGTCGTGCGCCAAGATCACAGTCGCTCCGCCGGGCAGACCGTGTTCATCAAGAACCTTGGTGATCGTTCTCCGGAGATCGTGCAGGCTCCACCACGAGATTCCAGCCTCGGCGAGCATATCACGCTTAGGCTCTAGCGGCTTGGGTACCTTTTTGCCCTTCAGCTCACCGCGCGGCTTGTGTGGCTTGTCGCGACCAGCCAGCCTGTAAAGGATATGGTAAACTCCCGACGCTGTAGCATGCACTCCTTGTGCTTGTTCAGAAGGAAAGGCCCAGTCATGCCCCTCAGCGTCGGCATACTTGCCTTGCTTGATAAGCGCACTAACATGCGACCATGCGCGGTCCGGGATCGGCAAAACGTGCGCCATTCCGGCCTTCATGATGTCCTCTGCCCAAACCGCGAGAAGGAACTCGTTCGATTCTGGGTCCGTGACTACATCATGAGCGAGCAATGACATACCTGCATCAGCGCGCTGACACGTCAGGACTAGCCACCAGAGACCTGCCAGTGTTCCAGGGTTCACTCCTGACTTATCAACCGCACGGCCTGGCAGTCGTTTATCGAGGTACTCCTCAGCAATGATCATCGTCTTCACGACAGCCTCGACATCGGGGCGGCGGGTGCGCGGCTTGATTTCATAAGGTGCGCTCAAGAACATCCACCACGAATCCACCTTTTCGAGACCGCTCTGCCCCGCGTGGTTTCGAGCGCAGTAGGTATAGACTGCACGCGTATAGGTGATCACCTTCGTCGCAGGGGACGCGCCAACATTTTTTTTAACCCAGTCCCGAACAGACTCAATATCGCCGCGGGTGACCAGCACAGCCGGCTTGTCCAAGATCTTCTGAAAGCATTCCCGTCCGAACGTTCCGCGGTAGTCTTTTACCGTGTTGGCTGTGATCCTGTTCTTTGCGTCAGAGGCGGTCTTTCCGGCAATCGTCTGCTCGACGCACTCGCGAAGCGTCCAAGTGTCAGCCGTTTTGTGGACGGCCTTCAACGCTTGCGTCTTAGTCTGTCCTGACCAGTGCGCGTCCAGGAAGGGACCGACCTTATCTGGATCGTCTTTGAGCAGTTTGATGACGGTTTCGGCAAGAGCGCGGACTGTCTTCATGGCAGTCATGATCCGCTCACTCTTTGCGTGGGCGTAACCGATAGTTGGAGACTTATCTTGCCAGCGGGCAACCCATGAAGCCCGCTTGCCCTGCACCATCAATCGGAGGCCTGTCGTCTTTGCATCTGTGAAGACGAAGATCTTGCCATCTGGGGTCTTGCCCGACATGGCCATCTCGATTGCCCGGTTAACCTCCGCGTCACCGATGATCAGCTTCTCAGTCGCCATGCCGTCCACGCCTCACTCTATACCGTTGTCAAAACCTATACCGTTTCTATACCGCTGGCAAATCCGTTGACAAGAATAGGAGCGGCCTAGTCCAACTTGGGGCGCTGGACGCTTCAAAGGAATGCAATTGTTGACAAATGTCTGATTTTATTAATCTTTATATAGGAGAGGCAACGCGGTCTCGACACTTGTCAACAAACTTGGAAATGGGCTATGGATGAGACATTAGGATTGAAAATCCGCGTGTCGGTGGTTCAAATCCGCCTCCGGGCACCATTCACTTGCTGAAAACGCCAAGTCTTTGGAAACCCGTTGATCCCGCTTACGCTGGCAACACGTTAATGAACGTCCAAAATACCTCTGCAAAACTGCGTTTTTCCTTCAAGGCCTTGCTTCGGAAAAATCGAGCCTCGTCTGTCTGTACCCGACTGACAGGAGAACTGTGACATCTATCCGATGCCACAGCAGATCCTACTATATCGTCAGCGGATTTTCGCAGGCCGGGTGCGGATTGCGCCGGACATGCGTCAAACTCGGCTCTGCAGGTATGCAACGCCAGAGATCATCATCGAAGGTTTTCAAGCGCGCGCGCCAATAGTCCTGGTCTCCACCTTGAGGCCCGAGTTTGACCGGGAGCGATACTCACCTCAAAGCCGCCTTCGCGTCGATCTCCGCGAATATGGCATCGAATCGTGACCGGGCGCGGGCTGGGACCTCCAATGCCCGGATAGCGCTGGTGAGTTCGGCTTCACCCACCTTGATCAGCATGATCATGCCCATGGCGAAATGCGGTGAGCACTTGATGCCGTAAAAACCTGCTTGGTCGAAGGTAACCTCGATCTCCTCGTTGATCTTGCCCTTGAAGCCGGCATAACCCTCCGGAACCATGCCATCGATCGACGCGGCATTATGGCTCTTGTTGGTGGCAATGAACTTGACCCGATCACCGGGCTTCAACTCGATGTAGTCGGGCTCGAAAACCATCGACCCCTTCTCTCCGCGATTGCGCATCTTGACCTCGAACGTCTCGGCCAAAGCGGGGAGCGAGGTCGAGAACAGGAGAGTTGCCGCAATAAGGGTTCTTGTGATTGAGATCATGATATTCTCCGGATGGACTGCTGGACAGGAACGGACGTGCCCGGCGCGCGATAGCGGATATGGCACCCGGTTTCCCCCTCATGTTCGATGTCGGCATCCACGCCGAACACGCGCTTGATACAGTGTGCATCCAGAACCTCGCGCGGGCTGCCGAGTGCCGCCAGACTGCCCCTCTCCATGACGGCGATGCGATCACAGAACATGGCCGCATGGTTGAGATCATGCAGGGCCGCGACCACGGTAAGGTTCTGCTCGCGCACGAGATGCAGCAGGCCGATCTGATGGCCTATATCGAGGTGGTTTGTCGGCTCGTCGAGCAGCAGGATGGAGGGCTGCTGGGCGAGCGCCCTGGCAATGTGCAATCTTTGACGTTCACCGCCCGAAAGCGTATGCCACCATCGCCCGGCAAAGCCTTCCATATCGACATTGCGGATCGCCTCGTCGACGATTGCATCATCACTCTTCGACCAGGGTGATAGCGGGCCGAGATGCGGGGTCCGGCCAAGCTCGACGGCCTGGCGCGCAGTGATGCGCTCAGCGGTTTCGGCCTGCTGCTCGACAAGTGCTATCCGCTTGGCGATCTCCCGGCGGCCAATCGAATGGATTGGCTGACCGTCCAGCAAGACGGTGCCCGAGTGGGGCTTGCGGATCCCCGACAGCAAAGACATCAGGCTGGTCTTGCCCGAACCGTTGGGGCCGACAATACCGAGAAACTCGCCGGGGACGACATCCAAAGACACGTCATGAAGAATGGTGGCACCACCGGCCGACCACGAAACGTTTTGCGCGGAAAGGTTCACGCCGGCGCCCTCCTGCGGCTGAGGATCAAGGCGAAGGCTGGGGCGCCAAAGAGCGCGGTGATGACGCCGATCGGCAGGACCTGCCCCGGTATGATGACCCGCGATATGATATCGGCAGCGATCATGAAGACGGCGCCGATGAGGGCAGATGCAGGGATAAGCAATCCATGCCGCACGCCAACGACCATCCGGGCAGCATGCGGGATCACCAGCCCTATGAAACCGATCGAGCCGACAATGCTGACCATGACCGCCGTCATCAGTGCCGACACGCCGATCAGGATGGCGTAGACGCGGCGGACATGAATGCCCAAAGAGGCGGCCGATTCCGAGCCGAAGGTGAAGGCGTCAAGCGCGCGCGCCTGCCAGAGGCAGACCGCAAGGCCGATCACGGCGACGGGAAGCGCAAGCGAGACGTCAGTCCAGCGGACACCGGAAAGGTTTCCAAGCAGCCAGAACATGATACCGCGGGCCTGCTCCGCATTGGCCGCCTTCGTGACAATGAAGGACGTCAGCGCATTGAAGAGCTGCGAACCGGCAACACCGGCCAGAATGATCGCGCTGGTGCCCCGTCCGGCGCGCAAGGCGAGCAGGCTGACGAGGCCAAAGGCGATCAGAGCTCCGGCGAATGCGCCTGCAGGCATCGTCAGAAAACCCGCTCCGAAGCCGAGAATTGCCACGCCGACCGCGCCGGTCGAAGCCCCGGCGGAAATGCCGAGAATATAGGGATCAGCCAATGGGTTCCGGAGCAGCGCCTGCAACACGACACCGGAAACCGCCAAGGCCGAACCGCAGCAAGCGGCGACAACGGCGCGGCTCATCCGGTAGTTCCAGACAATACCCTGATCGAGCGGATCGAGCGGATAGCCCGCGTTCCAGAGCCGATTGGCCACGGTCTTGGCGACGATGTCCATGGGAATGGCAGTCTCGCCGATCGCCGCGCCCAGCCAGAGCGCTGCGACCAGAACGACAAGCGCCAGCAGGATGGCGCTTGTCTTTGAGAGGGAAGAGGTGATGGCGATCACTTGTTGAGGCCGGATGCGGCGATCGCGTCAGCGAGCACCTCGATGCCCTCGATAGTGCGGATCGTCGGGTTCATCGCCTGGGCGTCCATGACCACCACGTGCCCCTCCTTGACGGCAGGCATCAGGCTGGCAACGGGATCGGTCGTCAGGAATTCCTGCTTGACCGCGATGTCATCGGCCGGAAAGCGGCGGCGGTCCAACGCGCCCGCCACGATGATGGTCGGGTTTGACTTGGCAATCGTTTCCCAGCCGACCGTCGGCCATTCCTCTTCGCTGTCGATGACGTTCTTGATACCGAGTGTGCGGAGAATATAGCCCGGCGCACCATTCCTGCCCGCGACATAAGGGTCGATGTCCTTCTCGGCGCTTGAGAACCAGAACACGGCAGAGAGCTTGTCGTTGGCGGTGGTGATCTTTTTGCGAGCCGCCTCTTCGCGCGCCTTGAGATCGGCGATGACCTTCGCGCCCTGGTCCTGAACGTCGTAGATTTTCGCGAGTTCGGCGATTTCCTGATAGATCAGGTCCATGGTGAAGACACCTTTGCGGACACCGTCGCCACCGCTCGAATTGTCCTTGCCGACACAATCCGATGGCGAGACATAGACGGGGATGGCCAATTCCTCAAACTGCTGCGGCGTACCAACGACGCCTTCTGGGCCAATCATCCACTCGAACTGGGCTGTCACCAGATCGGGTTTCTTGCCGATGACGCTCTCGAAGCTTGGATCATTATCCGCCAACCGTTCGACCTTGGCATTGATCTCCTCGTACCCTTTCAGAACAGGGCCGATCCACAGCGCCGTGCCGACCATTTTTTCGTGAACGCCGAGCAAGTAAAGGATTTCGGTGGTGCCTTGTCCGATTGAAACAGCGCGTTCTGGAGCCTGATTGACGGTAACCTCACGGCCGCAATTGTGGAATGTCAGCGGATACTGGGTCTTCTCGGCAAAGGCCTGCGTCGATGCAAGGGCCGCAAGAACTGCGGCATTGGCCAGCACGACCAGCGATTTGCCGATATGCCGGGATGTTTTGGAAATGAACATTTAGTCCTCCGGATGAATCACGCCTCTGGACGGATTCTGTGAGGGCAAAGACGTCGTGGCGAACAACACCAAACACGGCATGTTCGCTGCCGAAGCCTTTCAGCCCGCGATGAAACAGATGCCGCGTGGTGGGAAATCCGGGAGAATACGTATGAATACGCTGTTAGGCCGGCAGGAAACCGTCATCAAATTCTCCTGTTCAGGGCATCCCCGCCCGTGACGTTGGATCGATCTTTTGACGGCAGGTCTCCTGGCTTACGGATATCTGCATCTCATCTGCCTTCCCGGGAGTTCTCCCAGTGGCATGACGCATTTTCGCGTCACGAGGATGAGCGGCAATCCGCTTACAGTTGCGGGGGCAGCCACGGTCTAGGTCCCTGCTGGGTCGTCCTCACCGTGTTCCCTATTAATCCCCTCGGAGTCATCGCTCGGGGAACCGTCGGCGGCGAGTTAGCATCAGGCATCAAGGCGCGTCAAGGCGAAACAGATGGCGTCTTGCGCTTTACGGTTGATTCTCGATTTGCTCTCAAAACCGGCTGACTGAAGCTTGGCCGACGAAGCTTCTTCCCCAAAACCAAGCGCCTCAGGCCGAGTTTATCAGTCCATTGACTCTTGCTTGAAAATGGAACATAAAGTGAACAAATGAGGCAATGCAGGCCGGCAGGCATCGTATCCTTGCTTGGCAGGATCACTCCACCGGATAACCGTTGAGGTAAGACATGAGCCATGTTGATGAAATTACGGCGCGGACACAGGCGGTTCTGGCGCGGTCGAGGGCATTCCGGGAGCGTTCGCAGGCGATGCGGGAAGAGCACAAGGCTCTGATCGAGCGCGCCTCGATCAAGTCGGGCCAGCTTCATTTCGTCTTTCCCGCGTCAAACCAGGACAGACCCAAGCACTAGGAAACCAACTCAGCGCCAGACCTTCCGCCGCGAACGGCCACGCTTGAATGTGCCGCCAATACCGCTACATTCTTTCGATGAATGCCCTCGCGGAGTAGACCCGATGAAACCTCTCATTTTCCTGAGTGTAGCCGCGCTGATGCTGGCCTCGTGCACCGCGCCGGATGTCGAGCCGATCCCGGGCAGTATCACTTATGGCGGCCAGCCGCGCACGAAGCTGACGAAATCACCGGTCGGCAGTGTCGTGCACAATTCGTTCCGCACCGTGACCGGCGTTGCCTACGAAACCTATATCATCCAGCCGGATCGCTCGCTGAAGCTGATCCGCCGCGAAATCCGCAGCGACTTTTTCGATCAGAATTGAGCTCCGGCGCCGCTTCAAGCCGCGGGTGCAGCTCTTGGCGACCGCGCCACCAACCGCGCATAGTCGATTGCCGATAGCATATTGACGTGATTGGCCTTTCCCGTACCCGCGATGTCGAAGGCCGTGCCGTGGTCGACCGACACCCGGTCGATCGGCAGGCCGAGCGAGACGTTGACGGCGGTCTCGAAGGCAACCAGCTTGATCGGGATATGTCCCTGGTCGTGGTATTGCGCGACGACGAGATCGAAGGCGCCGCCATAGGCGCGGGCATAGACTGTATCGGCGGAAATCGGGCCGACCACATCGATGCCCTTGGCCTGCGCCAGTTCAACTGCAGGCGCCAGGAATTTCGTGTCCTCATCGCCGAACAAGCCGCCCTCGCCGCAATGCGGATTGATGCCGGCGACGGCGATACGCGCCTTTTTGCCAAGACGCAGAAAATGGCGGTGCCCCGCCTCGATCGTCGCCAGCACACGCTCGACAGTCGCCCGTTCGATGGCGGTGCGCAGCGAAACGTGTGTCGAGACGTGGATGGTGTTCAGGCGCTCGGATGCCAGAAGCATGAAGGAGCTTTTCGATCCGGTCAGATGCGCCAAAAGGCCGGTATGGCCGTCGAAATGATGGCCGGCGAGGTTCATTGCTTCCTTGTTGATCGGCGCGGTGACGATGCAATCGACTGCGCCGGACATGGCCAGCTCAACCGCGCGCTTGATGTAACGTACGGACGCATCCCCAGCGACCGGGCTCACCTTGCCGATCGCAGGCAGGCTGCCATCAATCGCAACTTCATCGACGGCGATCGTGCCTGCGGCGGGCGTGGCGGAAAAATGCAATTCCGTTCCCGTTACCCTGTTGGCCCGTTCCAGCGCCTCGACATTACCGACGATGACGAAATTCGCCCTGTCGGCTTCGGGCAGCGCGGCCAGCGCCTTAACGATGACTTCAGGCCCGACGCCGGCCGGATCTCCCAGCGTAACGGCTACGCGCGATGTGCTCATGTTCAGTCCTCCGTGCGGCGCAGCGGCCGTTCCTGCGCTCCGGCTTGGCCGCGGCAGGCCTGTTCCAGTCAATAGGCGGCTTGATAGATCGAAAGAATGTCGGCGCGCTCAAGATCGCGCGGATTGTTGTCCAGCAGGCGGCGGATGGCAAAGGCATCATCAGCCATGACACCGAGATCCGTTTCCGGTACGCCCAAGGCCGAGAGCCGCATCTCGATACCGAGTCCCGCGCAGAAACCGGATGTGGCGTCAAAAACAGAAGCCTGATCCGCACCAGCCTTGAGATTGAGTGCCGCAATCACCTGCGCCGTCTTGTCCACGACGGCCGGAGCGTTGAAAGCCAGCACGTGCGGGAAGATCAGGGCATTGGCGGCGCCATGCGCCACATGCCAGCGCGTGCCGAGCGGATAGGCAAGCGCATGGCCACCGGCAGTATTGACCGGGCCCAGACAGAAACCGCCATAGAGCGACGCAAGCGACAGGCCCGCCCGCGCCTCGGCGTCAGAACCATCAGCAACGGCGCGAGCGAGATAACGGCCGACGAGACGCACGCCCTCTATCGCATAAAGGTCGATCATCGGATGCGCCTTGCGATTGGTAAAAGCCTCGACACAATGGGCCATGGCATCGACGCCGGTTGCAGCAGTCGTCGCAGCAGGCACCGTGAAGGTCAGACCGGGATCGATGACTGCAATGTCGGCGAGCATATGGATGCTCTCGACGGCAAGCTTGGCCTGCGTTGCCGGATCGGTGACCAGGGCGCGAATACCCGCTTCGCTGCCGGTTCCGGATGTGGTCGGCACCTGCGCCAACCCGGCACGGCGGCGCGCAGCCACCTTGCCCGCACCAACGACGTCGCGCAGCGTCTGGGTAGAGCCCGACAGCACTGACACAAGCTTGGCGAGGTCCATGGCGCTACCGCCGCCGAAACCGACGATCAGATCGGCCTGCGCAGCATTGGCTGCCGCAAGCACCAGATCGAGATTGTCCGCATCCGGCTCAGGCTTCACCTGTGAGAAAACAGTGACATCTCCCGGCAACTCAAGCAAATCGACACGGGATGCGTTGAACGCATCGGATATGACGAGAATGCGCGCGAAGCCCTGACTTCTGGCCCAGCTTCCAAGCTTTGCAGCCACACCGACGCCAAACTCTATGATCTCCGGCCGGATAATCGTGATGGGAGCACTCAAGCTGGTCATGGACATGTCCTCGTTGTTTTCGTCGCCAGATCCATCGAGGACCGCAACCAACATGTAAATTTGTTACATATAACCGCTATACATGGCAAGCACCAAGCTGCAGCGAGACCGCATTTTATCTCCATCCATATGCATTTTCCGAATTCAGGATGGTGCACGACAGAGAAAAAACTGCTGTTTTTATTGGGATATTATCGTTTAACTCATAAGATTCTTCGCCAAGCGCGACAAATCTTGTAGCGGGAGGGGAGCATGTCAAAACGGATGAGAGATCTTGTAAACAGACGTACGAATTCCGTGTCAACCGCCGCGGAATTCGTCAAACAGATACATACTTGTCAAAATTCTACCTGGGTGGTGCCCGATTTTTCACAGTTGTAAAAACCTCTTTTTCGTCTGCAACCCGGATGCGCCGCGCGTTAACCACTGCAACAGGGCCTCAAAAACCGTATCCGGGCTCCAGCCGCACATATTTGATCGCCCGGCGATAATAGGTGTAGGCGATATGGAGCGCGCCATCCGGCCCCTCGACAATCGATGGATAGGAATATTCGCGGTTGAGGGCATCCTTGGAATTGTTGGTGAGACAATAACCATCGCCGGTTTCCAGATAATCCGGGATACCAAAGGTCTCTCCACCATCACCAGAAAAAACAAGGCTCATCGGCGCACGAGGCACACCCCAGATCGCCCTCGGCCGGCCATCGGCGGCAGATACCGTCTCAGCTGGCACGGCCTGCGCCCCCTCCTCCGCCTCGATCTCGTCATACAGAGAATGGCGCCGGTCACTCGATGTCAAAGCATTGGAATGATTATAGATCAGCGCGATTCGGCCATCCTTGAGGGCCGCCGCCTGGATCGATGAATTGTTGTTGGGCAGCCCGGTTTCCGCCGGTGCGCTCCAGGTGATGCCATCGTCATCGGAATGGCTACACAGGATCTGCGCGGCAAACCGGTTGCGGAAAAAGGCGACCATTCGTCCATCACCGCGCGGGACGATATTCATGTGGACAGCCCCGACACTGTCAGGCAGGTCGATCATATCCCAGCTGGCTCCAGCATCACGGGAGATCAGAACGGCGGCGGTATCGGCATCACCGGTCCAGCGCTGGCCGGGCTCGCCAATGCAACGGAAAACAGGCAACAACCAATCGCCCCTCGCGGTGACGATAATCGGCTGGCGCACGAATGTGCCGGGATGATCGCAGAGAATCTCGACGGGACCGAATGTGCGCCCGCCATCAGTGGAGACCCGCCGTTTGACGACAGCACCATCCTGGTTTCCGGAGGTCTGCGACGTGAAGATCAGCCAGATATCGCCATCCGGAGCCGTGAAAATCAGCGGGTTCTGCTCGGACTTCTGCGGATCATCCGACATTTTTTCAGGTTGCGACCAGGCGTTAGAACCTGGCTTCAGCCGCGACATGTAGATCGAGATATCGCCCATGCCCTCCATGGTGCCACCGAACCAGACGCAGGTCAGAGTACCATCGGCGAGATAGGCCAGATTGGCGGCGTGGTTCTGCACACAGGGCGACGGCAGGAAGGCGTCAAAACGATGCTGCCGGGCGCCATGCGGACCAACAAGGCCGTTCATAAGCGGCGGAATTTCCTCATGCTTCAAACCCGAACCGGCTGTCATGACACAATCCTCTTTACGGCAGCTGCGCAAACTTGACCGCGAGATCAGCCTGATCTGCAGCACTCAAAGCCATCAGCGGCGGACGCGGGCGTGCCCAAGCGGAGTTGCCGTTCTTCAGTCCGACCATCGCCTTGATTGTCGGGATCTGGACATAAGAATTGGACAGTGAGCGATAGGCATTAATGCGCGCCTGCGCTGCCTCGACATCGGCTGCGCGTGCCGGATCCTTGGCATGGTCGTAAACGGTACGCAGGGAGTTTGCGACCAGGTTGGACGTTGCAGTGATGCACCCCGCCCCGCCGGCCTTGATCAGCGGCAAGAGCAGTGGATCAGCACCTGCAAGCACGGAAAAACCCGGGAATGCGGCAAGAAGCGCTTCCATATTGGCGAAATCACCAGCGGAATCCTTGATGCCGACCACCGTATCCGGGAAGGCTTCGATCAGCCGGCCGATCAGCGGCAAGCTGAGCGGAACGCCGGATACCTGGGGAATGTGGTAGAGCACGACCTGCAGCCGGTCATCGGCGATCGCTTCGATGATCCGCGCATAGGCGGCAAAAAGGCCCTCGTCCGAAACACCCTTGTAATAGAAGGGCGGCAGCATGACGACGCGGGTGACGCCAACGGACAGCGCATGCCGCGTCAGTTCAACAGTCTCGGGAATGGCGGCAACGCCGGTACCCGGCATCAACTGATCGCCGGATATCCCGACCTTCAGCGCCGCTTCCAGGATATCGCGGCGCTCGGCGGACGAAAACGAATTGGCTTCACCGGTCGTACCCAGCAAGGCCACACCGTGACACCCTTCACTCAAGAGCCGCTGGCAATGGGCCGTGAAAAGACCAAGATCCGGCGTGTCGTCAGCATTGAGCGGCGTCGTGGCGGCGCTGTAGACGCCGGTAATCCTGTGAATCGTCATTTTTGCAAATTCCTCCGCGGCGCCGCGCCATCCCGTGACTGCAGCCCTCCCGCTTTTTCCTCAACCATGACAACTTGTCAAGAAAAAATCCGGGTTAAAAATTTCAACGCAAAATTATCATATTGAAAAATATGTATTTTATTTTTGATTCCTTACATCAATCGAATATGACTCGGAATTAATGTTGACATATTTACAATAAAAATCCAATGTCCGGCCTCATCATGGCGCGGCAGACTGTCCGGAACCGGCAGAAGGAGGGCGCGATGACAGCATCTATTGGAGGATCAGATGTCTAATCAGAACAAGGAAGGCGGCTCGTCGCAGCCGCAGATGACGCGCCGCAACGCCTTGAAACTCGGCCTCGGCACCAGTGTGGCGCTTGGCCTGTTCGGCCTGAATGCCCGGATCGTCATGGCCCAGGAAGGCCAGGTACTCAAGGTCGCAAACCCGGCCTTCAACCAGGATTGGTCACCATTGCGCGGCGGTGGCGTGCCGTATCGCTGGAATTCCGCCTGGTGGGCGTCGCCGATGTATTTCGACTCGAAGGGCGAACTGCACCCTTACGTCTTTACAAGCTGGGAGCCGGATGCCGACAGCAAGACATGGACCTTCAAGATCGATCCGAAGGCCGTTTTCTCGGATGGCAGCAAGATCACCGCTGAAGACGTCAAGGGTTCCTGGAATGTCTCAGCCATGCCGAACACCAAGAACCAGCGCGCCGACCAGGTCTTGAGCAAGGTTGCAGGCTATGCCGATGTCAGCGCCGGCAAGGCCAAGGAAATTTCCGGTATCGCAACGCCGGACGAAGGTACAGTCGTCGTCACCCTGTCGGAATCCGACCCGATCTTCTTCATGCGTCTCGGCAACCATATCGCGCCGATCACCAAGGCCTCGCAATCTCGAGGCGAAGATGGCGAGGAAATCACCGACTGGTACATGCCTGATAGCAGCGCCGTCTATTCCGGTCCCTTCAAGCTGACCAGCATCGATCTCGATGCCGGCAAACTGGTGTTCGAGCCCAACGAAAACTTCTTCGGTCCGAAGCCGAAGCTCGCCCGTATCGAGATCGACTCGATCGAAGACAACGTCACCGCGACATCGCTCCTGAAGTCCGGCGAATACAATGCCCATACGGAACTGGTCACCTCGACCATCATCCAGGACCTCGGCGCGAGCTTTGCCGAAGGCCCGCTGATCCCGACCAGCCAGCATTTCTGGTTCAACTCGGCGCGCGCGCCGATGGACGATCCGAAAGTCCGCCAGGCGCTGATTATGGCCGTCGACCGCGATGGCCTGATGAAGGCGTCCTTCCCGGATGGCCCGCACAAGAAAACCGACCAGGTCATCAACTCCGTTCCCGGCGCCGACAATTCCGGCTTCGAGCCTTATCCCTACGACCCGGAAGGCGCCAAGAAGCTGCTGGCCGAATCCAGCTATGGTGGCCCGGAACGTCTTCCCAAGCTGCTCTTCGTCGGCGTTTCCGGTCCCGCCATCGAGGCTGCCGCCCAGTTCATCGCCGAGCAATGGCGCCAGAACCTCGGCATCACCGCCGTCGATATGAAGCCGCAGCAGGATGCCTATGCAGGGCCTGACCAGAATGCGGTGCAGATCTTCCGCGACGACGTCGGCACCCGTGTTCCCGATGCGGTGTCCTATCTCGCCGGTTCCATCGCCTCGACTTCGTCGAACGCGCAGAACAAGCTTGGCGGCTACAAGAACGACAAGGTCGACAGCCTGCTGGCGGAAGCCGCCACCAAGTCAGTGGACGATCCGCAGCGTGTGGCTCTGGCGCTAGAAGCCCAGAAGGCCTTCCGCGAAGACTGGAGCTTCATCCCCTGGTACGCGCAGGCGATGTCGCGCTGGGCGACCGACAAGGTCACCGGCATGGACAAGAACCTCGACTGGCAGGTTGTTGCCCCCTGGGACATTTCGGTCGCTGGCTAAGGCGCCGCGCTGACACCTTATTCTGTGCGGAGGCGGAAACCGTTTCCGCACAGATTGCGAATGCTGGAGTATGATTGCGGCGCTTGACCCCGCAGGGCAAAGCTCGAAGCTTCATCTTCTGAAACCAAGGGTGGGAGACTGCCATGCTGCGTTACATCGCGACCCGTTTCGTCGTCTGGATACCATCCGTCCTTCTTGTCATGCTCGGCGTTTACGCGCTGGCCTATTACGGCGCCGGCGACCCGATCAAGTTGATCTTCCTGCGCGCGCCCGGCGACGTTGCCTATAATCCCGAGCGCATCGAGGCGATCCGCGAAAGCGCTGGCCTCAACCGGCCGTTCCTCATCCAGTTCGGCAGCTATATCTGGAACCTGCTGCACGGCAATTTCGGCAATTCGCTGAGCTCCGGCCGGTCCGTCTGGGCGATGATTTCGGCCGCGGCTCCCGTATCCTTCAAGCTGGCGCTCTGCTCCGTCATCCTGACCGCTGTCGTTGCCATTCCTCTCGGGCTGATCGCAGCGCTCAACCAGAACACCCGCACCGACTATGCCATTCTCGGCTCGGCGCTGTTTCTCTGGGCAATCCCGGCCTATGTCGCAGGCCCGATGCTGATGGTCATGCTGATCATGATCCTGCCGGGCTCCGCCGTACCCTATGGCTGGGGCGGTGTTTTCGACGTACGCATCCTGCTGCCGCTGCTCGTTCTTTCCTTCCAGCCGATCGCGCTGATCGTGCGCCAGACCCGCGCCGCCGTGATTGAAGTTCTGTCGGAAGATTTCGTCCGTACTGCCCGGGCCAAGGGCGTGCCGGAAATGATGGTGGCACTGCGCCACATCCTGCGGCCGGTCCTGACGCCCGTTGTCACCCAGCTCGGCCTGATCATGATCACCATCGTCAACGGCGCCATCTTCGTCGAGCTGGTCTTCGGCCTGCCCGGTCTTGGCCGCCTCACCGTTCAGGCGCTGACCAATACCGATTATCCCGTCATCCTCGCCATCACGCTGATCGGCTCGTTCCTGGTGATGATCTCCAACCTGCTTGTCGATGTGCTCTATCCGTTACTCGACCCGCGCGCCAACGATACAAGAAGGAGCCGCTGACCATGTCCGTCGTTCCCATGCCCGGCACCGCCGCCGAAATCGAACCACCCGTCAGCCTCTGGCGCGATGCCTGGCACCGGCTGCGCCGCAACAAGCTCGCGGTCTTCGGTCTCGCCGTCGTGGTCATCCTGGCTTTTACCGCATTGTTCGGGCCGTACCTGACGCCCTACGACTTCCTCAGCCAGGACCTGAATTCGCGTAACCTGGCCCCGTCCTTGTCGCATCTGTTCGGCACCGACGACCTCGGCCGCGATGTCTTCAGCCGCGTTGTCTACGGTACGCGCACAGCGTTCCTCGTCGCCATCGTCGTCACCTTCATTGCTGTGGTGATCGGCGTAACGCTCGGCGCCTTGGCGGGCTTCTTCGGCGGATGGCTGGACCGGATCGTCATGTGGCTGACCGACATGACCATGTCGATCCCCAACCTTCTGCTTGTCGTCGTCATCAATGCCTCGCTGAAATCGCCAATCACCAGCTGGATGGAAAGCCGCTACCTCGCAACGCTCAATCCGGTCTACCGCGAAACCATCTGGGTGGATTTCCTGCTGGTTTTCGGCTCGATGGCGTTGATCTCCTGGCCGCCCTATGCCCGTCTCGTCCGCGCCCAGGTTCTGTCGATCCGCTCGCGGCCTTATATCACCGCAGCCCAGGCGCTGGGGCTGACCAACCGCATCATCCTGATGCGCTATGTCGTGCCGAATGCGCTGGGTCCGCTGATCGTCGCCGTCAGCGCCGGTCTCGGCACCGCCATGGTTCTGGAAAGCGCCTTCTCGTTCCTCGGCGTCGGCGTCAACCCGCCGACTCCGAGCTGGGGCAACATGATCTCCGACGGCCTGCGCGTGTGGCAGCATTATCCGCATCTGCTGGCAGCACCTGCCGCAGTCCTCGGCCTTGCCTCCGTCGCCTTCTCCTTCCTCGGCGACGGCCTCAACGATGCCCTCAATCCGCGCGGAGCGAAGTGATGATGATGGCCAACGATATCCGCCCAGAACCATCGGCCAAGACCGGCGAGCGCCTGCTCGACGTCAAGGGCTTGACCATCGAGATCGACACCCGCAATGGTCCTGCCACCATCGTCGATGGCATCGACCTGCACGTGAACAAGGGCGAGACCCTTGGCATCGTCGGCGAATCCGGCTGCGGCAAGAGCCTGACCATGCTTAGCATGATGCGGCTTCTGCCCAACAAGATCAAAGTCACCAAGGGCGAAGCCAATTTTGCCGGGCGTGACCTGCAGAAAATGTCGAATTCGGACCTGCGAAAGGTGCGCGGTGGCGATGTCGGCTTCATCTTCCAGGATCCGATGACCTCGCTCAATCCGGTGATGCGCATCGGCCAGCAGTTGGCCGAGCCGCTGATCTATCACCGCGGCATGTCGAAGGCGGAGGCACGCAAGCGGGCAGGCGAACTTTTGAAGCTTGTCGGTATTCCCGGCGCCGAAGATCGTCTCGACGCCTATCCGCATGAACTCTCCGGCGGTATGCGCCAGCGCGTGATGATCGCCATCGGCCTTGCCTGCAATCCGCAGCTTTTGATCGCCGACGAGCCGACCACCGCGCTGGACGTGACGATCCAGGCGCAGATCGTCGATCTGGTGAAGGACCTGCGCGACAAGCTCGGCATGTCGGTTGTCTGGATCACCCATGATCTGGCGCTGATCGCCGGTCTGGTCGACCGCATCAACGTGCTCTATGCCGGCACGGTGGTCGAGGACGCACCGGTCGATGCGTTGTTTGCCAATCCGAGCCACCCCTATACGCAAGGGCTGCTCGCCTCGATCCCGAAACTGTCCGACGAGCGATCGACGCGTCTCAGTTCCATCGGCGGCACACCGCCAGAACCCGGCCGCCGCCCAAAAGGCTGTCCGTTCGCGCCGCGCTGTCCGCTGGCGGAAGCGATCTGTCATGAGCGCGTTCCGTCCCTGGAAGGCCTTGGCCAAAACGGCGCGCACCGTGTCGCCTGCTTCGTCGCCCAAAGAAAATTGGAGGCCGCGTGATGGGTGCTCAGCCGCTGATGCGCATCGAAAATCTGGTCAAACACTTCCACGTCCGGCTCGGCGCGTTCGGGGAGCGGGCCGCCACCGTGCATGCGCTTGATGATATCACCTTCGATATTCTGGAAGGTGAGACCTTGAGCCTTGTCGGGGAATCCGGCTGCGGCAAGTCCACCACCGGCTTCACCCTGCTCAATCTGCACCGGGCCACCGAAGGCAAGGTGATTTATCAGGGCAAGAATATCGTCGAACTCGGCGAAAAGGCCATGCGGCCCTATCGCCGCCAATTGCAGATCGTCTTCCAGGACCCCTATTCGACGCTCAACCCGCGCATGACCATTGGCGAAGCCGTCGGCGAACCGATCCTGTTTCACAAGCTTGCCACCAAGGCCGAGCTGAAGGACCGGATCGCGACACTGCTTGCCGATGTCGGCCTGCCGCCACGCTTTGCCTCCCGCTATCCGCACGAACTGTCCGGTGGCCAGCGCCAGCGCGTGGCGATCGCCCGGGCGCTCGCTTGCCAGCCGAAATTCATCGTCTGCGACGAGGCGATCTCGGCGCTCGACGTTTCCGTGCAGGCGCAGATCATCAACCTGCTGCTTGATCTGCAGCAGAAATACGGACTGACCTATCTGTTCATCGCCCATGATCTCGCCGTCGTCCGCCATATCAGCGACCGCGTCGGCGTCATGTATCTCGGGCGTCTTGCCGAACTGGCCACCCGCGAGGAATTGTTCGAGCACCCATTACACCCCTATACCAAGGCCCTTCTCTCAGCCGTACCGGAGGCCGATCCGGCGCATGAGCGCAGCCGCCAACGGCAGATCCTGCAGGGCGACGTGCCAAGCCCGCTATCTCCGCCATCCGGCTGCCGCTTCCACACTCGTTGCCCCATCGCTATGGAGATCTGTGCCAAGGCGGTGCCGGAATGGAGGGAGGCCCGCGCAGGCCATATGGTCGCCTGTCACGCCGTCACCGAGGGCCTGCCCGGATGACGCTGCAAGCCGCCATCATTGCCGACGACCTGACAGGCGCGCTCGATACCGGAACACCCTTTGTCGAAGCAGGCCTGAAGGTGGCGGTGGCGATCGACATCGAAGCCGTGGCCGAAGCGCTGGCGCGCGATCCAGATGTGGTCGTGATCAGCACCGCATCACGGGCGCTTTCGGCTGACGAAGCGGCGCGCAAAGTGCAGGCAGCTGTTGCCGCGCTGGGCTCGGTCATGCCACCCATTTTGTTCAAGAAGATCGATTCCCGGCTGAAGGGCAATGTCGCGGCGGAAAGCCTGGCGCTTGCGGAAGTTGCCGCCCGAAGCCGGATCGTCGTGGCGCCGGCCATTCCGGATCAGCAACGCTTCACTATTGATGGCGCCGTCACCGGCCGGGGCGTCGACACACCACTGCCGATCCACCTCTTGTTCCCTACCGGCGCGCTTGCGGTTGATGTTCATGATGCCCGTACCGATGCCGATCTGGATGATCTCGTTCGGCAAGCCAACTGGTCAACCGTGATCGCCGTCGGCGCGCGCGGCCTGGGGAGCGCCCTCGCCCGTTGGCTGACCATTGCAAACACCCCTGCTCCATCATTGTCACTGTCATCAAAGACGTTGTTCGCCTTCGGATCCCGTGATCCGATTACATCGGCGCAGATCAACCATCTCGCCGACCATCGCCACCTCGCAGCGATCGCCGATGCGCCTGCAGGCGAGCTGTCTGCACATGATATCCTCGCACTTCCAGCCGTGGCACGATGCTCCGGCGCACAGACCTCCAGTCCCCAACAGGTCGTTGCCCGCTTTGCCGACGGCATCCGGCATGTGGTAGAGAAAACACGGCCTGACATGTTGATGCTGGGCGGCGGCGATACCGCCCTGGCAATCCTGAAAGCGCTCGGTGCCAGTGTGCTGACCCCCAATGGCGAGATCGAAGCGGGCATTCCCTGGTTTCAGATCGAAAGCACCGACGGCGGGACAATCAATTGCGCGGTCAAATCGGGGGGCTTCGGGACGATCGATTCTTTGCTAAAACTCATTCCCGAGAATCGGTTAAGTCAAACAACATCCTCTCTGACAAGGATCGAAAAACAGGCGTGATGAAGAAAATGGCGCAGGATGTCCCCGCAGTCGAAGAGCCCGGCCCAAACGCCAAACCGGAGCGTGCTAAATCCGTGCGCCTGGTTGATCGCGTCGCTGACCAATTGCGTGAGCGTATCCGTTCCGGCAATTATCCGCCGGACTCGCGCCTGCCCGGGGAACATGAACTGGCATCTATCATGGGCGTTTCCCGGCCGATCGTGCGCGATGCGCTGGGACGATTGCGCGAAGAGGACATGGTCTATTCACGCCAGGGAGCCGGCACCTTCGTCAGCGCCCAGGCATCCCCGGCCACGCACCTCGCCTATTCGCCAGTCAAGACAATTGCTGACATCCAGCGCTGCTATGAGTTCCGCCTGACAATTGAACCGGCCGCCGCCTTTTTCGCCGCCCAGCGGCGCGACGAAGCCGCCATCCTGAAGATCGCCGCCGCCCTTGCCGACTTGCGCGAAGCGACAAGCCATCAGTTGCATCGCACCGACGCCGACTTCGTTTTCCACAGGAGTGTGACGGAGGCCGCCAACAATCATTATTACACTGCCTCCATCGAAGCTCTGAAGCCTCACATCGCCGTCGGCATGCATCTGCATGGCTTGTCGCTGATGGGCCCCCGTCTTGGACTGGAAAAGGTCTTCGACGAGCACAATGCCATCTATCAGGCGATCGCCGATGGGCGCGCAGACGATGCGCAGAAGGCCATGCGCCTCCACCTCGAAGGCTCCCGCAACCGCCTGTTCGAGGACCGCGTGCTGGACCTATCCTTCTGACCAGACGGAAAGGAAGAGGCCGGCGCTTCGGCTTTTCGTGTTTAGAAAAACACTGTCAGTCGCGATCAACCTGGACATCCTACACGACGCGCGCGTCACCAAACTTGGCGTTTGAATTTCGACCTGGGCTATTGTATTCCATGGGAATTCTAACGGCCAAAATTGTGATCACCTTTTTAAAACGACAATCATTGCTCATAATTCATAGACATATCCGACCAATGATGCCCAATGCGCCTTTCTGGCAACAGGTCCTCCAAAACGATTACCGCCTGACTTGATAATTGTCTTGGGGCCCACCATGCGCCGTGTATGTTCCCAGGAGAGGGGTTGAAACCTCGTGAACATGATTTAAAAAGCCACTAATATAGCTGACACCAAAGCAATGACGAGATGATCTGCGGACCCGGAGAAGAAGTTCCAATTGCTTTTTCGCGTATCAAGTGCAATCAGCAAGACAACTTACAGCAATCTAGAACGTTCGAGAAAATATGACAGTTGAAATCATAGGGCGCGCATGTCTCGCCCCTGGAGCGAATTCGCCACAGGCGTTGTTTCGAGTTTTGCGCCAGGGCAAATGCACGGTCACGCGCATTCCGTCTGATCGTTGGGACCTTGCGCGCTTTTGGCATCCCGTCATCGGCAATCCGGGCAAGACCTATTCCTTCGCCGCCGGGGTGCTCGACAGCATTTATGATTTCGATCCGGCAGTCTTCGGCATGTCGCAGCGCGAAGCCATGCACATGGACCCGCAACAGCGGGTTTTGCTGCAACTGGCTTGGCGCGCGCTCGAAGATGCCAACATCTCGATCCCTTCGCTGCACGGTGAAAATGTCGGTGTTTATATTGGTGCGTCGAACCTCGACCACGCCAATCTCACCGTCGAGGATCCGGCCGCCGCCGGCCCCTACTTCATGACTGGAAACACGCTCTCGATCGTTTCCAACCGTATTTCCCATATTTTCGGTCTGAGCGGACCGAGCATGACGGTCGATACCGCCTGCTCCTCGTCGCTGGTCGCGCTCGATCAGGCGATGAGGGCACTGAATGCAGGCGAAATCGACACTGCTATCGTCGGCGGCGTCAGTATTCTTGCCCACCCGCTGCCGTTTGTCGGGTTTGCGCAGGCGCGCATGCTATCCCCGGAAGGGCTTTGCCGCGCCTATGACAATGATGGTGCCGGCTATGTCCGCGCCGAAGGCGGTGTCGTGTTCGTTCTGCGCCGGTCCGACAGGGCACGGCAGGAAAAGGACCGCAGCTACGCCAAGATCGTCGCGACCGGCGTCAATTCTGCCGGACGCACCAATGGTATTTCCCTGCCATCGCGCGAGGCCCAGGCCAATTTGTTGCGCTCCATCTATGAAGGCAACAATATCGATTCCAACCAGGTTGCCTTCGTCGAAGGCCACGGGACAGGTACCAAGGTCGGCGACCCCTCCGAAGTCTGGTCAATCGGCACGGTGATCGGCGCCAACCGGCGTGCGCCGGTACCGATCGGTTCGATCAAGTCAAACATTGGCCACACGGAACCGGCGTCCGGCCTGTTCGGCATGCTTAAGGCCGTCATGGCACTTGAGAACAACTACCTGCCGGCATCGCTGCATTTCGAAACCCCCAACGAGAACATCGATTTCGACGGGTTGAACGTGCGCGTTACCGCAAACCCGATCGAACTGCTGCGCGGCAAGCGCGCCCGTCTTGCCGGGATCAACTCCTTCGGTTTTGGCGGCGCCAATGCTCACGTCGTCATCAGCGATCCGGATCCCGTCCAGGAAGAACGCAGCCGCAACAACGCGGCTGGCCATGTCTTCATGGCAAGCGCCCATACCGCCCATAGCCTCGAGGAGTTGCTGAAGTCGTACAAGTCGACGTTCGCCAAAACCTCAAAGGATGAAGCTCGGACTGTAATCGCCGCGTCCGGTGTCAACCGCACGCAGATGCGCCACCGTTTTGCGGCGCGCAGCGATCATCCGGAAGACATCATCCGCGCCATTGCCAGCCATCTCGAAAAGCCAGCCTCCGATATCGGTGAAACCGGTGAAGCCGTAACGAAGGATGCGAAGGTTGCGTTCGTATTCTCCGGCAACGGTTCCCAGTGGGCCGGCATGGGGGTTGAGGCCTTCCGCGAAAACCTGCATTTCCGCCAGTGTTTCACCTCGGTCAGCGCGCTGTTCAAGTTCCATTCGGACATCGTTCTAACCGACCTGCTGACAGACCCGGATCTGGACAAGAAGCTTTCCGACACGAAATTCGCCCAGCCGCTATTGTTCGCCGTCCAGGCAGCATTGTCGGATTCGCTTGTTGCCATGGGCATCAAGCCGACTGCGGTATTTGGTCATTCCGTCGGTGAAATCGCTGCAGCTTACGCGGCCGGCGCTCTCTCGCTCGTTGACGCCGTTTCGATCGTTGCCAAGCGCTCGCTGCACCAGGACCTTCTGGCTGGCCAAGGCACCATGGCCGCCGCCATGCTCGGCGAAGAGGCCGCAAATGCCTTCGCCAAGTCCCGCGGACTTGAGCAGATCTGTGTGGCTGCGATCAACGCGCACAACTCGGTAACGATCTCCGGCCCGGCACACGAAGTTTCCGCCTTCCGCGATGCCGCACGCAAGGCGAAGATTCCCGTTCAAATTCTCGATATCAACTATCCGTTCCACCACCCGATCATCGATCGCGCCAAGAAGGCCTTCCTCGCCGATATTCCGGACATCGCGCCGCGCAAATCGGAACTTGCCTATCTGTCGACCGTCACCGGCGAGCGGATGGATGGTACGCAACTGGATCCGGATTACTGGTGGAAGAACGTCCGCGAACCGGTCCGTTTCCAGGCAGCGACCGAAGCTGCCATCGAACTCGGCTGCAGCCTGTTCATTGAAATCTCCCCGCGGCCGATTCTATCGTCCTATCTCAAGGAAACGGTCAAGCAGGCGTCGATCCCCGGCACGGTCGTTGCGACCCTGTTGCGTGACGCCGGCGAAAAAGGTCAGGATCCCATTTCGCGTGCAATGGCGCGTGCGATTGCGCATGGTGCCGCCTTCGATGAAGCGCGCCTGTTTGGCAAGCGCAATGCGTTCGTGAGCCTACCAAGCCTGCCGTTTGAACTGGCCGAACTGCGTCCGGCATCGACAAGCGACGCCACCGACGTGTTCGGCCGTGGTGCAAAAACACCTTATACGCTGGCTGGCTGGCGGAGCGACCTCAATAGCGGCAGCTGGAAGAACCACGTCGACGCGCATCTGTTCCCTGATCTGGCGGAACACATCGTCGACGGCAAGGCTATCCTGCCAGGCAGCGGTTTCATCGAGATCGCCATTTCCGCCGCGCAGCAATACTATGGTACCACAGAGGTCGATATCACCAATCTGGAGATTGTGCGGCCGCTGGAGCTTGCCGACAATCGGATGATGGAACTTTCGACCATCCTGTCTCCAGAAACCGGCGATATCGAGATTCGCTCCCGCGAGCGCCTTTCGGAAGATGACTGGGCTGTACATGCGGTGGCAAGAAGCCGCAAACCGATCCCCGCCGATCCGGTCACCTCCGGCAACATCTTTGCCGGTGTGGAAAAGACCGCGACCGTGACACCGGCGAAGGCCTATGAAACTGCGCGTCAGTTCGGCCTGGATTACGGTCCTCGCTTCCAGCTGATGGCAAGGGCGGTCTGCTATGGCGACCGGTTCATCGATGTCGAATTGAAAGAGCCCGAGAAAACGGGCAATCCCTTTGTTTCCTACAGCCTCAATCCGATTTCCGTGGATGCAACCTTCCATGGACTGGTAGCGCTGTTTGATCGCTTTACCGGTGATGCCGGCGGTGCGCCTTATATCCCGGTGCGCTTCGGCTCCGTGCGCCTGACAAACTCCGGCCTCACGGTGAAACGCGCCGTGGTGGAGATCGAGCGCATTAGCGCCAACTCGATCAAGGCAAAATTCCGTTTCTTCGGCAAGGGTGGCGAAGTCATTGCGGCATTCGACGATTGCCGTTTCCGCCGGACCTATTTGCGCCAGCACAAGACGCTGGACATGCTGTCCTTCCACTATGAGGCTGTCCCTTCCGATCGGTCCCTACCGCTTGCAACGCTGGGGCAATCGCATGCGCTTCCGCTGCCGTTGCTTGCCGCAACGGAAGAGAGTGGCATCGACAATACGACGCTTCTGTTCAACGCAGCGATCTACCGCGCCTGCCACGAAATCGCGCTCAAGCTCGGCAAGGGCACGGCCAAGGTCGATACGCGGTCGCTTCCCGGCGATTTTGCCTTCCGCTGCTTCCTCGCCAATTGCCTCTATGTCCTGGAAGACGCCGGCTTGTGCGAACACAAGGGTGGTAGCTGGAAGATCGCCGCCGAGTTTTCGCTTCCTCCCGTTGGCGACATTCTCAAGGAACTCTATGGCGAACGCTCCGAGCGCGCCGTGGAAGCTGTGTTGATCAACAATTCCTACGCTGAAGCGCTGGATCGCATCGACAGTCTCTTTGCCGCCGAGCTATCGGGTAACGAAGTTGAAGCAATAAAGCCGCAGGGCTTCATCAGCGATGCAACGCTCGATCACCAGACCGTGCATTCCGAGTCCACCCGTCAACGCATGGATCTCATTCTGGCGGCGGCCGAAAAAGCGCTCACCAGCAAAGAGGGCAAAACCAACCTGCGGATTGTTGAAGCAGGCACCGTCTCTGCCGGCTTCACCCGCAAGCTCGCGACGTTGGCGGCAAAATATGGCGCCAGCCTGATCGTTGTCGAACCACGCGAAAATGCCCAGCGCAATCTGGAGATCGCCTTCGAGGAAGACGCACATGTCCGCGTTCTGAAAAAGGACGCATTCGCGTCGCTTCCGGCTTTCGATCTCGTTGTCAGCGCTTCGGATACGATTTTCACCCTGATCGATGAAGACGGCGCCATTCGCAATGCGCTGCGTGTCTGCCTGCGGGAAAATGGGGCTCTTGTCGCTGCGACCAATGCGCCGACAGTGTTCAGCGACTTCGCCTTCGGATTGACCGAAAGCTGGTTTGCCCGCACCCAGGCCGTCGAGTTTCCGATCGGCAAGCTGGCTACGATCACGCAATGGCAAAAGGACCTGACCGATCTCGGCCTTCGTAACATCTCCGTTGCAGATCGCGAATTGCCATACGGAAACATCATCACGGTCGAGGCGCAGGGCGGCCTGTTTACCGAGATCGCCCCAACTGCCGACGCCCAGCCCGCAGAGGTCGCAAGGCCGGTGCTTGTGCTGCACGAAGGTAATGTTTCTAGCCTGCAGAACACACTTCCTTCAGGCAAGGATGCCATTCAGGCTCCTCTTATCCAGGTTCAGTTGACTGGCGATTTCGAAATCGACAAGGACAAGATCACTGAGGCCGTCGCCGGATTGAACGAAAAACCGATCCGCGCCGTCTACCTGTCGGCAACCACTGCGGCGGATCGCAGCCAGGATTCGGCTGCTCTGCAAAATCGCGTCCTGTCGCTCAGTGCCTTTGCCGAGTCGCTTCGACAGTATTATGCGCATGCGGAACCTGCAGCCGATCAGCGTCCGCGTCTCGTGATTGCTGCTCCCGGTGGCGCGCCGGTCACATCGAACGGGCGCGGCAAGGATGTGTCCGGATCAAGCGTCAACAGTGGCCTGTGGGCATTCGCCCGCGTGCTTCAAAACGAGTATGATATCCTCGATATCCATTCGCTCGATTTCACTGGACCCAAGGCCGGACCTGGTAACCAGCTCGCTGCGGCGATCTCGCTACTGAGCGATACAAGCGGAAACCGCGAATGGCTGCTTGACGGACAGAACGGTATCCTTTCGGAAATCCGCGCCGTACCCGGCCCGGTCGATCAAAGCTTGCGCAAGACGACGGGCTTCAAGGCCGCGACCATCCGCCAGCGTGTCAGCTCGCAGGTCGGCAGCATTGCCTGGGAACAGTCAGACATCCCGCAGGCTGGCCCGGACGACGTCGTCGTTGCGGTCGCTGCAACCGGCCTGAACTTCCGCGACGTCATGTGGGCGATGGGACTTTTGCCGGAAGAAGCGCTGGAGGACGGTTTTGCCGGAGCGACGATCGGCATGGAGCTTTCCGGCCATGTCGTTGCCATCGGCAGCGGCATCAAGGACCTGTCGGTCGGCGACGCCGTAATGGCGATCGCGCCCGCAGCCTTTTCCACCCATGTGGTCGTTTCGCGGTCCGGCGTTGCCAGACTGCCGGAAACCGTCAGCCCCGTCGCAGCAGCAACCGTGCCAGTTGCCTTCCTTACCGCCTATTACGCGATGATCGAGCTTGGCCGTATTCGGCCTGGCGAAACGATCCTGATCCACGGCGCTGCCGGCGGTGTCGGCCTTGCAGCCCTGCAGGTTGCCAAGCTTGCCGGTGCCAAGGTGATCGCCACAGCGGGAACGCGCGAAAAGCGCCGTTTCCTGAAGATGCTCGGTGCTGATCACGTCTTCGATTCGCGTTCGCTGGCCTTCGTCAACGAGATCCTCGGCGTTACCGGCGGCGAAGGTGTCGATCTGGTACTGAACTCGCTGTTTGCCGAAGCCATGGAACAGAGCCTGTCGCTGGTGAAGCCGTTTGGCCGCTTCCTCGAACTTGGCAAACGTGACTACTACGGTGACAGCAAGATCGGCCTTCGGCCTTTCCGCCGCAATATCAGCTATTTTGGTATCGATGCCGACCAGTTGCTGGTCAACGCGCCGGACCTGACGAAGCGGATTTTCACAGAAATCGGCGCGCTGTTCGAAGAAGGCAAACTTGTGCCTCTCCCCTACCGCGCCTTCGGTTTCGACGAAATCGGCAACGCTTTCCGCCTGATGCAGAATGCCGGCCATATCGGCAAGATCGTCGTTTTGCCACCCGTTGCCGGACGCGATGAAGTTGCCAACCGGCCGGCCGGCCGCATGTCTGTCGATAGTCTTGGCGTGCATTTGGTCGTTGGTGGTATCGGCGGGTTCGGTCTTGCTGCTGCCAACTGGCTGGTTGAAAAGGGTGCGCGCAACATCGCGCTCGCCACCCGCCGGGGTATCGCCGATATCGAGACCCTGGAAGCGATCAAGCGATGGGAAAACATGGGCGTCTCGGCGACCATCCACGCCTGCGACGTGACGGACGAAGCTGCTGCAGACGCTCTGCTGAAAACACTTCGGCAGATCGCCCCCCTGAAGACCGTCGTTCACGCCGCAATGGTCCTCGACGACGCGCTGATCAACAATCTCAGCCGCGAGCGTAACCGTCCGGTCATCGACGTGAAGGCGCAGGGCGCAGCCGTTCTTGACCGGTTGACCCGCGCCGATACGCTCGAACATTTCATCATGTTCTCGTCGGCAACCACATTGGTCGGCAATCCAGGCCAGGCCAACTATGTGGCTGCCAACGGCTATCTTGAGGGTCTTGCCCGCGCTCGCCGGCTTGAAGGTCTGCCGGGGCTCGCCATCGGCTTCGGTGCGATCGCCGACAAGGGCTATCTGGCACAGAATACCGACGTCAACGATCTGCTTTCCAAGCGTATCGGCAAAACGGCTCTGAAGGCGCAAACCGCCCTCAATCAGGTCGAGAGCTATATCCGGTCCGATCCGGGTACCGTCGATGCCGCCGTTGCAATGGTTTCCGAACTCGATTGGGCCGCGGCGCGTAACCTGCCGGTGGTCCGCAATGCCCTCTTCGAGGTCATCCTGCGAACCGCCGACCAGCACACTGCAGGCAGCGACGGTAAGACCATGGATCTTGTGGCAATGATCGACGGAAAATCGGCGCAAGAGGCCGAAGATATCCTCTATGATCTGGTTGCCAGCGAAATCGCAGCTATCCTGCGCGTATCAAAGGATACGATTTCGCGCAGCAAGATCCTGAAGGAAATCGGTCTCGATAGTTTGATGGCCGTTGAATTGGGGATCAGCTTCCAGCAGAATACCGGCTTTGACATGCCGTTGAGCGGCGTTGCCGACAATACGACCGTTGGCGATGTTGCACGTAAGCTCTACGACAAGGTGAGCAAGCGGGATCACGGCAGCGACGAAGACAGCGAGCCAACGGACAACAAGATCGTCAACGAGCTCGCCCAGCGCCATACCGGCACCGGTACGGAAAAGGCAGTGAGCCAATGAGCGAGAGTGAGGAACGCAACAGCGCTGCGAAGATGAACAGCAGCCTGAAAGAGAACCTTCTGGACCAGATGCGCAATGCGCATCAGTCCTCAGAGCGCAATCGTATGGCCCGTTCAGAGCGCGACGTTCCTCCGCCCGTCAGGCGCAAACAGACGCGATTCGAGGATTTGCCGGAGTACAAGCAGGTCCAGACCCAGAAAGTCGCCAGCGAACAGCTGGGTATCGACAATCCGTTCTACCGCGCGCATCAGACGGCAGCCGGTGCCACGACAGTGATCGACGGACGCAAGCTGATCAACTTCGCGTCTTACGATTATCTCGGCCTCAACAGGCATGCACATGTTCTGGCACAGGCCCGCGACACCATCAGCACCTTCGGTATCTCGGCATCAGCCAGCCGGCTTGTGGCCGGCGAACGCCCGGCGCACGCCGAACTCGAAGAGCGTATCGCCGCTTTCTACGGCGTCGAAGCGGCCGTCTGCTTTGTCAGCGGCTACCTGACCAATGTCGCGGCAATCAGCTGCCTGATGGGTCCGAAGGATCTCGTCGTGCACGACGAGTTCATTCACAACAGTGCACTCGCCGGCATCAAGCTATCTGGCGCTACGCGCCGCCTGTTCAAGCACAATGATGCGAACGACCTGGAACATGTACTGCGGACGGTTGCCGGCGATTATCGCCGCATTCTGGTGATCGTCGAAGGCGTCTATTCCATGGACGGTGATATCGCCAATCTGCCCGCGATCATGAAACTGAAGGCCGAGTACGGCTTCTGGCTGATGGTCGATGAGGCCCATTCGCTCGGCATTCTCGGCAAACGTGGCAAAGGTACGTTCGAACATTTCGGCATCGATCCGCGCCAGGTCGATATCTGGATGGGAACACTTTCCAAGACGACATCGAGCTGCGGCGGGTATATCGCCGGCAGCGGTGCTCTGGCAGCCGTACTGAAGGCAACCGCTGGAGGGTTCGTCTACAGTGTCGGCCTCGCACCGGTTCTGACTGCATCGGCCATCGCCAGCCTGGATATTCTGGAAGGCGAGCCGGAACGTGTCGCCGCCTTGAGGCGCAACGGCACACTCTTCCTGAAGCTTGCCCAGGAAGCCGGTCTGGACACGGGTCTGAGTGCCGGCTTCTCCGTAGTTCCGGTTCTGGTTGGTGATTCTCTGCGTGCAGTGCAACTGTCAAACGATCTTCTGGCCGCCGGCATCAACGCATTGCCAATCATCCATCCGGCAGTCCCGGAAGGAATGGCGCGTCTGCGGTTCTTCATCACCAGCGAACATACGGAAGAACAGATCCGCCAGACTGTGGCGATGACGGCTGAAAAGCTCAAGGATCTGACTGAGCGGAATTTCGGTCTCGCATCGATCGATGTCCAGCAGATGATGAAGATGCTCGCCACCCGATAACGCGCTCCCGAAACAGCCAGGCGAACGTCCATGAACCGAACCGGTCTTGCGGCATGACTCATGTGATCATTACCGGCGGATCAAGCGGGATCGGACTGGCACTGGCGCGTATCTATGCTGCCCGCGGCGTACGCATATCGCTGCTCGCACGCTCCCTGCCCACGCTTGAGGCGGCCAGAACCGAACTTATCAAAGATCACGGCGAAGCATCGATCCGCATTGAAAGTGCCGACGTTGCCGACGAAGATCAGGCATTGGCGGCAATACACAAATGCGAAGATGCCTTCGGCCCCTGTGACATCCTGATCACATCTGCCGGAATTGTCGAACCCGGACGCTTCGATACGCTATCTCCGGCTGCCTTCCATCGGCAGATTCAGACAAACCTGTTCGGCAGCGTCCACGCGGTGCGCGCGGTTTATGCGACCATGAAGCAAAGGCGCTCCGGCCGGATCATGCTGGTATCGTCCGGCGCGGGTTTGATCGGTATCTATGGCTACACGGCCTATTGTGCCTCGAAATTTGCCCTGCATGGTTTCGCCGACGCTCTTCGTTCGGAAGCAAAGCCGCACGGGGTCAAGGTTTCTGTCTGTTTCCCGCCCGATACAGAAACGCCGCAGTTTTCCCGCGAATTGGAACATCGGCCGCTTGAAGCAACGGTTATCATGGGACGGGTTGCTCCCTGGTCCTCCGCTACCGTTGCGCTGCAGATCGTGCGGGCCATCGACAGAGGCCAATTCGAGGTGTTTTTCGGCTGGACGCTGTGGGCGCTGGGACGTTTTGGCTCGACGGTGAAGCCGGTTCTCAACTGGTGGTTCGACAGGGGTATTCAACGGATAAGCGACCAGCGCTGAACAGTAGAGCCTGCTTGTATCCGCCGTGAATAGGTTTTAAGTGTCGCTCAGCCGCGGCGGTGCATGACGCATCGGTAGGCGATGAAAGATCAAAGGTATTCGTTTGGCGTTCACGTCGCTCCATATGCACTACCATCCGGTAACGCTGACCTTTCTCTGCTACGCGCTGGCCTGTGCTGTCATCCTGTATACAGACAAGTTTGCCTTGCCCGCACGCGAGCGCCGGAGACACCGGCCGCCATCCAGCCGCCGCCGCGCCACCGTCGATATCCTGTCACGGCTGCCAATCATTGCTCTCGTGTTTGCGGGCTTCTTCTCGATCTCCTGGCGCCCTCTCTATGCGAGCGCCGGAACGATGAGCTTCTTCGTCATCTTCACCGGAATATCCCGGGCCAAATACAGGTTCATTCGCGAACCGCTGGTCTTTTCAGATATCGCCCTGGTCGCCGACGTCTTCAAGTACAAGACGATCTTCTACGCCCACTCGCTCAACATCGTTTTCTGGGTTGTCGCCTTCCTGTATGTCTTCGGCGTCTCGGCGCTGTACATGTATTTCGAGCCCAGCATCCTGCCTGCCAGCCACAAGCTGCTCTGGATTATCCTGATGATCCTGATCGCCGATCTACCCTGGATTCTGCTGTTCTATGGTCCGGTGAACAGGCCGGTGGCCGATTTCGTGCAACACCTTGTCGGCAAGCCGAACGTCAAGGTCAGCACCATCCGTTTCGGAACCTTCGCATCCGTTATTTTCCATTTCATCCTCTGGCTGGGCCGCCGCCGTGAAAAGATCGTGGCCGAATTGCAAGAACGCTTCTTCGCAGCCGTCCATGATCTGATCGGTCACGATGCCGACAACAAGGCACCGCTGGTCATTGTCTGGCAGTCAGAATCCTTCATCGACATGCGCCATTGCGGTGTAGACAGCATCAAGCTGCCGACCATCGACAGGCTGCAGAAACTTGCCGTGCAGTGGGGGCGCCTCGCAACGGTGTTTGAGGGCGGGTACACGCTGCGCACGGAATTCGCGGTGTTGAGCGGCCTTGTTCCCGACGACCTGCATATTGATGCAAGTTATCCCTACCTGCGGGCGGGCCACTATACCAATGTGGTCTGGCCGACGAAGCTGAAGAATGCGGGCTGGAGCACGCATTTCATGCACCCCTATGACCGGACGTTCTTCCTTCGCCACAAAGCCATGCCGCAACTCGGCTTTGAAAAGATGACCATGCTCGACGACTTCGACCATGATCCCCTCCGCGACGGCCCCTATGTTTCGGATAGTGCCCTGACCCGCAAAGTCATCGCTGACGTGGAAAGCCAGACCGATGACAAGGGTAGTTTTCTCTTCGTCGCATCGATGGCCAACCATGGACCTTGGGAGCCCAACCGCGTTGAAGGAATCGTCGATCCTGTCGGGATCTATCTCGATATCCTGCAGCAATCCGACAAGGCGCTGGGTGAACTCGTCGATCACCTAGACACGCTCGATCGCCCCGTCTGGCTGGTTTTCTACGGTGACCACGCGCCGCTGCTAAAATCCTTTGCCGACCCCTTCCCCGATCCCCGCACCGATTACTTCATCGTGCCACTGGCCGCCGCGCGCACATCGCAGAATGCTCCGTCGTCTCCGCGTAGCGTAGAACCTTGGAAGCTGCTGGAAGCCATGTTGAAACATGCCAATCTGCACAGGGATGATCTGCAATAGTGCCGGCATTATTTTCGAAGGTGCAGGGACAATGACTTTGCAAAATGCGCCGCAACAGCGTGTCTTCCTGTTTCTGCAAGGACCATCCTCGCCGATCTTTGCCAAGACCGCCGACCGGCTGGAAGCCAAGGGCCATCCCTGCCTGCGGATCAATCTAAATCCGGGTGACCAGATTTTCTGGCGGCGCAAGGGCGGGTACAATTACCGTGGCCGTGCCGGAAACGACTGGCGCACCTATGTTGCCTCTTTCATGGACCGGCATGCGGTCACGGACCTCGTCCTCCTTGGAGAGGAACGTCCCTACCATCTCACTGCAATTGATGCAGCCAAGGACCGTGACATAACGGTATCGGTCGTCGAGATGGGCTACCTTCGGCCGGACTGGCTGACACTTGAACGCAACGGGATGTCATCCAATTCGCATTTCCCCAACGATCCGCAGCAGATCGTCGAAGCGGCCCATACCCTTCCGGAACCGGATTGGACGAGACGTTACAGCCAGAGCTTTACAGTCGAGGCCGCCTATGACCTCCTATACAATCTGCCGAATGTTTTCCTGTGGTTTCTGTTTCCGCACTATCGCCGCCACGCCCTGTTTCATCCCCTGGCGGAATATGCCGGCTGGATAATACGGCTGACGAGCGGCAGAAAAAGAGCCGTAGCCGCAACAATGCTTGTTGAGAACATGCTTGCCGGCGACATTTCGTTTTTCGTTTTCCCGTTGCAATTGCAAACTGATTTCCAGTTACGGGCGCATTCACCCTATAATGATCAACGCGAAGCAATCACCGAGGTGATCACGTCCTTTGCCGCTCACGCCCCGCGCGCATCCCAGCTCGTGGTCAAAGTACATCCCCTCGACAACGGGCTTATCGACTGGCGGGCCTATGCTGGAGAACTGGCAACCAGGCTTGGCGTTGGCGGGCGAGTGCAGTTCCTGGATGGGGGCGACCTGAATGCGCTGCTGGCAAAAACCGCTGGCGTTGTCACCATCAACTCCACAGTCGGGCTTCATGCCTTGCAACTGGGTACACCCGTTAAAGTGCTGGGAACGGCCGTCTTCGACATTGCCAAGCTTAGCGATCAGCAAGAGCTCGATCAATTCTGGGCGGCGCCAACAATCCCGCAGGAGCCGGTCCAATCAGCCTTTTTTCGCTTGCTTGCGGCGGCAATTCAGGTTCGGGGCAATTTCTACTCGGCCACCGGCACGGATGCCGGCGCAGAGGCGATCGCCGAAAGGCTACACGCCCGATCGATCAATCAACCCGGCGCCTTCATCGACCCGCCTCCGCGCAAGAAACCGCACAAAAGAGGCTCTCGTTCTCATTGACCGGCCCGGCCTCGACGTGTTTACGCCGTCTCAGCGGGACTTGCTGCTTTCGATCAGGGCGAGCACAAGCGTAGAAAGTAACGTAAGAGGCGGGGTCGCGGCGCTCTGGGGCTTGGAACTTTCGTTCGGGCTGAGGCCCACCTTGCCAACGGGTTTATCATCAGCATCCACGCCGCTATTGCCGAGCGTCCACCATCCGTTGCGCAAAATCTTTTCGATCACGAAGGTTGCAACGTCAAGCGAGCGCGAGGGTGAACCTGGCGGCAGGACGTCAGCTGACGTCGGATTACGCTCATTCATCACCGAATAATAGACACGCCGGATATCGTCATCGATGTCGTCGGTGCCTTCAGATGCAGTATTGATCTTCTGCCTGAGCTTGCGCAGGTCGGCGACAGTGACGGTCAGGGTGTCCGCTATACCGTTCAGCTCCTCGGCAAAGACATCCGGGTTGCTGCCATCCTCCGTAAACAGCTCAGAAAGCGCGGAGCCCGGGGCTGCCTGGCGATTGCGAATAACCTTTGCAGCGCCCCGGATACCATCGCGAAAAGCCTCTTTACGCATTTCGTCCTGCTTCGCAATCAGCGCCGAAGTGGCGGAACAGACTTCGAGAAGAAGCGTCGATGCATTTTGATCCGGGGATGCCAACGCCACTTCTCTCGCCTTTGCGAGAAGGTCATTCAGAGACGATATTTGATCGGTCATCGACGGCCTGATTTCTGCGTCATAAAATTTATGCCTGACGATTAAAGTATCTTATTTGAACTTTGCATAAAGATCTTGCAGGCGCTCGCGGTATTTCTCCGGGGAAAACAGCTTCGCCCGTTCCATACCAACGGCCTGATAGTGCTCCACCAGTCCATCGTCATTTGCCATATCTCTTATGGCCTGCGAGATTGCATTAACATTGTAGGGATCGACGATCAACGCACTGTCCCCCGCCACCTCCGGGTTAGCACCTTCACTGCCGGTGATGACGGCAGTACCCAATTGCATCGCCTCCAGGATTGGCAGCCCGAAACCCTCGTACAACGAGGGAAACACGACGGCTCTCGCACAGCGGATCAGGGACGTCAGCAAATTGAGAGGGAGATACTCCAGCCGGATGACAGAGGACGTTTTCGAGACATGGCCGACTGTCGGATCGCTAAACTGTTTCTTCGCTGATTTGTCCGTGTCCTGAGGAACGCCGAGGAGACGAAGTTCATTTGCGTTCTTCCAGACCAGCTGGCCAACGATAACAAGCGGGCGATTCGTCTGGCTCGCAAGATAGGCCTCGATGATACGGGCGACATTCTTTTTCGGTTCGATCGCGCCGAAAAACAGGAAATACTCCTTGTGTTCGAGGCCGAAAATGGATTGGACCTCTTGACGAACTTCATCCTCGGGACGGTTGAGAATATAGCTCGGCAGACTGGCCGCCTGATAGGTGTTGGTCACGCGGCTTTCATCAACGCCGAGCAAGTCGATAATATCTCTCTTGGAAACTTCCGAAACCGTAACGATGTGATCCGCTTTCTCGCTGATACGCCGGACCTTCTTCAAGAACTCTCTCTTGTTGTCGAGTGTCGTATAGGGCAACCTCAGTGGCACGAGATCGTGGATCGTATAGAGATTAGCAGCGTTCTTCAGTGTTACGGGCAGCGGATAGGTCCAATGCGCGATGTCAGCCGCACCGGGATAATCGACGTTCAAAAATTGGCCATAGGTCCGGAAGTGCCAGCGGGAGATCGTGTAGAGATCACGCGCATTGAAGATTCTATCATGCACAGGAAGCCCGCCCGCAGCGGTTCTTGCGATAACTTTACCGGTTATCGGAACCTGCCTTGCCGTAGCGCCCAGCGGCGAAGTGATGAGGCGCTTGACGATGTCCTGGGTCTTCATCCGCTTTATCGAGGGATCAAAAAAGCTGACTTCTGCCAGAAGTTCGTTTTTTCCGGCCGATGACCGGACCCCGTACATCAAGTCCACCTGATGACCAAGCGCCGTCAGTTGCTCGCTCAGATTCCGGGCATAGGTCGCAACCCCCGTTCCCTTTTCCAGGGCAAGATTATAGCCATCAACCATGATGCGGGCATTGGACATGAATTAATAATCCTAGTTGTTGCTGGCTATACCAGATCTGGATGATGCATTCCGTCAAGCCTGGATCCTTGCGCAAGCGCTTGACAGGGGAAGCCGGGCACCGGGTGTGATTAAGCAGTCGATTGCTATCTAGGGGATTGCCATATGGGACGCAACCTCATGCATTCCTAATCCGCATGCAGCGCCATTCTCGACGGTCGTTCCGAACCGCCAGAGAATGGCGGCACGCTGAAAAAAGCTCTTGATTTGGCCGAGACCGAGTGATTGTTCACTGAACGCCGCAAGTGGCTACTCGGTTTAGCCAGCCACCTCCAAAATTGGCAATACCTCCGGATTTCCATCGCCCATAAGGATCGGCAGCGATTACATCAAAGCGACGTACATCGCCCTGTACCTTCAAGCGCAATGCGATGTTCCGGCGGAAACAACCCGATCGGTCTCTCGGTTTTCTGACAAAAAAATACAAGCAGCAAGGCGGCTGAAGACAGCCATTTGCAGTTATACCGGAATCACATCGTTGTCTTCGCCATCCGCGACATGCTCGAGTTCTCCGGCACCGTCCTTGAGTTTATCCTTTCCGAACCAGTTTTCCGCCTCTTCGGCAGAATCGACTTCTCGAAGCATGAAATCGTCAATGATAAAAAAATCACTGCAATATTTCTTCAACAAGCTCGGTGAGGAAGTCACCATAAGAAAGCCCGCCGACTGCATGCGGTCCAAAACAAGTTGTTCGCATTGGGCTCTGAATGCCCCACGTCCACCGATGATGCTCTCATCGACAATATAGGTCTCAAAAGGGATGGCATAACAGGAGGTGAACAGAAGCTTTGTGCGTTCATCCCGATTAAGATGCTTGAATGGCTTGTCGATCGATTTCCCTATTCCCGTGAAATCCAGCACGAACCGGATAATGGGAACCGGGTCGAAACCGAAGACACGGCATAGAAAGGCCAGATTTTCGCGGCCGGTCAGTGCCCCGTTGAAAACGCCGCCAGAAGCCACTGGAAACGAGACAAGCGACGATCGCCGCACTCTGCCAATATCGGGCCGCAGCTTTCCCGTCATCAGATTAGCGACAACAGTCTTTCCACTGCGCGGCGGCGCAAGGATGCCGGTCAGACGATCCGGTCTGAATTCAGCATTCGCCCCTTCCAGCACCTTGGTCCGGTGGGACTTCTGCCTCAGCGTCTTGTGAACATTAATAAACTCGATCATCGCATCCGCCTCTCATCGGCTATCTCTATGCCCGCCTGCTCTTGCGGCAATCTCTGCGAGCCAACCGATCCCGTCCAGGGGATTCAGAAAAGTCGTACCAGGTGGACCAACCTCCCGAAACACAGGAATATCGGACGCTATGCAGGGGACACCAAGAGCCGCTGCCTCCAACATGGGAATGCCGAGCCCCTCAGCAAAGGACGGAAACAGAAGAGCACTTGCCTGTTGCAACATCGTCTGAACGTCAAAATCCGAAAGGCCGTAAAACACGAAGACCGAGTCCCTAATCGCCTCGCAGCGCTCCAGCATGTCTACTACATTCTCATTTTCCCAGCCGAGTTTTCCGATAATGCACAGACGTGGCGAACCTTCCCGCTGCGCCAATTCACGCCACACCTGCAGCAGAAGAAGGTGGTTTTTTCTGGGCTCGATCGTGCCGAGCACAATGAAGAACGGCCCCCTATTCTCCAGAAACGCTTTCACGTGCGGCGCTAAGGGTCTTTCTAGTGCACGCTGGAAATCCAGTGTCGGCACGACGACGTCCGTCGCTTTCAAAGTCCAGCCGTTCGCCGACGCGAATGCCAAGACACGTCGATGCGTATCCCACGAATTGCTGACGGCGATCACCGGAGCATCCGTCAGTTCTTTCAGAAAATCGAGGAATTGCTGCTTCGTTTCAGGCCGCTGGTATTCCGGATATTCGATGGGAATGAGGTCGTGAATATAAATAAGGCGTTGCATCTTGCGATGCGGATCGAGACGCCGCATCGCTCCTTTGATCTTCCCAACACCCGAATGCGAAGCCACCACATAGGTCGTTTGTTCGGATATTATCTTTCCACTCAGGGGCAGGAAATTCCGAACGAAAGGCTCGTTCTTCAGCCGGAACTTGCTAAGGGGGCTCTCTTTTTCTTTGAGCACGGCATCATCGTTCCAGCCATACCGAAGGTGTTCAAGAACGGCCTCTCCGAAATCCTGCGGCAGAATGCAGACGCCATGGGGGCCGGCATAAACAAAATGACATTTGGCGCCAAATCGCTCGAAAAGGTCCAGACCGATTGCCAGGTCGATACGATCCACGCCTGTGCCGAAGGATTTTCCGTAACTGCGGACAAGCCGCGAAATATCAAAAAGAACACGCGGCGTTTCAATCGAAAGAGGCCGCATAGAAAGACGATACATTTATGCCTACAGGTCCCGACTATTCTCACCCGCGCCAAATGCTGTTCATGGGCGAACAGGACTTTATATCGGGTTGCACCTGCGCCACTTTCGCACATTAAAGCCGTGTGGTATAGGCCGCCGTAACTGAAACGGCGATGGCATCTTCAGGGGAATGTATCTGAAGCCTTTATCGTAAGCCAGTATGGTGAAATTTGTCGCAAGAACTCCTTGATATCATTCGCTCCGAAAAAGCGATCCCCCTGTCGTGGGTTACCACCCGCAAAGATCAGAACTACCTCAACCTGGGCGACGCCCTTTCTCCCGTCATCGTCTCCATGATGTCGGGTTTACCGGTCACTCATACAGCCACGAAGTCGAACACCGTGAGACTGGCGGCAGTCGGCACGATCGGCCATATGTTTGCGGGTGGTAATGTATCCTTCTGGGGAACGGGAACGTCTCCAAGCGCCAATCCCAATCAGTCGGAACAACCGAAGATTCCTTACACCCGGCCCGCCGATACCCGGTTTCACACCTATGCAACACGCGGGCCGTTCAGCCGGCGGATTCTGACGCCTGATGCAACCGGCCCCGCAGTTTATGGCGACCCTTTGTGGCTTCTGCCGCGCTTTCACGAGGCTCCTAAGGAAAAGACCTACGAACTGGGTGTGATTCTGCACCTGTCGGAACTGGCGGACCGGGAGCATGAAGCGCATCCGAAGGCGGATACGCTTCGTCACGGCATTGACAGCGCCGACCGGCAAACAGTGAAGCTGATCAATACGGTAACGCCCGTCTCAATAGAGGGCCTGAGAGAACGGCTCGACGAGATTCTGGCTTGCAAGCGGATCGTCTCGACAAGCCTCCATGGCATGGTGTTCGCCGAATCCTATGGCATTCCCTGCCTTTATTTCTCCCCGAGGTCCAGAACACCGGGATTGGGGCGGATCGACCTGACGCTTGAGGAAGGACTTGACCTCAGATTCGTGGATCTCTACCGTGGCCTCGGGCTGAACCAGCTTGATGTATGGTATCAGCCGCGCAATGAGCAAACGGACTGGGAGACACTGATCCGGACAATTGACCGCGTCTGGGAACAGAAATACCTCGACGAAGATCCGCTCATTGAATCCTTCCCACTTCCTTCATCGTCCATGTTGGAAAAGGGTCCGACGGGCAGCGCATTTGATCACCCCTTGATTCGTGCCGTACCAGTTGGCCGGGAACCCAGCCTTGCCGAACGCGCCAAACGCGGCCCGCTTGCACGGCTTTTCCGGCGGCTGCGATAGAGGGTGTTTGTCTCCATGGGATTAAAAACTGTCAAACGCTTGTTGCGCTTGGAAATTCCTCCGGCGGCAGGAGTGTTCTCCAAGGAACGATCAGGTCGACAAAAAAGGATCCGGTTGTCCTGGGTCTGGTCCACCAAACAGCATCCGGATGCGAACCTCGGCGACGCCCTGAGCGCCGTGATGGTGTCCGCCATGTCGGGGTTGGAAATCAAGCCCGCAGCCTTCAATCATTCTGAAGAGAGAATGGCTGCAGTCGGCACCATAGGCCATGCACAGAGCGGTGGAAAAGTGCATATCTGGGGTACTGGCTTTGATTTGAACCGCGGGCCGACCGGCGCCGTTGGGGCGTATCAGGTACCGGAAGACACCACATTGGTCGTTCACGCTGTGCGGGGAAAGCAGACGGCGATGGGATTGCGCAGGCTTGGCGTGGAAGTGCCCGACATTTTCGGCGACCCCGTCTGGTTCCTGCCACGTCTCTTTCCTTTTACCGATCTCAAGAAAAAATATGAACTGGGCGTCATCGTCCATATTTCCGAACTGGACGAACCCACAGCGCGAGCCACTGTTCGCAAAAATCTCACGCGTTATAATATCCCGCCCGAACTCGCGGAAAATATTAGGATAATCAATACTTATACCGACGCCAACCTGACCGGCATGCGCGACAAGATTGAGGAAATAGTCTCCTGCCGCCGCATTCTTTCCACCAGTCTTCATGGTTTGGTCATTGCTGAGACGTACAACATCCCGTGCGCTTGGTTCTCAACCAACCGGGGCGAGTCCGGCTCTCTGCCGATCGACGGATCACGGGCAATCGATCATCGCATGATCGATTTCTACGGCGGCGCAGAGCGGGATTCGGTGTTGAGCTATCTACATCCGCTTCATGAGGAAACGGACTGGGAAAAGGCAATGGCATTCATCGATACACATTGGCAGCCACTGGATTACTCCGGAGAGGCACTTTTCAATGCGTTTCCCCTGCCTCGCGCGGTCCGCTTCGAGGACAAGGTGTGGCGGTGTCCATCAGAAGTGTTGCAAAAAAACCGTTATTGATCGGTCTTCGTTGATGTTGTGTGTCGCCTTTAACTCAAACCTGTTCTTTCGTCAGGCAATGTCATTGTCTGGACGCTGACGGTGCGATATCCAAGACGCAAATCGAGTTTGAAAATGGGCTTGGATAAGAGCCGGCAGTGCAGGGTTACCATGGGGCATTTGGACAAATTCACCAAAATTTCGTTGATTGCGCTCTGTATTGCATTGTCGTCCTGTACGATGCCAAGTTCGGGTCCGAGCGCGAACAAGATCGCGGCGGAAGCCAAGGAACAGTATGCGCCATACACGCTAATCAATGTGAACTCCAACGTCGTTGCGGCTCTGGATCAGAACTCCGACCAGCAACTCGCGGCGTCACTGGGAAATAACAAGAAGCGGAGCTCGGCGCTGATTGGCGTTGGCGACACGGTGGCGATTTCCATATGGGAAGCATCGCCTGACGGTCTGTTCTCAAGCGGCGCAGGTCGCGGCGGCGGAACGCAGATTCCGGAGCAGCCGGTCTCGGAAGCCGGGACGATCAGTGTCCCATATGCAGGTGTCATCCAAGCAGCAAACAAGACGCCGGACCAAGTAAAGGAACTGGTCGAGCAGGCCCTCGTTCGCATGGCCGTTCAGCCGCAGGTTCTCGTCAGCGTTATAAAGAACGTTTCCAACACGGTCACCGTAACTGGGGAAGTCGCAAACAGCGGGCGAGTCCCCCTCTCCCCGCGCGGCGAGAAACTACTGGACGTCATCGCCATAGCTGGCGGGCCGCGTATGGAATCCCATCAGCTTTCCGTACAGATCACACGAGGCAGACGGACAGAAACCATTCCGATGGAACGCCTCATTTCCGATCCCAGCGAGAATATCTATGTCCAATCGGACGACGTCGTGGCACTCATCCGCCAGCCTCGCAGCTTTACGGTCTTTGGAGCTTCGACCGCCAATGCCTCGGTGCAATTCGACGAATCGCAGCTTTACCTGAACCAGGCACTTGCAAAGGTTGGCGGCCTGAACGACGAACGGGCGAATGCAAAGGGTATCTTTATCTATCGCACGGAATCGACAAAGCTGCTTCGTCGCCTCATGCCGGGAAAGGACTTTTCGTCATACGGCCCGACAGCGAACGTTATCTACCAGGTCGATTTGACCGATCCGAGCGGTTTCTTCCTGTTAAAAGGGTTTACCCTACGTAACCGCGATCTGATTTACATTGCGAATTCGTCGCTTGCCGAAGTGCGCAAATTTGCCACTCTGGTCAGTTCGACGGCGGCACCGATTGCGCAGGCAGCATCTGTCTCGAATACGCTATCCGATCTGAGGGACTAACGCCTGAAAAGGCGTCATCTTAAAGCTGCCTAGTTGTTGTGTTTAGAGCCCCATCGGCTGTGCCGATGGGGCTCCTCGTCTGATGCACTTTTTCGAATTATGAATCCGTGGTATGAGGCCTGCTCGGAGCAGGCTAGGCGCTCAATTCAGGAGATGAAGTTTGAAGGACATGTCCGGGGCGGCAAAGCTCGATAAATCGAAAGCACGCTCGGAGGATACCGGCGCGTTGGTTTTAAGGCTCGACGAAGTGAGGCCAATGCGTCAGCAACCCGGCGCAGCGCCCGTTGTTCTTCCGAAGCAATTTCCACGCAAGACGACCGTAACGTACAAGTCGGCGCGCATAACCGGGATGGTCGCCAAGGCCAAGGGTGGCCTCTCCGCCACCGCGATTTCCTTTTTCCTGATGGTCGTCCTGCCGACGATCATCGGCGCTCTTTATTTTGCCTTTGTCGCGTCTCCCCAATATATGTCCGAGTTCCGTTTCTCTGTTCGCCCGACCGACGGAGCCGCCGCCTCTTCCACGATCGCGGCAGACGCGGCGCTTGCCATGTCGAACAGTTATATCGTCTCCGATTACGCGTTGAGCCGCGATGCAGTCGACGCCCTGGAGAAAAAAATCGGCCTGCAGGAAATTTATTCGAAAGCCAGCATTGATGGCTTTTCCCGCCTCTCCGAAGGAGCGTCTCTCGAACGGCTCGTGGATTATTGGCGCAAACGCGTATCGACGAGCTACGATATCATGACAGGCATCAACGTGATCGAAGTCACGGCTTTTTCGCCAGAGGACGCTCATAAGATTTCCGCCGCTTTGCAAGCACTCTGTGAGCAGCTGGTGAATGATATCTCCGAGAAGGCGCGACAGAGCCAGATGGCCTTTTCCAAGGGTGAGCTCGATCGCGCTGAAGCGCGTCTGAAGGAGGTTCGCCAAAGCGAAACGGAGTTGCGCTCCGGTCAGAAAAGCATCGACATCAGAAAAGAGGCTGAAGGAAAAATCCTTTTGAACAACAAACTGCGCGGCGACCTCGCCGATCTGGAAGGGCAGTATTCGGCACTGTCGAGCTATATGGATCCGACGTCGCCGCGCCTGACGGTCCTCAAGAACCAGATTGCAGCCGCCCGCGAGCAGATCGGAAATCTGAAGACACAGATATCAAGTGGCGATGGCTCGACATCCGGCAACCTGGACGATGCCCAGCGCGTCACAAAGTATGACCAGCTGCAGACCGATGTGGAAATCGCCACGAAACTGTATGAATCGTCTCTCACGAATTACGAACAAGCGCGCATGCGCGCCAACAACAACCAGACCTATCTGGCAACCTATGTCCAGCCGAGCCTGGCGCAGATTGCGTCTTACCCCCGCGTTTTTGTCGATACGTTGCTTGTGTTCCTGTCAGCCATCGGCATCTGGGTAGTATCGACGCTGATCTATTACAGCATCCGCGACCATGCTTGAGCAGGGTGGACTTGAGTTGGGATTGCATCCATGAATTCACTCGCGCTCGGCCTTTCCCGGCAGATGCGGATTGTCAGCGCGCTGACGATCCGAGAGGTCAGGCTGCGTAACAGCAAGCACGCTTTCTCGCAGTTGTTCGACCTGCTTGAGGCCGTCGTCTTCATCGTCGCGCATTTTATCATTTTTAAGTTTCTGGGACGGCATCTCCTTATTGGAGACAGCCTCCTGCTGTTCATCACCACCGGCATTCTTCCCGTTCTGTTCTTCCGAAGCATAAGTATACGAACATCTTCCGCGCTGGAGTCGGCAAAAGCGGTCACTAGCATCCCGTTTATTGAAGCCATCGATTACGCAATTGCACGTGGATTTGTGGAGTTCTTGTCCTTTACGCTGGCTTTCATCGGCTTTTTCGCGCTGATCGCCGCCTTCGACATGTCGCGCTATGCAGTACCCTTCAACCCGGTACCCCTCGTTCAGTTTATAGTTCTGATTTCGTTTTTTGCCTTCGGGATCGGCCTGATCAATTCGTTTTTGATTTTCCTGTTTCCTTTGTGGAAATTCATTTGGGGCATGTTTTCGCGCGTTCAGATTTTCTTCAGTGCGGTATTTTACATCCCGGAATACATGCCACCGCAGATTAAGAATATATTGTCCTACAACCCGATCATGCACTTTGTGGCTTTGTTCCGTACGGCTTTTTACCCGACATACCCAACGCATATGATATCGATGAACTACATGCTCGGTTGGACCTGTGTCGTGATGATACTGGGTCTGGCACTTGAGAGAACGCTTCGAAACCATCGAGCCCATGGCCATTGAACGCTCAACCAAACTGAGATGATCCAGCGACTCCTCCACGAGAGCGACATGCGATTAACATGACCGGCATCCCGTTGCGTTGAAGCGGTTCAGGAAGCCCGCTCCGTTCCGGCTTCATATCGCGGATGAGATACCTATCCAAACGGATAGATGATGCGGCCGATCAACCGAAACCTTGGATTGGACAACTCCCGGAAGAACAGGATCGGATCCTGGCGGAATATCGCCGCGTCATGACTGTTGCCAATTTTGGAGACGATCATTGCCAAGAGCGGTGTTATCAAATGCCTCCAGCCAAGAACGCCATAGGGGCCCCACGCCCGCCACTTGGGACCAGGGGAGTGCCGCGGCAGATCGGGCTCTCTTCTTGTTGCGAAGTACCGAGATATCCCCTCCACCGTTTCCTCAAATGAGAGGCTCTTTCCGCTCTGAGGATCAAAGTATCGTGGATAGAGAAGGTAGGCACCGGCAAACAACGCTTCGATGCTAAGGGCGCGCCCGCGGCGATCATTTGGCTGGCGATCGTCGGTCAGTCCCCAGCCAGCGTAGAACGGGCAGCCATAGACGGTCACCTTCAAACCTCGCAGCAGGGCCTCGAAGCCGGCGAGCGAGGTGATTGTATAGACGTGATCGACTGTTTCGAATGCCTGACTTAGCGAGAGAGGTTGCTTAATTATCTGGCAAAGATGCTGAACATCCTGAGGATCGGATTGGGCAAGACGAACGCGGTTGAGAATATCCGGATGCGGCTTGTAGATAATCTGCGCGCCCGGGTTCTCCCTGGCCGCCAAGCGCACCAGATCGTTGTTCGTCACGGGGGAGAGGCAGCCAAATTGAATGGATGCGTCGTCCTCGACCTGACCAATCACCAGGACGCGCTTTCCAGATTTCGGACCATAGAGGCGATCAAGATCGGCCCTGGCGCCGCTGTTGTATTTACTGACGCCGGTGTCGAGCAGGAACCGGATGCCCGCCGATGCACGCGCCAGAAGCTCCGGCGCGCCATCGAAATCATAGCAGCAAAGCAACCGCTCCAGATCGGATGGTTCGCGGCAATCGAAATAGGCCGTACCCTGGTCAAGTGCGAGGGACAAAGGCGGGGTGCGGCTGGCATTGGCCACGACCGAACGGATGAAGCCGTCTTCAATGTAGAAGACCGGGATATCATGCTCTAGCGCGAAGGACTTGAGCCTCTTTGGCGCCCGCAAGCTCCAGACGAAAATCTGAGGATCGGCCTCACGAAGAATTCGAGCCGCCCAGCCCTCAAAATCGGACTCACGCGCATACATCGGAACGAAAACAAATGCCCGATCGGGAAAATAGCGCTTGAAAAGCTCCTGTTTCCAACCGTGGATATGAAACGCATAGGTCGTAATCATCTTGGGCGGTTGAGACACAGCAGGCACCTCGCCAGCGAACGGTTGCTCAGAATGCAAATTCGCGGGTTGGTGTTGCTCAGACAAGGGCATCTGCTCGCAAGGCCATTTTCCGAACCCATCTCTTCAAAGGAGCAGAATCAATACCATCGAAAGCCAACGGCTGGAAACCCTGCTCACCAAGCCTGCGTCTTCAATTCAGGCGACACCAGCGCGCAACAGATCGTGGATATGGAGTATTCCACTCGGCAGCCCGGCATCGTCCACAAGGAAGAGTACGGTTACCTTCTGTGCCTGCATGATTTCCATGGCAGCGCTTGCTAACGAGCTACCTTTGATAACCCGTGGACTATGTGACATGACCGTATCAACGGTCTCAAGCAGCAGATCGTGTGACATATGGCGGCGCAGGTCACCATCGGTGATCACGCCAACGAGCTTACCTGTGTCGTCGGTGATTCCAACGACCCCAAAACCTTTCGACGACATCTGGATAACCGCGTCGCCCATCGCGCTGCCAAGCGGCAACAGCGGGATCGCATCGCCATCATGCGCCAACTCCTGAACGAGAAGAAGCTGCGAACCGAGCTTGCCACCAGGGTGGAATGTCTTGAAGTCCTGCGCGGAGAACCCGCGCCGCTCAAGAAGAGCAATTGCCAGAGCGTCGCCCACGGCCAACTGCAGCATCGCCGAAGTGGTTGGCGCCAGTCCGTGCGGACACGCTTCCTGCACCTTCGGCAGCGTGATGGCGACGCTGGAGTTGCGCGCCAGCAGGCTTTCGGCATTGGATGTGACCGAGACGACGGGAACATTGAAACGCTTGGCATAGGCCAGCATGTTGCCAAGCTCGACGGTTTCGCCAGACCAAGACAAGAGGATAAGCAGATCCTCGGACGTGATCATGCCGAGGTCGCCGTGGCTGGCCTCTGTCGGATGCACGAAATAGGCGGATGTCCCGGTCGATGCCATGGTTGCAGCGATCTTGCGGCCGATATGGCCACTCTTGCCAACCCCGGAAACGACCACGCGGCCACGGCCCCCTGCGATCAGTTCAACAGCATCAACCAGACTGCGCGAAAGTGCCGGATCGGCGGAAAACTGGGTTGCAAAGGCGCTGATGCCGTCAACCGCCGTCGCGATCGATCGCTTCAGCGATTCAATGACAATACCTTCCAGAGGAGTGTTCATATCGACTTGCCTGAGACCCATAAGTACCGCTCCAAACCACAACGAGGCATCCGGTTATAACCAGAGCGCTCTCAGATCAAACCAAAACGGCCAATTTGCGTTCGTTATTGACAAAACAGGAAAAACCACCAACCCTGGGAAGCGTGGAAGGGTACCTGCGGATCAGCTTGCGCGCTGCGCTATGATTTCGTCTTCCCCGAGGATCATCTGGCCCGGATTGCTGATAAACGCTTCCAGCGTCATCGTATCGAGAATATCAGCGATGGCATCGCGCACCGTTGTCATCGACCGGCGAACTTCACAAGTATCCGGATCGTTGCAATCGTCACAAACTTCGTAAGCCGTACGGCTGGCACAGCGGATCGGCGCCAGTGGGCCGTCCAGCGTTCGCACAACCTGCCCGATGCGGATTTCGGATGCCGGCCGCGACAGCGAATAACCGCCACCAGGCCCCTTTTTCGAGCGCAGGATGCCGGCGTTTCGCAGTTCCAACAGAATAGTATCGAGAAACTTCTTCGGGATATTGTTCCGGCTTGCGATCTCGGTAATGAAGGCTGTCTCGCCCGGATCAAGCCGCGCCAGATCGACCAGCGCCTTCAATCCGTATTTTCCCTTTTTGGTCAGCATCGCAGTTCGCTCTTTGAACAAACAGGCACTGAAACCGCGCCTGTCTGCAGATTGCCATCACATGACCCGGCATACCACATGGGAAGCCGTGCCAATATACCGATTTAGTGAAAAAATGGCCAAACTGCGGTTTCTGCGGAATATTTATGCCTCACGCCGCCGCGTAGGCGGCGGGTGTGACCAAAGATGCCGATACCGGCAGCGGAGAACGCTGCGAAACCATCAACTGGCGAACGGCTGCCCTCGCCTCGTCGGCCGAACGAAAATGCCGTGAGTCGAGATCCCAGACATGGTATTTGACAGCGACGAACTTCAACCGGCCCGCATCCGGAACCACGACACCGACAGCTTCCCCGCCGAATTCTATAACCTGCTTGCTCATGGGATAATGCTCCTGCCGCGCCTTGGCGCGGATCATTCAAATCGTGCAACATTCAAGGAAAAGACTGCGTAGAATTCACATTCGCCAGAAGGTGCGAATGCAAAGGTCTTTCGTTGTGCGACAATGGGAATGTTTGCCGCGGAAAGTGGCTATGCGGGCATTGTCAGACATGGCTCTCTCCTTCGGCAAAGGCCCGGCGGGATGCTCCCGGGCGTGTTACAGGTCTCCGCTCTGGCTCCTGCCATCAGCGAATAACCACAAAATATGGTAGACCACAAATTTAGTCAATTAAATTTGTCTACCTGCGAAAAATAATACTACTTCATTCGTCATTCCAGCCAAACGAAGCAAGGCTTGTTCATGATCCGGGACATCGTAGAATGAAAATCTAGTTTTCGTAGAAATCCGAATCGCGTTCACCGCCATTATGTAGGCTCTCCATGAGACGAAAAAAGGGCAGCCGAAGCTGCCCTTTTGATTTTTTCCATTGAGAGACCGATCAGCTCTTGGCGAGCTCGGTTCCCGGTGCGCGGGTCGCCTCGCGGTCCTTCCACCAACGGCTGAGGAACAGAAGGATCGGGCCACCGATATAGATCGACGAAGTTGTCGCAACGACGACGCCGAACACCATCGGCCAGGCGAAAGGCTTCACCGGATCGCCACCCCAGATCGCCATCGGCAACAGCGACGCGAGAATAGCGACAGAGGTAAAGATGCATCGCATCACCACCTGGTTGATAGACAGGTCGATCAGGTCGGTAAACGGCATCGTCTTGTACTTACGCAGGTTCTCACGCATACGGTCATAGACGACGACCTTGTCGTTGACCGAGTAACCAATCAGCGTCAGCACCGCCGCAATAGCCGTCAGGTTGAAGTCGATCTGCGTCAGCGCAAAGAAACCGATCATCTTCGTAATGTCGAGGATAAGGGTAACGATTGCACCCACCGCGAAATGCCACTCGAAGCGCCACCAGATATAGAACAGGATCGCCACCATCGCGAGGCCGACGGCGAGGAAGCCCGAACGCGCCAATTCCGCACTGATGGTCGGCCCGACCACTTCGGTACGCTCGAAAGCAGCACCCGGGATGGCCTCAGCGACGGCACCCTTGATGGCGTTCAGAGCAACCGTCTGCTCCGCCTCACCGCCCGGCTGACGCTGGACGCGGATCAGAACCGACTTGCCCTGATCGAAATCCTGCAGCGCCACTTCACCAATGTTCAATTCCTCGAGCTTGGGCCGCAATGCGCCAAGGTCGAGCTGCGTCTGCGAGGTTGCCTCGACTTGAATACCACCGACGAAGTCGATGCCGTAGTTGAGGCCAGGCGTGAAGAACAGCACGACAGAGCTGGTCGACAGGAACGCCGACATGCCGATCGCAACGTAACGGCCGCGCATGAACGAGAAAGTCGGGATCGCAGGAACCTTGCCGAAGATCGAATGGATCTCGATCTTCTTTAGCTTCTGACGCACAACCATCTGGTACATCATCAGGCGTACGACGGTGATCGAGGTGAACATCGAGATGACGATACCGATCATCATGGTGATGGCGAAGCCGCGGACCGGGCCAGTGCCGAACATGAAGAGCAGGATGGTGCCAACCAGCGTCGTCACGTTGCCGTCAACGATTGTGGCAAATGCCTTGTTGAAACCGACATCGAGGGCCTTCATCGCACCCGCGCCAGCCGCCGTCTCCTCACGGATACGGGCGTTGATGAGAATATTGGCATCGACGGCCATCCCGATACCCAGAATGATACCGGCAATACCGGGAAGCGTCAGCGTCGAACCCAGCATGCCGAGCACGGCGATCGTCAATACGGTGTGCAGGACGAGGCCGATATTGGCGATCACACCCCAGGATGTGTAGAGCACCAGCATCATAACGACGACGGCGGCAAAGCCGGCAAGACCGGTATAGACACCCATGCGGATGGAGTCGGAACCGAGATTTGGACCGACGGAGCGTTCTTCGATGATGGTCAACGGGGCCGGCAGGGCGCCGGAGCGCAGCAGTGCCGAAAGGACAGTTGCTTCCTGTGCGGTGAAGTTACCGCTGATCTGGCCCTGGCCGCCAGGGATCGGTTCGTTGATGCGCGGCGCTGTCAGAACCTTGCCGTCGAGAACGATGGCGAAAGGCAAGCCGACATTATCGCGGGTGATTTCGGCAAACTGACGTGCACCCTGGCTGTCAAACGTGAAGGAAACGATTGGTTCGTTGGTCTGCTGGTTAAAGCCGGCCTTGGCGTCTGCGAGACGTTCGCCGGAAATCGCAACCCGGCTTTCGACAGCGTATTTCGCGCCATCATTGGTGCCCGGCAGGATGTCAACGCCGCGCGGCGGTGTCGTGGTGTTCGGGTCGACCGACGTGTCGACCATATGGAAGCTCATCTGCGCGGTCGAGCCAAGCAGCTGGCGCAAGCGTGTCGGGTCCTGCAGGCCCGGCAACTGGACGAGAATACGGTCGGAACCAACACGCTGGATCAGCGGTTCGGCAACGCCGACTTGGTCGACGCGGCGGCGGATGATTTCAAGGCTCTGATCTACAGCCGCCGTCATACGCTCGCTGAGACCGGCCTCTGTCAGCTTGATGGTGATCGTATCGTCAGCCGTCGTGACGTCGATATCGGAGGTTGCCGTACCGAAGCCGAGCGTACCCGCCGGAACGGCAAGTTCCTGGATCTTCGGCATGATCTTGTCGCGATCGGCCTGATCGGGGATCTTGACGGCGATGGAATCACCGGCAATGCGAGCCGAGGATGTTGGAAGCCGTTCGGTGCGAAGCGCACCGCGGATATCGTCGAGCAGCGTGTTAAGACGCGCTTGCCGCAGGCCGGCCGCATCGACCTCCAGAACCAGATGGGAGCCGCCCTTCAGGTCAAGGCCGAGCGTAACCGGCTTGACCGGCAGGAAAGAAGCATATTGCTGCTGGACCGAGGCCGGCAGTACGTTGGGCAGCGCCGCGAGTATCCCAAAAAGGGTAACCGCGACATAGGCCAGAATGGCCCATTTCGAAGTGCGCATGTTGAGGTTCCATTATAGTCCGCGTTCCTCAGGCAATGCCCAGGACAGCGGATGTGATGCGTAAAGGAAATGTTGCGCTGACGCGCTAGGACTGCCCGCAAGGACAGTTATCAGACGTTGGACGCAGGTGGTCCACGTACACGAACAATACCGCCAGGCGCGGCGGTGAGAACAGCTTCCGAAAAAGCTGCAAGGGACATGCTGCCGTAAAGGACAGTAGCAACCAAAACCGGTGCCGGAAGCAGCAATGGCCCCGGCCCACCCGGCGAGGCTTTGCCATCGGCCCTGTCAGCGGTAAAGCGCAGATCTGCAACGGGAAAAGCCCGTACGATGTGACGCGAAAGGGCGGTATCGGACGTGCCGCTTTCCGGAATGGAGAAATTCCCGGCGCCTTGCTGCGTGGCAAACCGCGACGAAAAACCTTGCGCCGAAGCAACGAACTGCATGGCAATGGCAGCTGCCAGAATCCACAGCACGGCAAAAAGCTTGCCTGCCTGGCTCCTGTCGATGCTGTTGCCGTTCATGCCCATCGAGGACATTGTCCTTCCCGTTGGCGTGCCATTTTCACAGCAGGTCGCCGAATTGCACGCCGATTCACCGTGCAAGCGGGCCTAAAAACCATCGCCCGGCGCCAAAGTCAAATCTTACCATCAGTCACGTCCGTTGAACATCCTTGAGGCTGCCGCTCTCAGGCCGTGACCCCAGCGGTTCGCGTCTGGTGGATTTCAATCAGCGAAGGACCGCCGCGTTTGCGTGCGTCCATCAGTGCCGCGCCCAGATCGCCCGCCTTCGACAGCCGCACCGCCGGTACGCCATAGGCGCTGGCGGCGAGCAGGAAATCCGGGGCGGATGGCTTTACGCCTTCCGGCGTGATCCCGGATTCAACCATGAAGCTCTCGATCTCCTGGTATCCGTCATTGTTCCAGACGGTGAAGATCACATTTGCGTTGATATCTGCCGCCGACCCAAGTTCGGCCAGCGAGAACTGGATTCCCCCATCGCCGACAAGGCAGATGACCGGGCTTTCCGGATCAGCCACAGCCGCACCGACAGCTGCTGGTGGCGCATAACCCAGCGCACCGAAACCGGTTGCTGAGTTGAACCAGCTCTTTGCCCGCGGCGCGTCGCAATAGAGATTGCCGGCGTAAACGGCCTGAGTGCTATCCCCAACGATCACCGCATCCGGCAAGGCTTGATAGATAGTGTCGATCACGGCAATTTCCGCCCGCATCTTTGCGGTCAGCTCGGCCATCGCTGCCTTGCGGGTTGCCGCTGCACGCTCTGCAGCCCGTGCCGCGGGTTTTGCGGTAAGGAATACAAGGATGCCGGATATCGCCGCCTTGGCGCCCGACAAAATGGAAAGCGCTGCATGTGGCCCGCGCGCGAGCTGTGCTGCGTCGATATCGGTGCGGATCAGATTTCCGAGGATCGGGAAGCCGCCATCCGCATACATATCGTAGTCGGTCTGTCCCATCTCGGTTCCGAGTGCGATCACCAGGTCGGCATCGGAAATCAGCGAGCGGACGGCCTTAAGGCTGGGGCTTGCCGGAACCCGGAGCGGATGACCAGCGAGCATGCCACGCGCATTGACGGTCATGACAACAGGCGCGCCGATGCGCTCAGCCAGCTCTCGAATTTCAGCTTCGGCCGTGATTGCGCCGCCGCCACAGAGAATGACCGGGCGTTGCGCATCGCCACAGAAAATGGCGGCTTTCTGCAGTGTTTCAGCATCAGCTCGCGGACGGGTCGCCGCCGCTTTGCGGAGTGGCGGCGTGCTGATGCGCGCCGTCATCACGTCGGTCGGGATTTCGATATGCACCGGCCCCGGCCTACCGGAGGTGAGGATGGCAAAGGCGCGCTCGACCACGGGACCAAGATCAGCGGGGTTGAGCAAGGTCTGCGAATAGAGCGCCAGCGTCTTGATCATGCCGTGCTGGTCAGGCAGTTCATGCAGCAGTCCACGGCCATGGCCGAGGGAATCGCGGCGGTTGACGCCTGATATCACCAGCATCGGGATCGAGTCCTGCCGCGCCTGCGCCATCGCTGTGATGGTATTCGTCAGTCCCGGCCCGGTGATGACCAGCGCCACACCTGGCTTGCCGCTGACCCGGGCGTAACCATCGGCCATGAAGCCAGCGCCCTGTTCGTGGCGCGGCGTCACATGGCGGATTTTTGAAGCCGCAAGGCCGCGATAGAGCTCGACCGTATGCACACCCGGAATGCCGAACACGACTTCGACGCCATTGGCCTCAAGCAGATCGACCAGCACTTCACCGACGGTTTTCAGTGCCTCGCTCATGCCCGGCGCTCCTTAGGCATCTGCAGCCGGATCGCCAGCTTGGTGATGCGCTGGCAGGCTTCCTGAATGACGGTATCCGGCACCGTCAAGCTAACGCGCACGAATGAGGTCGCCTCATTGCCGAACGAAGCACCCGGCATCACTGCGACATGCTCCTGCTCCAGAAGCATCCAGGCAAAGGCTTCACCCGTCAGGCCAGTGCCTGCCACGTCGATCAGGGTGAACATACCGGCTTCCGGCGGCAGCGGCACGATACCGGGCACATTCGACAGCCCCTCGACGATCAGGTCCGCCCGCGTCTTGTAGGACGCGCGCATAGCAGCGGACGTGCCGATTTCATGGGTCAGCGCATAGGCCGTCATGTCGGCGATGAAGGGCTGAACGCCGAAAAGCATGGTTTCGGATACCGGGAGCAAACGGCTGGCGAATTCAACGGGGCCGATCGCCCAGCCGCTGCGGAAACCGGGCGCGGCGTGCGACTTGGAAATCGACGATACGACGATGGTGCGTTCGGCAAGGTCCGGATCGTCAAAGGGTGAGGCGAACGGGCCGTTGAAGATCAGCTCCTCATAGACCTCGTCGCAGACGATCCAGAGATCATGCTTGCGGCAGATATCGCCGATCGCCTTGATCTCATCCGCGGTCAGCACGGCACCAGTCGGATTGTGCGGCGTGTTGAGCAGCAACACCCGGCATTTCGAGGTGATCGCCTTTTCAAGGTCGGCGGCCTGCATGTGAAAGCCATGCTCGGGCTTCAATGGCACGGTGACGCGATGAGCGCCGGTCGACTGGATGACCCCGTCATAGGTGGCATAGAGCGGATCGCCGACCAGCACACCGTCACCCGCCTCGACCAGGCCGAGCATGACCGCAAACAACGCGGTCTGCGTGCCCGGGAAGCAAAGCACGTTTTCCGCCGTCACATCCGCGCGGCGCTTGCCGTAGCGGGCGGTCAGCGCATTGACCACCGAGGGCTCTCCACGACCATTGGAATAGCGGTAACGTCCAGCATTCATCGCCCGCTGTGCTTCAGCCAGCAACGAGGCATCCGGCGGCATGTCGGGTTCACCAATCGTCAGCTGGATGACCTCCGTGCCGCTTGCCTGCATCTGCCGTGCGCGGATGTGCAGCGCCCATTTTTCCGATCCGAGATCGGCCAGACGGTCGGTGATCGATGAATAGCGCATAGGAGCCTCCTGCCCTCAGTCAAAATATTGCGGCATCCCTGCCAAACGGCAATCCCAACAGGGCCTCGCTCGACGACAATGCGATTGCCACAAGCTCGGCCTCTTCGAAAAGCTCGCCGGCAAGGCAGGCTTCCAGCCACAACCCGTCTATCATGCCATTGATGGCAATCGCATGGCGGCGGCAATCTGCCTCCTCCGACGGCCGACCTTTCGCCTTCAGGAAATCGCCGATCAAGCCCTGCAAATCATTGCGGAAACCGAGATAGCCTTCGCGGTGGATGGCGGCAAGCTCCGGATCCAGCCGGACCTGGCTGATGAACGACGCCCAGAGCGACAGGCTGCGGTCATTGGCAACCGGCGCCGTCAGGTTGAGCGTGATGAAACGCTTCAGCCGTGTTCCCGGATCGCCCGAAACATCGGATGCCTTGGCCGCAAATGTGGCGAGCACCGAGCGATAGGCCTCCTCCACCATCTGGTCCTTGGACGCGAAATAATGCCGTACGAGACCGGCGGTGACGCCGGCCCGGATGGCGATCTGGCGGACGGTCGCACCGCGCAGGCCAAGCTCGGCAATCGTATCGAGGGTTGCCTCGATCAACTCCTGCCGCCGCTCTCCCTCCGGTGCGCGATGGAACGTCCGGCGGCTCATGCGGCTCGCCGCAGGACCGGCCGGGTCAGGCAGGTCGGGCCGCCTTCGCAGGCGATACACAGCGCGTCAGCCTCGAAGGTCTCGACCTTGCAGCCCGCCGCTTCCATCGCCGCCTTGGTCTTGGGGAAACCGGCGACCATGATGACTTCGTTCGGCCGGACCGGCAGCACGTTGAGGCTCAAACCGTTGCTGGCATGAAACTCGTCGGCCGGCGCCTCGATCAGGGTGATGCCCCATTCTTTCAGGAGTTGGTAGAACGACGCCGGCAACAGCGGCGCGAACACCAGCGCCAGATCGCGCGACAGCGGGCTCATCACCGACATCAGGTGCAGGCAGGCTTCCTCGCCATGCCAGAGCGGCAGGTCGTAACCCAGCACGGTGATGCCGTGCGGAGCGAGCATTTCCGTCAGCTGGGAGATGCCCTCCTCGTTGGTGCGTACGCCGCGGCCGACAACAAGCGTTTCGGCATCGAGCCAGATGCAGTCGCCGCCCTCCACGGTTCCCGGTGAAACGATGCGGCCGAGGATCGGGATGCCGGCCGCCTTGTAGGCCGCTTCGTGCAGCGCTGTTTCCTTTTCGCGCAGCGGCTTTCCCATGCGCAGGAGGATAGCGCCATGATCGGACATCAGCGACGGATCATGTGTGAACATGGCATCGGCGAGACCATCGCCCTTGTCCTCCAGCCAGAGGATTTCTGCACCGGACTTTTCCACCAGCCGCGCAAATTCCGTATACTGGTGCACGGCCTTCTCGCCGTTAAAGGTGGGGCCATAGTGCCATTTCGCAGGATCGGCAGCGGCAAGGCTGGCGCCTGGCCGGCGCATCAGCACGCGTGTCAGATTGGCCGACATTTCCTGCGAACCATAAGCCGTCATCGTCTACTCCTGTTGGAAAATCATTCATCTGGCGGGGCTGCCAAAAAAGCAGCGTCGAAATTATTATACGGTTGAATAATTTCTGCACAAGTGCCACGATGCGCTTCATGGAACAGCGTGACAGGCAAAAATGCCGCACGACAGACTAAACAGGGGAACTGTTTTCATGCGTTCAGATTTGGCGACCTGTCTCGACAGGACAGACTTTTCATGACGAAACCAGCCCAGGCGATTGCGGTCACAAACCTCCACAAACGTTTCGGGCCGCTCGAAGTGCTCAAGGGCGTTTCACTGACTGCAAATGAAGGCGACGTCATCGCCATCATCGGCGGCAGCGGTTCGGGCAAATCGACCTTCCTGCGCTGTATCAACATGCTGGAACTGCCGACATCCGGTTCGGTCACGGTGCATGGCGAAACCATCGCCATGAAGAAAGACGGTCACGGCGGCCTGATGCCCGCGGACCGCAAACAGGTGCAGCGCCTGCGCACCCAGCTCGGCATGGTGTTCCAGAGTTTCAATCTCTGGCAGCACATGACCATCCTCCAGAACGTCATCGAAGTTCCGATCCATGTGCTCGGCAAATCCAAGGACGAGGCCACGGCCACCGGCGAAGCGCTTTTGCGGCGCGTCGGCCTGTTCGAGAAACGCGATGCCTATCCGGCCTTCCTTTCCGGCGGCCAGCAGCAGCGGGCGGCGATCGCCCGGGCCTTGGCGATCCAGCCGCTGGTTATGCTGTTCGACGAGCCGACTTCAGCGCTTGATCCGCAGCTCGTTGGTGAGGTGCTGACGGTCATCGGTGATCTTGCCAAGGAAAAGCGCACGATGATCCTGGTCACCCACGAGATGAAGTTTGCCCGCAACGTTGCCAACCACATCGTCTTCCTCGCCGATGGCGTCATCGACGAACAGGGAACGCCGGACGAAATCTTTGGAAATCCGAGGTCCGAACGCCTGAAGAAATTCATCAGCTCCATCCACTGAAACCACGAAAACCAAAAAAGGGAACAGCATGAAAAAGACGCTCAAAACCATCGCCTTGTCGCTCGCCCTGGGCATTGTTGCCGCCGGCGCCGTCGCCGCCGAACCCCTCAAGGTCGGCTTCGCGGCCGAGCCCTACCCGCCCTTCACCTCGCCGGATGCCTCGGGCAACTGGGAAGGCTGGGAAGTTGAATTCGAGAAGGCCATCTGCGCGGAAGCCAAGCTTGAATGCGTGATCACGCCGGTCGCCTGGGATGGCATCATTCCGGCGCTGACCTCGAAGAAGATCGACATGATCATCGGTTCGATGTCGATCACCGAGGAACGCCTGAAGACCATCGATTTCTCCGACAAGTACTACAACACTCCGACCGGCGTCATCGGCCCGAAGAGCGAGAGCTTCGAAGCCACACCTGAAGGTCTGAAAGGCAAGACGATCGGCGTTCAGGTTTCGACCATCCACCAGGTCTATGCCAACAAGTATTTCGGTGAAAACGGCGCGACCGTGAAGGAATATCAGACGCAGGACGAAGCCAACAACGACCTCGCCGCCGGCCGTCTCGACGCCGTCCAGGCCGACAGCATCGCGCTCGGCGCATTCCTGAAAAGCGATCAGGGCAAGGAATGCTGCGACCTGAAGGGCATGGTCAAGGATGATCCGGCCATTCTCGGTGCCGGTGTCGGCATCGGCATCCGCAAGGGTGAGGACGAGCTGAAGGCCAAGCTGAACGCCGCCATCAAGGCAATCCGCGCCAACGGCACCTACGACACGTTCTCCAAGAAGTATTTCGACTTCGACGTTTACGGGCAGTGATGCGGCCGACAGAGCGGCTCAACGCCCCTCATCCGGCCTATCGGCCACCTTCTCCCCGTTTGTACGGGGAGAAGGAACTTGCGGCAACTCCGTCATCCCCTCTCCCCGCCTGCGGGGAGAGGGTTAGGGTGAGGGGCAACCACCGAGGCAAAGACCAAGTTTCATGGCCGATCCTGTATCCTTCATAAACTGGAGCCTTCTGGCACTGGAACCGCCCGGCTGGGGTGGCGTGCTGTTGCGCGGCCTACTGAATTCCATCCAGATCGCCATCGGCGGATACGCGTTCGGGCTGCTGCTCGGCATCGGCGGTGCATGCGGCAAGCTTTATGGCGGCCCGATCACCCGCGACCTGATGGAATGTTACACGACGATCGTGCGCGCCGTGCCGGAACTGGTGCTGATCTTGCTTCTCTATTACGCAGGCACCGACGCCCTCAATTATGTGTTGAGCCTCGTCGGAATCGGTGAGGTCGATATCAGCGGGCTGGTCGCCGGCATTTTCGTCATCGGTGTGGTGCAAGGCGCCTATACGACCGAGGTGTTGCGCGGCGCGATCAAGGCCGTGCCAGCAGGCCAGATCGAGGCGGCGCGCGCCTACGGCATGTCACCCACCAAGGTGATGACGCGGGTGACCCTGCCTGCCATGCTGCCCTACGCCATTCCAGGGCTTTCCAACCTCTGGCTGATCGCCACCAAGGATACGGCTCTTCTTGCCGTCGTCGGTTTCTCCGAACTGACGCTGGTCACCCGTCAGGCGGCCGGGTCGACCAAGGCCTATCTGCTGTTCTTCTGCGCGGCCGGTGTGCTCTACCTGATCCTGACGCTTGTCTCCGACTTCTTCATCAAGATCATCGAGCGCCGGGCACGGCGCGGCTTCGTGGAGCAGTCATGACCGAGACGCCCACCACCGACGTCACCACCCATGCCATGGCGATCACGCCGGAAGACCTGCCGGCGGCAGACAGCTTCTTCAAGCCGCATCGCATCGTCCTGCTCGCTATCGCGGCCGGGTTGGTCTTCTGTATCGTCTGGTTCATGCGCTGGGACTGGATCCCGCAATATCTGCCGCGGCTCGCCAACGGAATTCTGGTGACGCTTGCCATGCTGTTCAGCACGGCGATCCTCGGCTTTCTTCTCGCCGTCCCGCTCGGCCTTGTGCAGGTCACCGGCCCCTGGCCGCTGAAGGCACTGGCGAAGGGTTTCTGCACGATCATTCGCGGCACGCCGCTGTTGCTGCAGCTCTGGCTTCTGTACTACGGGCTTGGTTCGCTGTTTCCGCAGTTTCCGGCGATCCGCCAGTCGTTCCTGTGGCCATACCTGCGCGAATCCTGGCCCTACGGTGTCGCGGCACTGACGATCTCGTTTGCGGCTTATGAAGGTGAAGTCATGCGCGGTGCCTTTGCCGGGGTTCCCGCGGGCGAAATCGAGGCGGCGCGCGCCTATGGCATGAGCCGCTGGACACTGTTTCGCCGCATCTGGCTACCGCGCGCCATCCACCGGGCGCTGCCGACACTCAACGGTGAAACGGTGCTACAGTTGAAGGCAACGCCGCTGGTTGCGACCATCACCGTCATCGACGTCTATGCCGTCATTTCCAAGGTGCGGCAGGATACTTATATCACCTACGAACCGCTTCTGCTGCTGGCATTGATCTACATGTGCCTGACGGGCATTCTTGTCTTCGCCTTCCGTTATCTTGAAAATCGCATACCAACCCGTGGTGCCTGACATGACCTTGAATGTGAACCTGACCAACGCGATGCCGGAACTGGTGGCCATCCGCCACGATCTGCATGCCCATCCCGAACTGGGGCTCGAGGAGGTCCGCACCTCCAATTTCGTCGCTACGTGCCTTGAAGGCCTTGGCTATACCGTGACGCGGGGCCTCGCAAAGACTGGCCTTGTGGCAACGCTGAAGAACGGCACCAGCAACCGTTCGATCGGTATTCGCGCTGACATGGACGCGCTGCCGATCCTTGAGGAAACCGGGCTCGACTACGCGTCGAAGACACCCGGCCTGATGCATGCCTGCGGCCATGACGGCCACACGACCATGCTGCTGGGCGCTGCCCGCGCCATCGCCGAGCGCAAGAATTTCGACGGCACCGTGCACCTCATCTTCCAACCGGCGGAAGAGAATTTCGGCGGCGCCAAGATCATGATCGACGAAGGCCTGTTCGACAAATTCCCCTGTGACGCCGTCTTTGCGCTCCACAACGAGCCCGGCCTGCCCTTCGGCCAGTTCGCTTTGCGGGAAGGCCCGATCATGGCTGCCGTCGATGAAGCGAAGATCACCGTTCACGGCCTTGGCGGACACGGTGCCGAACCGCAGGAAACCGCCGATCCGATCGTCTGCGGCGCATCGATCGTCATGGCGCTGCAATCGATCGTGTCGCGCAACATCCACCCGATGGACCCGACCGTTATCACCGTCGGGTCGTTCCATAGCGGCTCGGCCAGCAACATCATTCCGGAACGAGCCGAAATCGTCGTCGGTATCCGCTCGTTCGATCCGAAGGTGCGCGACGAACTGGAACGCCGCATCCGGCTGATCGCCGAAAATCAGGCGGCAAGCTATGGGATGACGGCAACGGTCGACTACAACCGCAGCTACGATGCCACGATCAACCACAAGGCTGAAACCGATTTCGTCCGCGATCTCGCCATACGCTTTGCCGGAGCAGACAAGGTTGTCGATCTCGAACGGGCCTTCATGGGCAGCGAAGACTTCGCCTATATGATCAAGGACCGGCCGGGCACCTATTTTTTCCTCGGCTCCAGCGTCACCGGAACTGAAAAATCGCTGCATCACCCCGGCTACAATTTCAACGACGATCTCCTTCCGATCGGCGCCGCCTTCTGGACCGAGCTGGCGGAAGCCTATCTCGCCCGGCCCTAACCGGTCCAAAAGAAAAAGCCGCAGGAAGGGACATTCCTGCGGCAAGTCGGGACAGTGTAAGCAGTCGATCGCCAAAAACGATCAGTCGAAAGATCGGGCCTGCACGCGACCGCAAAGATTTGACGGGTGGTGCAGGCCATCAGGATCGAAACCCGGCAAAGACACAGTTGGCATCGTGCAACGGGACCGTTCGGCAGGCTTCGTTCTTCGATACACCGACCATAGCCGCCAGGATTTTCAGGCCGCTTAAAACGACTGTTAAAATTTTACGGATGTCGCATTTCAGGACGACCACCCTCAAGCTCCCCGACAACGGATGAAGAATCTGCGGCCTGAATCTGGCCGATGCAACTATGCCGCAGGTGGGCGATTGTCGCAGTGTGACATCATGGTTGCAACGATGTCATTGATTTTTTGCGGCATTGAGCCAGACTATGATCGCAAGGGTTCGGCGCCATGCTCATCCGCCACGGCCGGGGACAAACCGTGGCGAACGGACAGGCCAAGAGACGGCGGCCAGACCCTCGAAAGGATTGTACCGTGTTCGAGAGTTTTGACGCGACATTGCTCGCCCGTATCCAGTTTGCCTTTACGGTGTCGTTTCACATCATCTTCCCAGCCTTCTCCATCGGCCTTGCGAGTTTCCTCTGCGTGCTCGAGGCGCTGTGGCTGTGGAAAAAGGATCAGGTCTACATGGACCTGTTCAACTTCTGGAAGACGATCTTCGCCGTCGCCTTCGGCATGGGTGTTGTTTCGGGTATCGTCATGTCCTACCAGTTCGGGACCAACTGGAGCGTCTTTTCGGACAAGGCCGGGCCGATCATCGGGCCGTTGATGGGTTATGAGGTACTGACCGCGTTCTTCCTCGAAGCTGGCTTCCTCGGCGTCATGCTGTTCGGCCTGCACCGGGTCGGACCGAAGCTGCATTTCCTCGCCACCTTCATGGTCGCCTTCGGCACGCTGATCTCGGCCACCTGGATCCTTGCCGTCAATTCCTGGATGCAGACGCCAGCCGGTTTCGGCATGAACGAGGCGGGGCAGTTCATTCCGCTCGACTGGTGGAAAGTGGTCTTCAACCCATCCTTCCCCTACCGGCTCGTGCACATGGTGCTGGCCGCCTACCTCACCACCGCCTTCGTCGTCGGCGGCGTCGGCGCTTGGCACCTCCTGAAGAACACCGCGCCGCGCCGCTCGCGCACCATGTTCTCGATGGCCATGTGGATGGCGACCATCGTCGCACCGATCCAGATCATGGCCGGCGACTTCCACGGCCTCAACACGCTGGAACACCAGCCGGTCAAGGTCATGGCGATGGAAGGGCATTTCGACAGCCATCCCAACGGCGCGCCGCTGATCCTGTTCGGTATCCCGAACACGGCGGAGAAGCGCATCGATTACGCGATCGAGATCCCGAAATTTTCGAGCCTCATCCTCAAGCATGACCTCAACGCGCCGCTTGCCGGTCTCGATACTATCCCGGACAATCTCGAGCCGCCGGTCGCTGTCGTCTTCTGGTCCTTCCGCGTCATGGTCGGCATCGGTTTCGCCATGCTCGGCATCGGGCTGTGGAGCCTGTGGTGTCGGTTCAGAGGTACGCTCGACAGCGCCGACTGGCTGCATCGGGCGGCCGTCCTGATGGGGCCTGCCGGTTTTGTCGCCGTGCTCGCCGGCTGGATCACCACCGAGGTTGGCCGCCAGCCCTATACGATCTATGGCCAGCTCCTGACGGCGGACTCGATCTCGCCGGTCGCAGCGCCTGCCGTCGCCGCCTCGCTGATCGCCTTCATCGTCGTCTATTTCTTCGTCTTCGGCTCCGGCACCTTCTATATCCTGCGGCTGATGAAGCGCCTGCCACGCGATCCGATGCCCGATCTTGACGACGGGCCGATCAGGACCTCGGGCATCATGCCAGGACCCGCGACCGGACATACCCATGGGAGCACACATCATGGCCATTGATCTTCCCTTCATCTGGGCTGCCATCATCGCCTTTGCGGTGCTCGCCTACGTCATCCTCGACGGCTTCGACCTCGGTATCGGCATCCTCTTCCCGTTCTTTCCGGAAAAACGCGACCGTGACGTGATGATGAATTCCGTCGCCCCGGTCTGGGACGGCAACGAGACCTGGCTGGTGCTCGGCGGCGGCGGGCTGATGGCGGTGTTTCCGCTGGCCTATTCCGTCATCCTGTCTGCTCTCTACGCGCCGATCATCGCCATGGTGCTGGGCCTCGTCTTCCGCGGTGTCGCCTTCGAATATCGCTGGCGCACCAAACGCGGCGAGTTCCTGTGGAACTGGGCCTTTGCCGGCGGGTCGATGGTTGCAGCCTTCGCGCAAGGCGTGGCACTCGGCGCCTTGGTGCAGGGTATCCCGGTGGCCGACCGTGCCTATACCGGCGCCTGGTGGGATTGGCTGACGCCGTTTTCCATCGCCACCGGTTTTGCCATCCTGATTGGCTACGCGCTTCTCGGCTCGACCTGGCTGGTGATGAAGACCACCGGCGAGTTGGCCGAGAAAGCCCGCAGGATCGCGTTGCGCACATGCTTTGCCACCGTCGCCGCCATGGGTATCGTCAGCCTGTGGACGCCGTTCCTCGAGCCGATCTACCTGGAGCGCTGGTTCAAATGGCCGACTGCGATCTTCAGCTTCATTGTGCCGGTGCTGGTGCTGGGTTGCTTTGCGCTGCTGCTCATGGGAATTCGCGGCAAGCGTGATGTCCAGCCGTTCCTGGCCGCACTGGGGCTTTTCGTGCTCGGCTTTGCCGGCATCGGGATCAGCTTCTATCCCTATATGGTACCGCCATCGGTGACCATCTGGGATGCGGCAGCGCCGGACTCGAGCCTGGCCTTCCTGTTGTGGGGGGCGGCCTTCCTCGTGCCGATCATCCTGATCTATAGCGGATATGCCTATTGGGTGTTCCGCGGCAAGATGGATCCGGAAGAGGGCTATCACTGATGCCGGACGAAAATAGCGTTTCGAAAAAGCTCCTGTGGTTCGTCGGCCTGTGGTTTCTGGGCGTTCTGACCGTCACCATCATCGGCTTTGCCATCAAACTCTCGCTCGGCGCATAACGCGCCGTGCATCCTGCCTCTCCATGCAAAGCTTCGCTCAAGTTTCCTGCGTTATCCCTAAACCACACGTCAGCAGGCAATGGCTTCCGCCGAGAGACAGGACCGCACCCTCCTCTTCGCAGAAGGTACTTGTCTGCTGATGTGACCATTTTCCGGATTGGTCACGGCAGTGATGGTCCGGCAAGGACCGCTGACGTCACGAGGCAAGCCATGACCAAACTCTCGATCTGCATTCCCGTGGAAACCGCCACGCAGGATGTGCTGCCGCTGGTGACGCTGCTGCTGGAAAAACCCAGCGAGAATTTCGAGATCGTTATCGCAAAACCGGCAGATGTCGCGCTCCCAGGCGCCATTGCCGAACTTGCCGCCGACAGTGCGCCGATCGTGATTGCCGATGTCGCCGCAGGCTCAACCCGCCAGCATCTCTGGCGCCACGCCGTCTCGGCCACCAAAGGCGATTGGGTGACATTGGTCAATCCTGGCGACGTCATCGAAAGCGACCTCGCAACCATGGTCGCCTTCCTTGAAACGACGTCGCCCAATGTCGATGCGCTCGCATGGAATGCCTTTCAGATCGATCGCCATGCTGAGCCCGGCAACGCGAGCTCGGTCGCCATTCCGGCCAGCTACCACATCGAAAAACTCGACAAGACCATCATGCTGAAGGCTTTTTTCTACTGGGAAAACAGCCTCAACAGCCCGAAAATGCCGTTCGGCCTCTATCATGCGGCGATCCGCAGGTCGCTTCTGGATGCACTGTTGCAATTACCGGAGCTGCAGGACTGGTCGACGCCGGTACCGCAATATGAATGGGCGGCCAAGGTTCTTTTGTTTGCCAATGAACTGGCCTTCTGCGCCAGACCGATGTCGGCCATCAACCTCGTCCCATTTAGCGCTGAGCCGCCGCTTCATCCCTGGAATTTCCCCTTCCATTCCGGCCTAGGTATCGCCGGAGCAGTGGCGGAGGTGCAGTTTCATGTACTGCGCGAGCTTGATACGCCTTGGTCCGGCGGCGGCGAAGCCTTTGTGCGTGCGCTGATGATCGACTGCATGATGGAAACCAGCCGCGAGGCCTACAAGAACAAGGGCAACGCCTATTTCGCTGCGCTGAAAGAGTTCGAGGGCGGCCATCTCGCGCCGTTTTTCCGTCCCGAATTCCACGAGGTACGGCAAAAGGATCACCGGCGTGGCTTGCATGACGGTGTACTGCTGATCGATCGTTTCGTTGCTGGCGCACGCGACGCCACGGAATTCTATACGACAGTCAGACTGATGATGGCGCCGGTCGAGCTGATCTGTGGAGGCGCCCTTTACAGCAAGGACACCAAGGCCGCATGAACCCGACCGTGTCGAGAATCTCCTATACCAGGCCCTCGATTACCGAGCTAGAAGTTGCCTACGCCGCCGACGCCGCCACCAATGGTTGGGGGGACCGCTGCTACGACTACATCATTCGTTTCGAGGACGGTTTTCGCCAACACCTTGGCGTCAGCCATGCGATCGCCACATCGAGCTGCACCGGCGCGATGCACATGGGCCTGGCAGCCCTTGGCATCGGGCAAGGCGCCGAGGTAATTCTCGCCGATACCAACTGGATTGCCACGGCGGCCCCGATCGTCCATCTCGGCGCCACGCCGGTCTTCGTCGATATCCTCCCTGACAGCTGGTGCATCGACCCGACCGAAGTCGAGCGCCACATCACGCCAAAGACCAAAGCGATCATCGCCACCCATATCTACGGCAATCTTTGTGACATGGACCGGCTTCTCGATATCGGCCACCGTCACGGTATTCCGGTCATCGAAGATGCGGCCGAAGCGATCGGTTCCGAATGGCACGGCCGCCGCGCCGGATCGATGGGTACGTTCGGAACCTTCTCCTTCCACGGCACCAAGACACTGACGACGGGTGAAGGCGGCATGTTCGTCACCAGCGACGACGCCCTGTTCGAAAAGGTACTGACGCTCAGCAATCACGGCCGCGCCCGCTACCAGAAAAAGCAGTTCTGGCCGGATGATATAGGCTTCAAGTACAAGATGTCGAACATCCAGGCGGCACTCGGCTGTGCTCAGCTTGAACGCGTCGATGGCCTGATCGCCCGCAAGCGCGAGATTTTGGCCAGTTATGCCGAAAAATTGAATGCCTTTCAGGGCATCAGCCTCAACCCTGAAAACACCGGCACCATCAACGGTGCCTGGATGCCCACCGCCGTCTTCGACCGCGACATCTGTATCACCCGCGAAATGCTACAGCAGGCTTTCAGCGCCGCCAATATCGACGCGCGCGTGTTCTTCCATCCGCTGACCAGCCTGCCAATGTTTCAGGAGCAGCGCAGCAACCAGCATGCCTGGGATATCCCGGAACGGGCCATCAATCTACCGAGTTATCATGACATGACCGAAGGCGAGATCGGACGAGTAACCGATGTCATCGTCAGCCTCATCCACAGCCGGGCAGCCGGCGAACCACCCCTGGCGAAATCCGCTTGAAACATCGGCGCATCACCCGCCGCCGGCCACACGGCCCCAGACAGCCGTCTTGAATGACAAAGGTACCGCATTCCATGACAACCAAAGACGATCGCCAGGAATTTGAAGCGCACAAGCAGGAGATGTGCCTGGCGCTTGGCAAGGATACGCAACTCTTCAAGCAGTCGCTCGATACGATGATTGCGCTGGATACCTACGATTACTCCTATCTCTGGAGCTGGATGGGCGTACCGATTATCCAGCTGCCGGCCGATATCATGGCGACGCAGGAGATCATCTGGAACACCCGGCCCGACATCATCATCGAAACCGGCGTCGCGCGCGGCGGCTCGATGATCTTCATGGCCTCTCTGCTGGCGATGACCGGCAATGACAAGGGCAAGGTGATCGGCGTCGATATCGACATCCGCGCCCATAACCGCGACGCGATCGAGACCCATCCGATGGCGAGCCGTATCGCGCTTATCGAAGGCGGCTCCGTCGACGGCAGCACCCTGCAGGCCGTCCGTGATCTCATCCCTGACGGTGCAAGGGTCATGGTGGTTCTCGACAGCGACCATTCCTACGACCACGTGCTGGCCGAATGCCGCGCCTATGGTCCCCTTGTGACGCCCGGTTGCTATCTGGTGGTCGCCGATACGGCCGTTGGGCATGTGGAAGAAGAACAGTCTCCGAAAAAACGCTCGAAATCCTGGTTCCGAGGCAACGATCCTTTGACTGCCGTCAACGACTATCTCCAGGAAAACGACCGCTTCCAGGCCGATCCAGTGATCAACGGGAAGCTCGTGTTGGCATCGTCTCCGGGCGGATACTGCATCCGTCTACCCGACGCCGCCTGACACGCAGTCTTCATTGCTCAAGGCCTGCGTTCTGTTGGTGCAGAACGCAGGCCTTTGCATGCCTGTATCGTAAATTTGGGGCAAGGGGAATGGCCAGGATCCTCGCCATCCGCCGCAATCAGACGGCGAGCGTAATCCTGTCGATCCTGCCGCCGATCTGTGCGCCGATGTAAAGGTTTTCGTAGAATCTCGCCTCGAACCCTGCTTCCTTCATGTGGAATGCAGTCTCATCGATGTCGTACTCGACCCGGCGCAACTCTATATGTCCATCCTCGAACGTCGCAAACGCAGCGCGCGGATCACCATCACGCGGCTGCCCGACGGCGCCAGGATTGCAGAACGTCTTGCCGTTCACGTCGAGCAGAACCTGTACATGGGTATGCCCGGCAAAGAACGTCTCGGCCTCCACGGGAATATCCGTCTCGGCAATAGCATAAAGATACTGATCGACCGGGTCCTGCCAGCCTCCGTGGATGAAATAGATCGCCCCGTCGATGATGTAGGAACGCGACTGCGCGAGCCAAGCGATTTGCTCCGGCGAAATGATGCCGCGCTGGTACTCGGTAATGTCGGAGACCAGTTTCGAGCGCGGGCAGCCCTCGCCGCTGACAATGTAATGATCATGATTGCCGAGGATATTGACGACGCCTCGATCGCGCAGCAGGTCAACGCATTCGCCGGGTTGAGCATAATATCCAACGACATCACCAAGCGAGATGACCGTTTCGCAGCCAAGTGTATCTATCTTTTCCAGCACCGCTTTCAGCGCTGGAAGATTACCGTGAACGTCCGAAATGATCGCGATCATGTCACCACAAGATCTTCATAGTAACGCCAGCCACGTCCCAGGCGGATCTCGGGCAGCGGCGGTCTCTTACCCCACAGATAATATTCAACCGACATGGCAGCCTCGTTATACCCGAAAGCTGCCCGCAGCGACGTGCTACTGGAAAAACGCGGATTGATCTCCAGAAGATAAGGCGTCTCGCCGTCCATGCGGAACTGGTAGTTCGTCGGCCCGACCGGTTTGAAGATTGCTGCAAGCCGGGTCACTGCCTCAGCAAGGACAGGGTGATCGACAACCTCGGCATACTGGGTATTGCCGGCAACCGACAGCTTTCGCTTAAAGATGATCGGCATCAGCGCCGTGCCGTCGCCAAATCCGAAAGCACCGACGGTAAATTCCTGCTCATCACTCCCGATGAATTTCTGGATCAGGAATGCGTCCCTGCTCTTGCCGCTCCAGTAGTTAAAGTCGTCCTCGTCGCGCAGAAGCGCGATACCGCGCGAACCGTTGCCCTGTCGAGGTTTGAGGAGGAGCGGCAGGCCGAGATCCCGGACACATTCTGCCCAGCCAGCGCCGAGCAATGCCGGAATGACGGATAGTCCGAGCCGCTGCAGTTCCAGTCCGAAATCCCACTTGTCCTGCGCCAGTTCGATAACGTCGGGGTCGTTAAGCACGATGCGGGCATTCATATTCGCAAATGCTGCCCGGTTTCGGCTGAAGAACAGGACATCGAGTTCCAGCCCGGGCAGGACAAGATCGACGCCTTCATCTGCCAGCAGAGTTTTCCAGAAGTCGAGATATGTGTCTGAGCTCTCATCAGCTACTGGCTTGGCAAAGAACACGTCGCACCAATAAGGCCCGATACCGTGGGGATCGCGGTCCACACCGATGATTCGCATCGGAAGCCCCGACAAACGCAGTGAGCGAATGATCCCCTGTCCGATCAGCGCACCGACCGCTGTCACCACGACGGCGATCGTGTCGCCGGGCTTTTTCACTGCGCTGTTTGGCATATCCCGACCTGGCTGATCATGTTCATTGAGGCCGGGCTTCCATCAGAAGCGCCACACAGAGATCAGGGAAATCGATCCCAACGCGCAGCATAGCATCGAGATTTTCCTGGAAATCGGGGAGTGTCTTCAGGACGCCAAGTGGCAAGGGTTTAAGGTAGATGCCTTCCTCTAAGCTGACGGAGTAGCCGCGGCTCTGCACTTCATGCTTGAGCGTATCCCGGCAATATTGCCTTTTATGGCCGAAAGCATGATCATTGGCATTCAGACTGTAGATGTCGTCGATCTTGCCAAGCTCGACGCCGAGCCGCCGGTTCATTGATTTGGCGTTCGGAACGGCCACGAAGATGCGTCCGCCCGGCTTCAGAAACCTCTTGAAGCGCTCCAAAAGCATGCCCGGATCATCCACGTGCTCGAGAATGAACCCCATGATGATGACGTCAAACCGCTCTTCTGTTTCAAACTCTTCGAAATAGGAAAAAACGACTTCGCCGGCAAAATCCGGGCTTTTCGCCTTGAACTGATCAATGACGAACTGCGACCCTTCGATGATGACGTGGCGATCGCAGGCCGCGTTGAAAAGGCCGGGTGTAAAACCATGGCCGATCCCTAGCTCGAGGATGGAGCCGACCGAACCGAACCGCCGGATGATGCGTTCGGGATACCAGTTGAGGATAAGATCGTTTTCGATCGCCGTTGCGGCATCCGGGCGATACTCGGTTGCAACAGCATCGAGATTTTCTGTTTTCATTGCATAAATTCCTTCCAACCGACTGTTCCTGACTGAATCACGGTGACGCCCTGCGGGCCACGATTGGCCACGAGATCCAAAGCGGTGACGTAAGGTGTGAAGTCGCCGTGCAATTGCGGATAGGGCGTGCGCTGATAATGCATGTATTCGACTGAGATGCCTCTCTCCTCGAAAAGTTCATGATTGAGATATTTCCGTGCACCGTGCCCTGTGACGTAGATGTTTCCGCCAAGATAGTCGACTATATCGCAGACCCTCTCGCTGCTTGCGCCTGGAATCGGGAGCGTGTCCGAAGAGAGAAACCTCGGCCTGTCCAGTCCGAAATAGACGGAAAGCTCCATCATCGACCGGCGCGAAACATCCGCCACCGTTGCCGCTTCGTCGGCAAAGACGCGATCCACAAGGTTGAGCATCTCGTCGCGAAAAGGCGCCTTGCGATAGGCCTGGCGCAGCATTTCGCGATGCTTGGAACGCCAATCGATCCGGTCGTCGAGCATCACCTCATCAATCCGTTGACCAAGATGATAATCGCGCAGCGGCAGCGTCATCCAGCCAATGCCGTTGATCCCCTTGACCTGAACACGATTGCTGAAGCTTCCTTTGGAATATTGCACATCATCATAATGAACAAAGACATCCGCCAGGCGGATTTGCTCCAGCAGACCCACCCAGGGAAAGTACATCGACTGTGAAATAACGATGGTACGGTTCATGACCCGTTCAAACATTGTGCATATGTTGTTGCATTGGTACACCGTCATAGGCTGCAGCAACCAAGGTAATCAGGCAGCCCGCAAACGAGTCCCGACGCCTTTCTTGAGGCTGTCTACGACATCGCCTCAAGCCGCCCTAAAACGCTCCTGCGATTTAAACGTGAGTTCGTGCTGTGGTGCGATTAGCTGCTCTACCAGTTGATACAATTCCGCTGGGGTCTGGACGCCACCAATATCCTCATCGATCACGAGACTATCGTTGGTGACCCCCGAGAACAGTTTAGCGTCGCTTACCGGGATGTAATCTACCGGGACAAAGTCCGGTAGATATTTTCCGCCCTTCCAACGGCTGAAAACGGCTCTATACCCTTCCGCGACGGCTTCATAAGCCGCGAAATCATCCATCATGCCGCAACTGATCCCACAAGCTTTAGCAAAATTGGTTTCCCATCCTGGGATCGGCTTATAGCCGTAAGTGGTCAGGAACCAATTCTGGGTTTGGGCTATACAAGCGGCGAGACCGAGAGATGATGGAAATGGGAACGTCTTCATATGCGGATCATCATCGATGTTCCTGCCAACCTCGCTCATAAACAGTGCATGCCGCTCCTTGGCATCGACCACCTGTCCTATTTTCGCGGAGTTGCTTTCGACGCAGGCGCCCAGCACCGAGAACGGCCGTTCCGAGTAGAAAAAATGTTCCGCCGTTACGAGAACCTTGCAGACGTTGTCGAAATCGACGGTCGGATACTCGCAATATTTCCCTCCGAAGCGGGCCTTGATCTTGTTCATGACCTGCATGGAGACAGCACCGTGATAGAAGCCGAAGGCCATGTTCGGCGTCCCCGCCTCCCCTTTCCAGGAGAAAAATTCCCGATACAGGGCGGAGCGCGGAATTTTGTGAACTTCGGTTTTCAAGGGAATGGTAACATTGCACCGCTTCGCCCGGTTATCCGGCCAATTGTAACTCAGCCGGTTCCAGACGAAGACATCGACGCTGGAATGCTGGGCCTGTGTTCTGGCAATCAGGTCCACAACATTTACGTCCACATGGTCATCGTCACCGATCATGCAGATGAATTCGCCAGTCGCCATCTCGACGCAACGGTCCCAGTTTTCGACCATGGAGAGGACACGGCCCACAGAGGGCAGGTACTTTACCCGCGGATCTCCCGCAATTTCCTCCATGAAACCGTTCATGATCGAGACGTCATCAGAATTATCGGCGAAAATGTACTCGACATCCGTGCGCATATTCACCAGCAGACTTCTGATCGTTTCCTGGAAATATCGCTGGCGGTTACGCGAAGGTACACAAATCGTCAGTTTCGGCTGGGCGAACATGAAATTTCTCCGTTTGCCGTACATTAGCGGCAACGCCTTTCGCGAAGCTTGCCCGCGACCCTTTGGCCACCTGTCGGGTTTTCGGCTTTTCAGGAGTGGGATGGCTTGATAAGCAGCGTCACATGCGGCCTTGCGATACAGCAACGCCGTGAAAGACACTCGGAGACCCGCATGCAGAAACGTCCGGCAGACTGCGCCTCGATGACAGAGATTCGCGTCGAGATCGATCGGATTGACCGGGCCTTGATCGCACTTTTTCAAGAGCGCTGGGGCTATATCGGCCGCGCTGCGGAGATCAAGAAGCCGGCAGGGCTCAAGGCCGACATCCCCTCACGCGTCGACGAAGTCCGGCTGAACGCGCGCCGCAATGCCGAGCAGGCAGGGCTTGATCCGGACTTCTACGAGAACCTCTGGGCGCGCCTGATCCAGCATTCGATCGAACATGAGTTGGTTATCCTCGGGGAAAGCGGGAAATAGCCGCAAACCGGCGTTCAGCCGATCTTGATGCTGGCCGTATCCGCCTTCTTGGCCGGTGCATCGTCCGCGACATCCGGCAGAGCGGCGATGACACCCTCAGCTACGGATGCACCGTCAGCGTCGGCACCGCCGTTACGAACTTGCCACCCCAATCGCTGATATACGAAAGTTGCTGTTTGATTTCGGCCTGAAGATTCCATGGCAGTATTACCACTCTTTCCGGTTTTTCGGCTTTGAGAAACTCTTCCGTGACAACCGGGATGCGGCTGCCAGGGAGAAGCAGACCCTGCTTGGCGGGGTTCCTGTCTACGACAAAGGACAGGAGATCGGGTTTGACACCGGCAAAGTTGATCAGTGTGTTGCCCTTGGCCGCAGCGCCATAGGCCGCGACTTTCAACCCCTGGCGGCGGCTCTCGATCAGGAAGGTCAGGCAACCGTCACGCACGGTTTGCGCCGCTTCCTGGAAATCCGTGTAGAAGCGATCATCCAACATGCCGGCAGCCTGCTCTTCAGCGAGCATCGTTGCCACCGAGCTTGCGGCTGGATGTCTTCCGGTATCGCTGCGCTGCGCGAACACGCGCAGGCTACCACCATGCCAGGGCGTCGTCTCCACATCGAAGACGGACAGACCGTTAGCTTCAAACACGCGGCTGACCGATGTCAGCGACAGATAGGAATAGTGTTCGTGATAGGCGGTATCGAACTGCGCCTCTCGCACCATGTTGAGCAGATGTGGAAATTCGAAGGTCGCGACGCCGTTCTCCTTCAGCAGACGGGCGAAACCGGCAACGAAATCGTTGATGTCGGGCACGTGCGCCAGAACATTGTTGGCTGCGGTCAAATCGGCCGAACGGCCTTCGGCTGCAAGCCTTTCGCCGAGTTCAGAGCCGAAAAATTCTTCGACGATCTCGATACCCTTCGCCCGCGCCGCCTTCGCCGTGCTGGCCGTCGGCTCGATGCCGAGGCAACCGATGCCGCGTTCCCTCGCATATTGCAGCAGATAGCCGTCATTGGCGGCAACCTCGACGATATGGGAGGCTTCGGTGAGGCCGAAGCGAGCCTGCATGTCGGCGACATAACGCTTGGCGTGATCGAGCCAGGAGGTCGAAAACGAGCTGAAATAGGCATAACTCGAGGAGAAGAACGTTTCGCGATCGGCAAAATCCTCGGTCTGCACTAGGCGGCATTCCTGGCAGCAGCGGATGACCAGCGGATACCAGAACTCCGGCAGGTGCCGCTCATTGGCATTGACGTAGGAATTGGAGGGTGGCGCGGTCCCCAGATCGAGGAAGGGCACCATATGCGTCGATCCGCAGTGACGGCATTTCATACGGCTACTCCACGATAGTCCGGCGACAGCAGCGGATGCGCCGCATCGCGCGGCGACAGATTGATGACCGGCAGCGGCCAGTCGATGTTGAGCGCCGGATCCTGCGGATGGAAGCCGGCTTCCGCATCGGCGGCATAGGGCCGCGAATGGGCATAGATCATCCGTACGTCATCGGTCAGGGCCTGGAAGCCGTGGGCAAAACCCTTCGGAATCAGCAGCGAGCAGGCATTGTCTTCCGACAGTTCGACGACGAAATGCTGAAGAAAGGTTGGCGAGTGCGTCCGGATGTCAACGGCGACGTCGAGAACGCGGCCACGGGTGCAGGTAACGAGCTTGATCTCCGCATGCGGCGGGCGCTGGAAGTGCATGCCGCGAACCGTGCCTTTGTAGAGCGTACCGGTCTCATTCAGCTGTGCGATGTGCCCTTGCCAACCAAAGGCCGCGAGGTCTTCTTCGCAAAACAGCCGCGACAGGAAGCCCCGGTCATCCGAAAGGGTTTTGCGGCTGATGACGGAAAGCCCCTGAAGAGGCGTTGCGTGCGCCGTGAACCGCGCACTCATCCGGCCGCCCGTAAAAGTTCGTTCTTCGTGGCAAGCCCGGCAAAATCGCGGATATCGCCGAGGCAGAGATCAAGAGCCGCTTGGCCCTGCCCTTGCGCCCGATACCACTCCATCGTCCGTTTGACGGTTTCCGTCAGGCGCCAGCGCGGCTGGTAGCCGAGATCGGCGCGCGCCTTGGCGCTGTCGAGCACCAGATAGCCCGCTTCGTGCGGCCCGTCTGTTCCATCGCCAAGCATCATTGCACCGCCACCGAAGTGACGCTCGGCCATCCTGAGGACAGCACCCACAGATGCTGCCTCACCGTGATCCGGGCCAAAATTGTAGCTCTCGATTCCATCCGGCATCTGCCATAGGCGCTCAGCCAATCCCATGTAGCCGCCGAGCGGCTCCAGCACGTGTTGCCAGGGGCGCACGGCACGCGGACGGCGCACCTGCAATGTCTCGCCCCCTTGCCAGGCCCGCACAGCATCCGGGATCAGCCGGTCTTCCGCCCAGTCGCCACCGCCGATGACATTGCCGGCGCGCGCCGTGGCAAGACCGATCTTGCGGGCTGCAAAAAACGAAGAGCGATAGCTTGCCGCGACGATTTCAGCTGCCGCCTTGCTGGCGCTATAGGGATCGTGGCCGCCGAGTGGATCGCTCTCCATGAAGGCAAGGCCCGTCTCGGCATTGTGGTAGACTTTGTCGGTGGTTACCACGACGATCGAGCGCACACCCTCCGAGACGCGCAGGGCATCGAGCAGATTGGCAGTGCCGATGACGTTGACGTCATAGGTCTCGACCGGATTGCGATAACCGGCGCGCACCAGAGCCTGCGCCGCCAGATGGAAAACGATCTGCGGCTTGGTCTTCAGCACATGATGCGTCACCGCATCGCGGTCGCGGATATCGATGATGCCGGGGCCATCCATACTGCCGCCAAGCAAAAGGTGCAGCGAAGGGTCGGTCTGCGGCGCCAGCGAGAGGCCCGAAACCTCGGCGCCCAGTTCGCGCAGCCACAGCGTCAGCCAGCTGCCCTTGAAGCCCGTATGTCCGGTGACAAGCACCCGTTTTCCGCGCCAGAAGTCATGTGTCATCGTCATCACCAGATTTTCCAGGGTGGGGCACCGCTTTGCCACAGGCTTTCAAGATGGTTCTTGTCACGCAGCGTATCCATCGGCTGCCAGAAGCCTTCATGGAAATACGCCTGCAGCTCGCCGTCCTTGGCCAGCCCCACCAATGGGTCCCCTTCCCAGCTTGAATGATCCGCGTCGATCCTGCCGATGACGCGGGGTGAAAGCACAAAGAAGCCACCGTTGATGAAGCCGCCCTCGCCTTCCGGTTTTTCAATGAAGCCCTGAACCTCGGTGCCTTCCAGCTGCAACGCGCCATAGCGCGCCGGCGGGCGCACGGCGGTCACGGTCGCCTGCTTGCCGTGGCTCTTGTGGAAAGCAATGGTCTTGCCGATATCGATATTGCCGACACCGTCGCCATAGGTGAAGCAGAAGGCCTCTTCGTCCCTGAGGTAAGGTGCAACGCGCCTCAGGCGGCCGCCGGTCATCGAGTTTTCACCGGTATCGACCAGCGTGACGCGCCAGTTTTCAGCGCTTTGGCGATGAAATTCGATCGAGTTCTGCGACAGATCGAAGGTAATGTCCGACATGTGCAGGCCATAATTGGCGAAATATTCCTTGATTACATAGCCCTTGAAACCGCAGCAGATGATGAAATCACGCACGCCGTGAGCGTAGTAGAGCTTCATGATGTGCCAGAGGATCGGCCGCCCGCCGATCTCGATCATCGGCTTTGGCTTCAGATGGGTTTCTTCGGCGATGCGCGACCCAAGGCCGCCGGCAAGAATAACTGCTTTCATCCGCTCCTCCCCGTTAGAAGTTCAGACGAGCGCAGACAATGTCCGCGATGGCCTGGCGAGAGGGAGCAGGATTGCGGTTGGCCGGTGATGGAGCAGAACCGGAGCCACGCGGTGCCTTCGACAGCAGAGCCTCAAGCCTTGCGGTTGGAGGTTTTTTAAAGCGCGGAAATTCCATCATGCTCGAGGTCCAATCAGTCCATTCTGACCGGTAACCTAGAGGGTGAAACTGTCGTCAAACTGGAGAGGCCGCCCGGCTTTGCGGCTGGCGGCCCGAGGTTTGCGTCCTAAAACATGGAAGCGTCTGTATTCTTAGGTATTCTTAGAAGGAATTTTTCCGCATCAGATGCAATTCCCAATCCAGCGCACTGCGGATGATACCGTTAAGATCATCATATTGCGGTACCCAGCCGAGTTCCTGCTTGGCCAGGGCCGGGTTGGCGACGATCATCGCCGGGTCGCCTGCGCGCCGTTCCGAGAAGGTGACAGCAAAGTCCGCACCATGCACCTTGCGCACGGCATCCAGCACCTCAAGCACCGAGAACCCGTGACCATACCCGCAATTGGCCGCCAGAGAACCGCCGCCGGCGCGCATGCGCTGCAAGGCTTTCAGATGCGCCTGAACCAAGTCCCAGACATGGATATAGTCGCGCACACAGGTGCCGTCCGGGGTTGGATAATCCGTGCCGAAGACGCTCATCGAGGAGCGCTTGCCGAGCGCGGTGGCGCAGGCAACCTTGATCAGATGCGTGGCAAGTTCGGAGGATTGTCCACTCCGGCCTTTCGGATCAGCACCGGCGACGTTGAAGTAGCGCAAGGCCGTATAGGTAAACGTATGTGCGGCAGCCGTATCGCGCAGCATGATCTCGGTCATCAGCTTCGATGAGCCGTAGGGCGATTCCGGCTTGAGATTGACGCTCTCCGTCACCGGCTCCAACACGTCGGGCGTGCCATAGACCGCCGCCGTCGAAGAAAACACGAAATAAGGGATACCGGCTTCGACCGCGCTGGCGATCATGCTGCGGGATTTGACCGTGTTGTTTTCGTAATAGCCGAGCGGATCGGCGACCGATTCCGGCACGACGATCGAGCCGGCGAAATGAATGATGGAATCGATGTCATTCTCGGCAAAAATCTGCCGCATCAGGGCCGCGTCGGCGATATCACCTTCGTAGAAACGGGCTTCCGGCGCGATCGCCCAACGAAAACCGGTCGACAGACGGTCGATGACAACGACCCCTTCGCCGGCGTCCAGCAACGCCCAGACCATATGGCTGCCAATATAACCGCCGCCGCCCGTTACCAATACCGCCATTGCCTGCTCCTGCGCTGTTCAAGTGAGCGGGATAAAACCCGTTCACGGCGCGATTCACAAGGGTTATGTGCAGGAACAGGCGGCCAAAACAGGATCAGAGCGCGGCGATGTAACCCGCCAGCCGTTCGGCCGCGATGGCGATCTGCTTGGGGTCGCGCAGGAAACAAGCGCGCATGAACAGCGATCCACCCTCGCCGAACGCGGTTCCGGGTGCGAGGCCAACCCCGGTCTTGTCGACGATATCGAGAGCTGCGCGCCGTGCATCGGTCACGCCGTCGATCTTCAAAAAAGCATAGATAGCGCCGTCCGGCTTCAGCGTCTGCACCCGGTTGGTGGCGATCAGCGCATCGCAGAGCAGATCGCGCGACCGGGCAGCCTTGGCAACATTTTCCGCAACGAACGCATCGCCTTGATCAAGCGCCACGACGGCGCCCTGCTGAATGAACTGCGCCACGCCAGATGTCGAATATTGAATGAGATTTTCCAGCACCTGGCCGATCGCAGGCGGTGCCACGATCCACCCGGCCCGCCAGCCGGTCATCGACCAGTTCTTGGAGAAGGAATTGACGAACAGGATACGCTCGCCTTCCTCCATCACATCGAGGAAGGACGGGGCACGATCGCCGTTGTAGGAATAAAGAGCATAAATCTCATCAGCCATGATCCACAGGCCGTGCTTGCGTGCCAGCGCCAGGATGGCTTTCAGATCATCATGCGTGGCCGTCCAGCCGGTGGGATTGGAGGGCGTATTGACGAACAGCGCCCGCGTCTTTTCGGTAATCGCCGCCTCGAGCTTACCGATATCGAGCTGCCATTTTCCGTCTTCGAAACTGAGCGGCACGGCAATCGGGCGAACGCCGGACAGTTCGGCACTGGCGGCAAAATTCGGCCAGGCCGGAGTGAGAAATACCATTTCGTCGCCCGGCGAGGTCACGGCCTCGATGGCAAGCTTGATGGCCTGCATGCCCGAACCGGTCACGTAGAAATTGTCAGACGACAACGTCTTGCCGAAATGGCGCTGATAGTAGCGCGACAGGGCTTCGCGCAACGGCGGAATACCGCGCTGCCAGGTGTAAAAGGTTTCGCCGGCTTTCAGCGAATCCTGCGCCGCCTGCGAAATGAAATCCGGTGTCGGCAAGTCCCCCTCGCCGACCCAGAGCGGAATAAGCCCCTCGCGACCGCGCGCATAATTCACCAGTTCAACGATGCCGCTTTCCGGCGCGGAAAGGGATCGGGGGCTGAGGCTGGCAAGTATGGTCATCGGCGGGCTCCTGTTTGCCCGCCGCTTCTAGCTGTTTTTCAGATCACGATCACGCGATATTCAGTGACGGATTTATCGATTCTGGTGATGTATCGAAGCCCACCTGAAAACCGCGAAATGTGCCTTACACGCGCTGCGTTTTCAGCAGGTCGCGGATCTCAGTGAGGAGCTGCACGTCTACCGGCGGCGGTGCTGCCGGTTCGGCTTCCTTCTGCTTTTCCAGAGAAGCCCGCATTTTGTTGACGCCCTTGACCATCAGGAAAATGATCCAGGCAAGGATCAGGAAGTTGATCACCACGGTCAGAAAGTTGCCATAGGCGAAGACTGCGCCCTGTTCGCGCGCTGCAGCGAGCGACGTTGCTGTGACTTTGGAGGAGAGCGGGAAGAAGAAGTTGGAGAAATCAAGGCCGCCGGTGATGGCGCCGATGACCGGCATGATGATGTCGCCGACCAGCGAATTGACGATCAGCGTGAACGCGCCGCCGATGATGATACCGACCGCAAGGTCCATGACATTGCCGCGGGCGATAAACGCCTTGAATTCATTCAGCATTACTCTCTCCTTGTTGCACCTTAAGCCAACTGCGCTTGCCTGATTCTTACGCAGTGGAACGCACGTCGGATGCTAAACGAAAACCAAATTATGTAAATCACAGGCAAAAATAACGGCACATGAGCAAATTGCGGCCTGATGGGAAAAGAGCCGTGGTTTCTTTGACTTAAGGCTTAGGCCATCGCGATTTTCTTCCCAACCGTCTTGTCCTATGCTCCAGGTGAGAGAAGGAGGAGACATGCTCTCGGGCTCGATCATTTTCGCTGCCGCCTTCGGCTACCTGCTGCTGCTGTTTGCGGTGGCAAGTTATGGCGATCGCAAGGCGTGGAAGACCGCCCCTGCCGGAAAGGGCAGGCCGCTGGTCTATGCCCTCAGTCTGGCGATCTACTGCACCTCATGGACTTATTTCGGCGGCGTCGGCCTTGCCGCCGAGCGGGGTCTCGAATTCACCGGCATCTATATCGGCCCGATCCTGATGTTCACCATCGGCTTGCCGGTCATCCGCCGGATCATCGCGCTGGCCAAGGCCGAGAAACTAACCTCAGTTGCCGATTTCATTGCCGCGCGCTACGGCAAGAACCCGATGGTCGCCGCCATCGTCGCGCTGATCTCGCTGGTTGGTGCCATCCCCTATATCGCGCTGCAGCTCAAGGCCGTTTCGAGCTCAGTATCGGCCATGGTCGACACCAGCGGCTACGGCATCGGCTCCGGCCAGGATTTCATCGACCTGCCGCTGCTGGTGACGCTTTTCCTTGCCTGCTTCGCCATCGTTTTTGGCACGCGCCATACCGATGCAACCGAGCATCAGGACGGGCTGATCCTGGCGATCGCAATGGAATCGGTGGTCAAGCTTCTGGCTCTGGTGACCGCCGGGATCTATGTCGTCTTCTTCCTGTTCGACGGCCCGGGCGACCTGTGGGCGAAGGCTCTTGCCAACCAACAGGTGATGACGGCGCTGCACTACGAGACGCCGCTGCCACGCTGGATCCTGCTGATTGTCCTTTCCGCCTTTGCCATCATCATGCTGCCGCGGCAGTTCCATGTGACGGTGGTGGAGAACAGGACGGAAAGGGACCTGCGCACCGCCGGCATTCTGTTTCCGATCTATCTCATCGCCATTAACCTGTTCGTACTGCCGGTTGCGATCGGCGGCGTGCTGACTTTCGCCGGCACCGGCGATGCCGATCTCTATCTGCTGACGCTGCCGCTTGCTGCCGATATGCCGTTGCTGACCATGATCACCTTCATCGGCGGCTTCTCCGCCGCGACGGCCATGGTCATCGTCGCTTCCGTGGCGCTGTCGATCATGATTTCCAACGATATCGTCATGCCGGTGTTCCTGCGGCGCAACCTGATGGGCCGCGGTGGCTCGCAGGATGTGGCTGGCACCCTGCTCAATGTCCGGCGCACCGCGATCTTCGTGGTGCTGCTGCTCGGATATGCCTACTATCGCTCTGCGGACATGGGCTCCGGCCTTGCCTCGCTCGGCCTTCTCGCCTTTGCCGCAATTTCGCAGATGGCACCGGCCCTGTTCGGGGGCCTCGTCTGGCGGCAGGCAAATGCGCGCGGCGCGATTGCCGGCATGACGCTCGGTTTTCTCGTCTGGGCCTATCTCCTGTTTCTGCCGAGCCTTGGCGGACCTGATAATTCGCATGTCGCGGCAACCGTGCTTGGCTTCCTGTTCCCGTTCACCTCGGTCTTTTCCGGTCCCGAAGCCGATCCGCTGGTCAATGCCTCGGCGCTCAGCCTGCTGGTCAATGTCATGGCCTATGTCATCGGCTCGCTCACCCGGGCGCCGAAACCATTGGAGCGTCTACAGGCGGGGGTGTTCATCCGTCGCAAATCGCGCACCGAAAAAGCCTTTCGCGGCCGCAAGACCAAGATCACCGTCCTCGATCTGAAAACCACGATCGCGCGCTATCTCGGCCAGGAGCGGATGGAACGCTCCTTCCAGACCTACGAGCGTCAGTCGGGGCGCTGGCTGGAGGATCACCTGCCCGCCGATATGGGCCTTATCCATTTCTCCGAACAACTGCTCGGCAGCGCCATCGGTTCGTCTTCCGCCCGGCTGGTCCTGTCGCTGGTGCTGCAGCGGCTGGACGATGCGTCATCGGACACCGCCTGGCTTCTCGACCAGGCATCGGAGGCGCTGCAATACAATCAGGACATGCTGCAGACGGCACTGTCTCAGATGGACCAGGGTATCGCCGTCTTCGACAGCTCGAACAACCTGATCATCTGGAACCGCCGCTTCCGCCAGCTGCTCGACCTGCCGGAAACGGCCGGACAGGTCGGCTTTCCGCTGGCGGATATCGTCTCGATGCTCACCCAGCGCGGCGATATCCGCAGGGAAGACGGCAAGCGGCTGGTCGCCGACTTCCTCACCCTTGACAAGCCTTTCCTGCTGGAACTCTCCGGTGGCACGCGGATCATCGAGGTACGCACCAATGCCATGCCCGACAAGGGCATCGTCACCACCTATACCGACATAACCCAGCGCGTTGCCGCAGATATGGCGCTGAAGCAGGCAAACGAGACGCTGGAATTGCGCGTTGCCGAACGCACCGGCGAACTCACCCGCGTCAACAAGGAAGTGGCCGAAGCCCGCGCCGCCGCCGAAGAGGCCAATATCGGCAAGACGCGGTTCTTCGCCGCCGCAGGCCACGATATCCTGCAGCCGTTGAACGCCGCCCGCCTCTATTCATCGTCTTTGGTTGAGCGTCTGGGGGAATCGGAAAACAGCGCGCTGGTGCAGAATATCGATTCCTCGCTGGAATCGGTCGAAACCATCCTTGGCGCAGTCCTCGACATCTCCCGGCTCGATACCGGCGCGATGAAGCCGCGCCTGCAATCCGTGCCGCTCAATGATCTGCTGCGGCGCATCGAGACGGATTTCGCACCGGTCGCCCGCGCCGCGAATCTCAAGCTGACCGTCATGCCGACTTCGCTGACGGTGCGCACCGACCCCAACCTTCTGCGCCGCCTGGTGCAGAACCTCGTCTCTAATGCCATCAAATATACGCCGGCCGGCAAGGTGCTCGTCGGCGTACGCCGCGAAGGTGGCGATGCCGTCATCCAGGTGCTTGATTCCGGCATCGGCATTCCGGCGTCCAAGTTCCGCACCGTCTTCAAGGAGTTCGCCCGCCTTGATGAAGGCGCTAAGACCGCAGCCGGGCTCGGGCTCGGGCTTTCGATCGTCGACCGCATTTCGCGGGTTCTCAACCACAGCGTCGACCTGCAATCCAAACCGGGCAAGGGCACACGCTTCCGGGTGAGGCTGCCCATTGACCGCACCGTTGCCAGCAGCGCCAAGGCCACGGCATCAGACCCCATTCGCACCGCCGAACCGCTGCATGGACTGCGTGTGCTGTGTATCGACAACGAGCCTTTGATCCTGGAGGGCATGAAGCTGCTGCTGGAGGGCTGGGGCTGCAACGTCGCAACCACGCCATCCCTCGACATCTGGCAGCAAGGCCTGACCGCCCATGACCCGCGCCCCGACGCGATCATTGCCGACTATCACCTGGACAACGGCACCGGCATCGACATGATCCGCGCTATCCGGCTCTATTTCGGCACTGAAATCCCGTCGCTTTTGGTCACGGCCGACCGTTCACCCGAGGTCCGCGCGAGCGCCGAGCGCGACGGTATCACCCTGCAAAACAAGCCGGTCCGGCCCGCCTCGATGCGAGCCTGGCTGACGCAACTGTCGGTCTCGATGAAGGCGGCGGCGGAGTAGCAGATTTGCCTTGGGGGACGGGAAACGCCGCCTGTTGTCAATAGATGTCAGTTCAAGCCGCCACGGCTGAAATCTTGCCCAGCTGGATGACCGCCTGCGTCCGGCTGTCGACATCGAGCTTCAAGAGAATGGCCGAGACATGCGCCTTGATCGTTGCCTCTGAGACGCCGAGTTCGTAGGCGATCTGCTTGTTGAGCAGGCCTTCGGCGAGCATGCCGAGCACGCGGGATTGCTGCGGCGTGAGCGTCTGCAGACGGTGCAACAGAGCCGCCACTTCAGGCTCGTGCTCCATGCCGCGCTGGAAACCTGGCGGCGTGAAGATATCGCCGGCCATCACCGTATCGATTCCCTGGCGAATTTCATCGATCCCGGCAGACTTGGAGAGGAAGCCGGAAGCGCCGAGTTCGAGCGCGCGCTGGATGGTTGCCGGATCGTCATGGGCGGAAACGATCATCACCGGCAGGCTCTGGAATTCGGCGCGGAGCGCAATCAGTCCCGAAAGCCCGCTGACACCCGGCATGGTCAAATCCAGCAGCATCAGATCCACGGATACATTGTCAAGCACCGCCTGCCGGGCCGAGGTGAAGTCCCCCGCCTCGATAATCGCCGGGTTGCCCGGCATGCCGCCCAAAGCCTGACGCATCGCGCCACGAAACAGCGGATGATCGTCCGCAATGATGATGGTCAATCCTGACGTCATGACGCTCCCTCCCAAGAGCACGGCCGCAAGGCCCGTCACGGCGGAAAATCCTCCAATTCGTCCGCTGTGACGTCCGGATCCGGTCAGGTCTTTTGAGGCACATCCTCCGTCTTGCCAGACGGCGGCTTTTCCTCACTTTCCAGATCTTTTACAATTCCCATGAAACTGCGCATCATTCTTTCCATGACGCCCATCGTCTGGTCAATCTCTTCCTTCGTCGGAAGCCTTGGTTTGACGCCCAACGGGCCTTCCGATGCGGCCTTTTCCAGGGTTTCCACACGTTTGGTCAGCAAATCGAGTTCCAGTTCGAAGGCCGTGCGCTCGTCGGCCGCCATCCGGCAGACGATGTCGCCGTCCTTTTCCTGGCAGAGCGAGACTTCCCCGGTCTGTGTATCCAGCCGTGCGATGCCACTGTCGGTCTTCTGCATGGCATACCGCCCGGGCGCGGGCTCCTGCGCCAAAGCGGCACACGCTGCAAACATGCCGCCAAGGGCGACTACCGGCATCAGCATCCTGTTCATTGCATTCTCCTTGCCTAACAAAAAACCGTTGATCCTCAAAAATCAGGATCCCGTCCCGCTTGCCGGTGGACATTCGCAGAAGATTACGGCAATCCCGCAAAGGATATCGTCCAAGCTTTCAGGAAACGGCGGCATGCGCAGTATTATCTACAAAATCGTTCCGGCAACTCTATGGCAGAGTGCGCGCGACAGCGGAGAATTCAAGGGCGCGCCGATCGATCTGACCGATGGGTACATCCATTTTTCGGCCGCAGATCAGGTCAAACAGACCGCTGCCCTGTATTTCGCCGGCCAGGGCGACCTGCTGCTTGTTGCCGTCGATGGCGAAAAGCTGGGCGACAAGCTGGTCTACGAGGCCTCGCGCGGCGGCGCCTTGTTTCCACACCTCTTTGCCACTTTGCCGCTGGATGCGGTCATTTGGGAAAAGCCATTGCCGCTCGACGCAAACGGTATCCACGTCTTTCCGGAGCTTGATCAATGATCGACGTTTTCCAGTCGCTGGCCCGCCGTGGCCTTTTCCTTCTCGATCCGGAAGCCGCTCATGGCTTGTCGATCAAGGGGCTGAAGACCGGCCTTGTGCCTGCCTGCACAGCTCCCGCCGATCCGCGCCTGGCACAGACAGTGGCGGGTCTGGCCTTCATCAATCCGATCGGCCTTGCGGCCGGCTACGACAAGAACGCCGAGGTGCCGGAAGCACTATTGAGGCTCGGTTTCGGCTTTACCGAGATCGGCACGGTGACGCCGAAGCCACAGGCAGGCAATGACAAGCCACGCATCTTCCGGCTGGTCGAGGACGAGGCCGTCATCAACCGTCTGGGCTTCAACAACGAAGGTCATCATGCCGCACTCCAGCGCCTCAAGGCCTGTGATAGTAAAGCGATGATCGGCGTTAATATCGGCGCCAACAAGGACAGCGCCGATCGCATCGCCGATTACGTTACCGGCATCCGCACCTTCTACGGTGTCGCCCGATATTTCACCGCCAACATTTCTTCGCCGAACACGCCCGGCCTGCGCGACCTGCAGGCGCGCGAAAGCCTTTCGGCGCTGCTTTCCGCCGTCCTTGCCGCTCGCGATGACGAAGCTACCAGGGCTGGCATCCGCGTGCCGGTATTCCTGAAGATCGCGCCGGATCTGACCGAAGAGGGCATGGACGATATCGCCGCTGTCGCATTGGCGCATCCCCTCGATGGCCTGATCGTCTCCAACACGACACTATCGCGCGATGGCCTCAAGGACCAACGGCAAGCCAAAGAGAGCGGCGGCCTGTCCGGCAAGCCGCTGTTTGAGAAATCGACCATCGTGCTGGCCAAGATGCGCAAGCGCGTCGGCGCCGATCTGCCGATCATCGGCGTCGGCGGCGTCTCGTCGGCCGAAACGGCTGCGGAAAAGATCCGCGCCGGCGCAAATCTCGTCCAGCTTTATTCCTGCATGGTTTACGAAGGCCCATCGCTACCGGGCAGGATCGTGCGCGGCCTTTCACAACTCTGCGACCGCGAAAAGCTGGCTTCAATCAGCGATATCCGTGGCAGCCGGACGGATTACTGGGCCGGCAAGAACGCCTGAGCCGAACGGCGCGGCACCAGCACCATCAGGAAGAGGCCGCGAAACAAAAGGAAAAGATTGAGCGCGGCCCAGAGACCGTGATTGCCGAAGACCGGCACGAGCAGACAGAGCGCTGCGCCATAGCCGGCAAAGGCCAGCAGCATCATGTTGCGCATGTCGCGTGACCACGTGGCGCCGATGAACACGCCGTCCATCAGGAAGGCGAGCGCGCCGGTCAGTGCGGTGATCGCCGCCCAAGGCATGTAGCTATAGGCCTCGGCGCGCACATCGGTTGCCGTCGTCAGGAGATCAATCAGCCGGTTGCCGAAAATGAGGAAGGCGATGGTGGTGAAACCTGCCAGCGCAAAGGACCAGATTGCCGTCATCCTTAACGCGCGGTCGAAGGCGGGGCGGAAACGCGCGCCAATTGCCCGGCCGGTCAATTGCTCCGCAGCATTGGCAAGTCCGTCGAGATAATAGCCTGCCACCAGAAAGATGGTCATCAACACCGAATTGGCCGCCAGCGTGACCGGTCCAAACGATGTGCCGATCCGCGTCATCAAGGTGAACGCCGCCAGAAGCACGAAGGAGCGGATCATGATATCGCGGTTTAGCCCGAACAGCGGCTTCAGGCGCGCGGGGGAAAAGACGGTTGCCCAACTCGGCGCAACCGACCGGTCAAACCGTGCGAAAACCACGACAAAACCGACGACGGCGCCAATCACCTCTCCCGTCACCGTCGCCAGCGCCACGCCCATCACGCCCCAGCCGAGATGCAGCCCAAGAAAGATCGACAGGACAATGTTGATACCGTTGATCAACGTCTGAAGAAGCAATCCCGTCGTGCCCTGGCCACGGCCGAGCACGAAACCGAGGATGGCATAATTGGCGAGCGCGGCAGGAGCGGCGAGAATCCGATACGTAAAATAGATCCGCGTCACGCCTTCGATATCCGGCCCCGGCGCCAGCAGCCAGATCCCGGCTGCAAGCAGCAGCGGCGACAACACGAGCGCTATGGAACCGCTGACGAGCGCAATGCTGAGCGAACGCCAGAAGACCGCCTGCTCCTCCGCTTTGTCACCGCGCCCGAAGGCCTGGGCGACCAGTCCGGTCGTTGCGGAGCGCAGGAAATTGAATGTTGTGAAAATCAGGTCAAACACGATTGCGCCGACGGCGAGCCCCGCCAGCATCGTCGCCTGCCCAAGCTGGCCGACGACGGCGGTGTCGACAAGACCAAGTAACGGCGTGGTGAGAAACCCCAGCGTCATCGGCACAGCGATCGAAAGAATCAGCCGGTTGGTGACGAGAAAGGGTCCCGCTCCGTGGGCGTTCTCGCGAATATCCGTCGTTGGCGCTGCAGTCATGGCCGCCCCCTCTCAGAACCAGCCGCAAAACGTCAGAATCACATCAGCTGGTCGACAGCACCATGGCCCAATAGGGCCGGTTTCCGGAAGCCGGATTCCGCATCACGGCGACGCCGAGGCCGTTGTAATTCGGGCCCAGCATGTTCTCCAGATGCTTGGGCGAATTGAACCAGGCGGCATAAGCCCTTTCGGCGCTGTCCTGACCCACCGCGATATTTTCCGCCGCCGGCAACGGCACGCCGTCGCCCTTCATGCGGGCGAGGAAGCTGTCACCGATGCCGATCAGATGTGACATCTTTCCAGCCTTTGCCATGCGGGAGGCCTGCGACAGGGCCGCTTGCGCCGCAGCCGGATCGCGGGCCAGCGGCTTCAGGCCCTTTTGCTTTCTCAAGTCGTTGATGTAGCCAAGCGTGGCATCCGTCTGGTCGCTGCCATTGCCGCTCGGGGTAATCTTGGGCGTACCGCAGCTGGCAAGCAGACCGAGCGAAAGAACGGCACCCGCGCGCAGCATCGTGCGCCGGGAAACGGAGAATGTCTGATCGTGCATGTTACCGCCGGTAGCTGAGGACGCGTAGGATGATGAAGACTGGGATCACCACGGCAGCACCGAGCAGGAGGTAATCGCCGACGCGGCCAAGAGCTGCGAAGCCGGAGTGCCAGAGATCAAGGACAAAGTCCCTGATTGTGTAGAGGATGCCATAGGGCGTCCAGCCGAAAACCGCCATGACGAAGCCGACGATGATCGAGACCACCAACAGCTTGACGAGCACCCGAAGCGGCGAATCGCCAAGAAATCTATTCACTCCATCGGCCATGGCCCACGATTCTCCTGTTTTTCTTCACATAAGCTCCTGCAGCCCCTGCTGCAAGCCATCAGCGCTTCTGGCGGTCCCGCCGTCAAATCGCCGCTTGCCATTTCTACACTTGCACGCGACAAGCGCATAACGCCCAGCCATCGGCAGATGGTGCACAATCGAGACGCGGAAACATGACGCTCAACCAGCTTTCTTCCGGCGATCTCATCGCCGACCGCCGCGCCGAATATGCGCATATGCTTGCCGATAGCGGCGACAATGCGGATGCAGCAGATTTGATGACCCAGGCGCTGGAATTGGCACCCGATTGGGCAGCGGGCTGGTTCCGCCTTGCCGGTTATGAAGAAAAATCCGGCCGCAAAGAGGCAGCCATTTCGGCCTTGCACAAGGTTCTCGACCTCAATCCCGATGATGTCTTCGGTGCCGGCCTGAAGCTCGCTCTTCTCGGTGGGGCGGAAACACCCGAGCAGCCGTCCAGTCTCTATGTGGCGCAACTGTTCGACGACTATGCCGACCGGTTTGACAAGGCACTGGTCGAAAAACTGGAATATACCGTTCCGGAAAAACTGGCGGCGCTGATCATAGACCATACGGCCGAAGCCCGCTTTTTGAACGTAATCGATCTCGGCTGCGGCACAGGCCTGTTTGGCGAGCGCATTCGCGACAAGGCGGACCGGCTGGAAGGCTTCGACCTATCGGCCAACATGCTGGCGAAAGCGGAAGCCAAGGGCTGCTATGACCTTCTGGCTCAAGCCGATCTGTCGCTGCCGCCGGAAACCTCCGGGCTGTTTGCGGACATGCGGGATCACCGCGCCGATCTGGTCAGCGCCGCCGACGTCTTGATGTATCTTGGCAACCTCGACAGCGTCTTCGTCATCGCTCTACAGCTGCTGGGCAGTCAAGGCGTGTTTGCCTTTTCCGTCGAGGATGCCGATGCACAAGGCGATTTCGTTCTGCGCCCGTCGCTGCGCTATGCCCATTCGGAAACCTATATCGAGGGTATCTGCAAGCGCTTTGGGCTCAAGATTCTCGCAACCAGCAAAACCACCATTCGCAATGATGGCGGCAAACCGGTCTTCGGCATTCTGTTCCTTACGCGCAGATCGGCGTGAGCGCAGTTTTCTTGCGAAGTTGAAATAGGTCAGTATTGCTTACATATTTTGCTTGATTGGAACGGGCAGAATCCCGATAATTGCTGCACTGCACACAGGCGCCGCGATCGAAGGGATCGCCGGGGCACATGCACTTTCATTCCTTGTTGGTATCGCCGTTCGGGTCCGCCCGGCGCGCATCTGGCTGTCTTTGGAGATCGCGACATGAGCATCATCAGTGCCCTTGGCTTTTTGAATACCAGCGCGACGCGCCACACGCCGGTTGAAGATGTGCAGGGCATCTTTTCGGGCAGCCTGGTCGCAGCCCTCGGCCTCTATGTGCTTGCCAGCGCCGGTCTCTTGACGGGCAGCACCGCCGGTGTTGCCTTCCTCCTGCATTATGCGCTCGGCATCACTTTCGGCCTTGCGTTCTTTCTGCTCAACCTGCCGTTCTTTTACCTGTCGTGGAAGCGTCTCGGCATGGCCTTCACGGTGAAGACCTTTATCGCCATCGCGATCACCTCGCTTTTGACCAATGTTCAAAGCCATGTGTTCGAAATCGCCAGCATTCATCCGGCCTGGGCGGCGCTGCTCGGTGGCCTGCTTCTGGGTTACGGCGTTCTGGCACTCTATCGCCATCGCGCCAGCCTCGGCGGCGTCGGCATTCTTGGTATTTATATGCAGGAGCGGTTCGGCATCCGCGCCGGGCTGGTGCAGCTTGCCATCGATCTCTGCGTGCTGGCAGCTGCCTTCTTTGTCACTACGCCGCCGATCGTGTTCTATTCGGTGCTCGGCGCCGTCGTGCTCAATCTTTTCTTGACCATCAACCACCGCGCCGACCGCTATATCGCTTTGTGACGACGCCGGTCTCTCAGGCGGGGAGGCCGGTCAAGCAAAGCAAGGTGGCGAGGGGTATGCAGGTTCAGCAACGAACTTGCCGGCCACAGCATGGGCAGCACTGGCTGTCCCTCGCCCAACCTTCCATGGTCTGCAGGTGGTGAGCGCGGGACCGGCGCAGCCAGTCCCCGCACTCCGGCGCCGCGCTCCTGAAAACGGTGCGCGGCGCCGTTCTGTTTTTACTCAGGCAGCCTTGGCCGGCTTATCGATCGGATGCTGCGTGCGGAAACCAACTGCCAGCCGGTTCCAGACGTTGATCGCGCCGATGGCGACCGTGATATCGGTCATTTCCGCCTCGGTGAAATGCTCCTTCAGCGTGTTGAAAACATCGTCCGGTGCACCGGTCTGCGCAAGATTGGTGACGGCATCGACCCAGCCGAGCAGCGCGCGTTCGCGGGCATCGTAGACCGGCGATTCACGCCAGACGCACATGAGATTGATCCACTGCTCGCTCAGGCCGTCGTGACGCGATTCCTTGACATGCATGTCGACGCAATAGGCGCAGCCGTTGATCTGCGAAGCGCGCAGCTTGATGAGGTGGATGAAGCGGCGCTCGAGATTGCTCTCCTGAACATATTGCTCCAGAGCAGCAACGGCCTTGTAGGCTGCGGGGGAAGCTTTGGCGAAGTTGAAACGAGGCTGCATGGTCTTCTCCTGTGGTGATGGCTCAGCGAGCCGTTTTGCGTTCGTGAATTTCCAGGAAGGCGCAGCCTCTTGCTGCGATCGATCCATCATCGATTTCGGCCAGTTGCACGCCGAGATCGGCAATCGTGGTCTTGGCCAGTTCCGCCCTATAGACGCGCTCCGCCCTCAGCATGGTGGCCGAGATATTGCAGGGCTTGGAAAAGAAATGATTGGCGACCGGGTTTGGGCCCCGCTGGCGGATTTCACCGCAGCGGAAGGCCGGCGCCGGGCCTTCGACGGCAAGCACGATATCGAGCAGGGTGATCTTTTCCGCCGGTCTTGCCAGCCTGTATCCGCCCTTCGGGCCTGGCACCGTGTCGAGAATTCCGGCACCCGACAGCGATTGCAGATGCTTGAGCAGATAGCTGGTCGACACGCCGTGAAACTCGGCGATTGCAGCAGCAGATAGAACCCCACCCTCGGACAGGCCGGACAGCATGGCGACGCTGTGAATAGCCTGCTCGACGCCCTCACCCATCTTCATCGCCCCACCTCCCTTTTTTATCGTGGATAATTTATATCCACGATTATTCCGGCCGTCAAGCGGAGAAATCGCTCACAAAGCTTGCGTTCGCAAAACCGCAGGATAGAAGGGCGGATACAGACGACGGGAAACAGTGACGATGACGGCAACACCTGCAAAATCAGCCTTTGCGGCATTGATGAATTCGAGCGCCGAGCGGCATTCCATCGCCGATGATGCTCAAGGCGTCATTTCCGGCAGCATGCTGGCCGTGCTCGGCATCACGCTGTTTTCCAGCGCCGGACTTCTGACAGGCGGCACGCCCGGCATAGCCTTTCTCGTTCATTACGCGACGGGCATCAGCTTCGGCGCCTGCTTCTTCGCCGTAAATCTGCCTTTCTATTATCTGGCTTTCAGACGCATGGGCCTGGCCTTCACCGTGAAGACCTTCATCGCCGTCGCGCTGACATCGGCCATGTCCGAAGTTCTGCCACGCGCGCTGGGGATCACCCATGTCGATCCGCTGATCGGCGCGCTGTTTGCGGGCCTTGTGGTTGGTGCCGGCCTGCTCGCCCTGTTCCGCCATCGCGCCAGCCTTGGCGGTATCGGCATTCTGGCGCTTTATCTGCAGGATCGCTTCGGCTGGCGCGCCGGGCTTGTCCAGCTCGGCTTCGACGGCGCAATCGTCGCCTGCTCGTTCTTCCTCGCAAGCCCGTACATCATCGCCTGCTCGATCGCCGGTGCCGTGGTGATGAACGTCACGCTGGCGATGAACCATCGCAAGGATCGCTATATCGCGATGTAAGAAGACAGGCAGTTATGTTCGCGAGGGCGCAACGGCCAGCAAAGCAGTCGTGATGATGGCATCGCCGAACTCCCGCGAGACCGGGCGATGCCCGACAAGCAGCCGAAAAAATACCGGTCCGTAGATCATATCGAGCAAGGCCTCCAGATCAGGCGGTTGTGATATCTCGCCCCTTGCCAAGGCCTGCTCCAGGATGACGCGGCCGGCATTGCGGCTCGACAGGATCACCCGGTTGCGGAACGCCTTGGTGAATTCGCTTTCCGGGTCTGCCGCCGCCAGCGCCATCGTGATCTGGCGCCCGCGCGTGCTGGCAAAGGCCGTGACCAGCCCACGCATCTGCGCGCGCAACGCAACCTCAGCCGTTGCCCCCTTCGCCTCGACTTCCGGCATCGTGTTGACCAGCAGCGCAGCCATGGCCAGTTCCTGCGCATTCGCCCAGGAGCGGTAGATCGTCGGCTTGCCGACACCCGAGCGCGCGGCAACCGCCTCGACCGTCAAACGGCCGAAACCCTCCGTCATCAGAATATCATGGGCAGCTTGCAGTGCACGCCTCTGCGCAGCTTCGCTCGGCGGGCGACCGCGTTTTCTTGACTCGGTGTTTCCATCTTGACTCATATCATTACGATACGTAACGTTAATATACGACCCAGTCAAGGAGGAGCATCCGATGTCCGCTACCACCCGCAAAGTCAGCGTCTATTTCGTCGTGAAGAATGCAGTCCAGGCCATCGAATTCTACAAACAGGCTTTTGGTGCGCAAGAAATCTTCCGCATGACCGACCCCACCGATGGCCGCATCGGCCATGCAGAATTGCAGTTCGGCGAAACATTGATGATGCTCGCCGATGAATATCCAGATTTCGGCGCCCTGTCGCCGGACACGATCGGCGGATCGCCGGTGACGTTCCATGTCGACACCGGATCAACCGATGCCGCCGTGGCGCAGGCTCTTGCTGCCGGAGCGACCCTGCTGCGCGCCGCCGCCGATCAGAGCTTTGGCGAGCGGGTGGCGCAGGTGCTCGACCCCTACGGCCACCGCTGGATGTTGTCACAGACCATCGAACACGTAACGCCGGAGGAAATGCAGAAGCGCTGGAACGAAGGCGCATCGGCCTGAGCGTTGTTGCCTTGAAAATAGCCCAACCGGTCGCGCTGCCCGCGACTGTGATCAGTCCATCGTGCATGCTGTTTGGTCCGGGATTCTCACCGCAGCGACCGACATCCGCCGCAGATAATGCGTTCAGCCGTTTTCGCGGCCGATTCCTCTCTCCCGTTCACTCTGAGAAGACAGATGCCACCGCTCATGAAGCCGGTTGTCCGCTACAGGACGCATCACTGCCCGTCGTGTTTTTTTAGCTGGTCGATCGCATTCAATGCATCATAGGGAGACCAGCCAGCATCGACGGCTGCTTCCACCAACTGGGTTTCCACTTCCTGTTCGAGCTTTTGATAGAGTGGTTCGAGTGCCTCCTGAACGGTCAGGATATGATCATTCGGTGGAATGATTACCTTATCGGTTGCTGAAGACGGCATGCCCCTCTCCCTTTCGACTGCGCCTGTTTGATTTTGGCCGAATTGTTCGAACGCCCACCACGAAAGAAGGTTCCCTCGCGGCCGGGCAATTTTTCCATCGCAAACCACGCCCTTCAAATTCGCCATATTTGATCTACATTTGTTCGCGTGAACCAGATCGATTCCATCCCTCGTGCCAAAACGCAAATGCTCCTGCCCGCCCCTTTCCTGCGCTGGTTCGCAGACAAGGGCTGGCATCCGCGAGCGCATCAGCTGGAGCTTCTTTCGCGCGTGCAGGGCGGTGAAAACATGCTCCTGATCGCCCCGACCGGTGCAGGAAAGACGCTCGCTGGCTTCTTGCCCTCACTTGTGTCGCTGACGGAGCGCGGAAAGATCCCGCCGGGATCGGCCTTCACCGGCATCCACACGCTCTATATCTCGCCATTGAAGGCGCTCGCCGTCGATATCGAACGCAACCTGATGAAGCCAGTCGGCGACATGGGCCTGCCGGTCCGCATCGAAAACCGCACGGGTGATACGCCCGCCGCCAAGCGCCAGCGCCAAAAACTCAATCCGCCGGATATCCTGCTCACCACGCCGGAACAGGTAGCGCTACTCCTGGCCAATGGCGAAGCCGAGCGGTTCTTCAAGGACCTGAAATATGTCGTGCTCGACGAGCTGCATTCGCTGGTCACCTCCAAGCGCGGCCATCTGCTCTCGCTCGGGCTTGCCCGCCTGCGCCAACTGGCACCTGGCATGCAGGCCATCGGCCTGTCCGCCACCGTCGCCGACCCGATGGACCTGCAGCGCTGGCTGGCACCCCAGAGAGCGGGCGAAAACAATCATGCCGGATTGATCACGGTCACCGGCGGCGCACGGCCGGAAATTTCGATCATGCGGACGGATGAACGGGTACCGTGGGCCGGCCATTCCGCCGCCTATGCCATCGGCGATATTTACAAGGCGATCGGTGAAACCAAGACGACACTTCTGTTCGTCAACACCCGCAGCCAGGCGGAACGCGTCTTCCAGGAACTCTGGACGATCAACGACGACAACCTGCCGATTGCTCTCCATCACGGCTCGCTCGATGTCGGCCAGCGGCGCAAGGTCGAGGCGGCAATGTCCGAGAACAAGCTGCGCGCCGTCGTCGCCACCTCGACGCTTGATCTCGGCATCGACTGGGGCGATGTCGACATGGTCATCCATGTCGGCGCGCCAAAGGGCGCGTCGCGACTTGCCCAGCGTATCGGCCGCGCCAACCACCGCATGGATGAGCCCAGCCGCGCCATCCTGGTGCCGGCCAACCGCTTCGAAGTGATGGAGTGCCAGGCGGCGCTCGACGCCAATTACATCGGCGCGCAGGACACCCCGCCCGTCGGTAAGGGCGCGCTCGACGTGCTGGCGCAGCACGTGCTCGGCATGGCCTGTGCCGCGCCTTTCGATCCGCTGGCGCTCTACGCCGAGATCACCAGCGCCGCACCCTACGCCACTCTGACTTGGGATACCTTCGAACGTATCGTCGATTTCGTCGCGACCGGCGGCTATGCGTTGCGCGCCTACGAACGCTACACCAAGATCCGCAAGACGCCCGAGGGGTTCTGGCGCGTCTCCAATCCGATGATTGCCCAGCAATACCGCCTCAATGTCGGCACCATCATCGAATCGCCGATGCTCAACGTGCGCATGGTCAAGCACAACGCCCGCGGTTCCCTTGGCCGGGGCGGCATGGCGCTCGGCAAGGTCGAGGAATATTTCATCGAAATGCTGTCGCCCGGCGATACCTTCCTGTTTTCCGGCAAGGTGCTGCGCTTCGAGGGCATCCGCGAAAGCGAATGTCTGGTCAGCCAGGGTTACAAGCTGGACCCCAAGGTTCCCTCCTATAATGGCGGCAAGTTTCCGCTCTCCACCTACCTTGCCCAGCAAGTCCGCAAGATGCTCGCCGACCCCAGCCGCCACGCCACCCTGCCCGAACAGGTGCGCGACTGGCTGTCCCTGCAGAAAGACCTCTCGATGCTGCCGAAGGAAGATGAACTGCTGATCGAGACCTTTCCGCGCGGCAGCCGCCATTACATGGTGATCTATGCGTTCGAAGGGCGGCTCGCTCACCAGACTCTCGGCATGTTGCTGACCCGGCGGCTCGACCGCGCCGGGCTGAAACCGCTCGGCTTCGTCGCCACCGATTATTCACTGGCCATATGGGCGCTGGAGGATCTCGGCGAGGCTTTCACATCCCGGCGGCCGCAGCTTGCCGACCTGTTCGATGAGGATATGCTGGGCGATGATCTCGAAGCCTGGCTGAACGAGAGCTTCCTGTTGAAGCGCACCTTCCGCAACTGCGCCGTCATTGCCGGACTGATCGACCAGCGGCATCCCGGCAAGGAAAAGAGCGGCCGCCAGGTGACGGTGTCGGCCGACCTTATCTACGACGTGCTGCGCAGCCACGAGCCGGACCATATCCTGCTGGAGGCCACCCGCAACGATGCCTCTACCGGGCTTTTGGAGATCGAGCGGCTTGGCGATATGCTGTCACGAATCAAGGGCCACATCACCCATCGTCCGCTCGACCGCATCTCGCCGCTGGCCGTTCCGGTCATGCTGGAAATCGGCAAGGAAGCGGTCAATGGCGATGCGCAGGACTTTTTGCTCGCCGAAGCCGCCGACGAACTGTTTGCGGATGTAATGGCCACGGCATCGCCATAAACCTTGCTCAAAGACTGACCGACAACGCCGCGCCGGAAACCCAATGCACCGCATCGCCCAAGCCATTTCTGCCCTTCCGGACAATCCGGCGCTGTCGGCCCGCATCGTCGTCAACGGCGTGATCGGCATCTGCGATCCGCTCGGCGGGCTGTATCTACCCGATCTCGATATTCTCGTCGTCTCCGACCTGCATCTGGAAAAGGGCTCGGCCTTTGCCCGCCGCGGCATGATGCTGCCGCCCTATGACACGCTGGCGACATTGCGCATCCTCGACGCGGTGATCTCGCGGCACAATCCGAAAACTGTCATCAGCCTCGGCGACAATTTTCACGACCGGGTTGGCTCGGCCCTGATGCCCGACCTGTTTCGCAGCATGATCGAAACCATGGCGCGCGGCCGCGAATGGATCTGGATCAACGGCAACCACGATCCTGACGGCACCACCGCCCTGCCCGGCGCATCGATGGACGAACTCACCCATTCCGGCCTGATCTTCCGCCACGAGCCGGCGCTGAATGCGTCCACGGGCGAAATCGCCGGCCATCTGCATCCGTCGGCCACCGTACGGCGGCGCGAAAAATACATGCGCCGCGCCTGCTTTGCCACCGATGGCCGCCGCCTGATCATGCCCGCCTTCGGCGTCACCACCGGCGGCCTCGACCTGCGTCATCAGGCCATGCGCGGCCTCTTCGACCACCAGAGCCTTGTCGCCCATATGCTGGGGCGGGACCGGATTTATTCGGTGCGGTTTGCCAATTTGCTCGGCTAGGACGCCGTTTTCTCCGTCTCATAGCGCAGAATGACGCCGCCCGACTCCAGTGGCCGGGATTCCAGCAGTTTCAGCGGCTTGCGCTTGGCTGCAGGTTTGAACAGCGGTGTTCCCTTGCCGAGCAGGACCGGTACGACGCAGAGCATGATCTCGTCGATCACATCGCTTTGCAAAAGCGACGAGACGAGGTCGGCACTGCCGAAAATGTAGATATTCTTCTCAGTCGCCCGCTTCAATTGCGCGAGTTCGCCGGCAATGTCCTTGGCGATGCGGCTGTTATTCCAATCCGCCGTGTCCAGCGTACGCGACGCGACGATCTTTGGAAGCGCGTTCATGTAGGCCTTGACCTCGGTGTCGTCTTCCGCGGTCGTCCAATAGGCTTTCATGCCCTCATAGGTCACCCGGCCAAAGACCAGCGCTGCGGCCTTCTTGCCGAACTCCTTGCTCGGCGCCTCAAGTTCCGGCCCCCAGGCCTGCATGTGAAAATCGAGATCCCATTTCTTCACCCCTTCGAAATAGCCGTCGAGGGTAACAAGATTCCAGACGATGACCTTGCCCATATCGATCTCCTTCGATCAAAACAGATTGGCATTCGCAAACTGGCCTGACGTTAATCAAACAGATTGCAAAATGCAATCGGTTTCCATGAAGACGCCGATAGGCGGAGTCACAGTTTCTCAACCCGGGTATCGCCCCATCCAACCGGCCTGCCGTCGGCCGAGCGTAATGCCAACTTTTCAACCGGTTTCCCGGCAACCACGTCCACCAGAACGGAATGCCGTTCGCCAGGCGCGTAAAGATGCTCCTGCCCCCATTGCCGCAACGCCACGACGACGGGAAAGAGCGCGCGGCCTTTTTCCGTCAGCAGATAGTCCTGATAGGCACTGCCATCGGACGCTGGTGCCGTTTCCAGCACGCCACAGTCGACAAGATCCCGTAGCCGGGCCGTCAGCATGCCCTTGGCGATGCCGAGGCTGCGGCGGAATTCGCCGAACCGGCTGATGCCATCGAATGCGTCGCGAACGATCAGCAACGACCACCAGTCGCCGATCGCATCAAGCGCGCGGGCAACCGGGCAATCCGCCTCTGTCAGGCTTGTGCGTTTCAAAATCGTCACTCCGCTATCGATATGCGGTCTTAAAATAAGACTAGACTCACGTTGAAGCAACTGGTCTTATTATAGGACTACATAAACAAAAATTATGTGAGGCCCCAGTGACGGATATGACGAGAAATGCCCCGGCCGGATTTTCCGGCGCAATGACCATGATATTTGCCGTGGCGGGCGGATTGAGCGTGGCGAACGTGTATTACGCCCAGCCTTTGCTCGCTGCGATGGCTCAGGATTTCGGCATCGGCACGGCGTCTATCGGCATCATCGTGACGGTGACACAGATCGGCTATGCCCTGGGGTTAATATTCATCACGCCGCTTGGAGACATTCTCGACAGGCGCCGGCTGATCACCGTACAATCGGTGCTGTTGTCCGTGGCGCTGATCGCCGCCGGGCTTGCGTCAAGTGTCGGCCTGTTCATGGCAGCCATGATTGCCGTCGGGCTGCTGTCCGTTCTGGTCCAGACGTTGATCGCCTTCGCCGCTGTCCTCGCCAGCCCGGTTACCCGCGGCAGGACCGTCGGCATCGTCACCAGCGGCGTGGTCATCGGCATCCTCTGCGCCCGGTTCGTCTCGGGCGTGCTGTCGGATATCGGCGGATGGCGATCGGTCTACCTGACTTCGGCGGCGCTGACCCTGATCATGGCTATCATACTCCACCGGATGCTGCCGGATCACCGCGAGGAGCAGCCAAAGCCGGGCTATGGGAGCCTGCTGCGCTCCATCCCTGTTCTGTTCATCGAGGAGCCGGTGTTGCGCCAGAAGGCTGGCATGGCGTTCCTGATCTTCGCCGTATTCAGTATTTTCTGGACATCGCTGGCGCTGCCGCTCGGCGCCGAACCGCACTCGATGTCGCATACCGCGATTGGCCTCTTCGGCCTTGCGGGCGTTGCCGGTGCGCTTGCCGCAGGAGGCGCGGGACGGTTGGCAGACCGGGGTTTGGGCAACCGGACAACAGGCGTTTCGCTCGGCCTGCTTTTGGCCTCCTGGGGTTTGATTGCCATGCTCCCCACATCGATACCCGCCCTGATCGCTGGCACGGTGCTTCTGGATCTGGCCATCCAGGCCATCCATGTCACCAACCAGAGTGCCATCCTGTCGATCCGGCCGGAGGCCAAAAGCCGGATCATCGGCGGCTACATGGTGTTCTACTCAGCAGGCAGTGCCAGCGGCGCCATCGCATCGACGGCGATCTACGCTCAAGCAGGCTGGGCGGGCGTCTGTTTCTTGGGAAGTGCCGTCAGCTTATTGGCCCTGATCTACTGGGCGGCCACGCTGCCGCGCCGGAGACAACGGCCGGTGGAGCCCTGCCAGGCCGGCTAGAACGCGTTGAACGTCAGCGTCGTCAGCGACCGGTTGATGCCCGGCACGGTGGCGATGTTGTCGTTGATGAACTTGCCGATATCCTGCTCTTCATCGACATAGACCTTGATCAGCAGGTCATAGTCGCCGCTGGTCGAATACATCTCCGAGACGATTTCCTTCTTGTAGATCACGTCGGCGACTTCATAGGTCTTGCCGGGGGCGCATTGCAGCTGGACGAAAATCGGCTTCATGGCTCAGTCTCCTGATGTTTCGATCGCAAATAGCCTGTTTTGAAGACAAGGCAAAGCCGGATGCGGTTAATCCCTGCGGAAGACGATGCTGGCCAGCCAGCCGGTGATCACGGCCAGAAGCACGGCAACCATACCGTACAGGAACGGCTGCTCATGCGCTGCGGTGGTGATCGCCTGTTCGAGACCGGTCTTGACCACCCGCAGTTCCAGCGCCTTGGCGGCAACGAAAAGGCCGTCACGGAACAGATAGGCGCGCACGATATGCGACCCGTTCGGCACGTCGGCCGGCAGCCGCAGGGAGGCCTTGAACAGGCTGGAGCTGATGAACTGCACCCCGCCGGGGTCGCGCTGGTAGATGCCGGTGGTTTCCCGCAGCCGCCGGAACGCGTCGCGGAATTCGGTCAGGTTGCTGCCATCACCGATAAAACCGATCGGTGTCAGCGGCATGTGATCGACGCCGATACCCATGTTGTTCATGTCGCCAGGCGGCGCGATCGTTTCGATGTCGCGCGTACTCGACAACGAATAGGATTCCGGCACTTTTTCGAAGGTCATCGATTTGGTGTTGATCCAGATGCCGAAAACGCGCTCCTTGCGGCGCACCGTGGTGTTTTCCTTCGGCCCTTCCAGCGCCACGACAATATTGTACTTTCCCTGCGCCAAAAGACCGGGATCGGCGCCATCAATGGCGCCGAAGATCGTCAGGTCGGCACCGCGAAAATCCGAGGTGATGGCGATCTCGTCGGTGGAAATTCCGATATCGAGCTTTTCAGTAAAATCGAGTGGTTCCGCCTGCGCGGCAAGCGGCGCGGCAAACAGCAGACCGGAGAGCAAAAGGGCCAGATACGTCCGCATCAGAAGCCGAGCCCCGCGGAAACGATCGAATAGACTTCCTTTGGCGGGATCACCAACTCAATGGCAAGACGGATGCCGACGGCGAGAACCAGAAGTGCCAGAAGCGCCCGCAACTGTTCGCCGCGCAATCTCTGCCCGACCCGCACGCCATATTGCGCGCCAATAACGCCGGCGATCATCAAAACGAAGGCCAGCACGATATCGACGGTGTAATTGGCCGACGCCTGGACGATGACGGTATAGGCGGAGACGAAGATGATCTGAAACAGCGAGGTGCCGACGACAACGTTCGTCGGGATGCGCAGCAGATAGATCATCGCCGGCACCATGATGAAGCCACCGCCAACGCCCATCACCGACGTCAAAATGCCGATGCAGAAGCCGAGCACTGCGACCGGGATGACGCTCAGATAGATCTTGGACTTCTTGAACCGCATCTTCAGCGGCAGGCGGTGGACCCAGTTGTGATGGCCCGGCCGCTTCAGCGTCACAGTCTCGTTCTTGGATGCCCGGCGCAGCGCGTTGATGCTCTCCCATAGCATCAACGAGCCGACCGTGCCGAGCAGAAGCACATAGGCGAGCGAAATCACCAGGTCGAGCTGACCGATGCGGCGCAGCAGCGAGAAGATCCAGATGCCGACGGTCGCGCCCGCCAGACCGCCGCAGAGCAACACGGTTCCAAGCTTGATATCGATCGTACCACGCCGGAAATGGGTGATGGCGCCGGAGATCGAGGAGGCAACCACCTGGTTTGCGCCGGTGGCGACGGCAACGACAGGCGGGATATTGTAGAAGATCAGAAGCGGCGTGATCAGGAAGCCGCCGCCGACACCGAACATGCCAGACAAAAAGCCGACGGCCGCGCCCATTCCCAGGATGATGAAAATGTTCACCGACAACTCTGCAATGGGCAGATACACCGTCACGGCCAGACCTCTAAATATGCCAATAGCCCGCAAGGCGGGCGGAAAACATCAAAGTGGCAAGTGATTCACCACGGGAGATAGGGAATGAAACAGTCTTGAAAACCAATTATAAAATTGCGAATTCAACGCCGTTCCGTCATGCGCCCCGGCGCCTGGCCTGTCAACCTTTTGCAGGCTCTGACCGTAACCCGTAGCATGTCACTGTGTCCGGCCGGTCTGCGGCATTATTGCGGCCGCAGACGCCGTTCTTAGGCATCACCGGCCAAATCGCCGGCCTGTGCCTGAATGGACACAGGATGCCTTAGCCGTTGCGCTTCAACAATTCCTTGACGAGCGCGTCGGTGATCTGGCCCGTCGGCTCCTGGTTGATCGACTTTTGGAAAGCCTTGATCGCCGAGATGGTCTTCTGGCCCATCTCGCCATCGGGCTTGCCGGCGTCGAAGCCGTTGTTGTTGAGGATCGCCTGAATATTGCGCAGCGCCTTCTTCATGTCGACCGATGCGGTCTTGGTGCCCTTGCCGACCCAGGTATCCGGCACGTCGACCGAATTGGCCTTGGCGTCGAGTGGGGTCTGCTTCCAGGCATCGAATTTCGCCTTGGCGCTTTTCAACTGGTCGGGCTTCAAAGCCTTGCCAACTTCATCGCGCTTCTGGCCGGCATCGGCATCGCCATCGCGGGCAGCGATCGAAAACCACTTGTAGGATTCTTCGAGATCCTGGCTTACCCCGTTGCCGCGGGCATAGAGGATGGCGAGGTTGAACTGGCTGTCACGGATACCGCGATCGGCAGCCATGCCAAACCACTTGCCGGCGCCAGCGAAATCAGGCGCAGCCCCACCACCACTTGCCAGCATGACGGCAAGATTGTGCATGGCGCTGGCATTGCCCTTTTCGGCCGCCTGCTGGTAGAGCGTACGCGCCTTGGTCAGGTCGCGGCTGACGCCGGTGCCCTTTTCGTAGAGGCTAGCCAGGCGATATTCGGCAGGCGTGACACCGGCATCGGCAGCGCGCTGATACCATTTCGCAGCCTGGGCGAGATCGGCCTTGATGCCGCGGCCTTCGGTATAGACGGCACCCACTTCGAACAGGGCCAGCGGATCGCCCTTGCGGGCAGCTTCGGCCAGCGCCTCCGGCTTGATTTCGGCGGGAACGATCAGTGCGGCTTCGCCTGTGGCAGGCTGCGCGGCTGCCGTGCTGGCCTCGTCATTTGCGGTTTCCGGGGCAGTCCCTTCGATCACTGGCGACAGCATCCGGGCATTGACGGTTCCGGTTTCCGGCATGGCCTGAGCTGCGGCGTCCGGCAATTTGGCGTCCGGCTGCACGGTTTCAGAAACGGTCGTTTCCGGCGGCATCCCTTGCGGGGCATCACCCGATGTCTCCCCGAGAGCCTGATCCCCGGACTGTGGTTGCAATGTGCTGAGCGGCTCGACATCCGTGTCGGCGGTCTCGATCGCAGGCGCTACATTCGCGGTGGCCGGCATGTCAGCGGCAACCGGTGTTTCAACCTTCTGCTCGATGGCAGCTACCGGCGCTTCGACCGGCGCCTTTTCGCCGCGGATCAGCGTGTTGACCAGCGGATAGGACATGATCGCCAGGAGCACGGCGCCGACCGCCATCAGGATCGGACGGCGATGACGGGACAGTGCGCCGCCAATCGGCGAAGCGCTGGCACCGCCCTTGCCGCGGTTCATCGAATCGACCTCTTCGGCGGCCTGCTGGGCAGCCCGGCGGGCGGCAGCGATGAAATCCGCCTTGTCCGTTTCGCTTGGCGGCGCATTGCGGCCGGTCTGACCGGCGCGAACCCGCTCGAGGATTTTCTTCACATCCGGAACGCCGGAGCCAGGCTCCAGCAATTGGTTTGCCACATCCGGCTCGATGGCATCAGCCGCATCGATCGACGGCGTCGGGTCGATGACCTGACGTTCGGCGGCAAGAACGGGCTCCGTGCGCTTGCTGGTAAACCGCTTGGTCAGCCCCGCGAGAAGGCTGGGCTTTGAAGCAGGCAGCGGCGCTGTCTTGATATCGCTCTGGTGCACCGCCGCTTGCTCCGTGACGACGGCAACGGCTTCCGCAACCTCTTCACGCGATGGACCAGCAGGCTCTGCCTCGGTGACAAACCCCTGCATGTCGCGCTTCAGGTCTTCGTAACGGCGTCCGAAATCAGCTTCGGCGAAGGGATCGTCCTGCGTCTCGAAAACCGGTTGCTCGGCTCTGGGCATCTGCGGTTGAACGTCCCGCGTCCCGAAGACGCGCGGCGCATCCGGTTCCTGGCCGCGCTCTTCCAGCCGCTCCAGCTTTTCGGCGATATGCACAAGGGTTTCGTGCAGCGCTTCAAACGTGCGCGCCGTGCGCTCCTCGCTCGAGCGGCTCATGTCTTCCAGAACCTTGAGATCGTCGGCCAGCGCCGAGATCGCAGCCATGTCCGTGCCACCGGAAGCAGACTGGCCAACGCCATTCTTCGAATAGGCTTCCATGACCGCTTCGGCCGCCTGGCGGGCTGCCTCGATGATGTATTCATCACTGGTCGCCAGATAATCCTCAAGCGCGCTCATCCGGCCTTCGAACTCGGCAGGAACAGCAGCCGGCGCCATGTCGCGCGGTTGGCTGACAAGGCTCGACAGGTTGGCGATCTGATCCTGCAGGCTGCGCAGGATCTCGCTGTCGTCAAATGGCGCCGCCTGGGTTTCCTCGAGGCGGGTGGCGATATCCGACAGCCGGCCTTCGAGCCGGTCGAAACGGGCGTCGCCCATATCGGACGTCGCAGGCGCGTCAAGCTGGTCGATGCGGCGGGCAAGATCATCGAGGCGCTCGGCGAGCGCATCGTTGACCGAACCCTGGTCGAGCGCATCGATCTTGCGGGAGATGTCAGCGAGATATCCCGTCAGGTCCGGCAGTGCGGACGCCTTCTGCGAGCGCTCCAGCATCTGCGATAACTGTTCGAGACGCTCTTCTAGACGGACGGCGGCTTCTTCGTTGGCCAGTTCCTCGACGCGAGCAGCCAAGGCCTCGATGCGCGAACCAACGCCGTTGTCGCTCGGGCGCTGCAGGCTGTCGATCTGGCGGGAAAGGTCGGCAAGACGGCCCTCGACGCGGGTCACGCCGGCGCTGTCAGGGCCGCTCGCGCGGCCGCTGGCAACGATGGCACGGCTGATCTCGTCGAGACGCGCATCCAGATCGGCAAATTGCGATGCCATATGACGATCGTCAGGCTGCATGTGGCGGCCGATCATTTCGATCGCCTGCGCCACCGAAATCAGCTTATCCTCCAAGGCGTGAATGGCCGGGCCGCTATTCATCGAGCCGATCTGCGACTTGATTTCGTCGAGCCGGTAGGCGAGCGCCACCAGTTCGTCGTCGCGGTTGGAATCAAACGCATTCATCCGATCTTCGACGCCGGTCCAGCGTGCTTCCATGCGGTGCACGCTGTCCTCGCGGGCAAGACCGTCGATCATGATGCGCAGTTCGTCAAACTCGACCTTCAACGCGTCGGCCTGCGATGGCGATGCCTGACGGCCAAGCTGGTTGATGCTGTCGGACAGACGCTGCAGATCGCCGCGGATATCCTCCGCCATCGTCTGGTCCTGAGCCGCATCGGCAGTAATGCCACGAATTTCGGCGCGCAGCGTCGTCATCTCGCGCGACAGGCCGTCGGCGATATCCTTCTTCAATTCCTGGCGCAGGCCAACAAGCGCCTGGGCGATCTCGGCCATAGCCGGATCGGGGCGCTGCGGCTCACTGCGGTATTGTTCCGAGCGTAAGGGCTCGCTGCGGACAGGTTCCGGACGCTGGTGGGTGGGTTCGGGGCGCAGGCTCTCTGGGCGCAGATTTTCCTGGCGGACCGTTTCGCGGCGGAACGGCTCGCTGCGATAGACCTCGCTGCGCAACTGTTCGCTGAGCGGTGGTGCCGCCGGCAGTTCGCGGCGGGGCTGCGCAGGTGCCTGGAATGCTGGGGGTTGATATGCCGGGGCCTGGGAAACGCTGTGCTCCTCATAGGAACGCGGCGCCGCACGGGACTGGATACGTTCGCGAACGGTGTCCCGGTCACGGACAGCATCGCGTTCCCGGATAGCATCGCGCTCCCGCGTAGCCGTCAGTGTCCGTTGCCGCTGCATGATTTCCGTGATCGGGTCTGGAACAGCCACCGGACCATCAGCCGGGACACGGCCCCGCTGATCACGCCCAGCCGTTCCCATCAATCCTTCGATGCGCGCTTCCAAGCCTTCGATCGTGCGGTTCAGCGCGTCGAGTGACGACCTGTCGCCATAGGACTGGGCGCCTGGACGGGGAGTGTTTGATCGCGATCCGTTCATCGTTCTTCGCCTCTTTCATCGGCCTTGATCGGAATCCGGGCTTCTGAAAGGCAAATCCCCGCCTCCCGGGAGTTCCGGTACCGATCCGGACAGAGCTGCAACGACGCGAAGACAAAACTATTGCAACTGTGACCATCTCAACACGCACTTTCACGAAACGTGGTAAATAAGCCGTTAACCTGACTGAAAATTTTTTAACGATTTGGGCGCATGCTGCCGTCGGGAGGCTTCCACATGACAGTTTCGGCACATCCGGCTCGCCGGATCCCCTGATCGATCAAATTTTGACCCTCCGCAAATTTTGACGTTTACGCGCACGTCAAAGTTTTGTAGCATGATGGAAATCACATGGAGCGCTGCTGGAGAAGCCGCCCCGTGACACGGTTACAGGTGAGGAACACGAGACATGCCCAGCTACAAGGCCCCGGTCGAAGACACGCTTTTCATTCTCAACGACGTTCTCGGCATCGAGCGCTACAACAACCTTCCCGGCTTTGCCGACGCAACACCCGACATGATCGAGGCGATCGTCCGCGAAGCGGCCAAGCTTGCCGAGGAAGTGCTGTTCCCAGTCAACCTGTCCGGTGACCAGGAAGGCTGCGAGCGCAACGACGATGCGACAGTGACCACACCAAAGGGCTTCAAGCAGGCCTTCGACCAGTATCGCGAAGGCGGCTGGCTCGGCCTGTCAGTGCCGGAAGAGTTTGGCGGCCAGGGTCTGCCTTACACACTGCATACCGCGATCGGCGAATACATGTCCTCCGCGAACATGGCGCTCACCATGTATCCGGGCCTGACGCAGGGCGCCATCGCCGCCATCCTCGTTCACGGCACCGATGCGCAGAAGGCAACCTATCTGCCGAAGATGGTTTCGGGCGAGTGGACCGGCACCATGAACCTGACGGAACCGCATTGCGGCACCGATCTCGGCCTGCTCCGCTCCAAGGCCGTGCCGCAAGGCGACGGCTCCTACAAGATTTCCGGCCAGAAGATCTTCATCTCGGCTGGCGAACACGACATGTCGGACAATATCATCCACTTGGTTCTCGCCCGTATCGAAGGCGCGCCGGACGGAGTGAAAGGGATCTCGCTGTTCATCGTGCCGAAATTTCATGTCGAGGCTGATGGCACCGTCGGCGCGCGCAATACGGTTTCCTGCGGTGCGATCGAGCACAAGATGGGCATCCACGGCAATTCGACCTGCGTGATGAACTATGACGACGCCATCGGCTATCTTATCGGCACGGAGAACAAGGGCTTGAACGCCATGTTCGTGATGATGAACGAAGCCCGTCTCGGCGTTGGCCTGCAGGGCCTGTCGGTGGCCGAAGTCGCCTATCAGAACGCCGCCAACTATGCCCGTGACCGTATCCAGGGTCGCTCACTCTCCGGCGCCAAGGCTCCCGACAAGAAGGCTGACCCGATCATCGTCCATCCGGACGTCCGCCGCACTCTGATGACCATCAGGGCGTTCAACGAGGCCGGCCGCGCCTTCACGCTGTGGACGGCGCTGAAGTCGGACATCGCCCATCGCGGCGACAACGATGCGGATCGCCAGGCAGCCGACGACATTCTCGGTCTGATGACCCCGATCCTCAAGGGTGTGCTCACCGACAAGGGCTTCGATCACGCCGTCATGGCCCAGCAGATTTTTGGCGGCCACGGCTATATCGAAGAACACGGCATGAGCCAGTATGTCCGCGATGCCCGCATCGCCATGATCTACGAAGGCGCCAACGGTATCCAGGCGCTCGATCTCGTCGGCCGCAAGCTGGCGCTGAACGGTGGCCGAGCGATCGCGGCGCTGTTCAATGAGATCGGTGATTTCTGCGAAGAGAACCGTTCTGACGAAAAGCTGGTGACCTACACCAAGGGCCTGAAGAAGGGCTTGAACGACCTGCAGGCCTCCACCATGTGGTTCATGGGCAATGCCATGGCAAAGCCCGACAATGCCGGTGCCGGTTCGACCGACTACATGCACCTCTTCGGCCTCGTCGTGCTTGGCTACATGTGGGCGAAGATTGCCAAGACGGCCGAGGAAAAGCTGGCCGAAGGCGCTGGCGACCGCGAGGCCTACCTGAAGAACAAGCTGATCACGGCAAAATTCTTCATGGAGCGCATCATGCCGGAAACGGCACTGCGCAAAGCCCGCATCGAAACCGGCGCCGACACAATGATGGCACTGGATGCGGCAGCGTTTTGATTGAGCTTGCCTCTTCTCCCCATCGGGGAGAAGGTGGCCCGAAGGGCCGGATGAGGGGGCGCCGAAGGCGCCACGTATTTGGCTCCGGCTTCACCGGAGCCCCCTCATCGCCTCGCGTTGCTCGGCACTTCTCCCCGCTGGGGAGAAGAGGAAAACAACAGTTTCACGGCGCAAGGCCGACAGGGAGAAAACAATCATGACCGACGTCTTCATTTACGACCACGTGCGCACGCCGCGCGGCCGGGGCAAGAAGGATGGCGCACTGCACGAAGTGCCGACGCCGCGTCTGGCTGCCAAGGTTCTGGAAGCGCTGCGCGACCGCAACGGGCTCGACACGTCGACCGTCGACGACATCATCATGGGCTGCGTCGATCCCGTGTTCGAAGCGGGCGCCGTCATCCCCAAGGCCGCCGCCTTCGAGGCCGGTTATTCGAACCGCGCGCCGGGCATGCAGATCTCCCGTTTCTGCGCCTCGGGTCTCGATGCCGTCAATTTCGCCGCCGGCAAGATCGCCGCTGGCGCCGATGACATCGTCATTGCCGGTGGCGTCGAGAGCATGTCGCGTGTCGGCATGGGCATGTCGGGCGGCGCCTGGTACATGGATCCGTCCGTCAACTTCCCCGGCTATTTCATGCCGCAGGGCGTCTCGGCCGATCTGATCGCCACAAAGTATGGCTTCTCCCGTGAGGACGTCGATGCCTATGCCGTCGAGAGCCAGAAGCGCGCCGGCCATTCCTGGGACAATGGCTATTTCAACAAGTCCGTCATTCCGGTAAAGGATCAGAACGGCATCACCATCCTCGCCAAGGACGAGCATATGCGTCCGACGACGACGATGCAGAACCTTGCGTCGCTCAACCCGTCGTTCCAGATGCCGGGCGAGATGGGCGGCTTCGAGGCCGTCGGCATCCAGGCGCATCCGGAAATCGAGCGGATCAACTACGTCCACCACGCTGGCAATTCTTCCGGCATCGTTGACGGCTCAGCCGCGGTTCTCGTCGGCTCCAAAGCCGGTGGCGAGGCGATGGGCCTGAAGCCCCGCGCCCGTATCAAGCATTTCGCCAATATCGGCTCCGATCCGGCGCTGATGCTGACCGGCCCGGTCGATGTCACAGAAAAGCTGTTGAAGCGCGCCGGCATGACCATCGGCGATATCGACCTGTTCGAGCTCAACGAGGCCTTTGCCGCCGTCGTGCTCCGCTACATGCAGGCCTTCGACATTCCGCATGACAAGATCAACGTCACTGGCGGCGCTATCGCCATGGGCCACCCGCTCGGCGCCACCGGCGCGATGATTTTGGGCACCGTACTCGACGAGTTGGAACGCCGCGGCCTGCAGACCGCGCTCGTGACGCTCTGCATCGGCGCCGGCATGGGCACGGCGACGATCATCGAGCGGGTATGAGGTCTTTCCCTCCCCCTTGTGGGGAGGGTGGGCCAAAGGGCCGGGAGGGGTTTTCGCCACGTGGCAGGAAGCCCCTCCCCAACCCCTCCCCACAAGGGGGAGGGGCTTACCCAGCCGGATCGCCCTCAATTTCAGGCGGCGGCATCGAGCGAAGCCAAGATTTCAAGGGAGAGGAATTCCCACATGACCACCTACACCAATTTCACTATCGAGACCGACGCTGACGGCATTGCGCTCATCACCTGGGACATGCCCGGCAAGTCGATGAACGTCTTCACCGTCGAGGTGATGAAGGAACTCGACGCCATCGTTGACCAGACCGTGGCCGACGAAGCCGTCAAGGGCGTCGTCTTCACGTCCGGCAAGTCCAGCTTCTCCGGCGGCGCCGATCTGTCGATGATCAAGGGCATGTTCACGTTCCAGCAGGAACAGAAAAAGATCGATCCGGACAACGCCGCGCAGAAGCTGTTCGAGCTCACCGGCCAGATGACCGGCCTGTTCCGCAAGCTCGAAACCTCAGGCAAGCCGTGGGTTTCGGCGATCAACGGCACCTGCATAGGCGGCGCATTTGAGTTGTCGCTCGCCTGCCACGGCCGCGTTGCCGCCAATTCCAAGTCGGTGAAGCTGGCTCTGCCCGAGGTCAAGGTCGGCATCTTCCCGGGTGCGGGCGGTACGCAGCGCGTTCCGCGGCTCACCAATGCGCAGGATGCCCTGCAGATGATGACGACCGGTTCATCGCTCACGCCGCAGCGCGCCAAAGCCATGGGCTTGATCCACGAGATCGCCGAACCCGCCGAACTGATCAATACCGCCAAGGCGATGATCAAGAATGGCCTGAAGCCCGTCCAGCCCTGGGATGAAAAGGGCTACAAGGTTCCGGGCGGCGGCATCTGGACACCGGCAGCGGCGCAGCTCTGGCCAGCCGCATCCGCCATCCTGCGCCGCGAAACCTCCGGCAACTATCCGGGCGGCCTTGCCATCCTTAAATGCGTCTACGAAGGCCTGCAGGTTCCCTTCGATACCGGCCTGAAGATCGAGCAGCGCTACTTCACCGAAATCCTGCAGACCACCGAGGCGTTCTCGATGATCCGCTCGCTGTTCGTCTCGATGCAGGAACTCGGCAAGGGCGCCCGCCGCCCCGCCGGCGTGCCGAAGACCGAGCTGAAGCAGATCGGCGTCGTCGGCGCCGGCTTCATGGGCGCGTCGATCGCCTATGTCGCCGCGGCCGCCGGCATCGAAGTCACCCTGATCGATCGTGACATCGAGGCCGCAACCAAGGGCAAGGCCCATTCGGAAGGCCTGGTCAAGGATTCCATTGGTAAGGGACGGCTAACGCAGGACGACGCGGCGGCCCTTCTTTCCCGCATCACGCCGTCGGCCGATTACAACGACCTGAAGGGCATCAAGCTCGTCGTCGAAGCTGTGTTCGAAGACCGCCAGGTCAAGAAGGACGTGATCGAGAAAGTCGAGGCCGTCCTGTCCGAAGACGCCATCTTTGCCTCCAACACCTCGACCCTGCCGATCACTGGCCTTGCCAAGAATTCGAAGCGCCCGGCGCAGTTCATCGGCATCCACTTCTTCTCGCCGGTCGAAAAGATGATGCTGACGGAAGTCATCCTCGGCAAGGAAACCGGCGACGCGGCGCTTGCCACCGCGCTCGATTTTGTCGCCGCGATCAAGAAGACGCCGATCGTCGTCAACGACACGCGCGGCTTCTATGTCAACCGTTGCGTCTTCCGCTATATCCACGAAGCCTATGACATGCTGATCGAAGGCGTGCCGGCGGCGATGATTGAAAATGCGGCCAAGATGGCCGGCATGCCGGTCGGACCGCTGTCGCTCAACGACGAAGTGGCGATAGATCTTTCCCAGAAGATCCTGAAAGCCTCGATCGCCGATCTCGGCGAAGGCTCTGTCGATCCGCGCCACATGACGCTGATCAACAAGCTGGTTGACGATCTCGACCGCCGCGGCCGCAAAAATGGCAAGGGCTTCTATGAATATCCGGCCAAGCCGGCGAAGAAGTTCCTGTGGCCCGGCCTCAAGGACCTCTTTGCCCAGAAGCCGGCGGAAAGCTTCGACGTCGAAACGATCAAGCAGCGCTTCCTCGTCACCATCGCGCTCGAAGCCGCCCGCACCATCGAAGAAGGCATCGTCACCGACCCGCGCGAAGCCGATGTCGGCTCGATCCTCGGCTTCGGTTTTGCCCCTTATACCGGCGGCACGCTGAGCTATATCGACGGCATGGGCGTGAAAACCTTCGTGGCACTCTGCGAAAAGCTCGCCGCTTCCTACGGCGATCATTTCCAGCCGACGCCGTTGCTCAAGGACATGGCCGCTAAGGGCGAGACCTTCTACGGGCGGTTTGACCCCTATGCAGCGGCCGCCAAGGCTGCCTGACAAGGGACGCTGATATCCGGCGACATTCACAACCAACAGTCAGGCCCTCCGGGGCCTGAAGGCCCCTCGCCGCGCAGACGCGCGGCGGCTGGATGCCTGTGACAAACACAGGCATGACGGAGCTTGGGGGGCCGCACATGCCAGCCAACAAGCCCCGAGGGGCCGGCCTCTGCAAGTGTCTGAAGGCAATGCCCCTAGCCAGACGCCTCCCAAACGATACACTCGCCACCACGCCAACCCGGACCACCCCATGGACGCCTCCCCCCATGCCTTCACCACCCCAGCCGAATGGGACACATGGCTTGCCGCCAACCACGCCCAGTCCACCGGCATCTGGCTACTGATCGCCAAGAAGAACGCCAAAAGGCCGCTGATCACCATCGGCGAGGCGCTGGATGTTGCGCTCTGCTACGGCTGGATCGACAGTCAGCGGAAGGGCTTTGACACAGAATGCTATCTGCAGCGCTATTCGCCGCGGCGGGGCAAAAGCCCGTGGTCGCGGTTGAATGTCGACCGGGTAGCCGCGTTGATCGAGGCCGGGCGGATGCAGGCGGCGGGTCTTGCGGAGGTGGCGGCAGCCAAGGCGGACGGCCGCTGGGTGATGGCCTATGAGCCACAGCGCCATGCCGGGCTGCCGGAGGATTTGGTCGCAGCGCTGAACGGCAATGCGAAAGCCGCTGCCGTATTTGCGGCACTCGACAAGACCGGCCAATACGCGCTGATCCTGCCGCTCCTGAAAGCCACCACGCCAAAAATCCGGCTGGCCCGTCTCGAGAAGGCCATCGCCCGCCTCAGCGGGGATAAATAAAGTCCGCCTTTGCCGTCAAAGGCCGCTGCGCCCGGCATTTCGAATAAAAAACCATCCCCGTTCATCCCCGGCCTGAAAAATGCGGCCATACGTCTTCCCGTCTCAGCCGCCGGAGTGTTTCGCGAGACGGTCGCGGGCAGGTGGAGGCCGGCGCAGCGGATGAAACGGGTACATACAAAAACCGCCGGCAATGCCGGCGGTCGAAGCTTGAAGTCGCGGTGGATGCAGCGCTTAGGCTGTCATGCCCTGGATGGCCGAGACCTGCCAGTCGCCACCGCGCTTGCGCAGGAACGTCCAGAGTTCGACGGTTTCCGTCAGGTTGTCCGGATCGCCCTCGACGACACGGCCGGTGGCGCGGTCGCGCACCACATCGATGCTTTCGTAGCGCATCGCGACGGTCGCGTAGTCATCGCCATCCTCGTTCCAGGCTTCGGCGACGTCGCCCTGCACCAGATGCACGTCGCTGACCTCGTTTTTCAGGCCCTTGGTGGCGTTGTCGCTCAGCTCTTCGGCCAGCCACGACATCGCTTCCGGCGTCGTCAGCTTGCGCAGCGTGGCGTAATCTTCGGCCGCATAGGCAGCCTGAACCTGCTTCAGCATTCCCTCGAACTGGCCGAGATCTTCTTCGCCGATACCGATTTCGTCTGTCGTATCATCGGCCATGCGCGGCTGAGCCGGGCGAGATGCGGCCGTAGCAGCGGCACCGCCACCACCAATCGACGGGATCTTGAAGGACGGCATGCCCGAACCAAAGCCGGAGCCCTGGCCCTGCGTGCCAAAACCCTGCATTGGCGAGGCGCTGGCGCCACGCGGCGCGTAGCCTGCCGGTGCTGCCGTCTGGCGATTGCGGAAGAAGCGCAAGGCGAGCATCACGGCGCCGCCGATCAGAGCGATCTGCAAGAGCATGCCAAGCATGCCGGCCATGCCGCCGAAACCATTGCCCATCATCATGCCGATCAGGCCGCCGAGGGCGAGACCACCGATCATGGAGCCTGCGAAGCCACCAAAGAAGCCGCCCGGACGCTGGGCGCCGGGACGGGCCGCCTGGCCCATGTTCTGCTGGCCGGCCGCACCTGGCGTCGTCGCCTGGCTCTGCGGGGTCATCGTGCGGTTGATCGGCGTCGCATCCGCCGGCGCCGTGCGGGTGACGGGCGGTGCCGAGAATGTGCGGGTACCGCGGCTGCCGAAGCTGCTGCCACCACGCCGCGCCTCGGCCAGATCGACCACCGTCAGCATCACCATGGAAGCGACCGCAACGGTCGCAAGAACGCGTCCAACTCTAAACATGAAACCCAATCCTGTTGTTTCTCCCGGCCCGCAAGCGCGCGCCTCTTGGCAAACATATGGGGGCAATGGCTGGCGAATTGAAGGCTTTTGGGCCGCAGTTCACCGTAAAGCGGGCGTGGAAGACGGGTGAAATCGGAGAAAAAAGCGCCCACGATTATCCCCGCAGCTTGAAACAGAGGAAATAATGCCAAGGAAAAAGGCGGCACTCCCGCCGCCTCTACGTGTTTGTTTTTGTTGGCGGCCTTAACCGATAAACGTGTCGTAAAGCAGCTTGAGATTGAGCACGACGATGATCGAGGCGACGATCCAGGCAAGGGCGGCAACATATTTCGGGATGACGAAAGTGCCCATCTTCTTTTTGTCGGAAACGAAGCGGACCAGCGGAATGACCGCGAACGGCAGCTGCATCGACAGGATGACCTGGGAGAACACCAGGAGTTCCGCCGTACCCTTTTCACCATAGATCCAGGTGACGACGACAACCGGAATGATGGCGATACCACGGGTAATCAGGCGTCTCGCCCATTGCGGAATGCGCAGCCGCAGGAAACCTTCCATGACGATCTGGCCGGCCAGCGTCGCCGTCACCGTCGAGTTGAGGCCAGAGGCCAGCAGCGCCACGGCGAAGAGTGTCGAAGCGATACCAAGACCAAGCAGCGGCGACAGGAGTTCGTAGGCCTGGCCGATTTCAGCCACGTCGGTACGGCCGTTGGCATGGAAGACCGAAGCGGCAATGATCAGGATGGCGGCATTGATGAACAGCGCCAGCATCAGGGCAATCGTGCTGTCGGCCGTCGCCCATTTGATCGCATCACGCTTGCCCTCATCGGTGCGCTTGTAGTTGCGGGTCTGGACGATCGAAGAGTGGAGATAAAGGTTATGCGGCATGACGGTGGCGCCGATAATGCCGATGGCGATGTAGAGCATGGCCGGGTTGGTGACGACTTCCCTCGATGGCAGGAAGCCGGAGAGAACGGCAGCCACCGGCGGCGCGGCGGCGGCGATCTGGACGAGGAAGCAGCCGGCGATGACGATCAGAAGCGCGATGACGAAGGCCTCGAGGTAACGGAAGCCCCTGTTCATCAGAAGCAGAAGAAGGAAAGCGTCCGCCGCGGTAATCAGCGCGCCGCCGATCAGCGGGATGCCGAACAGAAGTTGCAGCGCGATCGCCGTACCGATTACTTCGGCAAGGTCACAGGCGATGATTGCCGCCTCGCAGGCAAGCCAGAGCATGAAGTTGACCGGCCTGGAATAGGTCGCCCGGCAGGCCTGGGCGAGATCGCGGCCGGTGGCGATGCCAAGACGGGCGGCCAGCGCCTGCAAAAGGATCGCCATCAGGTTGGAGAGCAGAATGACCGTCAGCAGCGTATAGCCGAACTGCGAGCCACCAGCGATATCGGTCGCCCAGTTGCCGGGATCCATATAGCCGACAGACACCATGTAGCCCGGCCCCATGAAGGCGAGCAGACGCCGGAACCAGAGGCCGCCGGATGGTACGGGAATGCTGGCGTTGACCTCGGGGAGACTTGGCCGCGCGTCCTCCTTCGGACTGGAAAAGGTCCAGCTCTCCTGCGGTGGAAGGACGGCTTCGGAATTGGACATGCACGGTCTCCGGATACGGAATGGGCTCTGTTACCCAAAAACTATGCCAGGGCAAAACATTATGCAATATGCTATATTTTATCGTTTTAGCTTTTTTCAGCAAATGGGAAGACACGCCGGGCGGCAATGTGGAGGACGGGATAAATCATTATGAAAAATCCAAGCGCGTGATATGAAACGCCAAAAGCATCAATGAAAAAACCTGAGAGGACATCGCCCCTTGCCGCGCCGCCCTGTCCCCCGCACGGACCCGCTCCCAGACGCGGACATTCATTCCGAGGGTTTCCGGCAGACCCGCGAGGCACGGCGCGGTGCGTTGATCGAGGATTATGTCGAGCTGATCGCCGATCTGATCGAGGATGGCAATGAGGCGCGCCAAGTGGATATCGCCGCCCGTCTCGGCGTCGCTCAGCCGACGGTTGCCAAGATGTTGGCCCGGCTTGCTGCCGAAGGACTGGTGTCACGCAAACCCTATCGTGGCGTATTCCTGACCGAGGCCGGCCAGAAGATGGCGCTTGAAAGCCGGGCGCGCCACCAGACGGTTGAAGCCTTCCTGCGCTGCCTTGGCGTTAGCCCGGAAACCGCCCGCATCGATGCCGAGGGTATTGAACATCATGTCAGCGTCGAGACGCTCGAGGCCTTCCGCCGGTTCATCGGCAAGAAGACCTAGCCGGCCCGCAGCCGGCGGCTGAAACGTTCGCCCAGAATGATGATCATGCCGGCGGAAAAGATCAGCGCCGCGCCGGCGAACACCTGGGTTGCAGGAATATCCCCCCAGATCAGGAAGCCGAGCCCGAAGGCCCAGATCAGCGAGGAATATTCGAACGGCGCCAGCATTGAGACCGGCGCGCGGCGCATACCTTCGAACAGCGCATATTGCGCAATACCGGCAATCAGCCCGGTTCCCACCATCAGCCCGACATCGAGAAGACTTGGCGGAACCCAGGTGACGATGACGGCAATGCCGGTGAACAGGATGAAGAAGCCGCTCGACAGCGTCATCTGCACCAGCGTCACCTCCTGCATCGCGGTCTTGCGCAAGAGTACCGTCGAAAACGCCCAGAACACCGCGGCCTGCAGCGCCAGCCAGACAGGCAAGGACAGTTTCATGGCCGACCCGAATGGGTCGGTCGCCACCAGCACACCGATGAAACCAACGACGACCGCGATCCAGCGTAAGGGCGGGACATCTTCCTTGAGGATCGGCACGGCGAGAATGGTGATCAGGATTGGTGCCGCGTAATAGAGCGTCGTCAACTCGGCCAGTCCGAGATCGCGGGCGGCGGTATAATAGGACAGCCAGGCGGCGAGCAACAACAGGTTGCGCAGGATCATCGGCTTCAGGACCGGCGAACGCAGCGAGCGGACAAGCAGCGGTCCGCGGCCGATGGCAGCACAGATCGCAAAGATCGTCACGCTGCGCACGAACAGGATCTGCCAGACCGGCAGCGCCACCACCAGCCATTTGACCGAAGCGTCCTGCAGCGTGAACAGGAAATAGGAAAAGATCGTCAGCAGAATGCCTGAAAGCACGGAGGTATTCACGGAGGGCTCCCGAAGGCGCTGCGCAAATCGCGCGCGCGATCTGTGATATCGCGAGGCCAGCGTGCACGGAAGAGGCATGACAGCGCGATGTGTGGCGAAAAATGGGGGCGCGGCAAGAAATACCGCCTGACGATCAGCCTTTCCGGTTGCCGGGATTTAGCTCACAACGGCTCAAGTCAGAGCCCGATCACCGACAACATGACGAATGTGGCGAACAGGACGAAATGGGTCATGCCCTCGATGGCATTGGTTTCGCCGTCATTGAGGTTGATGGCAGCAACGATCAGGGTAATCGTCACCATCACCGTCTGCACCGGCGTCATCGCCATGATGAAGGGCTGGCCGGTATAGAGCGCGATCGCCTCCATCACCGGCACCGTCAGGATGACGGTCGACAACGATGCGCCAAGCGCGATGTTGACGACGGCTTGCATCCGGTTGGCAAGGGCCGCGCGCATCGCCGTCATGATTTCCGGCGAGGCGGAAATGGCCGCAACGACGATCGCCGCCAGGACCGGCGGGGCACCGGTTCCCTTGAGCCCGGCCGTCAGCAGCCCCGACATGACTTCGGCAAGCGCGCCGATGATGACGATACCGACGACCAAGATGGCAATCGAAACCGCCACCGGCTCATCCTCGGACGAGTGCTTTTCACCGCCCTCGCGCTTGGGGTAGCTGTAGCTGAAGAAATAGCTGTGCACCCCAACCTGCATTTTCAGGAAGACAGCGTAAAGTGTCACCATCGCCACAATGGTGAAGGCCGAATAGAGGTGCCATTTGGCTTCAGGAACGAATTCCGGCACCACCATCGAAATGCCCATCGCGGTCAGGATCATCACGCTATAGGTCCGGCTGGAGTCGTCGTTATAAGATTGCTCGCCGTGCTTCAGGCCGCCCAGTAGTGCTGCCAGCCCGAGAATACCGTTGATATCGAGCATGACGGCGGCATAGATCGTATCGCGCACCAGGGTTGGCGAGATCTCTTCGCCGCTCATCATGATCGCCAGGATGATGACTTCGACGAGCACCGCCGACAAGGTCAGGATCATCGTGCCGTAGGGATCGCCGACCTTGGCAGCCAGCACTTCGGCATGATGGGCGACCCGTAATGAAGCGAGCACGATGGCAAAGACCAGAACGGCTGCACCGGCAAGAGCCGCCACCTGCCCGTTTTCCAGCAACGCATGTTCGAGCAGGAAGCCGGCAGCCGCCAAAACCAGTGCTGCGCCCAAGAGGATTTCGGACTTCAAAATCGAGAACAAATGCTGCGCCTCGCAACCAGCGGGATGGGTCCACTGGAGTATAGGCGGCATGCGGCGTATTTCAATTGGACCGTGCCCCTGATTGCGCCGCGAAAGAGGCAGGATTATTTTCCTTTACTGCTTTACTCAACGTCACATTTTGACTATTCTGCACAGACACCCAATCAAGACAGCAAGAAGCCAGAACACACAGGAAAGCGTCACGCTTCACCGCTTGCAGGATGCGCAACGATGTTTTCACATGACCGGATCTGGAGTGCGATCGATGCGCTCGCCGAACGGCACCAGCTGTCCCCTTCGGGCCTTGCCCGGCGGGCTGGGCTCGATCCGACCTCTTTCAACAAGTCCAAGCGCCATTCGGCCGATGGGCGCGAGCGCTGGCCCTCGACGGAATCGATCGCCAAGGTGCTTGACGCGACTGGCTCGACGATCAACCAGTTCATGGACTTCCTGCGGCCGGGACCTGCATCCGGAGCCGTGCCGGAGGGTGCTTTTCCGCCGCAGGCCGGCTCTATTCCGCTGCTCGGCTTTGCGCAGGCTGGGGCCGGCGGTTTCTTCGACGATGGCGGCTTTCCGGCAGGCCAGGGTTGGGATGTCGTCGAATTTCCGGCAGCTCCCGGCACGAAGGCTGGCGTCTATGCACTGGAAATCCAGGGCGACAGCATGTTGCCGCTCTATCGCGACGGCGATGTGCTGATCGTCGAACCCGGCGCACAGATTCGCCGCGGTGACCGCGTGGTGGTCAAGACCACCGAGGGCGAAGTGATGGCCAAGGTGCTGGTACGCCAGACCCCGCGCAGCATCGAGCTGCTCTCGCTCAATCCCGAACACCCCAACCGCACATTCGAACTCAGCGACGTCGAGTGGATCGCCCGCATCATCTGGGCCAGCCAATAGGACAGTTTTCCTGATGAAGCGGCATCTGCTCACCATTGGCGGCGGCTTGGCCGGAATTGCTCTGACCGTAGCGCTTCTGCAGGCAGGCGCGTCGGTCATCCAGGGGCGGCAGGACGCCCAAACCTCGGATTTCACGCTCGAAACACCTGACATTGCCGATGTGCCCGATCTGGCCGACGGAGGAATGGATCCCGCCAAAACCACGGCCGGCGAGGACACGCCAGTGCTTGCTGCACCCGCCGACCCTGCGCACGAAGATCCCGCAACCACTGTTTCCACCGGCAACGCGCTGCCCCAGGCAGAGGACAAAACCGTGCGCGATATCGCGCCGGAACAGTTCGGACTGCCGGACGAAGTACCAGCAAAACCGCTGGAGCGTATCGAGCCGCGCACGCCGCTGTCGCAACCTCTTGCCCGGCCGGAGCCGGTTCCCGCCGTCCTGCGTCATCCGGTTGCGCTGTCCGCTGGCCTTATCCAGTTCGGCGACCGGTTGCTGCAACTTGAGGGGATCGAGCCGGAAAAGGCGGATCGCATCTGCGGCGAAACAGGCAAGACATGGCCCTGCGGCATGGTGGCCCAAACCGCCTTCCGCAATTTCCTGCGGGCGCGCGCACTTTTATGCACCGTGCCGAAAAATGGCTGGCAGGGAACACTGACCACCGCCTGCAGCGTCAACAACATCGACCCCGCTGGCTGGCTTGCCGAAAACGGCTGGGCGGACGCGGCCGCAGGATCGCCGCTCGCCGGCAAAGTGGCCACCGCCCGCCAGTCCCGTCTCGGCTTTTTCGGCGATGATCCACGCGATTTGAACACCGCGCCCGCGCCGCGGGAGGAGACGCTGCACCCGGGGGATGCGGAGACCGGCGTTGATATGACCGGTGAGGGCTTGTAGACGGCTGCAATGGTTCATACCTCACAGAACCGGTACAGCAACACGGATATCCCATGCCCAATACCATGAGCCATCACGAAGCCCTTATCTACGTCATGGTGATGATGTCGGCCGTCGACACGGCCATGACCGATACGGAACTGGAACGTATCGGCAGACTGACCAGTTTCCTGCCGGTCTTTGACGGTTTCGACCATGACCACCTGATGCATGCCGCACGCGAATGCACTGCCCTTCTCGACGGCCCGGAGGGGTTGGACATTGCACTCGAAGTCGTGCGCGAAGCCCTTCCCGCGCGCCTCTACGACACGGCTTACGCGCTGGCAGTCGAGATTGCCGCCGCTGACCTTTCGATCGTCCAGGAGGAAATCCGGCTGCTGCAATTGCTGCGTGACCGGCTGGGACTGGACAAACTGACCTGCGCTGCCATCGAGCGCGGCGCCATGGCCCGCTTCCGCAAGTGAAAGAAAGCGGATTTCCGCTTCACGCCAAAGTGCATTCATCTTGATCACCGCGCCGATAGAATGGCTGCCGGCGAGACAAGGATGGGAGAGGTATGACGGTACAGATATTCGGCATCGGCGAACCGGCCTGGCGCCTGGCCTTCTTTGCCGCAATCTTCCTGTCGCTTGCCGCACTCGAATTGGCTCACCCCCGGCTGGAGCGCCCGGAACTGATGCGGGCGCTGAAAGCGCGGCGGTGGTTTACCAACCTGTCCATCCTCGTCCTGTCGTCGCTGATGTTGCGGCTGATCTTTCCGGCTGCGGCCACCGGGATCGCCCTGTTCGCAGACGCGCACGGATACGGACTTTTACCGATGCTCGGGCTGCCACCCTTCGTCAGCGGTGTTTTGGCCTTCATCATTCTCGATTTCGCCATCTGGCTGGAGCATGTGATCTTTCACAAGGTGCCGCTGTTCTGGCGCATTCACCGGGTTCACCATGCCGACACCGGGCTGGACCTGACAACGGCGCTGCGCTTCCATCCGCTGGAAATCCTCTTGTCGGTGCTGTGGAAATCGGCCGTCATCGTTTCGATCGGCGCGCCGCCCGTCAGCGTCCTGATCTTCGAAATCGTCCTGAATGGCGCAGCCATGTTCAACCACGCCAATCTGAAACTTCCCGCCCGCGCCGATCTTGTGTTGCGCCGCCTGATCGTCACGCCGGACATGCATAGCATCCATCACTCCACCGATCCGGACGAGACCGACACGAACTACGGTTTCAACCTTTCCGTCTGGGACCGGCTGTTTTCAACCTACCGGGAACGCTCGAAATGCCCGCCGGACACCATGGAGATCGGGCTTGCCCAGTATCCCGGCGCTTCGCCTGCACGGCTCGTCTGGTCGCTGCTGCTGCCGTTCCGAAAGCTGGAATGACAGCCGTTCAATAGATTCCGGCCGGAAAATAGCGCAGGTAGATCTCGTTCAGCCGGCCCTTGCGGGACAGCTCCAGCAGCGCGTGGTCGATCGCCTGCGTCAGTGCGGAATCTCCCTTGCGGTTCATGATCGCCAATCCCTCGCCCAGGAAGCGTTGCGAGAAATAGGCGCCGTCGATCAGCGCGCAGCAACCGGCGGCATCGCTGCCGGCCGTCCAGAAGGATAATTGCATGCCGTCTGAAAACACTGCGGCGACGCTTCCCTGCTTCAAAGCGGCCAGCATTGTGTCTCGGCTCGGGAACGGCCGCACATCGAGTTTCGGAAAGAATGCCTTGAGCATGGCCTCATGCGTGGTTCCCGACACGGTTCCAACCGGTTTTCCCGCCAGCCCTGCCACCGAAAGATTGCTTCCCATCACCTGACGGTTGGCCGCAAAGCGGGCCGGAAGTTGCATGAATGCGCGCGAAAAGGCGAACCGTTGCCGCAGTTCCGCGCTGGTACCAATCCCGGCGATCACAGCTTCCCCTTGTCCGCCCTCAAGCGCTGGCAGCAACTCCGCGAAGGTCACGGCCTGGATCTGGCACTTGGCGTCGATTTCCAGTTCGCGGCAGATTTCGCGGACCAGATCAACATGGAAACCGGCAAGTTTGCCGGACTGGTCGATGAAGTTGAACGGCGGAAAATCGACAGTGGTCAGGAACCGCAGGCGCGCCAGGCCACTCAGGTCCGGCTTCGCGATCCGCTCCCGCGCGTCGAACAACAGCGGCAGATCGTTAACCCCCTCCGCCGCACGGGGTGCAGCCGGAAAAGTTGCAACCAGCAACACGCACAGCGAGAAAATCCCGTAAAATTTTAGAGATGCACGGAAAGCGCGTAACATTATGATCATTCCCGGGACAAGATAGGGGGTTTGCCGCGTCACGCGGCAATGGGGTTTTCATGCGTCTGGAAGAATATCCGGACAATTCCGGAATGGCTACCGCGAATGAACCGCCGGCCGGGCGATCGCAGCCTGATACCGCCGTGGGAGGATTCGCGCCTGCATTGAAGCACGAGGGACGGCTGCTACTTCAAATGGGTATCGGCAAACCTTCGATTGCGCGGGCCATGCAGCTTGCGCAGGCGCATGGAACGACCGTCGAAGACGAATTGCTCGCATCCGGCGAGATCGACGAGACACTCTATTTCGAGGCACTGGCGGAAACACTGGGGCTTGATTTCCTGCCCGTGATCGATCCCGGCCGTGTTCAGGACGTAGAGGGGCTCGATACCCAGCTCACGCGGCCGGAAATAATCCGGGTCCATCATGCGAGCCGTCCACCGGTCACCGTCATCGTTCCTTCGTTAAACCGCATTGCCGGGCTTGCATCCCTTTTACAGCGCATGCCGCAGCTTCGCCCGTCACTCGCCGCCTCCACGCCATCAACGGTGCGTGACACCGCCTGGCGGGCCGGACGCCAACGGCGCGTTTCGGCGGTGACGCGTGCGCTCTTCGAGACCGTACCACTCCACAGTGCCCGCATCACCTTCTGGGGCAAACAGGGTTTTTATGCCGGGATTGCGCTGTGCACCATGGCCGTAGCCGCAGTCGTTATTCCGCTCGTCAGCATGCTGATCCTGCATATCGTGCTGACGCTGTTCTACCTTGCCAATTTCCTGGTGCGGCTTTACGCACTCGGCTTCGCCCTGCTGCAGACGCGCGGAGAGCAACAACAACACGCACCAGACACCCCCGGGCCGCTGCCGGTCTATTCGGTGCTTGTCGCGCTCTACAGAGAAGAGAGCGTCGTAGCGCAACTTGTCCAGGCGCTCGACCAGCTCGACTGGCCACGCTCGCGCCTCGACATAAAGCTGATCTGCGAGGAGGACGATATCGCAACCATCGCCGCGCTCAGGGCTTTGCGGCTGGCGCGCGAATACGAGATCGTTCTGGTACCTGTCCACATGCCCCGCACCAAGCCGAAGGCCTTGGCCTATGCGCTTCCCGGCGTTCGCGGCACCTATGTGACCGTCTATGATGCCGAAGACCGGCCGCATCCCGGCCAGTTGCGCGAGGCTCATGCGGCCTTTACGGCGGCACCGCCGCAGGTCATTTGCCTGCAGGCGCCGCTGATCATCACCAATGCGCGGCAATCCTGGTGGAGCGCGTTGTTTGCCCTGGAATATGCCGGACTGTTTCGTGGTCTTTTGCCGATGCTGTCCCTGACCGGCCTGCCCTTGCCGCTTGGCGGAACGTCCAATCATTTTCGCACAATGGAGCTGAAACAGGTCGGCGGTTGGGACCCTTACAACATGACAGAGGATGCCGATCTGGGGCTGCGGCTGTACCGGCTTGGCTATCGCTCGCGCGTCATCTTCAAGCCGACGCTTGAAGAAGCGCCGGTCTCGCGGTCCGTCTGGCTTGGCCAACGCACCCGCTGGTTCAAGGGTTGGCTGCAAACATGGCTGGTGTTGATGCGCAAACCCGGGCAACTGGCGGGTGAGATGGGGTGGCCCGCCTTCATCGTCTTCCAGATCCTGATTGCCGGCCTGCTGCTCTCCGCACTCAGTCATCCCATCATTGTCGGCTTCCTCGCCTATCTGACATGGTTGATATTGGACGATAGGCCCTCCTCGGAAAGCTGGCTGACTTTCTGGCTGTTTACCTGTGATATCATCAATATCTTCGGCAGTTACGCGGTCTTCATCTCACTCGGCCGGAACCGGATGACAGGCCGTGAGAAGCGCGCAGTAGGCTGGCGCTGGATTTTCGTGCCTATCTACTGGCTGGCCATGTCCCTGGCGGCGTGGAAAGCCCTGCTGGAGTTGCGAACCAACCCGTTTTCCTGGAACAAGACACCGCACGTCCCCGTCAGCGGGCACGGCGAGTGTTGACGCTGCTCACTGTTTGGAAGGCGAGCAGGCCGTATGCTTGAAGGGCGTAGAGATTAAGCGCAGCACCACTTGAGAAACAAAGTGGAGCGGGTAGCGGGAATCGAACCCGCACGATCAGCTTGGGAAGCTGACAAGCTACCACTACATCATACCCGCCTTGCGCTGGAGGTTTCCACCAAGCACGGCTGCCTGTCAAGGCGGCAGCCGGTTTTGCGGGCGTCTATTTACTCCGAGCGGAAATGCTTGGAGAGTTTCAGGCCCTGCGCCTGGTAGTTGGAACCAAGTCCGAGACCGTAAAGACCTTCGGGACGCTCCATCATATGTTCATAGACCAGACGGCCGACGATCTGGCCGTGTTCGAGGATGAACGGAACTTCATGGCTGCGGACTTCGAGCACGGCGCGGCTGCCCTTGCCACCCGCCGAGACATGGCCAAAGCCCGGATCGAAGAAACCGGCATAGTGGACGCGGAATTCGCCGACCAGCGGATCGAACGGGGTCATTTCAGCGGCGTAAAGCGGCGGGACGTGCACGGCTTCGCGCGAGACAAGGATATAGAACTCGTCGGGATCGAGGATCAGTTCGTCGCGGCCGCGGCTGTAGAGCGGCTCCCAGAAATCAAAGATGCCGTGCTCGGCCTTCTTGTCGACATCGACAACGGCCGTGTGGTGCTTGCCACGGTAGCCGATCAAGCCGTCGGCGCCGGTGCCTTTCAGATCGATCGACAGCGCGATGCCGGCGCCTGAGACGTTCGGCTTGTCGCTGGCAACGAGGACGTCGCTTTCATGCAGCGCCAGGACTTCCGTTTCGGTGAGCAGCGCATGGCCGACGCGAAAACGGATCTGCGACAGGCGCGAGCCGCGCCGGACGATGACCGGGAACGTCCGCGGGCTGATTTCGAGATAGAGTGGGCCGGAATAGCCGGCCGGGATCTTGTCGAACTCCTGAGCCCGGTCGGTAATGACGCGGGTGAAGATATCGAGGCGGCCGGTCGAACTCTTCGGATTGGCCGAGGCCGACATATCCGGCGACAGGTCGAGGCTTTCCATCAGTGGCACGATGTAGACGCAGCCGGTTTCCAGAACCGCACCTTCGGTAAGGTCAATAACGTGCAGTTTCAGCCGGTCGAGCTTGTCGGCTACCAGATGGCTGGGGCCGGGCATGAAGCTGGCACGGACCCGGAAGGCCTTCGAACCGAGGCGCAGATCGAGGCTGGCCGGCTGGATCTGGTCGGCATCGAGCTTCGCCTCGCTTTTCAACCGCCCCGCATCAAACAGCGCAGCAATGGCGCGATCAGCTAGAATGCCTGTGGCCCTGGTCATTTCCATCGTCCTCTTTGCCGCTACCGGCACGTCATAACTCAAATTGTCCCTGTGACATATCTTGTTGTTCACGGGAATTGACGCAAGCGCGCCTTATCAGTAAATACGAACTTATCCCGTGGTGATTTGGCCGGTCGGCTTGCAGCCACGTTAAACAAATAGCTAAAAAGGCCGGGTTTGAAACCGGCTTGCTTTTTCGCGGCCGGTTTTTTTTGTGTTGAAAGAGACGATCGATGAGCAAAAATTGGCGCCCCGCGACCCAGCTCGTTCACGGCGGCACGACCCGTTCAAACCATGGTGAAACCTCCGAAGCCATCTTCATGACGCAGGGCTTCGTCTACGAAACTTCCGAAGCCGCAGAAGCGCGCTTCAAGGGCGAGACGGACGGCTTCATCTATGCCCGTTACGGCAGCCCGACCAACGATATGTTCGAACAACGCATGTGCGCGCTGGAAGGTGCCGAGGATGCGCGCGCTACCGCGTCCGGCATGGCCGCTGTTTCGGCTGCGATCCTTTGCCAGCTGAAGGCCGGCGATCATATCGTTGCAGCCCGCGCCCTGTTCGGCTCCTGCCGCTGGGTAGTGGAAACGCTGGCGCCGAAATACGGCATCGAATTCACCCTGATCGACGGCCGTTTCCTTGAAAACTGGGAAAAGGCCGTCAGGCCGAACACCAAGGTGTTCTTCCTCGAAAGCCCGACCAATCCGACACTGGAAGTGGTCGATATTGCCGGAGTCGCCAAGATCGCCAATCAGATCGGCGCCAAGGTCATCGTCGACAACGTTTTTGCAACCCCGCTCCTGCAAAAGCCGCTGGAACTGGGCGCCCATATCGTCGTCTACTCCGCCACCAAGCATATCGACGGTCAGGGCCGTTGCCTCGGCGGCGTGATCCTTTCCGACAAGGAATGGATCAGCGAACACCTGCAGGATTATTTCCGCCACACAGGGCCTGCTCTGTCGCCGTTCAATGCCTGGACGCTGTTGAAGGGCATCGAAACCCTGCCGTTGCGTGTGCGCCAGCAGAGCGAGAATGCCGCGCGTCTCGCCGACTTCCTCGCCGAACAGAAGCAGGTCGCCAAGGTGATCTACCCCGGCCGCAAGGACCATCCGCAGGCCGATATCATCGCCCGGCAGATGAAGGGTGGCTCGACACTGGTCTGCTTCGAGCTGAAGGGCGGCAAGGAAGCTGCCTTTGCGCTGCAGAACGCGCTGGATGTCGTGCTGATCTCCAACAATCTCGGCGATAGCAAGAGCCTGATCACCCATCCGGCGACGACGACGCACAAGAACCTTTCGGACGAAGCCCGCGCCGAACTCGGCATTTCGCCCGGCACCGTGCGCTTCTCGGCCGGGATCGAGGACAGTGAGGATTTGATCGAGGATTTTGCCCGCGCGCTGAAGTCGGTCCAGGCCTGATTATTGAATTTTGTGAAACGCCCTTATCTCCGGATGCGGGCGTTTTTCTATGCCTGGCTCTCTCTTTTGAAACTCGCTCTGGCCAGCATGGTGCGCGACAGCGCCGTATAGAAACAGACGAGCGCGAAGATCACCGCGATCTCGGAAAACCATTGCGGGAACAGGCAGAAAGCCAGGAAGACAGCGATCGTTTCGGTCGCCTCGGCAAGTCCCGTGGTGAAATAGAGCGACTTGGCACCGCGCACCTCCGTCGAGAGACCGCGCCTTTCGGCCATGATCGAAAAAGCAAGGAAGCTGGCGCCGTTGACATAGAAAGACAGCAGCAGCAGCCCGCCGGCAATGCCATTCTCATAGGGATCGGCAAGGATGAAGGCGAACGGGATGAGACCGTAGAAGGCGAAATCGAGCACGATATCGAGAAAGCCGCCGAAATCGGTTTTTTGGGTCGATCGCGCGACGGCACCGTCGAGGCCGTCACAAATCCGGCTGATCCCGATCAGAATGAAAGCCCAGACGTAAGAATCCAGGACGATAGCGACCGCAGCCGCGAGACCGATCAGAAAGCCGGTGACGGTGACGGTGTTCGCCGTGATACCATGACCAGCCAAAGCGCTGCCAGCCCGCTCCAGCCAAGGGTCAATCCACCGCCTCACATGACCGTCGAGCATGCCGTACCCTATCCTTACAGTTTACCCTATGCGTTATTCTTGACGAAACCATCTTGCTGTAGAATATCGCCTATGGACTTGAAAAGGGTTTGCATATGTACCGCGCGCTGACACGCGACATCGAGGTGACCGTCGAGCCTTATTATCTGGAGGAGCAGTCCGATCCGGATGACAGCCGCTATGTCTGGGGTTACCGGATCCTGATTTCGAACCTGTCCGGCGAGACAGTCCGGCTGATGACGCGCTATTGGCATATCACCGATGAAAACGGCCAGGTCGATGAGGTCAACGGCCCAGGTGTGATCGGCGAGCAGCCGGTTCTCAATCCCGGCGACACCTATGAATATTCATCCGGCTGCCCGCTCGATACACCATCCGGCGTCATGTTCGGCCATTATTCGATGGAAAACACGCACGGGGAGTCGTTCACCGTCGACATCCCCGCTTTCTCGCTGGATTCGCCCGGCCAGAACCGGACCTTGAATTAGAGCCGCAGCGTTTTTACTGCGGCTTCACTTCCGTCGCTTCAAACCGGTAGGTCGTCGAGCAGAATTCGCAGGTGACCGATACCAGTCCATCCTCGGCCGCGTGATCGATATCATCCTGGCTGAGGCTTGCCAGAACATCCCGCAGTTTTTCGCGCGAGCAGCTGCATTTGTCATAGACCGCTTGTGGCGGATAGACCTTGACGCCGCGCTCGTGGAACAGCCGGTAGAGCAGACGCTCGGTACCCACGGTCGGATCGGTCAGTTCGTCGGCATCGATGGTCTGGACCATGACGCTGGCTTCATCCCACAAATCATCGACCGCAAGAGCGCCGTTGCCGTCATCCCCGTCGCCACCATGCAGATCGGCCTGGCGCATACGATCCGGCGCGTCCGGCAGGAACTGCGCAACCATGCCACCAGCCCGCCAGCGATGACGCGGCTTGCCGTTTTCATCGCGGTCGAGCAGTTCTGCGACGCCAAGGCGGACCTTGGTCGGGATCTGTTCCGACTGGCGGAAATAGACGCCGGCAATTTCCTCCAGCGAGGCTCCGTCGAGCGGCACGATGCCCTGATAGCGCTGCATATGCGCACCCTGATCGATGGTGAACGCAAGAACGCCCTCGCCCAGCAGATGCTGAGGCTGGGTCAGGCCGTTCTCTTCAGCAATCTTCAGAGCCTCTTCATCGTAGCGGGCATAGGCGCGTACCCGGTCCGGCGTCGCGAAATCGGCGACGACCAGATCGACCGGACCATTGCTCTTGGTCTGGATGATCAGCTTGCCTTCGAACTTCAATGACGTACCGAGAAGTACCGTTAGAACGACGGTTTCAGCGACGAGACGGGCGACCGGCAGCGGATAATTGTGGCGCTCGAGGATCGCGTCCAGCATCGGGCCGAGCTGGACGGCGCGGCCGCGCACATCAAGGCCTTCCACCTGAAACGGCACGACATGATCGTCACCGGCGTAATCGAACTGGCCAAGGCCCACGTTTGCTTCCGTCATCGCTCTAACTCCTAGCCCTCGAACGTCTGCCCGCCGTGAAGGCCGGGACGCTGTTCGATGCTTCTATTGATCCTGGGCAGGCCGGTTTTGTCCAGATCGCTCCTGAAAAAACGGCCGTCGCTCTGCCGCCTCCAATCAGGACGGCGGCGCGGATGGATGGTTGCTTTTGAATACGAACGACCGGCGAAGGCGGACACGCCACCTGCCGGTCATCAGCTTGATGCATAGATCGTGTGCCGCTGCCCGGTTTTCAATATGCCGGGCCAGACCGCTAGAGCGCGCCAAGGCACCAGGCAAGGACGGATTTTTGCGCGTGCAGGCGGTTCTCGGCTTCATCGAACACCACCGACTGCTTGCCATCGATCACATCATCCGTCACCTCCTCGCCACGATGGGCAGGCAGGCAGTGCATGAACAGCGCATCCTTGTCGGCCTTCGCCATCAGCGCGGCGTTAACCTGGAAGGGCTGGAAGACGTTGTGGCCACGGGCGCGGTGTTCCTGGTTCATCGATACCCAGGTGTCGGTAACCACGCAATGGGCGCCATCCACGGCCTGATCGGCATCATGATAGAGCTTTATATCGCCACCATTGTTGCGCGCCCAGTTGAGGATCTTGTCGTCAGGCTCCGAACCGAGCGGCACAGCCATGTTCATCCGGTAGCCGAACTGCGCCGAGCCTTCGATGAAGGAGTGCAGCACGTTGTTGCCGTCGCCGGTCCAGGCAATCGTCTTGCCCTTTACCGGGCCTGCATGCTCCTCGAACGTCATGATATCGGCCATGATCTGGCAGGGATGCGTCGCATCCGTCAGTCCGTTGATCACCGGCACGGTGGCATGCTCGGCCAGTTCCAGCAGCCGATTGTGATCAGTGGTGCGGATCATGATCGCATCGACATAGCGCGAAAGAACCTTGGCGGTATCGCCGATGGTTTCGGCGCGACCGAGCTGCATTTCGGTGCCGGACAGGAACAACGTCTCGCCGCCAAGCTGGCGCATACCGACATCAAAGGACACGCGGGTGCGCGTCGAAGGCTTTTCGAAGATCATCGCCAGCATCTTGCCGGCCAGCGGCTTTTCAGCGGTGCCGGCCTTGGTGGCAGCCTTGCGCACGCGGGCGTCTTCGATGATCGACCGCAAGTCGGTTGTCGTCATGGCAGAAAGATCGAGAAAGTGTCTGGTACCGGCCATTCTATTCAGAGTCCTGTGTTTTTCAGCGTGTCAGTGAAGCGTCGTTCAGGCCGATGCCTGTCGTCGCTCCGCTGTCAGCTGTTCGGCGGCGCGCTCGAGACGCGCCAGGCCTTCACGGGCTTCCTCGGCCGTCGTCACCAGTGGCGGCAGCAGGCGGATAACGTTTTCGCCCGCTGGTACCGCCAGCAGCCGTTCGGCACGGATGGCCTTCAGGAGATCGGCAGACGGCACCTTGGCCTTGATGCCGAGCATCAGGCCCTCGCCACGGATTTCCTCAATAATCTCGGGGAAACGATCGGCAAGTGAAGCAAGCCCCTGGCGGAAGACCAGCGAGACATCGCGGACGTGCTGGAGAAAATCATCGGCCATGATGACATCCATCACGGCATTGCCGACAGCCATGGCCAGCGGATTGCCGCCATAGGTCGAGCCGTGGGTGCCCGCGACCATGCCGGAGGCTGCCTCTGCCGTGGCAAGGCAGGCGCCGAGCGGGAAGCCACCGCCGATACCCTTGGCAACCGCCATGATATCCGGCGTTACGCCCGCCCATTCATAGGCAAAAAGCTTGCCAGTGCGGCCGACACCGGACTGGACCTCATCGAGGATGAGCAGCAGGCCATACTCGTCACAGAGCGCACGCAGTTCCTGCAGGAATTCCTTCGAAACGGTGCGGATACCACCCTCACCCTGGATCGGCTCGATCAGGATCGCGGCAGTCTCTTCGCTGATGGCAGCCTTCAGGGCGCCCATGTCGCCAAACGGCACCTGATAGAAACCCGGCGCCTTGGGGCCGAAGCCTTCCAGGTACTTCGCCTGCCCACCGGCAGCGATGGTCGCCAGTGTGCGGCCGTGGAACGCGCCTTCAAAGGTAATGATGTGGAATTTTTCAGGCTGACCCTTGGCGAAATGATAGCGCCGCGCCGTCTTGATCGCGCATTCGAGCGCTTCTGCACCGGAATTGGTGAAGAACACCTTGTCGGCGAACGTCGCTTCCGTCAGGCGGCGGCTGAGGCTTTCCTGGCCGGGGACTTCATAGAGATTTGACAGGTGCCAGACCTTGTCCGCCTGCTCCTTCAATGCCGATACAAGATGCGGATGTGCATGACCGAGCGAATTGACCGCCACACCGGCGGCGAAATCGAGATAACGGGTGCCGTCCTCAGCAATCAGCCAGACGCCTTCGCCGCGCTCAAACCGCAAGGGTGCGCGTGCATATGTGTCATAAAGCGGCGTGGCATCGGCCATGGCGCATGTCTCCTCAAACCATCACGGCCATTGTATAAACGGCGCCGTCAACAAGGCTGTGACCAGCCCATAAAAAATCAAAATGCCGCCTTTCGGCGGCAATGGCACTATCTTCACTTCGCAATGCGATGTCAACAAAAGCCCATGATTTCCAGCAATTCGCGGATATACAGCGGCCGCAAATTTTTTAGCCGGATACCCTTGCAAAAATGCCACGCATCGCAAGCAAGTTGGGGAAAACTCGGAAATCGATTCGGTGGGATTCTCCGGACTCTTGTCAGGGAGTCCCACGGGCTCTACGTTAAGAAATAATTACTAGAACGCATGCGGCGGACCTAGTCACCAAAAGTGTTATCGCGTTTCAGCCTCGGGTTACACCCAGGGCTCGGTGGAGGATTCGACCATCACCAACGCTGGGAATGGAGACAAGACCATGAACTGGACTGACGAGCGGGTCGAAAAACTCAAGAAATTGTGGGCCGAAGGCTTGAGCGCGAGCCAGATCGCAGCACAGCTCGGCGGCGTCAGCCGTAATGCCGTCATCGGCAAGGTTCACCGTCTCTGCCTGCCCGGCCGCGCAAAGGCTGGTGGCAGCACGGCAACGGCCCGCGTCAAGCGCCCGGCACCTTCCGCCGCACCACGCGCACCGAACTATACCGCATCGCGCATCACCGCCACCCGCACAGTGACCCGCACCACCGGTGCGACCGTCATGAAGGAAGAGGTGGAAATCGACGCGATCGAGAATCTGGAGACAGCACCGGCTGGCAACAACGTTGTTATTCCGATGTCTCGCCGTCTGGTCCTGACCGAGCTGACCGACCGTACCTGCAAGTGGCCGATCGGCGATCCGATGAAGGACGAGTTTCACTTCTGCGGCAACGATTCCCCGGACACTTCGCCGTACTGCACCTTCCACGCCAAGCTGGCCTACCAGCCGTCCGGCGAGCGCCGCCGGGCACGCTAAGGCCGGATCGGCCGTGCGTTTTGTCAATCCCATCCCGTTTGTACGGGATATCAGCATCTCGAAAATCTTCTATAGCGAGATGCTGGGATTGGCAGTCAGCCGTGATTTCGGCAATTTCGTCTTATTTGAAACGGGATTTGCCATCCATGATGGCAAATCCCTCGAAACGACGGTCTGGGGACAGCCGTCAGACGTTTCCGGGCCGTACGGCCGTCAAAATATCCTGCTCTATTTCGAACATGATGATCTGGATGCGCTTTTCGGGCGCATCGGCAGCCTTGTAAACCTCATCCACCCCATCGAGACGCAGGCTTGGGGCCAGAGGGTTTTCCGCTTCTACGATCCGGATGGTCACGCCATCGAGATTGGAGAACCGCTCGGCAACGCCTGACGGTTCTTTCCTGTACGATTTCAGCTTTCCAGGGAATAGCCCGCGCCGCGCACTGTACGGATCACGTCCTGCATATTGGAAAAGTTCAATGCTTTGCGCAGGCGGCCGACATGGACGTCGACGGTGCGTTCATCGACATAGATATCGTGGCCCCAGACGCCATCCAGCAGCTGTGAACGCGAAAAGACCCGGCCCGGCGATGCCATGAAGAATTCCAAGAGACGGAACTCCGTCGGCCCGAGACGGACCTCGCGCGTCTTGCGGTGGACACGGTGGGTTTCGCGGTCGAGTTCGATATCGCCGCACTTCAGCAGCGTCGACAGCACTTCCGGCTTGGCGCGGCGCAACATCGCCTTCACCCGCGCCATCAGTTCCGGCGTCGAGAACGGCTTGACGACGTAATCGTCGGCGCCCGTAGCCAGACCGCGAACACGCTCACTCTCTTCGCCACGCGCTGTCAGCATGATGATCGGTAGCCGTTCGGTTTCCGGACGCTGGCGCAGCCGGCGGCACAGTTCGATCCCGGAAACACCCGGCAACATCCAATCGAGGATCAGGAGATCGGGCAGACGTTCCTGCAGGCGCATTTCCGCCTCGTCGCCACGGTTGATGGTGTCGACTTCGAACCCTTCGGCCTCGAGATTGTATCGGAGGAGGACGCTCAGCGCCTCTTCGTCTTCAACAACGGCAATTCTTGGCAACATTCAGTTCTGCTCCTTGGCGTCCGGCCGGATGGCCGGAGGCGTGCCGAGCGGCTCCAGCGGCCGCTCGCGCGATCATTGCGTAAGAATTTACTTACTTTCTCAGGCGATCAGTTGCCGATCGCACCGACCGTATTGGCTGTGTCGTCCTTTGGACGTTCGCCAGCCGGCTGCGCGCCGGTCGCCATGTAGTAGATTGTTTCGGCGATATTGGTGGCATGGTCGCCGATGCGCTCGATGTTCTTGGCGCAGAACAGAAGATGCGTGCACGGCGTGATGTTACGCGGGTCTTCCATCATGTAGGTCAGGAGTTCGCGGAACAGCGACGTGTAGATCGCGTCGATCTCGTTGTCGCGTTCGCGGATGCTATTGGCCTTTTCCGGCGAGCGGGAGGCATAGACATCGAGCACTTCCTTGAGCTGAACGAGCGCAAGCTCGGCCAGATGCTCCAGACCACGGGCCAGTTGGCGCGGCAGGCTGGCGCTCGCGACCGCGATGACGCGCTTGGCGTTGTTCTTGCCAAGGTCACCGACCCGTTCAAGATCGGCGGCAATGCGGATCGATCCCATGATTTCGCGCAGGTCGGCAGCCATCGGCTGGCGCTTGGCGATGGTGACAATGGCCTTTTCGCCGATCTGGCGTTCGGCCTCGTCGAGAATGGCGTCGTCGGAAATGACCTTCTGGGCAAGCGCCAGGTCGGAATTGACCAAGGCGCGTACGGATTCGGCCACCATCTGTTCGGCCAGACCGCCCATCTCGGAGATGCGCCGGGTCAGGTACTTCAGATCTTCGTCGTAGACGGAAGCAATGTGCGTAGACATGATTGTTTTTCCTTGCGATCACAATCCGGGTTGGAAGACCACCACCCTGCCCTCATGACAGGGTGGCAAGCTCAGTCCTCAGCCGAAGCGGCCCATGATGTAATCCTGGGTCCGTTGGTCATCCGGGTTGGTGAACATCTTGTCGGTGTCGTTTTCCTCGACGAGATTGCCGAGGTGGAACATCGCGGTCCGCTGCGACACGCGGGCTGCCTGCTGCATCGAGTGTGTGACAATGACGATCGTGTAGTTTGTCCGCAGCTCGTGGATCAGTTCCTCGACCTTGGCGGTCGCGATCGGGTCCAGGGCCGAGCACGGCTCGTCCATTAGGATGACTTCCGGGCTGACCGCAACGGCGCGGGCAATGCACAGGCGCTGCTGCTGACCACCGGAGAGGCCGGTGCCGGATTCATGCAAGCGGTCCTTCACTTCATTCCAGAGGCCGGCCTTCTGAAGGCTCGTCTCGACGATCTGATCGAGGTCCGCTTTGGTGCGGGCGAGGCCATGGATCTTCGGACCGTAGGTGACGTTCTCGTAGATCGACTTCGGGAACGGGTTCGGCTTCTGGAACACCATGCCGACGCGGGCGCGGAGTTCGACGACGTCGATGCTCGGGTCGTAGATATCGCCGTCATCAAGGGTGATCTTCCCGGTGACGCGGCAGCTGTCGATCGTGTCGTTCATGCGGTTGAGCGTGCGCAGGAACGTCGACTTGCCGCAGCCCGACGGGCCGATCAGCGCGGTGACGGTGTTTTCGCGAACGTTGAGGTTTACATCGAAAAGCGCGCGCTTCTCGCCGTAATAAACCGAAACGTCCTTTCCGATCATCTTGAAGGGAACAGTGTTCATTTTCTGGTCCAGCGCCTTTTCAACTGCTGCTTCTGACATCATGTTCATGTTCTTACCTCACTACCAGCGACGCTCAAAGCGACGCCGCAACAGGATTGCGCCAAGGTTCATGACGACGAGGAAGATCAAGAGGATCATGATCGCACCCGAAGTCCGTTCGACAAATGCACGTTCGGCTTCGTTGGCCCACATGTAGATCTGGACCGGCAGAGCAGTGGACGGGTCCATCGGCGAGCCCGGATAGTCGACAACGAAGGCCACCATGCCGATCAGGAGCAGCGGCGCGGTTTCGCCGAGCGCATGTGCCAGGCCGATGATCGTACCGGTCAGGACGCCCGGCATGGCGAGCGGCAGGACGTGATGGAAGATGGTCTGCATCTTGGAAGCACCGAGACCCAAGGCTGCCGAGCGGATCGACGGAGGAACCGCCTTCAGAGCTGCTCGGGTGGCGATGATGATCGTCGGCAGCGTCATCAGCGTCAGCACCAGGCCACCAACGACGGCAGCCGAACGGGGCATGCCGGCGAAGTTGATGAAGATCGACAGGCCGAGCAGACCGTAGACGATAGACGGCACCGCCGCGAGGTTGTTGATGTTGACCTCGATCAGATCGGTGAGCCGGTTCTTCGGCGCGAACTCTTCGAGATAGATCGACGCCGCGACGCCGATCGGAAGGGCAAGCACAAGGACGATCAGCATCATGTAGAGCGAGCCGAGGGCGGCGACGCCGATACCCGACGCCTCAGGACGGCTCGATGCACCATAGGTGAACAGCCCGGTATTGAACTGCTTGGCCATTGCGCCGGTTTCGGACAGCTTCTTCATCCATTCGATCTGCTGATCCTTCACCTTGCGGTTGGCTTCAGCAACGGTCAGGTCGATCTGGCCCTTGTTGGCGCTATCGATATTGCCTTCCGCCAGAAGCGAAACAGTGGCGGTGGTACCGATGATCGCCGGATTGGCAACGACGAGATCGCGCAACTGTGTGCGGGCACTGGCCGAAACCATGTCCGTCGCCTGCTTGACGAGCGGCTTGTTGGCGGGATCGATGCCGAGGGCCTTTACCAGCGCGTCACGCACCAGCAGCGGATAATTCGCCGTCATCAACTTGGCGGGATTGGCGCCACGTTCGTTCTTCGGATCGATGATCTTTTCCGAAAACTCGATCGGCAGGGTAATCGCCGTCTGCTGGAAGGCCGTGTAGCCTTTGGAGACAACGGTCCACAACAGCACGAACAGAAAGAACAGGCCGATCAGGATAGCTGTCAGGCCGTAAGCCTTGAAGCGGCGTTCGGCAGCATAGCGCCTCTTGATGCCGATATCGCGTCTTGCCTGCGCCGGGCGCACAAAGGTGGACTGTACGGAGGATGTCATGTCGGTCATTCGTACTGTTCCCGATACTTGCGCACGATGTAGAGTGCATAGATGTTGAGGCAGAGCGTGATGGCAAACAGAGTGATGCCAAGAGCGAAAGCCACCAGCGTCTGCGGCGAGTTGAACTCAAGGTCGCCCGTCAGCTGATTGACGATCTTGACGGTGACCGTGGTCATCGCCTCGAACGGGTTGAGCTGCATGCGGGCGGCAACACCGGCAGCCAGCACCACGATCATTGTTTCACCGACAGCACGCGAGGCCGTCAGCAGCAGGGCGCCGACGATACCGGGCAGCGCCGCCGGCAGGATGACGCGCTTGATCGTCTCAGAGCGCGTCGCACCGAGGCCGAGCGAGCCGTCGCGCAGCGAGCGGGGGACCTGCGTGATGATGTCATCCGACAATGAGGACACGAACGGGATCAGCATGATGCCCATGACGAGACCGGCTGTCAGAACGCTCTGTGCCTGGATGAAATTGACATAGTTGCCAGTGACCAGGCCGTTCAGCTGGGCGGAGATATCGCGCAGGAAAGGCCCGACGGTCACCAGCGCGAAGAAGCCGTAGACGATAGTCGGGATACCGGCGAGAATTTCCAAGAGCGGCTTAGCGATGCCACGCACGACGGGCTTTGCATATTCCGCCATGTAAATGGCCGCGAACAGGCCGACCGGCACAGCAAACAACATGGCGACAAGAGCGATGTAGAGCGTGCCCGCGAGAAGCGGCAGAAGACCGAACTGGCCTTCCGTGCCACCGCTGCCGGCTGCCGAAAAGCGCGGGTCCCAGACCGTGCCGAAGAAGAACGCACTCGGGGACACCGACTGGAAGAACCGGATGGCCTCCGACAGCATGGAGCCGACGATACCGACCGTTGTCAGGATCGCGATCGAAGAGGCAACAAGGAGCGTGCCCAGCATGACGCGCTCGACGCGGTTTCTGGCCCGGAACGGCGCGCTGATACCGCGAATGGCGAAGACGGCCCCGGCAATAGCAATGATCAGCACGACTAGGCTCATTACCCACCGGCTGCCATCTCTGAGGGAATTATAGTGCTGCGCGGCTTCCACCATGTAGGGCTCGCCGGCATTTGCCATCGGCACACCCTTGGCGGCCAGCGCCTCCCGAAGGTTGCTGGAGCCGCTGGTGACGGCCGCAAGCTCATCGCTGCTCAGCCGCTTCAGGCCGTTGGCTACCTGCATAACCTGACCGAGCATCAGCTCGGTGGTCGCAGCGCCCTGGCTTTTCACCGTATCCGGCAAGGCGGAGCGCACGGAATTTTCAATGAAGAACGGGCTGGCAAGAAGCCATACGGCAAGAACGAACGCAGCCGGCAGGACCGCCCAGATGGCAACATAGACGCCATGATAACCAGGAAGCGAATGCAGGGCGGAAAGCTTGCCTTTGGAGCTGGCCATCGCGCGCGCGCGTCCGGCAAAATATGCCGCAAGGCCAACGATCAAAATGATCAAAAGAATAAGAGAAGTGCTCATCGATATGTCCCCCCGGCTTTTCACTCATTGAAAGCCGGCAAATCCGCATACTCGGGATGCCCGGCACGGCAAAGCTGCCGTGCCGGTTTTTGCACTAAATTAGAGCATGTTACCGTCGGTGAAGGCCTTGCGGTCGGCTTCGCGCTCGGCATCCGGAGCCGGAACGAGACCGTAGGCAGCCAGCGGGCTGTCCGGGCCGACCATCTGGTCGTCGAGGAAGAATTCAACATATTCCTTCAGGCCCGGGATAACGCCGAGGTGAGCCTTCTTGACGTAGAAGAACAGCGGGCGCGAAACCGGATATTCGCCCGAAGCGATCGTTGCGCCCGACGGGACAACGCCGCTGACGGTCGCGACCTTCAGCTTGTCAGCGTTGTTTTCATAGAAGGACAGGCCGAAAACGCCGATGCCGTTCTTGTTGGAAGCGATACGGGCGAGCGTTTCGGTGTAGTCGCCATCGATGTCGATCGCCAGACCGTCCTTACGGACGGCGATGCACTTCTTGGCAGCTTCCTTTTCGTCGGCGACGAGACCCTTGATGGCAACGTCAGCGCCAGCGTCCTTGCAGCCGTGAGCCAGCATCTTTTCGTCGAAGACTTCGCGCGTGCCGTGCTTTTCGCCCGGGATGTAAGCAGCGATTTCTACGTCCGGCAGGTCTTTGTTGACTTCCGACCACTTCTTGTAGGGATTGGCAACGAGCTTGCCGTCGATGACGAGCTCAGCGGCGAGCGCGAGGTAGAGGTCCTTCGGAACGAGCTTCAGATCGGCATTGCCGCTGTCCGTTGCGAAGACGATGCCGTCATAACCGATCTTGACTTCCTGGACTTCGGTAACGCCGGCTGCCTTGCAGGTTTCCAGCTCGCTGTCCTTGATCTGGCGCGATGCATTGGCGATGTCGATCGTGTCCGGGCCAACGCCCTTGCAGAATTCCTTGAGGCCCGCACCGGTGCCGCCGGATTCAACAACCGGGGTCTTGAAGTCAGGGAAGGTTTCGCCGAACGTTTCGGCAACGATCTTTGCATAAGGCAGAACGGTCGAGGAGCCGGCAACCTGGATCTGGTCGCGAGCAATGGCAACGCCTGCAAACGCGGCGGATGCAACCAGAGCTGCAACAGTAAGTTTCAAGGACTTCATCAGAATACTCCCGTAATGGGCTTGTGTGGGTGCGCTTTTCACCAGCGCTCGCTTTCGCCGTGTCGATCGGCCGCCCTAGTTAGCGCCCGATGCCCACACCTTTTATGTCAACTTGACGAAACATTTGTGACATATCAATCAATTGAAATAATTGACTATTTTCTAAAAATGACATTTTCGGAGACAGGTTTGTGTCAAAACCTCACGGTAAAGACCGTGCCCTTGCCGACTTCAGACTGAACCAGCAGCCTGGCGCGATGCCGGGTGAGGATATGCTTGACGATGGCAAGCCCGAGGCCCGTGCCTTTTTTCGACCGGCTGGCCTCGACATTCACCCGGTAGAATCGTTCGGTAATGCGCGGAACGTGCTCCGCGGGAATGCCCGGCCCGTGATCGCGAACGGAAACTTCTGCCGGAGCATCACCTCCACCGGAGAGCGTGACCTCGACCTTTTTGCCCTCCTGGCCGTATTTGCAGGCGTTTTCGATCAGGTTCTCAAAGACTTCCGTCAGCTCGTCACGGTCACCCTGCACGGTCACTGGCTCATCCGGCACGATCAGCGAAATTTCGACACCGACGTCTTCAGCAAGTGGTGCCAGAGCATCGCGGACATGACCAAGCAGCGGCCCCAGGCTGATCGCTTCATCCGGCGCGATATGGGACTTGAGTTCCAGCCGCGACAGGGACAGGAGATCATCGACCAGCCTGCTCATCCGCGTCGCCTGCTCGTGCATGATGCCGAGAAACTTTTCGTGTGCCTTCTGGTCGTTGCGCGCAGGCCCTTGCAAAGTCTCGATAAAACCGCGCAACGAGGCCAGCGGCGTTCTCAGTTCATGGCTGGCATTGGCGACGAAATCGGAGCGCATCCGGTCGATCCGACGCGCCTGGGAAATATCCCTGTAGGACAGGACATAAAGCCGCTTGTCGGCCCGCTGGCCAACCTCGGCCGGCGCGACCCGGACGATGTAGACCGCGTCGGATGGAAACCGCTCCGAATGTTCGATCTGGTTGACCTTGCCGGTGACGATGGTCTCGCGAACCATATCGAGGATGCCGGGCGAACGCACCCGTGCCGACAGGTCCGTGTTCGGCGGAATGGTGCCGAACGCCTTTTCCGCCGCCTGATTTTGTAAAAGCACTGTTTCATCGGGTGCGACCACCAAAATTGGCGTGTCGAGTGCATTGAAGCCCGTCGCGAGCATGTCGAGATCGGTTTCTTCCACCACGGACGGCACGGCAACCGGAATCGGCGGCTTGGTGTCTGCGGAACGATTGAACAGGACCGTCATCCAGACAAGCCAGAACAGCAGCACAGCTGCGGCATGAATGCCCGAAAAAACGAGACCTGCAGCGGCAGCAACGGACAGGCCGATGACCCATTTCTCCGACTTGGCGGTCTCTTTCAGTCGAACCCAGACGTTGTTTGTATCTTCCAAGATTTTCTCACGAGCACGGTGCAATTGACCGGTGATAGCGGAGGTTCATGACATGATTTTCACGGCATGCTTGAATTCGCAATGCAATTGTGGCCTCCTCCCATGAAATCGGCGACCGGCAGCAACAATATCCAGCGAGGGTACATCATGATGGACATGGAAAAAAACAAGCCGGTCGAACTCGTGATCAATGGCAAGGAGCGGGTTTTCGACATCGACAATCCGAAGCTGCCAGACTGGATCGACGACAAGGCGCTGGCTTCCGGCGACTACCCTTACGAAAAGAAATTCGACAGCGACGAATATGACGATCTTCTGGAAAAGCTGCAGATCGAGCTGGTGAAGGTCCAGTTCTGGCTGCAGGCGACCGGCAAGCGTGTTGTCGCCCTGTTCGAAGGGCGCGATGCGGCCGGCAAGGGCGGCTCCATCTATGCCATCCGGTCTTATATCAATCCCCGCTCCGCTCGCGTCGTTGCCCTGCCCAAACCCACCGAGACGGAACAGGGACAGTGGTATTATCAGCGCTATATCTCGCATTTTCCGACGGCCGGTGAATTCGTGATGTTCGACCGATCCTGGTACAACCGGGGCGGCGTTGAACCTGTCATGGGCTTCTGCACGCCAGAACAGCACAAGAAGTTCCTGAACCAGACGCCGCGGCTTGAAAAGCTGATCACCGGCGATGACATCCATTTCTTCAAGTTCTGGCTGGATATCGGCCGGGAAATGCAGTTGAAGCGGTTTCACGACCGCCGTCACGATCCGCTGAAAGTCTGGAAGCTCTCGCCGATGGACATTGCGGCGCTGACCAAGTGGGACGACTACACCGAGGCGCGCGACACGATGCTGCGGGAAACGCATACCGACCATGCGCCCTGGGTTGTCGTTCGCGCCAACGACAAGAAACGTGCGCATCTCAACCTGATCCGTCACCTTCTGAATTCGGCCGATTATGACGGCAAGGACGAGAAGGCGATCGGCAAGATCGATGACAAGATTCTCGGCTTCGGCCACGGCTTTGTGAAATAGCCGCAGCGCTTACCAAAAAGCTTATTGGCCGGGAAGGACCCGCACCGCATAGACGCTGACGCTGTTGCCGGCACCCGTGACATCGCTGTTGATCAGGATATGTCCAGGCGAACTCGGGGCAAGACTGCGATCGAATGTCACCTGGAACAGCATGTCGTTCTTTTCATCGTTCACCGTGAACCGGTGGCGGCCGCAATCGCCGAGCGAGGCAAAATCGCATTCGACAGAAAATTGCGTCTGCTTACCGGTATCCGCCTGAACGCTGAGGGCGACAGTCGATGTCTTGCCGGAAATCTGCTCAAGCACCGAAACAGGAATCTCGATCGACACATTGCCGTCGGCATCCGCCGTCGCCGAGGTGATACGAAGACGCTGGCCACGCTCGTCGCTGACGGGATCGGCAGCAGCACGGCTACTGGCCTTGACGTTGCTTGCATCAGCAGGTGTGAAGACCTCAACCCAATCGCCGGAAAAGCCCGCTTGCGCTCCAAGCGTCTTCAAACCGGCCGCGCCGTCGAAATCCTCCGATTGCACTGTCGAGGGCGGATTGGCGACACTGGTATCGCGCTCTGCCGCCGTTTTCAAAAGTCCGCTGGTTTCAACCCACCACGCCCCCATGACCACCGCTGCAACCAGCGTGGTGATGACCATGACGAAGGAGAGAAAACTGCCGCGCTTGCGCCGCCGGGGTTTTACTGCCGCCGCATCTGCCTTTGCGGCCTTGCCGCGCTTGCCGGCGGCCGGTTCCGTCAAGGGTGCCGTGTCCGCAGCACGCGCGCCGTCGCGGCGCTCCGGACGCAGGCCCGCAAGGCCACCATCCGCAACAGGACTACCGGTACGACCCGCATGCCGTTCGGATGGCATGCGGATGTCGTGATCAAGCTCTGCCGAAGGAACCGGCGCGCTGCGGGTCTCAACCTGGATCGGCGGCGGCACGGATGCAGCGGCTTTCAGGCTGGCGCGCTCCTCCAATTCGATGGCGTGAATGACGCCTTCGAGCCGGTGGCGCTGCTGGGCAATCACCTCGGGATCGTGCACATCCTGCTTTCTAAGGCCGGCCTCCAGCGCGTTGCGCGCCGATTGATAGATGCGCGCACGCGTTTCGGAGTTCGCCCGCTCGGAGCGTTCCAACGCCTGTCTGATAGCAGTTTCCAGTCCGCTCACTCTTCGTCCTTCTTGGTGCAGGCATTCACGCCCTTGCAAAGCATACTGCGCGCATCGAAAGCCGAAGCGGCCGGATTGCTGTTACCCAAAAACCATGCACGACCGGCTACGGGCCTTACAATCAAATCCATCGTCATGGCCTGACATCCTTTTAGGAAACCCGGCACGCTTTTGAATATGTTAACAATTGGGTAACGGTTGACGCTGCGATCTGCAAGCCTCGCGCATCAAACGGGCCATCAGCGCCGGGGAAAACCCGGTGGTTTTGGCCGAACCATGACCAGCAGCCACGACAAATCGGCCTTGCAAAACACAAAGCCGCTGCTAAGGTTCTTACGTTTACGGAAACGTCAAATAACAAACCGGGAGTGAACCTTGTCCCTGCCAGCCATCCTCAACGGCACCACGCGCCTGCCCGTCGTCGCAGCACCGCTCTTCATCATCTCGCACCCCGCCCTGACGCTGGCGCAGTGCAAGGCCGGTGTCGTCGGCTCGTTTCCGGCCTTGAATGCGCGGCCGGAGGCACAGCTGGACGAATGGCTGGCCGAGATCACCGAAGACCTCGCCGCTCACAATTCCCGTAATCCCGGCAGGCCGGCAGCCCCCTTCGCGGTCAACCAGATCGTCCACAAGTCCAACAAACGGCTTGAGCACGACCTGATGCTCTGCGTCAAATACAAGGTGCCGATCGTCATTTCCTCGCTTGGCGCTGTGCCCGAGGTCAATGCGGCCATCCATTCCTATGGCGGCATCGTGCTGCACGACGTGATCAACAACCGCCACGCCAACTCGGCCATCCGCAAGGGCGCCGACGGACTGATCGCCGTTGCGGCCGGTGCTGGCGGCCATGCGGGCACGCTCTCTCCCTTCGCCCTTATCCAGGAGATCCGCACGTGGTTTGATGGACCCCTGCTGTTGTCCGGGGCAATCTCGACCGGCGGCGCGGTTCTGGCTGCACAGGCAATGGGAGCCGACATGGCCTATATCGGCTCGCCCTTCATCGCCACGACCGAGGCGCGCGCCAGCGACGCCTACAAGCAGATGATTGTCGGCAGCAGCGCCAGCGACATCGTCTACTCCAACTTCTTCACCGGCATTCACGGCAACTATCTCAAGCCCTCGATTGCCGCTGCCGGCATGGACCCCGACCATCTACCGGAAGCCGATCCTTCCAAGATGGATTTCGAGACGGCCACGACCGGCGCCAAGGCCTGGAAGGATATCTGGGGCTGCGGCCAGGGTATCGGCGCCGTCACGGAAATCGCTCCCACCGCCAATCTCGTCGACAGGCTGGCCGAGGAATATGCGGCAGCAAGGCAAAAACTGGCGCTGTAGAAGGCGCCATTCGAACTGCCGGAAGCTTTTTTCCCGTTCTCAAAACTGATGGCTTGAAATCGCATCCGTTTGCAGGTATCAGCCCCTCACACATCGTTTCGCGGCATCGCGCAACGCATGCTGGCCGCTTTAGCTCAGGTGGTAGAGCACATCATTCGTAATGATGGGGTCGCAGGTTCGAGTCCTGCAAGCGGCACCAGTTTTCTCCCAAAAAGCATGACGAGAACAGGCCTTTACGAGGCTGCGTGGATTCCCGTCACTCCAAAGTCTAGCACTCAAGGCGCAACAGGCTCGCTCCGGTCAGTTAGCCAGTTGGTAATAGGGATCTTCCCTGTAGGTCGCACCGACGTAGCAATTCGTCCCGAAGCATCGGGGGCTTCTGCGGTCTCCCGATTGAACGTAGAAAACGCGCGGACTGCGCCGATGATAATAGCTCGGCCCTTGCCTGACGTCGTAATAGCGCTGCTCTATCACCACCCGCTCGCGATAGGCGGTGGGCACAGGCGCATTGGTATAGAGATATCCGCTGTCATCGACGCAACCGGACAAGATCGCGCCGGACGCTCCGAGGGCAATGAGAATCATAACTAACTTGTGGCTCATGCTTCCTCCAGAATGGGGAGATGGCGCGACGTTGAAACAGGGCAAGTCCTTTTATCTGGGTATGTTTTCAGATTTCCGGCCGATCTGCAAATCCAATGACGGTGCGCGGACGCGGAACACGAAAATGACGCCGCAGGACTGTTCAAATCCTTAATCGAAGGTTAATGCGAAGCGTAGCACCACATCGGGATGTTCAAGCCCGGCGCAAGCGACGCAACCTATCTTGCCCTCACCTCCGGCATGATGCCGGGCAGCAGAGGACAATGACATGTCGAACATCATCGAATATTCAGGCGAGCCCAACGACGCAGCCATCGCGCTTTTTCTTCAGGACGACAACGGCGACAAGCTGACCGATATTCTGGTGGACGCACTCGACGAGGCCTTCCGGATTCTGAGCGACGACCTGGTTGGCGGATCATTGAACTAACGCAGCCCTAGCTCCAAAAAAGCTGCACGACTCCCGGATGTCTTACAACAGGTGTAGGATCGGTGCGGCACGCATGGCGTCCTCGATCGCGCTTCGCCCGAAAACATGGTTAATTTTTTAACTATTTTCCGGCTATCACCGGAACGGTTCGGCGAACTGGCCGTTGATGCGAAAAACCGGGAGGACCTGCGATGATCTTCAATCTTCTCAAGGCAAAGCGCGATGACGCTGACGATACCGGCACCTATGCCGACGGCGTTTTTGAGCTGACGGCATCTGAAATCAAGTCTGAACCGCGGCGCCTCCGTGGCCATATGGCCCATCAACGCGATTATGGCAGCGACCGGGCGATCGCGCCCATTCCCGCCGGATTTGCCTGAGGCTTTCCGGCAGGAACACGCGACACACTTGCCGCAGCTTAGGCGCGCGGCTTCAGTTTCATGTGGCGGTTGACGTCCTTGTAGAGCAGATAGCGGAACTTTCCGGGGCCGCCAGCATAGCAGGCCTGCGGGCAGAAGGCGCGCAGCCACATGTAGTCGCCGGCCTCGACTTCGACCCAATCCTGATTGAGCCGGTAGACGGCCTTGCCTTCCAGCACATAGAGCCCGTGCTCCATGACATGGGTTTCTGCAAACGGGATGACGGCGCCTGGCTCGAAGGTGACGATCGTTACGTGCATGTCGTGGCGCAGGTCGTTGGGATCGACAAAACGGGTCGTTGCCCATTTGCCTTCGGTGCCAGCCATCGGTGACGGCGCAATATCCGCTTCGTTGAGGAAAAGAGGTGTCGGGACATCGAGTCCCTCGACAAATTCATACGCCTTGCGGATCCAGTGGAACCGAACCGTCTGGCCGGAGGTATTGCGCACCGACCACTTGCTCGCGGGCGGGATGAAGGCATAGCCGCCCGGGCGCATCTGATGCGCTTCGCCATTGAGCGTCACCGTCAGTTCGCCCTCGACGATGAACAGCACACCTTCGGCGCCATCGTCGAGTTCCGGCCGGTCGCTGCCCCCCCCGGGCGCGACTTCCATGATGTACTGCGAGAAGGTCTCGGCAAAACCGGAGAGCGGACGCGACAGAACCCAGAGCCGGGTATCTTCCCAGAACGGCAGGAAGCTGGTGACGATATCCATCATCACGCCCTTGGGAATGATGGCATAGGCTTCGGTAAAGACGGCGCGGTCCGTCAACAGTTGGGTTTGCGCTGGCGCGCCACCCGTGGGGGCGTAATAGGTGCGGTTCATCTGCTTTCCTGAACTTTCGAATGGATCAGCCATGACAGCGGCGGGATGCCATCAGGCATCAAAAACCATTAGCGCAACACGGCGCGCAGATCACGCGGCAATTCCCACCAATCTCTGGATTCACTTTCGCGCAAGAGAAGGAAATCGGCTTGGCGCGGATAAGGGTTGGCGCGATCAGGACGACGCCGTCAGTCTGGCTTGATGATCGTGCCTGGTGGCGTTGGAGCCGTCACCTCGCGCAACCATTCCCGCCAGATCGATACGAGCAGCGCCATCAGCACCGGTCCGACGAACAGGCCGAGGAAGCCCATCGTCTTGACGCCGCCGACGAGCCCGAAGAATGTCGGCAGGAAGGGCAGCTTGATGGGGCCGCCGACCAGCCTTGGCCGAAGCGTCTTGTCGACAATGAACAGTTCGACCGTTCCCCAGACGAAAAGCGCCGCGCCGGCCACGGGCGACCCGCTGGCGACGAGATAGATCGACACGAGTGTGAAGCACAGCGGCGCACCGCCGGGAACGAGTGCCATCATGCCGGTGATGATGCCGAGCGTCACCGGTGACGGAACGCCCGCCATCCAATAGGCGATCCCCAGCACGATACCTTCGCCGATGGCGATGACACCCATGCCGGTCACCGTCGAGCTGATGGTCAAGGGCACGATGCGCGAAACGCGCTCCCAGCGCATCGGCAGTATCCGTTCACCCAGGTGATCAAGTTGAGAGACGAGCTTTTCTCCGTTACGATAGACGAAGAAAAGCGTGATCAACATGAACAGAAGCGTCAGCATCGACTGGAAAGCCGATGCGCCGACGACAAGCACGCCGCGATAGATATTGCCGATATTGGACCCACTGACGAGCTGCACCAGTTCGCCGAGCGCACCGGGATGGCCGACATATTTTGCCCACTGGACACTCAGCCAAACGCCGATGCCGGGGATTTGCGTCAGCCACACCGGCACCGGTGCACCGGCGGCGTTGGTCTCGATCGTCCAGACGGCCCAGTTATGGACCTCATCGACCGCATAGACGGCTGCAAGCGAGATAGGCGCGACAATGAAGGAAATCACCGCAATGATGGCAATCGTCGCCCCGATCGTCCGGTTGCCACCGATAGCGCCAAGAAGCCTGCGGTAGATCGGCCAGCTGGCGAAACCGATGACGAGGGCCGCCAGTACCGGCACGAGAAAGCCATGGAAGAAATAGACGCCTGCCAAGAGAACGAAGACCAGAAGCCAGCGCGCAGCCGCAATCGGGCCAACCAGCGCCGAACGTTCATAGGCCGTCCGCCCGAAAAGCCGCGGTTCCGACGGCAGTTCACCGCGCTCACGATTGCTCAATTGCAAAAGGCATTCCTCCAAGTGTCACTCAAGATGACAGCAAAACTCACGGCTAGCCAGCGTGTTTCCATTACCAGCGGTAACCCGTCAACATGCGGCATAAGTAAGTATGCCCGCATGGTCAACACAAGCCGATGACAAACAATAACAACCGGGAAGAACAACGGCCGGACGCAGCATCATTTTGCCGAAGGCCTCGCCTTTAAGCGGTTGCAACCTTCGAGCGGTCGAGGAAGACTGACGACAGGAAAATGCCGATGCCCGCCACAGACATCATCGCGCCCACAAGGCCGGTCGATGTCCAGCCGTAACCGGCCGCAATGGAGAGGCCGCCGAGCCAGGCCCCGAGCGCATTGGCCAAATTGAAGGCCGAATGGCTGGCGGCGGCCGCCAGGGTCTGCGCCTCGCCCGCCACATCCATCAACCGCATCTGGATACCCGGCACGACGGCAAAGCCCCCACCGATAAGCAGAACGTTGATCACCGCCATCCACGGCGTTGTCATGGTGAAGTAGAACAGTACGTAGGCGACGAGGTTGAAGACCAGTGCGATACCGATCGCCGGCATCAGCTTCCAGTCGGCCAGACGCGAACCGACGATATTGCCAAGGATCATACCCGCGCCGAACACGGACAGCATGATCGGAACAGTTCCAAGCGATATGCCGGCAACTTCGGTCAGGGCCGGAGTGATATAGCTGAAGACTGCAAACATGCCGCCGCAACCGATGGCGCAGATGCCGAGCGTCAGCCAGACCTGGCTCTTGCCGAGAGCACCCAGTTCCTTCAATGGCGTAGCTGCTGGATTGGCCTTGTCCTTTGGCACGAAAAGCCATGTCAGCACGACCGTCAGCACACTGATGGCGCCGACAATGGCAAAGGCGGCGCGCCAGCCGAGCGCCTGGCCGAACCACGCAGCAAGCGGCGTGCCGAGCAGGGTCGCAACCGTCAGGCCCATCATGACGCGGCCGATGGCGCGCGCCCGCTGGTGCGGAGCCGCCATGCCGGCGGCGACCAAAGCCGCCACGCCGAAAAAGGCGCCATGCGGCAGGCCAGCGAGAAAGCGGGCGGCAACCAGAAGGCCGAAACTTCCGGCGGCGGCGCTGGCAAGATTACCAAGCGCAAACAGGCTCATCAGGGCAAGCAGAACATTGTGCCTTGAAAACCGCGCGGCCAGTACGGCGATGAGCGGCGCACCTACAACAACACCGATCGCATAGGCACTGATGACGTGGCCAGCAAAGGGTACCGAAACCGAAAGATCGCCGGCCACCTGCGGCAAAAGCCCCATGATGGCGAATTCACCGGTGCCGATGCCAAAGCCACCGACGGCAAGGGCCAATTCTGCACTGGACATGCCGCCCCAGCGAGCGGCCGGAACGGAAGAAAGAGCGTCGTCTGACATAGCAAGTCCTGCCTGGAGCCGCATCGGCCCAAAGGATTTTCGTTCTGAAATGGGAAGCCAAGGCGGAAACGGGAGGAAAGCCTGGGCGCTATTGCAATGCAATATACCCTTTTGCGCCTGCTCGCAAAGAGATTGATGCGGCGAGATACCACGAAATCTGGCCGGATGCACACCACTTATTGACGTTTACGTCAAGGTCATATAATCCGGAATGATCTTGATGGCGTGCAACAAAAGCCCCATCTTGACCGGGCGGAGAATCTGGAGGGATTTTCGCTGATGCGCAGTGCGCTTTCCGGAGACATTTTCGGACAGGGTTGCGCATGGAAAAGGGAGAGACGGTGCGCTTCTTTTTTTGGCTGCGCGGCGACGGATCGATGAGGGAGAGAGATGATGCCTGATACATTGATGCAGACCCCAGGCCCGCAAACGGCCAAACCCTGGCTTCAATCCTACCCGCCGGGCATGCCAGCCCATATTGATCCCCTACCCTATGCTTCGATCGGCGATCTCTTCGCGCAATCCTGCAAGAAATATGCTGATCGCGCCGCCTTCACCTGCATGGGCAAAACGCTGACATTCGGCGACCTCGATGCGCAGAGCCGCAAGATTGGCGCGTGGCTGCAATCGACCGGCCTTGCCAAGGGTGACCGCGTTGCCGTGATGATGCCGAACATCCTGCAGAATCCGGTGATTGTCTTTGGTATCCTCCGGGCCGGCTATACGGTGGTCAACGTTAACCCACTCTACACGCCTCGCGAACTGGAACACCAGTTGAAGGATTCCGGCGCCAAGGCGATCTTCGTGCTGGAAAACTTCGCCCACACCGTCGAGCAGGTGGCGGCACGCACGGATCTGAAGCATACAGTCGTTGCGACGATGGGCGATCTTCTCGGCCTCAAAGGGCTGATCGTCAATATCGTCGTGCGCAAGGTGAAGAAGCTCGTGCCTGCCTGGTCGTTGCCGGGGCATCTGTCCTTCAAGGCGGCGCTGGCAAAGGGTGCCGGTCAGACGCTCAAGGCCGTCGATGTGAAGCCCGGCGATGTCGCATTCCTGCAATATACCGGCGGCACGACAGGCGTCTCCAAGGGCGCCACGCTGACCCATTCCAACCTTTTATCGAACATGTCTCAGATGGGGCTCTGGTTGGAAACAGCCTTCCTCGACAAGAAGCGCCCTGACCGGCTGGTGTTCCTCTGCGCCCTGCCGCTCTACCATATCTTCGCCCTGACGGTGAATTCGCTGATGGGCCTGAGCACCGGCGGCGAGAACATCCTGATCCCCAACCCGCGCGACATTCCGGCTTTCGTCAAGGAAATCGCCAAGTACAGGGTCAATATCTTTCCCGGCCTCAACACGCTGTTCAACGCCTTGATGAACAATGCCGATTTTCAGAAGCTGAACTTTTCCGACCTGGCGCTGACCTTTGGCGGCGGCATGGCTGTGCAGCGCCCTGTCGCGGAACGCTGGGAAAAAATGACCGGCTCGCCGATCAAGGAAGGCTACGGCCTGTCGGAAACCTCACCAGTTGCGACCGCCAACCGGCTCGATGGCAATGCGTTTACCGGCACGATCGGCCTGCCGCTGCCGTCGACCGATGTCGAGATTCGCGACGAGGACGGCAACACCCTGCCGCTCGGCGATATCGGCGAAATTTGCATCCGCGGGCCGCAGGTCATGGCCGGCTACTGGCAGCGGCCGGATGAAACCGCCAAAGCCATCTCCGCCGACGGCTTCTTCCGTTCTGGCGATATCGGTTTCATGAACCCGGAAGGGTTGGTCAAAATTGTCGACCGCAAGAAGGACATGATCCTGGTTTCCGGCTTCAACGTCTTCCCCAACGAGATCGAGGAAGTGGCGATGACCCTCGCCGGCATTCTCGAATGCGCCGCCATCGGCGTGCCGGACGAACATTCGGGCGAGGCCGTCAAGCTGTTCGTCGTCAAGAGGGACCCGAACCTGACGGAAGCGGACGTCAAGGCGCATTGCGCGGCGAACCTCACCAACTACAAGCGGCCAAGATTTGTCGAGTTTCGCACCGAACTGCCGAAATCGAATGTTGGCAAGATTCTGCGCAAAGACCTGCGCGGGTAAAGGCTGCGTTCGCTTGTAAGAGTGCCGCAAAACATCTATTTTGGCGGAGTGGTGACTGGAGCGTGAACTCCAGCCACCTTTGCTAGGCTAAGAAATTGACCCGCACGGTGATTAACCAGCTCGTGCGGATTTTTCCTATGCCAAACGTGACGCTAAATGGCCGGAACCACATAGATCACCTCCACATTCGAGGACAGGGCTGTGTCCTGCTACAGTCCGGAAAGCCCATCTGTCCGGATGCGCCAGCTGGTTTGACGTTGCTGCTTAGCCCTCTAACGCGAAGAGCATACGGCAAATACGCCCACCTGCAACCATAAGGCGATATTTGATCGTCGCCCGAAAAAGCCGCTGGGCTTTTTTAGTGTTGGCATGAGGACAGACTTGATTTGCCAAGGGCAAAGCGACTAGCTATCGCAACCCTTCCGCAACGCAAGGAACCTGCCATGAGCGCGCTTGTCGAACAGCTGAAATCCACCGTTTCCGACACCAACGCAACAGACATCCGGGCTGCTTTCGCGAGCGATCCCAAGCGTTTCGCCAAATACAGCGTCACGCTGGACGACATGCTGTTCGATTATTCGAAATGCGCCGTCAACGACAAGGTGCTGGACGGGCTGGAAGCCATCGCCAAGGCTGCGAAAGTTGCCGAGAAGCGAGACGCGATGTTTGCAGGCGATATCATCAACATCACCGAAGGCCGCGCCGTACTGCACACCGCGCTGCGCAACCGTTCCAACACACCGGTCCTGGTCGATGGCAGGGATGTGATGCCGGATGTCAACGCCGTGCTTGCAGCCATGGGCGTCTTTTCCGACGGCATCCGCTCGGGCACACTGAAGGGCGCCACCGGCAAGAAGATCACCGATGTCATCAATATCGGCATCGGCGGCTCGGACCTCGGCCCCGTCATGGCGACCCTGGCATTGGCGCCCAATCACGATGGCCCGCGCCTGCATTTCGTCTCCAACATCGATGGCGCGCATATCGCCGACACGCTGAAGCTGCTCGACGCGGAAACGTCGCTGTTCATCGTTGCATCCAAGACCTTCACCACCATTGAGACGATGACCAATGCCGCGACCGCGCGGGCGTTCATTGCCGAAAAGCTTGGCGAAAAGGCCGTCGGCCATCATTTCTGCGCCGTCTCGACAGCGCTCGACAAGGTTGCCGCCTTCGGCATCGACGCGGACCGCATCTTCGGTTTCTGGGATTGGGTCGGCGGACGCTACTCGATCTGGTCAGCGATCGGCCTGCCGCTGATGATTGCCATCGGCAAGGAGAATTTTGGCGAGTTCCTGGCCGGTGCGCACGCGATCGACAACCATTTCCGCACGGCCCCCTTGCGCGAAAACATCCCGATGCTGCTCGGTCTTCTCGGCTTCTACCATCGCAACGTGCTCGGTTACGCCACCCGCGCCATCCTGCCCTACGATCAGCGCCTGTCGCGTTTCCCGGCCTATCTGCAGCAGCTGGACATGGAATCAAACGGCAAGGGTGTGACGCTGGACGGAACACCGGTCGAGGGCAATTCCGGCCCGGTCGTCTGGGGCGAGCCCGGCACCAACGGTCAGCACGCTTTCTATCAGCTGATCCATCAGGGCACGAGCATCATCCCGGCCGAATTCATGATCGCCGCCAACGGCCATGAGCCAAACCTGCGCCACCAGCACCAGCTTTTGATGGCCAATTGCCTTGCCCAATCGGAAGCATTGATGAAGGGCAGGACGCTCGCTGAAGCCAAGGCCCAAATGGCGTCGAAGGGCCTGGACAAGGACTTCATCGACCGGATCGCCCCGCACCGCGTCTTTACAGGCAACCGTCCATCGCTGACATTCGTCTATGACCAGATGACGCCATTCACGTTCGGCCGCCTGATTGCTCTTTATGAACACCGCGTTTTCGTTGAAGGCGCCCTGTTCAACATCAACTCCTTCGACCAGTGGGGTGTCGAACTCGGCAAGGAACTGGCAACAGGCCTGCTGCCGGTCGTTGAAGGCAAGGAAAGCGCTACCGGTCACGACAGCTCCACAGCAGGCCTGGTTGCCGCCTTGCTGAAGGCAGCGAAATAACGCTGCTCCATCCAACCGCGATGAATACAGGCTGAACGCACAATTCAGCCTGTATTCGGACACAATGCGCTATCCCTGAACCTGCGTCCTCAAGCCGGAGAAATCTCCAGCGGCGCATGGGTTCGGGGCATAACGTGGAACACTATTTCTTCGATCTGCATTTCGGCAATGAACAGGTTGTCGATGAAGAAGGCGTCGACCATTTCGACGTCGGATCGGCCGTCTATTATGGCCAGAGGATTGCCGACAGGATTGGCCGCGATAGCGATTATCGCTCGCTCACCGTCCATGTGCGTACCTTCGAAGGTTCGCTCTTGGCCGTCGTCGCCGCCTCGGCTGGCCGCGGATACGAGCAACTGGCCTTGATGAGCAGATGACGAGCTGAGCAGCTGCCGCAGGCCGCATCATGTCCGGAACAGGTTTTCGCTCATGAACCTGACGAACGCCTGCACCTTTGGCGACAGATGCCGGCTGGACGGCCACAGAATGCTAAACTCGCCGACGTCCTCGATATAGTCGCCCAAAACCGGCACAAGCTTTCCCCCGGCGATCTGGGCGTGAACCGTGAAGAGCGGCAAACAGGCAAGGCCAAGCCCCTGCTCTGCCATGCTGACCAGCGGTTCCAGCGTGCTCGCCATGGAGGACACAGGCAGCTCCAATTTCCCCTGTTTGACATCATGCCTGAGCGGCCAGCGTTCGAGCTTCCCGGAAGACGGGTATTTGTGATGAAGGCAGATATGTGCCGACAGATCCTGAGGCTTTGCGGGAATTCCGAAGCGCGCCAGGTATTCCTCCGTTCCGACGATACGATGAGAGAATTTACCGACGCTGCGCATCATCAGGCGGCTATCGCTTATGTCTCCCGTTCGAACGACAGCGTCGAAACCCTCTTCAATCACATCGACCAGACGATCCGTGAAATCGAGATCGATGGAGACTTCCGGGAACAGGCGCATGAACTTGGTAATCGCCGGCATGAACAGCATGCCGGCAAGTGGCAGGCTGACGCGAAGACGGCCGCGCGGCGCGGCAAGCGTTTGCGACAGTTCCTGCTCCGCGGCTTCTATCTCGGAGAAAATCCGGCGGCAACGCTCGAGGAACATTGTGCCCTCTGCGGTGATCGCGATGCTGCGGGTACTGCGGTGAAACAGCCGGACACCAAGCCTCTTCTCCAGACGGGCCATTGCCTTGCCAACAGCCGACGAGGAGATACCGAGAACCTCCCCTGCTCCGACAAAGCTGCGGGTTTCCGCCACGATCACGAACACATTCAAGGAACCAATGGTTTCCACGACGACGCTCTATTACGGACATCCACGTCCGTTATCAACGGAGCCATAACCCGTTTTTCCAAGCGTCGCCACGCACTAAGTCTCGACCCGACGGCATTTTCCGTCGATCGTTTTGCGAATGGAGACAACGTGACTCACTCCCCAAAAGCCGAATTTCAAATCACTCCCCAGCCAACCGTATTTGTCGTGAACGTCATCCACGCCCACCCAGGCAAACAGGATGAGGCGTTCCAGATCATCCAGGACGTCGTGCACTATGTTGCCGAACGCAAGGCAGGCTTTCTCTGGAGCAACCTGTCGAAAAGCACCGACGGCAAAACCGTCGTCAACATCGAGGCAATCCACAGTGCTGACAATGTCGACGAATTTTTCTCCGATCCCGTCTTCGTGGAAAAATTCAAATCCCTCGACACCGTGTCCACAAGCGAATTTCATATCTACAAGGTCGGAGATCTCGTCCTTCCCGCCTTGAGCGCACAATAGGATCAGCAGAACCGGGCGCAGCTGCGCCCGGTTCTGCTGCCTCCCCCTGAGGCCGCTCGCCGATATGGCAATCATCTGCCTGTCATCAGAGCATGATCAAACGGGCCAAATGCAGCAGCCACCTGATTCGAGGTCAGCCGGTGCTCCCGCAGGTGCCAAAGCCGCATCGAGGCGACTTATGGAAAAAACCGTTCTCGTTGTTACCGACGCCTGGCATCCGCAGGTCAATGGCGTTGTGCGCACGCTCGATGAACTCGCCCGCTCGTTGAAAGAACAGGGCATCGCCATTCACTTTCTGACACCGGAACGCTTTACCACTTTTCCGTTGCCCTTCTATCCCGACATCCGGCTGGCGCTGCCGACGCGTAAGCAGGTGGCGGGCGAAATCGACGCGGTGGCGCCCGACTACATCCATATCGCCACGGAAGGGCCACTTGGTCTCGTGGCACGCGGTATCTGCCTGCGCCGGGGCCTGCCGTTCACCACGAGCTATCACACGCGCTTTCCAGAGTTCGTCAGCGCCCGCCTGCCTATCCCCGAAAGTTGGAGCTATTGGTGGCTGCGCCAGTTTCACAATTCCGGTAATGGCATGATGGTGGCGACCGCGTCGCTCGGCACCGAAATGGCCGCGCACGGCTTTCACAATATCAAGCGCTGGACGCGGGGTATTGATACGGCTTTGTTCGATCCGGCACGCCGTCAGGACCTGCCGTTTCCCCGCCCGATTTTCCTCAATGTCGGGCGGGTTGCCGTGGAGAAGAACCTGCCGGCCTTTCTCGATCTCGACCTGCCCGGGAGCAAGATCGTCGTTGGCGACGGCCCGGATCTGGCCGCTTTGCGGCAGCGCTATCCGGATGTGTATTTCCTCGGAAAACGCCTGGGAACGGACTTGGCGACGCTCTACGCATCGGCTGACGTCTTCGTCTTTCCAAGCCGGGTCGACACGTTCGGTAATGTCATCCTCGAGGCACTCGCCAGCGGCTGCCCTGTTGCCGCTTTCCCAGTGACGGCGCCGAAGGATATTCTGGGAGACGGCAGCGGCGCACTGTCGAGCAACCTGCAGCAGGCGGCGCTTGCCGCCCTGGCATTGTCCCGGGAGGACGCACGGCAGAAAGCGCTGACGTTCAGCTGGAGTGAATGCGCCCGCCAGTTTCTGTCAAATCTCGCAGGCGTGCCCCAAAATGCCTTTGCAGGACGAGGCCGCCGCTTACGGCTGATGTAGATTGCCGAGGCAGCAATACCTCACCCTCCCCTTGAGGGGGAGGGTCGGCACGCAGTGCCGGGGTGGGGTGAGTTGCGGGGCATATGCAATTGATTGTGGCGTTCGTGGTGGTCACCCCCACCCGCCGCTTCGCGGCGACCTCCCCCCTCAAGGGGGAGGTGGATTACAGCCCGATCTCGTAGCTCCACGGCGGGTTTGCCCCCGCCCGCGAAACGGTAACGGCGGCCGCCTTCGCACCCAGTGCCAAAGCGTCGCGGACGGCGCTCTCGCTGAGGTTTGCAACCTGTTCCTTGGTGAGCAGATTGTTCATCTTCAGCGACGCCAAGATACCCGCATCGAACGTGTCACCAGCACCGACCGTATCGACCACCTCGACCTTTTCGCCTGGTACCGACACCTTGCCGCGCGTCGTGTAGCCGTCGGCCCCATCGGCGCCCTTGGTGATGACCACGAGTTTCGGGCCGCGCTGCAGCCACTTGGCCACCAGTTCGTCATGCGTGCCCTCTTCGCCAAACCAGTCGAGATCCTCGTCCGAGAACTTGACGATGTCGGACATTGCCGCCATCCGCAGCATGCGGGCCTTGTGGGCTTCGGCATCCTTGATGAAACCGGGGCGGATGTTGGGATCGAAGGAGATCACCCGCTTCTGATGCTCGCGGGTCATCAACGCTTCGTAAGTCGACCCGCACGGTTCAGGGATCAGGCTGATGGCGCCGAAATGCAGCGCCTCACAGAAATCGCCGAGCGCCGGAAGGTGATCCTTGGTGATCATCCGGCCGGCCGTGTTTTCGTCGAAGAAGGCATAGGTCGCCGAACCGTTGACCAGCTTAACAAAGGCAACGGTGGTGTGCAGCGACAGGGTTGCGCAGGGACCGAAATCGACATTGCTGGATTTCAACGTGTCGCGCAGCATGTCGCCGAACATGTCGTCGGAGAGACCGGTGAAGAAGCCGGTGGGGATGCCGAGACGCCCAAGAGCGATGGCCGTGTTGAAGATCGCACCGCCGGAATAGGGAGCAAACGCTGTTTCGCCCGCCGTCGTCTGGCGTGGCAGCATGTCGATCAAGGCTTCCCCACAGCAAACGATCACGGCAACGTCCTCCCTATCCTGGATGTCATTTCAATCGATTTAAACCAAACTCCGCCGGATTTCCAGCGCCGTTTTCAAGCTGTCGCGAGTTCGCTGACACCCCCGTTGCGACCGGACCATTCGAGCGGCGCATTGAGGAAGGCCTCGACCTCCGACAACGTCTTTTCGTCGAACAATTTCTGCAGCTTGGCAACAGCCAGTACATCGCGCCAGGTGGCGATATTGTGCAGCGTCACGCCCTTGTCCAACATCTCGCCCCGCGCCTTCGGGAAGATATCGTAGTAGAACAGAGCCATGCCGTGATCGACGACGCCGCCAGCGGCGCGGATGGCATCGATGAACTTGAACATCGAGCCGCCCGCTGTCGTCAGGTCCTCGATGACGAGAACGCGGGCGCCTTCCGGCATATGACCTTCGATCTGGGCATTGCGGCCATGGCCCTTGGGCGCCTTGCGGACATAGATCATCGGCAGCGCCAGGCGCTCGGCCAGCATCGCAGCGAAAGGGATACCCGCCGTCTCGCCACCGGCAATGATATCGAATTTTTCGAAACCGGCTTCGCGCAGCACTGTGGCCGCGGCAAAATCCATCACCGCCGAGCGGATGCGCGGATAGGAAATCAGCTTGCGGCAATCGATATAGACAGGGCTCGCCATGCCGGATGCCAGCTTGTAGGGCTTGTCGGCACTGAAATGCACCGCCTTGATTTCCCAGAGCATCTTGGCAACGAGTTCGGCCATCACGGCCTTGTCGGGAAAGGATGTCTGGATCATCGGCGGGGCTCCTGCAGCTTCGGATTTTTATCACCCGCCGCATAGCAGGTCGGGCCGCGCAATGCCAGAGGTGGAGGGCGCGGCAGAGCCGCCGCGCCGCCAAAATCAGCCGTTCTGGCTCTCGCCCTGCTGCTGGCAGAAGGTGATGCGGTTGTTGAAGGGATCGATCACCTCGACCTCCAGCCCCCACGGTGCCTTTGTCACGCCGGGCTTCATGTAGCGGTAGTTTTTGGCCGCCAGTTCCGCCTGCAGCGCCACGGCATCGCCGACGCGGACGAAGGCACGGGCGCCGGGGCTCGCGTCACCGGCGTGCTCGCTCAGATGCAGGATCATGTCTTCCCGGGTGACCTGGCAATAGAGCGGAAAATTGTCGCCGAAGCGGTGTTCCCAATCGAGCGTGAAGCCGAGAAAACCGCAATAGAACTCCATCGCCTTGGCGACATCGAAGATGCGGAAGATCGGGATCGGCGGCTGAATGCCGACGTGGCCGTCCTGCCTTTGCGGCTTGTCTGCCGCGTCGATCTTTGCCGACAGGATATTCCATTGATCGTAGCCAAACTGACCGGCGACGATCTCAAGGGCTTCGCTGTGGGAAAGGTTTGTGTTGCGATCGGCAAAGGCTTGTTTCAGCACCTTTGCCATCAGTTTTGCATCGCGAAAATCGCGCATGGTTCATCCTCCGTCTGGCGGCAAACAGGACGATCAGTGCCCGCTCTGCTGACCCGTTCGCCATCAACGCCAAAAGGCAAGGATGAGAAGGTTTGGATGGATGCATTCACCATTCGTGCCAAGGCACTGCGGGGCGGCTGGCCGCATCCGGCCTGCCCCATTGTTAGGCGAAGTTTTTTCCCCGATCAAGTCCGCCGCTCGCCGATTTCAAACAGCACTCTGTCACCGGGTCAGCGTAGCGCGCCACCGGCAAGATCCGCCAGATTAATTCTTGGTAAGCTTCAGCTATATTAGAGAAAAAACCACGATCCGGACACAAACCGGGAGACATATCTGTAGTTGAGGCGGACGTTCAACGCGTCGCTGAACGCCTGATGCCCTCGTATCATGAGGTTATCCAATGAAGATGATCAGCCTTGCCACCCTCGCCGCTCTTTCTCTTGCTCCCTTCGTCCTGTCCTCCGCCGCAAATGCCATGAGCATGACGGATTGCAGCGCCAAGTATAAAACGGCCCAGTCGGCCGGAACGCTGAACGGAATGAAGTGGAACGATTTCCGCAAAGCGCAATGCGGAACCGATGCCGCCGCGACATCCATGACACCGGCTTCCACGAAAACGGCCGCGAAAAAACCGGCTGCGATGAGTACCGACCAGGAACCAACGATGGCCAATACGGAGAATATGCCGGAACCGGCCAAGACCACGGCAAAGGCACCGAAAGGCGTCGTCTTCCCGACCAAGGTCGATTCCAAATATTCGACCGAGACTGCGGGCAAGGCCCGGATGCATACCTGCCTCGATCAATACAAGGCCGACAAGGCCGACAATTCACTCAACGGCCTTGCCTGGATCCAAAAGGGCGGCGGCTTCTACAGCATCTGCAATTCGAAGCTCAAATCCTGACAGCACAACGCCTGTTTCCCGGAGGCGGGCTTTGGCTCACCTTCAGGAAACGGCCCAATGCAGCGGAAACATCGGATCGAACACCGTCACCGTACCTGCTTCCGTCTCGATCTTTTCCGGGAATGTCAGAGCGTCTGCCTGCTTGCGCAATGTGATCGTCTCCTCGTTGACCGGCAGGCCGTACCAGGCCGGACCATTCAGCGATGTGAAGGCCTCCAGCTTGTCCAGGGCATTTTCCTGTTCGAACACATGCGCAAGGCAGCTCATCGTGTTGATCGAGGTATAGATACCGGCACAGCCGCAGGCGCACTCCTTCAGCGGATCGACATGCGGCGCAGAATCCGTGCCGAGGAAGAAACGGCCATCGCCGGAGGTTGCCGCAGCCCGCAGCGCCAGACGATGCAGTTCGCGCTTGGCGACCGGCAGGCAATAGTAATGCGGGCGGATACCGCCGACCAGGATGGCGTTGCGGTTGATAATCAGATGATGGGTGGTGATCGAACCGGCGAGATTGCTCTTTGCCGACTTGATGTAGTCGATACCGTCCTTGGTGGTGACATGCTCCATCGTCACCTTCAGTTCCGGCAGGCGGGCACGAAGCGGCTCGAGCACGGTTTCGATGAAGACGGCTTCGCGGTCGAAAATATCGATTTCCGGCGTCGTCACCTCACCGTGGACACAAAGCGGCAGGCCGATCTTGGCCATCCGCTCCAGAACCGGCATGGCATTTTCAAAGTTGCGCACGCCGCCATGCGAATTGGTGGTCGCGCCGGCCGGATAGAGCTTGACGGCCTTGATCAGGCCGCTGGCATGACCAGCCTCGACGTCATCCGGGTTGGTTCCCTCGGTGAGATAGAGCGTCATCAGCGGCTCGAAACGGTCGCCCTTCGGCAAGGCGGCCATGATGCGTTCGCGATAGGCCGTCGCATCGGCGGTGGTCACCACCGGCGGCACAAGATTGGGCATGATGATGGCGCGGGCGAAGTGGCGGCTGGTGTCACCGATGACGCCCTTGAGCATGCCGCCATCGCGCAGATGCAGATGCCAGTCGTCGGGACGGCGGATCGTCAGTTCGGTGACGGACTGTGGGCTCATGGCGGTATCTCCAGACGCAATCTTTTGCGCATGGGTTCGGGCATGCGCTGACCGAAGGCTCCGATAGCATCATTGTGTGGCGGAAAACAATGATCGATTGCCCGGCATCAGGCCGTTTCGAAAATCTCGATGGCGATATCGGCCGGCCTCGAATTGTCGATGATCCGTTTGCCGTTCGGCAGATCGTTGCCGTAGAGCTTCCATTCGATGCCCGCGGCATCCAGCCCATAATGGACCCAGCGCTGCCGCAGCCGCTCTTCCAGCACCTCATAGGGTGGACCGACGAAGATCGACAGGTCGAACATGCCATCGAGCCGCGACCACGGCGCCTCGTTCAGCAGCAGGTAATTGCCTTCAGCAAGGATGATACGCATTTCCGGCGATACCGGCCGGGCCGACGCAATGGCGATTTCGCGCGACCGGTCGAATACCGGCACGAGAACCTCTTCATCGGCCTTGCGCACCGCTGAAACGATATCGATGAAGGCGCGCACATCGAAGGTCTCCGGCGCGCCTTTGCGCTTCAGCAGGCCGCGCTCTTCGAGAATGCCGTTGTCCATGTGAAAACCGTCCATCGGCAGCACGGCCGATTTTTCGCCACGGCGCGTCAGCTCCTCCTGCAGCGCATCTGCAAGCGTGGACTTGCCGGCCCCCGGGGGGCCGGCGATGGCGACGATGAAGCGGGACGACTTACCCGCCTTCTCGACGATGCTATCCGCGATGGCGGCAAGCGTCATGGTCATGCGACGGCAGCCTCCGGCGGAACCTTGGCCCCTGTCATAAAGGCGACGGCATCCGACATCGTATAGTCCTTCGGATTGATGACGCAGAGGCGTTTGCCAAGCCGGTGGATGTGGATGCGGTCTGCCACCTCGAACACATGCGGCATGTTGTGCGAGATCAGCACGATCGGCAGGCCGCGCTTGCGAACGTCGAGGATCAGCTCCAGAACCTTGCGCGATTCCTTCACCCCAAGGGCCGCCGTCGGCTCATCGAGAATGATGACCTTGGAGCCGAAGGCTGCGGCACGCGCCACCGCGACCCCCTGTCGCTGGCCGCCGGACAGGGTTTCCACCGCCTGATTGATGTTCTGGATCGTCATCAGCCCCAGTTCACTCAATTTGTCGCGGGCGATCTTCTCCATCTTCGGCCGGTCAAGCATCCGGAACAGCGAGCCCATCGGGCCGCTCCTGCGGATTTCGCGACCGAGGAACATGTTGTCGGCGATCGACAGAGCCGGCGACAGCGCAAGGTTCTGATAGACGGTCTCGATGCCAGCGGCGCGCGCCTCCATCGGATTGGAAAAGTGCACGACCTTTCCGTCAAGGCGGATTTCCCCCTCGTCGGGCCGGACGGCGCCTGAGATCGCCTTGATCAGCGAGGATTTTCCCGCACCATTGTCGCCGATCACGGCGAGGATTTCGCCGGGATAGAGATCGAAATCGGACTGATCGAGGGCCGTGACGCGGCCGTAGCGCTTGACGATACCACGTGCGGTGAGAAGGGGTTCCATCAGCCGGCTACCTTTCTGATCCATTGGTCGACCGCGACGGCCGAGATGATGAGGACACCGGTAAGACCGACTTTCCATTGCGGATCGGCACCGAGCATGTTGAGGCCCATCGAGACGACGCCGACGATCAGCGCGCCAAACAAGGTCCCGAGGATGGAACCACGGCCGCCAAACAACGAGATCCCGCCAATCACCGCTGCTGTAATGGCCTGCAGGTTGTAGTCGGTCACCGCCCAGGAGGGCGAGATAGAACCATTGCGGCCGATCGAGACCCAGGCGGCAAGCCCGGCAATCAGACCCGCCAGCGCATAGGTGCCGAGCAGGACGCGGTCGGTGCGGATACCGGAAAGTTTAGCGGCTTCAGGATCGTCACCGACGGCATAAAGGTGCCGCCCCCAGGCGGTGTGATTGAGCGCATACCAGAGTACCAGCACCAGCACGACCATCATGATCACGCCGAGCGTGAACACCGCCGAGCCGAGCTTCAGACTGTACCCGAAGATCCCAAGGAAGGGCGCCGACGCCTCGATATCGGCGCGGCGAATGGTTTCGTTGGCGGAATAGATGTAGTTCGTCGCCGCGAAAATGCTCCATGTTCCAAGCGTGACGATGAACGGCGGCAGCTTCAGCCGGGCAACGAGGAAGCCGTTGATCAGACCGCAAACGCCGGCGACGATAAAGCCGACGAGCACGGCGAGCGGCGCCGGCATGCCATAGGTGACCGCGCAGTTGCCCATCGCAACCGCGGAGAGGACCATAATCACGCCGATCGAGAGATCGATACCGGCAGTCAGGATGACCAGCGTTTGCGCCGCGCCAAGAATACCGACGACGGCGATCTGCTGCAGGATCAAAGTCAGCGTTCCGGCGGTGAAGAACCGCTCGCCCTTGAGGACGCCGAACACGATAATGGATACAATCAGCACGATTGCCGGCACGGCGGCCGGTGTCGAATGCAGGAAATGCTGAACGCGCCGCAGAAGCGAACGATCTTCGAATGAAGCGACTGTTTTGTCGCTCTGATCCAGTGTTTTTTCGAATTCCTGGACGCTTGTCATGACAACGCCTCCCTCCCAAGAGACCGGCCTACCAACCGGTTGTTGAAAAGGGCGGCCATGAAACCGCCCTTCCATATTGATTGTGTGCTCAAAGCCCTAAGGCATCAACCCCAGCACTTGTCCGTGCCAGTCTTGACGTCGATCGACTCGACGCCGGCGGCCGGCTTGTCGGTGACGAGTGCCACGCCCGTATCGAAGAAGTCCTTGCCTTCGGTCGGCTTCGGCTTGGTGCCGTCCTTGGCGTACTGGGCGATCGCTTCGATGCCGAGCGAGGCCATCAGCAGCGGATACTGCTGCGACGTTGCACCGATGACGCCTTCAGCCACCGACTTGACGCCCGGGCAACCGCCGTCGACGGAAACGATCAGAACGTCCTTTTCCTTGCCGACGGCCTTCAGCGCTTCATACGCGCCGACTGCAGCGGGTTCGTTGATCGTGTGGATGACATTGATGTCCGGATCCTTCTGGAGAAGGTTTTCCATGGCGGTTCGGCCGCCTTCTTCGTTGCCGTTGGTCACGTCATGGCCGACGATGCGCGGATCGTCCTCATCGCCAATCTTCGCCGGATCCTTGGGGTCGATGCCGAAGCCGATCATGAAGCCCTGGTCGCGCAGAACGTCGACGGTCGGCTGCGAGGGAACGAGATCGAGGAAGCCGATCTTGGCATCCTTTGCCTTGTCGCCGAGGGTGGCGGCGGCCCAGGCGCCGATCAGCTTGCCGGCCTGCAGGTTGTCCGTTGCGAATGTTGCATCGGCGGAACCGGGCGGATCCAGTGGGGTGTCGAGCGCGATCACGAGAAGGCCGGCATCCTGCGCCTTCTTGACCTGGTCAACGATGGCCTTGGTGTCGGAAGCGGCAATCAGGATACCCTTGGCGCCATCGGCGATGCAGGATTCGATGGCAGCAACCTGACTGTCATGATCGCCATCGACCTTGCCGGCATAGGACTTCAGGTCAACACCCAGTTCCTTGGCCTTGGCTTCGGCGCCTTCCTTCATCTTGACGAAGAAGGGGTTGGTATCGGTCTTGGTAATCAGGCAAGCCGAAACACCGGCGGCCTGGGCAGGGGCTGAAAATACGACGCCAAGCGCCAGCGCGCCGAGAGCGGCGGAAACAATAGTCTTCTTCATGAAATCCTCCCAAGGATTGAAAAATGGAACCGGCGAACCGGTCCGTCAGGCTTCGCCCACCGCAACATCTCCTCTGTGCGGGTGGCGCTTCCGGACACAAAACAAACATCAAAATGAAATGCTGTCAATAAATAAATCAAATTGAATTATTAAAAATCTGTGCCATTCTCTGCGCAGAAAATCGGCATGCGCCTCTCTTGGTTGCAGTGCATGCAAGAAACAAAATAAAGGCGCGATCAGGAGGCCAGTCCGGAACAACCCAGCCCGGATAGGAGGTCACGCTTTAGGGAGGTAACGGGCATGACATCTCAGGCCGGTTCCGGCGGTGCATCGACCGTTCCGGACGTCTTCGACCCCGGCGGCGGCGCAAATCTGACTCGCGTGCGGGCCTACAACGAACGGCTGGTCATGTCGCTGGTGCGCCGCCACGGCAGCCTGTCGAAGGCCGACATTGCCCGGCGTTCCGGCCTTTCGGCACAGACGGTGACGGTCATCATGCGGGCGCTGGAAAAAGACAACCTGTTGATGCGCGGCGAACCCGTGCGCGGCCGTGTCGGCCAGCCCTCGATCCCGATGCGGCTCAATCCGGATGCGGTCTATTCCTACGGCGTCAAGATCGGCCGGCGCAGCTGCGATCTCGTGCTGATGGATTTCGTCGGCAATATCCGCCTGCAGTTACATCAAGCGCATGCCTATCCGATGCCCGGCGACATCCTGTCCTTCATCGTAGAAGGTATCCCCAAACTCGAAAAGATGCTGACTGCGGAGCAACGCGAACGTATCGCGGGCGTCGGCATCGCTACCCCTTTCCAGCTCTGGAGCTGGGCCGAGGAGACCGGCGCACCGCGCGAGGCGATGAACAGCTGGCGCGGTTTTGATCTGCGCGAAGAGGTGGCGGCCCGCACCCATCACCCCGTGCTGATGCAGAACGATGCCACCAGCGCCTGCGGTGCCGAACTGATCTTCGGAGTCGGCTCTTCCTATCCGGATTTCATCTATTTCTATATCGGCTCGTTCATCGGCGGCGGTATCGTCCTGAACTCGGCGCTGTTTTCCGGCCGCACCGGAACGGCAGGCGCCGTCGGCCCGCTGCAGGTTTCCGATAAGAATGGCAAGCCGCAGCAGCTGTTGAAGATCGCTTCGATATACGTGCTCGAAAATCTGCTGCGCGATAAGGGCATAGACCCAAAGCCACTCTGGTATTCCGCTGATGAATGGATCGATTTCGGCGAACCGCTGGAAACTTGGATTCAGCTGACGGCCGCGGCACTGGCGCAGGCCATCGTCTCCTCCGCCTCGATCATCGATTTCGGCGCCGCCGTGATCGACGGAGGCTTTCCCGGCTGGGTACGCGAACGCATCGTCGCGGCAATCCGCAATGCGGCGGGCGAACTCGATCTTGAAGGCGTCATCCTGCCTGACATCATTGAAGGTGCTGTCGGTGCCCAGGCCCGCGCCATTGGTGGCGCCAGCCTGCCGCTGTTCTCCCGTTACCTCATAGATACCAACGTTCTTTTCAAGGAAACACCCTGATGCTGAAAGGTCTGAACCCGCTTTTAAGCCCCGAGCTTTTAAGCACGTTGCGCGCCATGGGCCATGGCGACGAAATCGCATTGGTCGATGGAAATTATCCCGGCATGGAGCATGGCCGCCGGCTGATCCGGCTCGACGGGCATCATCTAATCCCGGTTCTCGACGCCATCCTCAGCGTTCTGCCGATCGACGACTTCGTGCAGGAAGCCATTTTTCGCGCCACCGTGAAACAGGATCGTGATGCACTCGACCCCGTGCATCAGGACATTATCGACTGCTGCGCCAAATACGAACCCGACCGTGCAGTCACACCACTTCTCGGGCCGGAATTCTATCCGAGGGTTCGCGCAGCCCATACCGTCGTCCAGACCAGCGAACCGCGGCTTTACGGCAATGTCATCCTGCGCAAGGGCGTCATCTATCCTTGACGATTATCCAGACACGAAAAAGCCCGCCGATTTTCCCAATCGGCGGGCTTTTTTTATTCAGCTATTCAGCAATCAGGCGCGCTTGGCATCGACCGAAAGGGAACCGGCACCGAAGGTGGCGACGAACAGGAAGCCGCCAGCCATGGCCAGGTTCTTCATGAAGTGGATGTCGTTGCCGGCAACCGAGAAGTCACCATGGCCGATGAACGCCGTGGCAACGCAGAAGAGCGCCAGGATGTAAGCTGCCGGGCGGGTGAAGAGGCCAACGAGAATGGCAAGACCACCGAGCAGTTCGACGGCGGTGACGAGGATGGCCGTGACCATCGGGAGCGGCAGGTTCATGCTGCCGAAATAGCCGGCAGTGCCGCCGAGTGCGGTGAGCTTGCCGTAGCCGGCGATAATGAAGAGGATCGACAGAAGGATACGTGCGACGAGGAGGACTGCATTCTGCGGCATTGGAAGAGACTCCGGTTGGGTTCTTTGTTGGCGACAGATTTATCAGCAATTCCCAATTCATCCAGCCCATGCGCCGGAGACAGATCGTTCACAATAAGTAGACGCCTTGCGCAGATCGTCAACCGAGCAAACGGTCACGTGTAATGAACATCGTTGTGACAGCGAAACCACCATGGCAGCGCCAGCATATCCCGGGCATTACCGCATCCTGAGTGTTTTTTGTTGCAACGCCTTAAAGACTGCGAGAAGAATTTCGGCGGGGCAGCAATGAATTTGCGGATGGGGAAGCAAATGAGCGAGATCAACAAGAGTCCAGCCTTCTGGCGTTCCTTTCCGATTTTCGAGGAATTCGACAAGGAGACGATTTCTGCGATCGCAGCACTTGCGACCTATCGCAAATGGACGCCGGGAACGGTGATTTTCCAGCGCGGCGATGAGGGTAATTACATGATTGCCGTCCTGTCCGGCCGCATCAAGCTGTCGCTGATCACGCCACAGGGCCGCGAATTGCTGCTTCGCCATATCGAGGCTGGAGCGCTTTTCGGCGAAATGGCCATTCTCGATAACCAGCCGCGTTCCGCCGATGCAACGGCGATCACGGCGACTGAAGGCTATGTCATCAGCAAGAAAGCCTTCCTCGACTTCATCACCCACACGCCGAATGCAGCGGAATCGATCATCCGTTATCTCTGCTCGCAGCTGCGCGACACGACAGACCGGCTGGAGACGATCGCGCTTTACGACCTGCACGCTCGCGTCGCGCGTTTTTTCCTCGCCACACTGAAACAGATCCACGGAACCGACCTGCCCGAAAGCGCAAATCTCCGCATCACGCTCAGCCAGTCCGACATTGCTGGAATACTCGGCGCCAGCCGCCCCAAGGTGAACCGGGCCATTCTGGCGCTGGAGGAAAGCGCCGCGATCAAGCGGGTCGACGGCGTCATCACCTGCCACATCGGCCGCCTGCAGAAGATCGCGGAACCGGAGGAGGAATAACCCTTTGAAAAGTTTCCGCCTGGCCCGAATCCGGCCGCTTTTTGCGGGGGCGGCTGCGAGCCTTTTCAGCGCATTGCTGCTGTTCTTCTATGGTGGGCCTGCGCTTGAGACACAGCGGGAACAGTTTTTCGATTCCCTCACCCAATGGGTTCCGGCGCCCCAATCGGCAGAAATCGTCGTCATCGACGTCGATCGCAAATCGATGCAGCAGTTGCAGGACAAGACCTGGGGCCGGAGCGAAATGGCCGGTCTCTTGTCGAAATTATCAAAGGCGGGCGCCAGGGCTGTCGCCCTCGATTTCATCTTCAGTACGGCCTGCGATCCGGCGGAACCATCCAACATTGCCCTGACGCAGGCGATTTCCGGCGTGCCCGTCATTCTCGGCTTCCTGATCGCCGATGGGGGACCGGAGCATCCGGCCCCCGTGCCGCCGGTTGCGGTCCGCAAGCCGGTCACCATTCCCGATCTCTGGTTCATCAATGGCGCGGAAGCATCCTGCAGCTTCCTGCAAACGGCGTCGCACTCGGCAGCAGCGGCGTTTCTGGTGGGCGACGAGGATGCCCGTATCCGCCGGGTCCAGGCTTTCTCGATTATCGGCAATGACGCCTATCCGGCGCTGGGGCTGGAAGCCGCGCGGTTGGCCGCAGGCGGCCGCACGCCAATTCTGGGCGGGCAACCCGCCTGGCTGAAGCTTGAGAGCCGGTTGATCGAGCTGGACGAGGATGGCAGCCTGCGTTTTGCCGCCAGCCCGATTGGCGCCATCGAGGCGCGCACGGTGTCGGCGGGCGATGTGCTGAGCGGCGCGGTTGCCGAGGGACGTTTCAAGGACAAGACGGTGCTGATCGGCAGCAGCCTGCCCAATCTCGGCGGACTGCGCTCCACCGCCTCGATGCCGCTTGAGCCATCGGTGCAAATCCATGCCGACATCGCCAATGCCGTGCTTACCGGCTTCATTCCCGAGAGACAGGCAAGACTGCCCCTGTTCGAAGCGGCGCTGGCCCTGATCGGCGGGCTTTTGGTGGCTTTTGTCGCCACGCGCCTGCGGCCGGTCACCGCCGTTGCCCTCGGGCTTCTGGCCATCTCCGCCACGATCGCCGCGGCCACCGCGATCTATGCCGGCTCCGCTCTCCTGGTCGATGCCGTCGGCATCAGCCTTGCTCTGATCTTCGTACTTGCCGTGACCAGCACGCTGCAATTCGCCCGTGTGCGGCGGGCGGAATCCGCGGCGCGCAGCAAATTCTCGCAATACCTGCCGCAATCCGTCGTCGCGCGATATATCGATAACCCGGATGACGACCGCGTGGCGGGAGAAGAACGCCCGGTCACTGCCCTGTTTACCGATATCGAGGGCTTTTCCACACTATCCCAGAAGCTTCCGCCACGCGATCTCGTCACCCTGCTCGACATCTACTACGCTGAGGTCAACGGTCTCGTCGCACAGTATGGCGGCATGGTCGACAAGGTGGTTGGCGACGCGGTGCATGCCTTCTTCAATGCGCCGGAGGATCTGGATGACCACGTCAACAAGGCGATCGACTGTGCCGAGGCAATCCGGGCTCTGACGGAGGAAATGCGGCAGCGTCCGGGTTTTGCCGAACACCAGTTCGGCCGCACCCGCATCGGCATCGAAACGGGGATCGCCGTGCTCGGCGAAGTCGGCGCCGGTGGCAAGCTCGACTATACCGCGCATGGCGACTGCATCAACCTTGCTGCCCGGCTTCAGGAAGCCAACAAATTTCTCGGCACCGCCATCTGCATCGGCCCGGAAGCCGCCGTCCAGAGCGGCCGCACACTGCGCTCGGTCGGCATGCACGAAATCCGGGGCTTTGGCGAAATGGAGCTGTTCACCAGTCAAGCCTGAACAGGCTTGGAGCGCTTCTGTCTAACGATGGGCCGCTCTAACGTTTCAGACCGGCGCTGGCATAAGCCTCGACGATCCGGGCTTCCTTCCATTTCACAGTCTCGTTCGGCGCTTCGCCCGGCTTTGCAATCTCGATGCCTTCACCGGCACCAACCAGCCGCTGGACTCCGCCGGCATCCACAGACACTTGGCCGTGTTCGACGAAGACGGCAAAGACACCGCGATTGGGGCCAGCAAAAAACTTCGTGCCCCGCACGCCGATCATGCCGAACGTGGTGCGCAGCGCCAGATCGATCTTCGGCAGGCCCTCCGGCCGGTCAAAAACCATCTGCCCCATCCCGAGCTCCATCGTCCCCCCCTGGCCGGCAATGAAGCTGTCGAGCAGCAGCTCCGTCTTGCTGCCCAAAAGGATGCGCGTGTCACCGACCAGCGCCAGATCGGCAAAACTGTCGCTGCCGGTCGCCACAAAATCATTGTCCATGATCTGCGCGCCCGTTGCCAGCCCTTCCTGCTTTTCCGCCCGCTTGAGATTGACCTTGCCGCGCACGTCAGATGCCTTGCCGATCACCGTACTTGCCTGGGTCGGTATGGCCGCAAGACCACCGGCGACCAGCGCACAGCCGGCGATGAATGTCCGCCGCCCGATAAGGCCTTGCCGCAGCAGTTGAATGTCTGGCGTCATTGTCCTTGCTCCTTGTTCACATAACCCGGTTTTCGGCGAGCGATCCATATCGGCGGGGTGGGAAATCCCGCTTCCGTCTGGATGCCGCTTTTCCCGGCCTGTCCTGATCCTCCTCTCCGGCTGCACCACGGACTGTTTCCCAAGGAACAGCCGCAGACCGGCGTGCGCCATAGGGTGACACAAACGCCAAGGAGAACGCCATGAAAAACGGACCCAGCAAGCGCATTTCAGCCATCAACGCGATCCTGCTTACCGCCGTCAGTCTGCTTTCAGTCGCCGCGATCGCCATTCCTTCCGCTCGCGCTGCCTCGGCGCTGCTGCCGGCAGACCAGTGCGATGCGGAAGCAGGCAGTGAACACGATCTGCAACGCAACCTCGCCTTTCGCCCCGTCGCGACCGAGGACATCCGCATCGGCATTGCCCTTTCGGCTTGCCGCGAGGCTTACAACCAGGGCAGCGGCCCCCGGCAGACCTTTGAGCTTGCCCGCGTGCTCCATGCTGCCGGCCAACGCGGGCAAGCCATGGCGATGCTGGAAAAGGCGGCGGAGGGCAACCATGCGGTCGCGATGGTGAATTATGCCGTGATGCTCGGTGAACGTGGTGACCATGCAGCGGAGTTTGCGCTCTACCAGAAGGCTGCCGCTACCGGCAATATTCTCGCCGCCTACAATCTCGGCGTTGCCTATCGCGACGGCATCGGCACGTCGGCCAACGGTGAACTTGCAGCGCAATGGTTCGAGCGGGCATCGGCCGCCAAGGATAATCTGGGCGCCTTCAATCTCGCCGTCATGCTGGATGAGGGCACGCAGATTCCGGAAGATAACCACAAGGCCGCACAATTTTACAAACTCGCCGCCGATCGCGGCAATGTCGATGCGATGGTCAATCTCGGGCTGATGCTGGAGAACGGCGAAGGCATGCCCGTCGATCGCGCTGCCGCAACTGCAATGTTCAGCCAGGCCGCCGAAATGGGTGACGTGTTCGCGCAAGGCAAGATCATTCAGCCGGCAATCGCCATCGCCGCCGCGACCGGCATCGAGCCGAACGAACAGGCAAGCCTGACTGTACCAAAGGCGGGCCGGGTAAAGTGAAAAGCCAGAACTGCGGCGCGGCACCGTTTTCCCCGGATACAGACCGGCCGCGAAATTGATCTATCCGCTGACGGTTACCACGCCCGCGGATTTTTCACATCGATAGTCCGCCTTGATGAGTACGGCGTGCCTTACCAAGGGCGTGGCCTGGGATGTGGTTTGAAACCGGCCCCTCTGATCGAATCCTCCCAATTATGTTGCTTGACGTGCGCCGCATCCAGCGACAGCGTGAATCTATTAATTAGAGTTTTCTTTTTTAATCGGATTTCCGCGAAATGACGAAGCTCATTATCTTCACCGACCTGCATATGGTGCCCGTGGGGCAGTCCATCATTGGCCTCGATCCGTTCAAACGGCTCGCCGCCGGTATCGACCACGTCAACCGTTACCACGCCGATGCGGACAGGATCATTGTCATGGGCGATCTGGCCCACCGGGCCGATCAGCCCTCCTACGAGCGGCTGAAAGGTCTGCTGGACCAGCTGATCCCGCCGCTTGCCATCACCATAGGCAATCATGACAACCGCGAAACCTTTCGCGATGTCTTTCCAGACGTTGCGACAGACGACGACGGTTTCGTCCAGCAAGTCATCGATTTTCCCGATTGCCGCGCCGTGATCCTCGATACGCTGTTTGCACCGCCTTACGACTACCCGCGCAGCCATGCCGGTTTCCTCTGCACCAAGCGGCTTGCCTGGCTCGACCGCCAACTGGAGACCGCAGGCGACTTGCCGGTGCTGTTGTTCATGCACCATCCGCCGCACGCCACCGGCTTTACCGGCATGGACCTGATGCGGCTGATCAATGAGGTGGATTTCTACGACGTCGTCAAACGCCGGGGCAATGTGCTGCACATTTTCGCTGGCCATGTGCACCGGACGATTTCGGGCTCCAGTCGCGGCATTCCGTTTTCGGTGTTCAAGAGCCCAGTCCACCAGCAGCCGATGCCCTTTGATGCGCCTGACCCTTCGCTCTCCGTCGACGAACCCGCCGCCTATGGCATCGCTGTGATGACCGACACCGGCATTCTGGTGCATACGGAAGACTATGAGATCGCGATCAGGGAAGCGGCGGTGGCGTGATGGGTCAGGCCCCTCCCCCTCGTGGGGAGGGGTTGGGGAGGGGACTTTCTGTTTATAAAAGAGCCCCTCCCCTCCGCTTCGCTACGACCCTCCCCACAAGGGGGAGGGTTAACCCGTGTATGACGCCACCCCATTCCGTTCCCGCATGATTTCAGCTACCCTACCCGCATGACCCTTGCCGTTCCCACCGATGATTTCGACTGCCAGAGTTGCGGCGCGTGCTGCAGCTATTCCGAAGACTGGCCACGGTTTTCACTTGAGACTGACGAGGAACTGGACCGTATCCCGGCAGAATATGTGTCAGCCGATCTTGGCGGCATGCGCTGCGAGGACAATCGCTGTTCGGCGCTCGACGGAAAGCTGGGCGTTCATGTCGGTTGCAAGATCTATGCCGTGCGCCCGATTGTCTGCCGAACCTGCATGCCGGGCGATGACGAATGCCTGATGGCTCGCCATAAACTATCCCAGAAAGTGCTTCTCTGACACCGGATCATCCGGCTCAATCTGGATACGGCCGCAGAGTGTACGGTCTTGACAATCATAATCGGTGAAACATCCGCCGTAAGTCTCATTTTCCCGGATAGCTATCCGGAGCCGTCTACCCTATTTTGCGCCCATGAATTCCGGGCCACACTGCGTGTGCCTGACAGCTTCGAACAGGGACGATCTGATGAGCCAGCCGCTGCCGCAAAACACTTCTAATAGCCCGACCGCTCCCTTTGCCGATTTCGCCCCGCCGATTGCCGAACAGACCGCCTTGCGTCAGGCAATCACCGCCGCCTATCGCCGCCCCGAGACCGAATGCCTGCCGCCGCTGGTGGCGGCCGCGACGCTTCCCGATGATGTTCGCGCCCGCGCCAGGACGACGGCCCGCAAACTGATCACCGCCCTGCGCGCCAAGCACAAAGGCTCCGGTGTCGAGGGTCTGGTGCATGAATACTCGCTGTCGAGCCAGGAAGGCGTGGCCCTGATGTGCCTGGCCGAAGCCCTGCTGCGCATTCCCGACACCGCAACCCGCGATGCGCTGATCCGCGACAAGATCGCCGACGGCGACTGGCGCTCGCATATCGGCGGCGGCCGCTCCCTGTTCGTCAACGCTGCCACCTGGGGTCTCGTCGTCACTGGCAAGCTGACCTCGACCGTCAACGATCGCAGCCTGTCGGCCGCGCTCACCCGCCTGATCGCACGCGCTGGCGAGCCGGTGATCCGCCGTGGCGTCGATATGGCGATGCGGATGATGGGCGAGCAGTTCGTCACCGGTGAAACCATCGACGAGGCGCTGAAGCGCTCGCGGCCGTTGGAAGCCCGCGGCTTCCGTTATTCTTACGACATGCTGGGAGAGGCCGCGACGACAGCCGCCGACGCCACGCGCTATTATGCCGACTACGAAAACGCCATCCACGCCATCGGCAAGGCGTCCGCCGGCCGCGGCATCTATGAAGGCCCGGGCATCTCGATCAAGCTGTCGGCCCTGCATCCGCGCTACGTCCGCGCCCAGTCGGCCCGTGTCATGGGCGAACTGCTGCCAAAGGTGAAGGCGCTGGCGCTGATCGCCAAGAGCTACGATATTGGCCTCAACATCGATGCCGAGGAAGCAGACCGGCTGGAACTGTCGCTGGATCTTCTGGAATCACTGCGCCTCGACCCGGCCCTGTCCGGCTGGAACGGCGTCGGCTTCGTCGTCCAGGCCTATGGCAAGCGCTGCCCGTTCGTGCTCGATTTCATCATCGATCTCGCCCGCCGTTCCGGCCACCGGATGATGGTACGCCTCGTCAAGGGCGCCTATTGGGATGCCGAGATCAAGCGCGCGCAGATCGACGGTCTCGAAGGTTTCCCGGTCTATACCCGCAAGATTTACACCGACATCTCCTACATTGCCTGCGCCAGCAAGCTGCTTGCCGCCAAGGACGTCATCTTCCCGCAATTTGCCACCCACAATGCGCAGTCTCTGGCAACGATCTATGAGATGGCCGGGCCTGACTTCAAGGTTGGCGATTATGAATTCCAGTGCCTGCACGGCATGGGCGAGCCGCTTTACGACGAAGTGGTCGGCAAGGCCAATCTCGACCGCCCGGCCCGCATCTACGCACCAGTCGGCACGCATGAGACGCTACTTGCCTACCTTGTCCGCCGCCTGCTCGAAAACGGCGCCAACTCCTCCTTCGTCAACCGCATCGCCGATCCGGCCGTCTCGATCGACGACTTGATCGCCGATCCGGTCGATACCGTCCGCGCCATGCCGGTGATGGGTGCCCAGCATGATCAGATCAAGGCGCCGGTCGATCTCTACGCCGGGCGAGCGAATTCCGCCGGTCTCGATCTTTCCAACGAGACATCGCTGTCGATGCTCTCGGAAGCGTTGAAGGCAAGTGCCGCGACGGACTGGAAGGCTGCGCCACATCTCTGCGCCGAAACCCTGCGCGGCGAGAGCCGCCCGGTCCTCAATCCCGGCGATCACCGCGATATCGTCGGCTCCGTGATCGAAACGGCCGAGGATGACGCGCGCCGTGCCGTCGAGATCGCCCGCGCCGAAGGTGCCAAGTGGAGCGCCGTTTCGCCCAGCGAGCGCGCCCAATGCCTGGTGCGCGCCGCCGACCTGATGCAGGACCGCATGCCCGCACTCCTCGGCCTGATCGTCCGCGAGGCCGGCAAGTCGCTGCCCAACGCCATCGCCGAGGTCCGCGAAGCCATCGACTTCCTGCGCTATTATGCCGAACAGGCAACTCGCACGCTCGGCCCGGCGCATCAGGCGCTCGGCCCGATCGTCTGCATCAGCCCCTGGAACTTCCCGCTGGCCATCTTTGCCGGCCAGATCGCCGCAGCGCTGGTCGCGGGCAACCCCGTGCTGGCCAAGCCCGCCGAAGAAACGCCGCTGATCGCTGCAGAAGGTGTTCGCATCCTGCATGAGGCAGGCATCCCGGCCGAAGCGCTGCAATTGCTTCCGGGCGACGGCCGTGTCGGGGCTGCCCTCGTCGGCGCGCCCCACATTGCAGGCGTGATGTTCACCGGCTCGACCGAAGTCGCCCGGCTGATCCAGGCGCAGCTTGCCGACCGGCTGTCGGCCTCCGGTAAGCCGATCCCGCTGATTGCCGAAACCGGCGGCCAGAACGCCATGATCGTCGATTCCTCAGCACTTGCCGAACAGGTTGTCGGCGACGTCATTGCATCCGCCTTCGACAGTGCCGGCCAGCGCTGCTCGGCGCTGCGCGTGCTGTGCCTGCAGGACGATGTTGCCGATCGCGTGCTGACCATGCTGAAAGGCGCCCTGCACGAACTCGATATCGGCCGCACCGACCGCCTCGCCGTCGATGTCGGCCCGGTGATCACCGGGGAAGCCAAGGGCATCATCGAAAAGCATATCGCCGCCATGCGCGGTATCGGCGCCAAGGTCGAGCAGATCGCGCTGTCGCCAGCCACGGCGCAAGGCACATTCGTGCCGCCGACGATCATCGAGCTGAAGCAGCTTTCCGAGCTGAAGCGTGAAGTCTTCGGTCCGGTGCTGCACGTGCTGCGCTATGAGCGCGACGATCTCGACCGGCTGATCGACGATATCAACGCCACCGGTTATGGCCTGACCTTCGGCCTGCATACGCGCCTCGACGAGACGATTGCCCATGTCACCTCCCGCGTGAAGGCCGGCAATCTCTACGTCAACCGCAACATCATCGGCGCCGTTGTCGGCGTGCAGCCCTTTGGCGGACGTGGCCTGTCCGGCACCGGCCCGAAGGCCGGCGGCCCGCTCTATCTCGGCCGCCTCGTCACCACGCCGCCGGTTCCGCCGCAGCATAGCTCGGTTCACACCGATCCGGTCCTGCTCGATTTTGCCAAGTGGCTGGACAGCAAGGGCCTGAAGACACAAGCGCAGGACGCCCGCGAAACCGGCAGCCAATCGGCACTTGGCCTGACGACCGAGCTTGCGGGACCGGTTGGCGAGCGCAATCTCTATGCGCTGCATCCGCGTGGCCGTATCCTGCTCGTGCCGGAAACAGCCGATGGCCTTTACCGCCAGCTGGCCGCAGTGTTCGCCACCGGCAACGCCGCCGTCGTCGATACCGCTTCCGGCCTCAAGGAAGCGCTCGCTTCACTGCCCGCCACCGCCGCCGCCCGGGTTTCCTTCACCGCTGACTGGCGGATGGATGTGCCTTTTGCCGGTGCATTGATCGAAGGCGAAGCGGAGCGCATCCGAACGGTCAACAAGAAGATCGCAGCACTTCCCGGCCCTCTGGTCCTGGTTCAGGCAGCCTCGACGGCCGAGCTTGCCAAAAACCCGGACGCCTATTGCCTCAACTGGCTGCTCGAAGAAGTCTCCACCAGCGTCAACACGGCGGCGGCTGGCGGCAATGCCAGCCTGATGTCGATCGGCTGATAGGACGCTTCTTTCCCAGCCCATCCTGGTCTTGACCGGGATGGGCAGAAACCTTTCTCGCCTGTTGGCATCAAGGCTCTCGATGCGCTATCACCGCGCAAACGGAACCGGCGAATGTTTACGCTTCAGCGCATCGAGACCCAGACACAGGAAATCAAGAAAAGCCGTTTCCTGGCAATCTGCGGGCCTGTGGGCAACGAAGAAGAAGCCCGCGACTTCATCACCCGGCATTCGGACCTGACGGCCAGCCACAATTGCTGGGCCTATCGCATCGGCCAGACCTATCGCTTCAGCGACGATGGCGAACCCAGCGGAACGGCGGGAAAACCGATCCTCCAGGCAATCGACGGTCAATCGCTGGATCACGTCGCCGCCGTCGTCACCCGCTGGTTCGGCGGCACGTTGCTCGGCAGCGGCGGGCTGATGCGCGCCTATGGCGGCACGGCGGCGATGTGCCTGCGGGCGGCGGAGAAAACCGAAGTCATCGAAACCGTGACGGGCAGCGCGGTCTGCGACTTTTCCGATCTCGCTCTCATCAAGGCGCGGCTTACCGCGCTTGGCATCACGATCAGCGCCGAAGCCTTTACCGGCACTGGAGCGGAACTGTCGTTGCAAATTCCCAGGGATACGGCCGAGACCGCTTCCGCCATCATCCTCGACCTCAGCCGTGGCCGCACGTTTCTGAAGCTCGGCGACTGAGATTTTTGCCCGTGCCCCGGCTTGACCGGCGCGATCCCCGCCTATCTTTTTCCGCAACCGCATCGATTTTGCATTTCGGGCGTTTAACGATACCCATCAGGATACGCCCATGCGCACGGACCAATGGCTTTCTCTCCTTGTCATCGCCCTGATGATGGCCGCATTCCTATGGGGGCGTTACAGGTACGATATCGTCGCTGCCGGATCGCTGCTGGTGGCCGTTGCCATTGGGATTGTCCCGGTCACGGAAGCATTCTCCGGCTTTTCGGATGACATCGTCATCATCGTTGCCAGTGCGCTGGTGGTTAGCGCCGCCATATCCCGATCCGGCATCATGGAAATCGCGCTGCGCCGCTTCTCGCCCGAACGGCGCGGCCCGCGGGTCCAGTTATTCATTCTGGTCGCGGTCGTGGCTGTTCTCTCCGCTTTCATCAAGAATATCGGTGCTTTGGCCATCATGATCCCCGTTGCGTTCCAGATGGCGCGGAAGTCGCGGGTTTCGCCATCGCTGTTCCTGATGCCCATGGCTTTTGCCTCACTGCTGGGTGGGCTGATGACACAGATCGGCACCTCGCCGAACATCATCGTTTCGCGGGTGCGCGAGGAAATCACCGGCACGCCGTTCACGATGTTCGACTATACGCCGGTCGGAGCCGCCCTTACGCTGGCCGGCATTGCTTTCCTCGCGGTCTTCTACAAGCTCCTGCCGGAACGAGTGAAAGAACAGGCTTCGCTCGACGAAGCGCTCCGGATCAAGAACTACACCACCGAAGCGCGCGTCACTGCGCAATCATCGGCAACCGGACAATCCATCAGCTGGCTGCAGAAGCCGGCGCAGGGCGACGCCATGGTGACGGCCATCATCAGCAATGGCGACAGGAAGCGCTCGCCGCTGCCGGACACTGTGCTCAAGGAAAGCGACCTGCTCATCATCGAAGGCGAACAAGCCGCACTCGACCGCATCGTCAAGGAAGGCAAGCTCCAGCTCTCCGATCGCAAGCATGAAAAGGATACGATCAAGGACGTCGGCTCCGTCGAGGCTGTTGTCGGCGAACATTCGCAATTGATCGGGCTCAGCGCCAAGGATGTGTCGCTGTTTGAAAACACCGGTCTCAACCTTCTGGCCGTCAGCCGCCGCGACAAGCGCTTCACCGAACGCCTGGGTGAAATCAAGATCCGCAACGGCGATGTGCTGGTGCTTCAAGGCGACCTTCGCCGCCTGCCGGACCTTTTGCGCGAATGGGGCTGCCTGCCGCTGGTGGAGCGCGACCTGAAGCTTGGAAGCGTACGTAACAGCATCGTTCCACTGCTGATCCTGATCGTCACGATGGGCGCAACAGCCTTTGGCGGCGTTCCCGTCGCCCACGCTTTTTTCGCTGCCGCATTTTTGATGGTGGTGTCCGGTTCACTGCCATTGAAAGACGTCTACGAACATCTGGACGCGCCGATCCTGATCATGCTCGCCGCCTTGATCCCGATCAGTGATTCCCTCAGAACCACCGGGACGACAGATATCATCGCCAGCCTTCTGTCCAAACTCGCTGCCATGCTGCCGCCCTCCGGTGCCCTGGCGCTCATTCTGGTGGCCGCCATGGCTGTGACACCATTCCTCAACAATGCGGCAACGGTGCTGGTCATGGCGCCTATTGCCGCGACCTTTGCGGAAAATCTCGGTTTCCGGCCGGATGCGTTCCTGATGGCGGTGGCGATCGGCGCCGGTTGTGATTTTCTCACCCCTATCGGACACCAGTGCAACACGCTGGTCATGGGACCCGGCGGCTATCGTTTCGGAGACTATGCCCGCCTTGGGCTGCCGCTGTCGGCCATCGTGCTGGTCGTCAGCATTCCGATGCTGTTGCTGGTCTGGCCAATATAGATGCGGAAGACCGGAACCGGCCGCTTGGTTGCCTGTCACATCCGGCATAAGAATGTCTTTTAGAATAAACTGCCCTCCTCCCGACGGGAACACCAAGGCGGCATGACTGCCAAACGAGGAAATACGCGATGAAAAACAGAACATTGGGACGCACAGGTGCTGCCATTTCCGAAATCGGCTTCGGCGCCTGGCAGATCGGCGGCGCCTGGGGCGACGTGACGGAGGAAGACGGCAAGCGCGCCCTGAACGCAGCCCTCGATGCCGGCGTCACGTTCGTCGACACGGCCGACGTCTATGGCGACGGCCGCTCGGAAAAGATCATCGCGTCCGTCTTGAAGGAACGCGGCGGCGAAAAGCCCTTCGTTGCCACCAAAGCCGGCCGCCGGTTGAATCCGCATGTGGCCGAAGGCTATACCGCCACCAATATCGAAGCCTTCATCGATAGAAGCCTCACCAATCTCGGCGTCGAGACACTCGATCTCGTGCAGCTTCACTGCCCGCCGACGGAAGTGTTCTACCGGCCGGACATGTTCGGCGCGCTCGACGACCTGACCGTCAAGGGCAAGATCCGCAGCTATGGCGTCTCCGTCTCCAATGTCGAGGAAGCGCTGAAGGCGATCGAGTATCCGGGCGTCGCGACGATCCAGATCATCTACAACATCTTCCGCCAACGCCCGCATGACCTGTTCTTCGAGCAGGCGCAGAAGAAAAATGTCGGCATCATCGTCCGCGTCCCGCTGGCGTCTGGCCTCCTGTCCGGCAAGATCACTGCCGATACCAAATTTGCCGATGACGATCATCGCAAGTTCAACCGGAACGGCGAATTCTTCGATGTCGGCGAAACTTTTGCCGGTGTGCCGCTGGATGTGGCGCTCGAAGCCGTCGAGCAGGTGCGGCCGCTCGTGCCACAGGGCGCGTCGATGGCGCAGTTCGCGCTCGCCTGGATCCTCCAGAGCCCGGCCGTCTCCGTCGTCATTCCAGGGGCTCGCAACGAGGCACAGGCGAAGGCCAATGCCGCGGCAAGCGAACTCCCAGCCATCCCAGCAGAAACGCTGGCAGCCCTTGCCGATGTCTATGAGCGCCTGATCAAGGTTCACGTTCACCAGAAATGGTAAAAGCCAATGCCGCGCCGGTTCTTCCGGCGCGGCACGCTTATGCTGATTGGAGTTCTCCCAATCAGGTTTTGGCAATCGCACCAGAGACGAAACAGTTTTTTCCGGCTATAGCGGCCCTGCCGGAACGTATGATCGCCCGGTCAGCAACGACACCGGAGAACACCATGGCGTTTGATCCCATCAAGGCACTTACCAACTATTCGGACGCGGAGTGCACGGTACAGTTCTTGATTGCCGGCGCTGCGGCCTCAGTCTTTCCGTCGCTGGAAGCAGCCGTAATCTTTGCCCGCGAAAACGGCGCCGGCTGGAAAGACGTCGAGATTACCGTGCATCTCGACCGCGAAGACATCACCTACGCGACAGGAAAAACCCGCACCCTGATCGAAGCTCTGCGGCAGAAGAAATAACCCCGCATGATCGGCCAAGCGGGCGTGGCGGCAAACAGCGGCTGCGCCGCTGTTACTTGAGCGGGATCAATCCCGCATCCGTTTGGGTAAAACCGCAAGCGTCGAAATAGAACGGGCGGAGGTCGGGATCGAAATCGACATGAAGCCACTCGCAACCGGCTTCCCGCGCGCGTTCAGTCGCTTCTTTTATCAACTCTGTCGCAAGACCCCGCCGCCTCGATGTAGCTGCTATCATCGTGTCCAGAACGAAGGCATGGACGCCTCCATCCCAGGCGACGTTGACGAACCCGATGAGCTTCCCTGATCGCCGCAAACAGACCCAGCCCAAGCTGAAGTGATTGACCTGAGTCCACCAATCATCCTCGAACAAACGATGCTCGAAGCACTCCGCATGCAGCAAGTTGACTTCGCCGTTCTCAAATGGACCCCGCCACTCGGTAATCACCGGCGGTTCGGTTGCGTCATCATAGAGAGCTGAATTCATATCGACGGAAACTCATCAGCGCAGCGCCTGAGATCACGGACGATAGCGTTCAGATCACGGGACCGCAGTTGAAATTGCTATGACCTTGGCCATCGCGTCAAGCGATGCAATCAGTGGCATTTGTCGTTGATATTTCTGTAAAAAAATGGCGCACCCGAAGAGATTCGAACTCCTGACCCCCAGATTCGTAGTCTGGTGCTCTATCCAGCTGAGCTACGGGTGCGTTTCGCTGCGGCGTCAACCGCTTGCGTGGCGATCCTCTAAAACGTCCCACCGGGGAATGCAAGCGAATTTCGGCAAAAAAATTCTTTTTTGATGAAACTACCCGCTTATACCCTTGAAACTGTGGATGGATTTCAGCCGCAAAGCCTTTCCACAGCGCTGTTTGGGGCGCGTGGGAGAGGGCTTCAAAAAAATTGGGCAATCAGTGACGAGCTTTCGAGCGGAAAGCGTCCAGGGGGACGGGACGGTCGGGTAACTCGATTCTGAACAGGGTTCCCGGTGTCGATTTTTCCACCAGCGCGATGGTGCCGCCATGCGCGAGCACCAGTTCACGCGCGATCGCGAGCCCGAGGCCGGTGCCACCGGATCGGGCAGAGCCTCTGAAGGCGGTAAACAGGTTTTCGCGCGCCTTGGGCGGCATGCCGGGGCCGGTGTCATCGACAGAGATGCTGACGACACTGCCCGTGCGCATCGCCGAAACGCTGATGAGGCGCGCAGCGCCGCTGTCGGCATGATCGTTCATCAAGGCCTGTACGGCGTTGCGGCAGATATTGTGGACAACGCGAAACAGTTGCTCACTATCGGCATCAACCTGCAGGCCGTCAGGAATTTGAATCTGGAACTCGATCCCGGCATTCGGGTCTATCGCCAGCATTTCGCCGACATCGCTTACCAGCGGCCGCAACGCGACGAAACGCCGGTGTGGTTCCGGCTCGGTGGTGCGCCCATAGGACAGAACTTCGGTCGTGTAACCGACGGCCCGGTCGATGGTGCGCAGCAGCGTCGGGGCGAAGCGCTTGACGATGGGATCGTCGACATCGGCAAGGCGGTCCGAGATCAGCTGCGCCGACGCCAGGATGTTACGCATATCGTGATTGATCTTCGACACAGCAAGCCCGAGATCGGCCAGGTTCTTCTGCTGCTTCAGCGTCTTCTGCAATTGCTGCTGCATCGCCGACAGATGCTGGCCGGCGATCGAGAGTTCGTCCCGGCCCGGCGCCGGTTCCAGGACGCGGGCCGGATCGGCCGGAGCGGCCGCAAAATCCTGCATGTTGGTGGTCATCCGGCGGATCGGCACAATCATCAGCCGGTTGATGGCAAGAAAGATCAGCGCGGCCGTAAACAGGGAGATGGCCAGCGACAGGAAGAAGACGTTGCGCGAATAGACCAGCATCGCCTTGCGCAGGCTGGCATCCTCCATCACCACTTCGATGATCGCGTTGCTCTCACCGATCGGCCCATAGATCCGCACCACCTTGTCGCCGCCGAACAGCAGCGTGTCGAAGGCATCGCGGATCGCGGCGATCGGGGTCATCGCGGCGACGTCATACTGGGCATCGATTTCCGGCGGCATGTCCACGGCGGCGATCAGCCGCGATTCGTCCTTTCGCCGGAGAACGATGGCCTTGGTTCCCGTCGCCATCAGGGTTTCTTCCTGCAGAGGCCGCGACAGCTGCACGTCTTGCAGGCCATCGACCACAACGCCGGCGGCGGCGGCCGTGTTCAAGCGGTCTTCCATCCAGCGGATGCGCATATTGGCAACGGACGGCACGAAGATCAGCACCTCGGCGAGCATGACGAAGACAACGGTCAGAAACAAAAGCCTGCCGGAAAGGCCGCGGAAAAAGCCAACGCGGGCCGGCTGCCTTTGAAGGGCCGTGGTTGCTGTCGTCTCTGCCGTCATGTCGTCGAATTCCATCGTCTCAGCCGAAGCGTCTGAGCAGGCGGATGATGGCCCGGACGAACGGCGCGCGTGTCAGGGGCGTATAATAGGCGATGACGGCCCGTTTTCCAATCTCCGTCATGGCCGGATAGGGGACGATGGCATTGCGGACATGACGCAGCGACTGGCCGTTGGCAATCAGCAGGCTCCACATGTTGATCATTTCGGCCGCTCCGGCCCCGGTTATGCCGACGCCGAGAATCTTTCCGCGCTTGCCCGTGACGATCTTGATCAGGCCCTCGGTGGCACGTTCCGCCTGGGCGCGGTCATTGTCCGCATAGGGCCAGCGAAGAACCTCGACGGCGCCGTAACGTCTGCGGGCTTGCTCTTCATCCAACCCGGCAGAGGCGATTTCCGGATCGGTGAAGGTGGCGCGCGGGACGATGTCACGGTTTTCGCGGGCGGGCAGCCGGAACAGGATTTCCCGCAGCACCAGCGAGGCGTGGTAATTGGCGGCATGGGTGAATTGCAGCCCGCCCGCCACGTCGCCGATCGCATAGACCCTGTGGTTCTGCGTCCGCAGGCTGCGATCAACAGAAATGCCCGTTACCGACACGCCGATACCGGCAGCCTCGAGGCCCAGCCCCGACGTATTGCCCCGCTTACCGGCCGCGACGAGCAGGGCGCTGCCTTCGATGGTGACCGGGCCAGCCGGCGTTTCGCAGTGGAGATGCAGGCCAGCCGCCGTTTTCCCGACAGACAAAACCTGGCTGTGTTCGAAAATATCGATGCCTTCGCCACGCAATCCGTCAAGCACGATGCCCGCCAGTTCGGGGTCCTCCTTGGCCAGCGCCCTGCCCGCATCGACGACCGTCACTCTCGCCCCCAGCCGCCGGTGCGCCTGCGCCATCTCCAGCCCCACCGGCCCGGCGCCGATGATGATGAGATGCTGCGGCAGGCTCTCGAGGTCAAACAGCGTTTCGCTGGTGAGGTAATCGATACCGGCAAGGCCCGGAACCGGCGGGATGACCGGCACGGATCCCGTCGCGATGACGAAACGGCGGGCGCGGATGGTATAGTCTCCGGCGATGACGGTATTACCGTCGGTGAATTGTGCATCGGCCTTGATGACTGTGACGCCCATGGCGGCGAACCGTTCGGCCGAATCATTCGGCGCGATGGCATCGATCACCGAACGGACATGCGCACGCACTTTCTCAAAATCGATCAACGGCTCACCGGCGATCACGCCGAACTCGGCCGCCTTGCGGACCGCATGGGCGTGTTTGGCGGCGGCGATCAGCGCCTTCGACGGCACGCAGCCGGTGTTCAGGCACTCGCCGCCCATCAGCCCGCGCTCGATCAACACGACGGGCACACCGAAGGCGGCCGCACCTGCGGCAACGGAAAGCCCCGCCGAACCGGCACCGATCACGCAGATATCGGGAGAAAGTACCGTTGCCACGCCGTCAGTCTTGTCCACGATCACCCGCCGCCTGCCGTTTTTCGCGAGCAAATTGCACCAGAAGCGGCAGGGCGGCAATGACGGCGAGCGCCATGAAGGCGACGGTCAGTTTTGGCGTCAGGAAATCGGACAACCGCAGGGCCCTTCCATGTTCCGCCGCCTCGCCGATAGCCTCCTCGAAGCCGCAGCCAAGCCATGTGTAGGCGAATGTGCCCGGAATGATGCCGACCACGGTGGCCAGCGCAAAGGTGCGCAGACTGACGGCGAAGAAAGCGGGTGCGATATTGACGACGAAGAAGGGAAACATCGGCGCAAGACGCAGCACCAGCAGATAGCTGAAGGCATTGCGGCTGAAACCCGCTGAAAAGCGTTTGAGAAACGGCCCGGCCCGCCGCCGGAGAATATCACCGAACACCGTGCGTGCACCGGCAAACAGAAGACAGGAACCGATGGTGGCAGCAATGACGACGATGATGCCGCCAGCCAGCCAGCCGAACAGGAAGCCGGCAAAGATCGTCAGCACCGATGCCGCTGGAACCGACAACGCCACAACGGCAGCATAGACCGCGAAGAACAGCACCACTGCCCGCACCGGATGGCGCGCCACCATATCGAGCAGCACCTCGCGCTGATCCGCCAGCCAGCCGAGCGACACATAACGGTGCCACCCCAGCCCATAGGCAAGGGCAAGGCCTGCGGCCAGCACGAGAAGCGGAGCAATGCGCAGCGCCAGCGGCGGCCCTCCCGGCACCTTGTCCCCTGCTGTCGTTTCCTGGCCGCCTTCCACTGTCAGCTGCTGCCTTTCGCGCTCATTCTGTTCCATCGCCCAGCATTAGAAGGAAAGTGCCATCCGGACCAATAACGAATGATCGCGTTCAACAACGTCGCCGTGATCGGAATGCAAAATCCCGCGGCGAGACCGGCTCGCCGCGGGATTTCTGTTCACGTCCGATATCCTGTTAAGGATCAGAATTCTTCCCAATTGTCCTTCGCCACCGCGGCACTGGCCGAGCCGCCGCCAAAGGCGCGGGCGACAGTACCCATCATCTTGCGGGCAGGCGATGCGACCGGCCGGGTGTTTTCGCGAACCGGAGCCGCGACCGCACGCAACGGCGCACTATCGTCCAGCTTGAAGTGGGAGATCAGCCGCGCCAGGCTGTCGGCTTCGGCCGAAAGCTTGTGGGTGGCGGCATTGGCTTCTTCGACCATCGCGGCGTTCTGCTGGGTCACCTGGTCCATCTGGTTGACGGCGGTGCTGACTTCGCCGAGGCCGGTCGACTGTTCGCGGGCAGCTGTGGCGATCGAATGGATGTGATCGTTGATGCTCAACACCCGCGTTTCGATCTTGCCAAGAACCTCACCCGTTTCCTGCACCAGCTTGACGCCGGTCGCGACTTCCGAGCCGGACTTGGCGATCAGACCCTTGATGTCCTTGGCGGCACTTGCGGCACGCTGGGCCAGTTCGCGGACTTCCTGGGCGACGACGGCAAAACCCTTGCCCGCATCACCGGCACGCGCAGCCTCGACACCGGCGTTGAGCGCCAGAAGGTTGGTCTGGAAGGCGATCTCGTCGATCACGTTGGTGATCTGGCCGATCTCGCTGGAAGCCTGCTCGATCCGGCCCATCGCATCGACGGCCTTACGCACGACTTCGCCGGACTGGGCAGCACTCTGTTTCGCCTCCGTGACCATGACAGTCGCTTCCTGGGCGCGGTCGGTGGAGTTGCGCACGGCGGCGGTGATCTGCTCCAGTGCAGCAGATGTTTCTTCGAGCGCTGCGGCCTGCTGTTCTGTGCGCTTCGACAGGTCATCGGCGGCGGAGCGCAGTTCCGAGGAATTGCCGTTGATCGAGTCCGTCGTGGTGCGGACTTCCCGTAGCGTGCTCTGCAGGGTCGACAGCGTGTCGTTGACGTTCTGCTGCAACTCGGCAAAGGCGCCCTGGAAGTTGCCGTTCATGTTCTGCGTCAGGTCACCGCCCGAAAGGCTGGCGATAACGCGGCGGGTCTCGTTGACACCGCTGTTCACACCATCGACAAGCTCGTTGAGGCTGGCGGCAAAGCGATTGAGGTCGGCATTGCCGTAATCCTTGCTGATCCGCTGGGTAAAGTCGCCAGCGGCGGCAGCGGTGACGACGACGGCAATGCTCGACTGCAGATCGGCGCTCTTTTCGCGCAGCGCACTCTCCTGCGCATTCAGTTCGCGCACGGCCAGGCCATTGCGCTTGAACACCTCGACAGCACCGGCCATTTCGCCGATTTCGTCCTTTCGGCCGGCAAACGGCACGTTGGCATTGAGATCGCCGTCAGCCAGCCGCTTCATCGTGCCTGTCAACTGCAGGATCGGCTGGCTCAGTTGCTTGGTGCCGATGTAGAAAGCCGTACCCGCGCCGATGACCAGGCCAACGCCCGCCGTCAACAGCACCATGAGGATCATCCGACTTTCAATCGTGTTGACTTCATTCTCGATCGTATCCAGAGCCGCGCGGTCGGTGTCGACGAGCGCATCGATCTCGGCCTGGAAGGCCTTGCGGTTGGCGCGGTTAAGTTCGTTGTTGCCCTGTTCGTTGGCAGCCTGCGGCGAGACTTCCTGGCTAAGACGGGCTGTTTCCGTGCGGAATGTGCGGAATTCGGCGGCGCGTTTGACGACCGCGTCGAAGGCTGGAATTTCTTCGGCGGGAACGAGCGGCTTCCACTCGGTGAGGAGAGCATCGATCTTGTCGAGGTTTTTCAGCAGGCCTTCAGCGAATGGCTTGGATTTTTCCATCGTCGGAGCTGCGTAGATACCGCGCGCTTCCATGACGACAGCCGTTACCAGTCGGTTGAGATGCTCGCCGTTCAGCGCGCGATCCGAGGCGTTGTCGAACTGGACGAGTCTCGAATTATATTGTGTGACCACTGTCAGCGCCATGCCGGTCACAGCCAGTGTGATCAGGCTCATCAACCCGACGATGAGATAGATCTTGCCTCGAATTTTCATTTACGTGTCACTCCCCTGGGACCGGCAGCAGACCATGAAAGGCGCAGCTTGCGGGTACTTGTCTCAGGCGTGACACTAAAGCAGCGATGGTTAATGAAGCCTCATGCGGCACTCAACAATTCTACTGATCGGGTCTTAGGGCTTTGTTTAAGCCGTTGCATTATTATGCACCAATACTCAATTTTAAGTTGAATAGACCCAAGGACACCCCAACCGGCTGCTGATCCAGCAGAACGGCAAAACCCGCGCTGATTCCAGCTTTTCCGCCCCGGCAATTGACTTTCGCGGCTCTTTGCTCTTATAAGCCGCCCACGTCCGGACAAGTCCCCTTGCCCTGTGCAATGCCATGCCCGGAACGTAACGCTCCCTTGCTAAGAAGCAAACCCAAGAAGGGCCGCACACCGCGGTATTAAAATAAATGACGAAGCGTACCTACCAACCGTCCAAGCTTGTTCGCAAGCGCCGTCACGGCTTCCGTGCACGTATCGCCACCAAGGGTGGCCGCAAGGTTATCGTTGCCCGCCGGGCACGTGGCCGTAAGCGTCTGTCGGCTTAAGGCCGTCTGGCGCGTGCCGCGTCTTCGCGCACTTACCTTCGCGAAACCTGCATGCGCGGCTTCACGGCGCCGGAGCATCCATCAGTCGTCTCTAGGGACACTGGATGCTCCAGCGCCAAGAAGGAGCGCGGGCGAATGACATCACCCAAGCCTAAATCAACTGCCGGGCGGCTGAAAAGCCGGCCGCAGTTTCTTGCTGTGCGCAAGGGAGAGCAGCGGAAAGGTCCGTTGTTTCTTCTGGAAGTTCTTGATCGCAACGAACCGGATACCGGGCCGCGTGTCGGTTTCACCGTCACCAAGAAGCATGGCAATGCCGTCGAACGCAACCGGATGCGCCGGCGCCTGAAAGAGGCCGTGCGGCTTTCCGCCGGATTTGCAATGAAGCCCGGACATGACTATGTGATTGTCGCCAGACGCGACCTTTTGAACGCACCCTTCAAGCGGATCGAAAAGACCCTCTGTGAGCGGATCGAAAGCAAGCAGAAATATTCACGGCCTCAACAGGCCGGCTCCAGGAAAGAATGATGGAAAAAAACCGCAACTACTTCGTGGCGATCGGGCTATCAGTGCTCATTCTGATTGCCTGGCAATTTCTCTATGTGAACCCGAAGATAGAGAAAGAACGGATTGCGGCGGAAGCCCATCAGAAGCTCACCCAGCAGACCCAGCCGGCCGGCACGCCTGCCGTTCCCGGTCAGGCTCAACCGGCTCAGGGCGCCGTCCCCGGCGCCGTTGAAACCCGTGATCAGGCGATCGCCAAATCGGCCCGTGTTTCCATCGACACGGCAGCGCTGATCGGCTCGATCAACCTCACCGGCGCACGTTTTGACGACCTGAAGCTCAAGGAATACCACGAGACCGTCGACGACAAGAGCCCGCTGATCACGCTGTTCAGCCCCTCCGACACGCCGGACGGTTACTTTACCGAACTCGGCTATATCGGCAACGACGCAACCGGCACCGTTCCCGGCCCATCGACCATCTGGACAGTCAAAAGCGGCGACAAGCTGACGACCGAAACCCCTGTCGTCTTGACTTATACCAACGAGAAGGGCGTGGTTTTCACCCGCACGATCTCGATCGACGAACACTTCATGTTCCAGGTCGTAGACTCGATCAACAATGGCAGCGGCGCTCCGGTATCGCTGTCGACCTACGGCCGCGTCACCCGCTTCAACAAGCCGACCACGCCCAGCGTCTACGTTCTGCATGAAGGCTTCATCGGCGTCATCGGCGAGCATGGCCTGAACGAAATCGCCTACAGCAAGGTGGAAAACGACGTTCCGGTCAAGCACGAGAAGGCAACGACCGGCTGGCTTGGCATCACCGACAAGTACTGGGCTGCCGCCATCGTTCCGCCGCAGACACTGGCTTACGAATCCAAGTACGAGCACTTCACCGATGGCCGCCCGCGCTTCCAGGCTGACTACAAGCAGGACGCAGTCACCATCGCGCCGGGCCAATCCACTGACCTGAAGACCCTGGTCTTTGCCGGCGCCAAAGTCGTCTCCGTTGTTCAGAGCTACTCAAAGGACGATAGCTGGTTCAGCTCAATGTTCTCGAGTTTGACGAACGCTGACAAATCGAAGGCAGCCGCCTATAACATTCCACAGTTTGATCTTTTGATCGATTGGGGCTGGTTCTACTTCATCACCAAGCCGATGTTCATGTTAATGGATTTCTTCTTCCGTTATTTCGGCAACTTCGGCGTTGCGATCCTTCTGACCACCATCGTCGTCAAGGGCCTGTTCTTCCCGCTTGCCTCGAAGCAGTACGCTTCGATGGCGAACATGAAGAAGGTTCAGCCGAAGATGGAGGAACTGAAGAAGAAGCACGGCGACGACCGCATGGCGTTGCAGCAGGGCATGATGCAGCTCTACAAGGAAGAGAAGATCAACCCGATCGCCGGTTGCTGGCCGATCCTGTTGCAGATCCCGGTGTTCTTCGCGCTCTACAAGGTGATCTACGTCACCATCGAAATGCGCCACGCGCCGTTCTTCGGCTGGATCCAGGATCTTTCCGCGCCGGATCCGACCTCGCTGTTCAACCTGTTCGGCCTTCTGCCTTACGCGGTTCCGCATGCGCTGGTCATCGGCGTCTGGCCGCTGATCATGGGCATCACCATGTTCCTGCAGATGCGTATGAACCCGACGCCGCCGGATCCCACCCAGGCGATGCTGTTCACCTGGATGCCGCTGGTCTTCACCTTCATGCTGGCAAGCTTCCCGGCCGGTCTGGTCATCTACTGGGCCTGGAACAACACGCTGTCGATCATGCAACAGGCGTTCATCATGAAGCGCCACGGCGCCAAGATCGAGCTGTTCGACAATCTCAAGGGATTATTCTCAAAGAAACCGAAACCGGCCGAATAGGCCGGAACCGGGACCAGGAATGCGAAAACCCCGGATCGGCTGATCCGGGGTTTTTTCTTGGCGAAAAACTTGCACCGCAACGGCTAGACCATGCGCTGCATCTCCTCCCCGAGCCATTTGCGGAATTTCCGCGTCATGCGGTTTTCATGACGATGGAAGACCACACGGTAATGACCGAGGTCCACCGGCCCGAAGCCCGGCAAAACCACCAGCCCGCCTGAGCGGATCTCGCGCTCCGTCAGGAACGCCGGCGCCAGAACCATGCCCAGACCGGCCGTGGCTGCATGCAGAGCCGTATCGTCGGTGTCGAACACATGCTGGATCTGTATGGCGCCGCCATCGAGGCCGAGCGTGCGGGTCCACAATGCCCAGTCCCAATTGTCCACCGAGCATTGAAGGGCTGGCACCTTTCCAAGATCGCCGGTCCCGTCATACCCGACGGCCGCCAGCAGCGCCGGCGACGCGACGGGACGGCTCATATCGGCGGCAAGCCACTCCCCTTCTGCAGGGTTCGTACCAGCACGGTGATAGGAAATTGCCAGGTCGCCGGACCCGAGAGAGATGCTGGAACCGGTTTTCGTCTCGACACGCACACGGGCGGCCGGATGCATCGCCTTGAACCGCTCCAGCGCTGGGATCAGCCAGCGAACGGCAAGCGAAATCGAGACGCGGACGACGATTTCGTTCTGGTCGCGGCTCAGCGCCTCTGCCGAACGGTCGATCGCAGCAATGGCAGCGGCGGCATCATCATGGAAGCGGCGACCCGCATCCGTCAGGTCAAGGAAGTTGTGGCTCCGCTTGAACAGCGCCACGCCCAGCTCACCCTCCAGCTTCTTGATTTGATGACTGACAGCGCTCGGGGTAACGCCGATTTCTGCGGCGGCCTGGACGATACTAAGATGGCGGGCCGTCAGGACAAAAACCCGCACCGCATTGAGCGAGACGTTCCGCTTGTTCTGCATCGAAATTACTCATCCAGGGCTCAAAAATCGAATTTGCATTGCGGCAGGGTCATTTGGCAAGAGTTGGAAGAGAAACCTTTGAAAGTTAAGGCCTTGCGTAAAAACCTGCTGAACTCGAATGCTGAAGCGATGATCTGGGTTGTACTCGGAACGGCATTATTTTCCTTGATTTTTGCCTCTGGCAAATTCGGGGGAGACAGCCTGTCCGTCGTACAGATCCAGTTCCTGCGTTATGTCAGCGGCCTGGCAACGCTTCTGGCTGTGGTTGCCTTCAAGCGCGACAGCTTGCGCGTCTATCGCAGTGCCCGGCCGTTTTCCCATGCCATGCGCGCCGCGTTCGGTGTTTCCGGCGGCTTCGCGCTGATTTATGCCTCTGCGGCGATGCCGATTGTCGATGCAACGGCGCTTGGTCTTCTCTACGTGGTTTTCATCATCCCGCTGGCGGTTATCGTCCTCAAGGAAACTGTGACGAAGCAGCATATGGTCGGCATCACCCTCAGTTTCGCCGGTGCCGGTTTCATCATGATTTCACGCGGCGCCTTCACCCAGTTCGAGCCCGCCTATCTCGTCCCCGCAGCTATTGCTGTTCTCGGTGCCGCGTTACTCGCCATCGAAGGGCTGATGATCCGTGTCCTCTCCCATGCCGACCGCCCGCTGACGGTCCTGCTCTATGTCAACGCCTTTGGCATCCTGTTCCTGGCGATACCGGCGTTCTGGACATGGAAGGAAGCGTCCCTCTCCTCCATGGTCCCGTTTCTGCTGCTCGGCCCGATCGCGGTGGCGGCACAATACTGCGTCGTCCGCGGCTACCGGCTTGCCTCACTGGCGATCGTCGGTCCGGTCGATTATGCTTGGCTGGTCTTTGCCGCCGTCATCGGCTTCCTGTTCTTCAACGAAATTCCGACGACGGGCGTGATCGCCGGTGCGGCCATCATCGCCATTGGCGGTGTGATTCTTGCCGTGATAAAGCCCGAACCGGACAAAACCGCCGCCGAGATTCAATAGTTGCGTCACATAAGGCACACAGGAAGGTTTGCGACAGCACCCTGTCGCGGATACCAGCGCGCGCCGGACCGTTCGCTCCTACACTGCAGCACCGCAACCGGATTCCCGCCATGTCGCAGCCTCTGCCGCAATCCGTAACCGATGGCCAAAACAGCGCAACCCAGGGCGCAGCCTTGGTGCTCGGCTCGGCCATCGTCTGGAGTTTCGGCGGCACGCTGGCGCGCTTCCTGTCGATCGAGGATGGCTGGACCATCGTGTTCTGGCGCTCGCTGTTTGCCGCCCTGTTCCTCATCGGCTTCATGTTGCTGCGCGACGGGCCACGCGGCACCGTCTCGCTGTTTCGCAACATGGGCCTGCCGGGCATCGCGGTCGGGCTGTGTTTTGCCATCGCCTCGACCTCATTCATCCTGGCGCTTGCCTATACCACCGTTGCCAACATCGTTCTCATTCAGGCCGGCGTGCCGCTGATTGCGGCGCTGATCAGCTGGATCGTGTTTCGGGAACGCGTCTCGCTGCTGACCTGGCTTGCCATCGCTGCCGTGATTTCCGGCGTAGCGATCATGGTCTCGGATTCCGTGAACGGCGCGGTCTCGCCCGTGGGCGATGCGCTGGCCATCCTGATCGCCTTCGTCTTCGCGCTCGCCACCGTCATCACCCGGCGCTATGCCCATGTGCGCATGACACCGGCTGCCTGTTTCGGCACCATCGTCGCCGGAACGGTCGCAGCCATTATGGCGTCCGGCCTCAGTGTCACGCTGCCGGAGCTCGGCATCCTCGTGACGTTCGGCGCGCTCAACTTCGGCCTTGGCCTCGCCTTCTTCGTCACCGGCGCGCGGTTGATCCCCTCGGCGCTCGCGGCCCTGCTCGGCACCGCCGAGACGATCCTGGCGCCGCTCTGGGTGGCGCTGATCCACGGCGAGATCCCAAGCCTCAACACGATCCTCGGCGGCACGATCGTGCTGATCGCCCTCCTCTCCTATCTCAGCATCGAGATGTGGCGGCAGCGGCGTACCATGGCCTGAGCCAAATTGGCGAAAATCGCGAGTTTTCTTGACATGGCGGCGCAAAACCGTGAAGTCCTGAACAAAAGCCAAGGACAGGATACCATGACAGACGCCACGCAGCAGGACGACAAGCCCCTTTTCGGGCGGCCATGGGTATTCATCCGCGGTGTGCCGTCGATGAAGTTCCTGCCGCCGGAGGGCCCGTTCGAGATCGCCTTTGCCGGCCGCTCCAATGTCGGCAAGTCGTCGCTGATCAACGGGCTGGTCGGCCAGAAGGGGCTTGCCCGCACATCCAATACGCCAGGCCGTACCCAGGAACTCAACTATTTCGTACCGGACGGCTATTCCGGTCAGCCCGGCGACCTGCCGCCAATGGCGCTGGTCGACATGCCCGGTTACGGTTACGCCCAGGCGCCGAAAGAGCATGTCGATGCCTGGACCAAGCTGGTCTTCGACTATCTGCGCGGCCGCTCGACGCTGAAGCGCGTTTACGTCCTGATCGACAGCCGCCATGGCATCAAGAAGAACGACGAGGACGTCTTGAGCCTGCTCGACAAGGCGGCAGTCTCCTACCAGGTCGTGCTGACCAAGACCGACAAGATCAAGGACCCGGCGGTTCCGCGGCTGATTGCCGAGACGCTGGAAAAGATCAGGAAGCGGCCTGCGGCGTTCCCGGAGGTGCTTGCAACATCGTCCGAGAAGAACCTTGGCATGGAAGAACTGCGCGCCGCCATCAAGGTCGCCATCTCCACCTGACGCACAGCAATCACGCTAAAGCATGCCGCGCATTTTTGCGCGGCATGCTTTAATTGCATCTGTCACACTACCCCGACATGAACTGTGCTCTATCTCCCAGCGCGGGGCGGCCTTCCGGCGACCTCCAATGCGTTGAGAGTTCAAGGAGAACACGACATGTCCGATCTGATTGTGGTGGGTTTTGACAGTACGGAAGAAGCCGACAAGGTGCTTCTGAAGCTGAATACGCTGAAGAAGGAATATCTGATCGATCTGGAGGATGCCGTCGTCGTGGTGCGCGACGAGACCGGCAAGGTTCACTTGAAGCAGAGCATGAACCTGACGGCCATCGGCGCGACATCGGGGCTTCTCAGCGGCTCGCTCTGGGGCGGCCTCGTCGGTCTCCTGTTCCTCAACCCGCTGGCCGGCTTTGCCATCGGCGGCGCGATCGGCGCCGGCACTGGCGCGCTGTCGGGATCGCTGGCCGATTACGGCATCGATGACAATTTCATCAAGTCGCTCGGCGATACCATTCCCAACAATTCCTCGGCGCTTTTCGTGCTGGTGCGCAAGGTACAGCCTGAAAAGGTTCTGGCGGAGTTCCACGGCCTGCGCGGCAAGGTCTTGAAGACCTCGCTGTCGCCGGACCAGGAAGCCAAGCTTCAGGCGGCGCTGTCCGATTCCCAGCCTGCGGCTCCAGCAGCCCTTTAAACGGTCAGGCAGCCGATGCTGGCGTGAACGTCATTGCGAACCCGTTGATGCAATGGCGCATGCCAGTCGGCTGCGGCCCGTCATCGAAGATATGCCCGAGATGGCCACCGCACCGGCGGCAATGACATTCGGTGCGGGTCATGAACAGCGACGTGTCCTCACGCTTGCCGACAGCATCCGGCAGCGATTCCCAGAAGCTCGGCCACCCCGTGCCGCTGTCGTATTTCGCGTCCGACGAATAGACCGGCAGATCGCAACCGGCACAGTGAAACGTGCCCTTGCGTTTCTCGGTGTTGAGCGCGCTGGTAAACGGCCGTTCGGTGTCTTCATGCCGCAGGATCTGGTATTGCTCGGCGGTCAGGATCGCTTTCCATTCGGCATCGGTTTTGGTCACTTCGAACGTTTCGGCGGCGATGGCCCCGGGGCTGCCTCCGCGAAACGCCACCGCAGCGGTAAGGGCTACCCCGGAAAGAAGAAAAAAGCGTCGGCTTGTCATGGTCATCTCCCGTCTGCCTGATGGTGCCGGCAACACCTGAAAACTAATGCGGCGTTCGCCCGGGGGCAAAACAAATGCCAATCAATCCCGCGTGAGCAATCGCTTGAATACGAGATAAAAAGGCCACCGGCGAGTGAAGAGCCGGTGGCCTTGAGGCCGGAGAGGTCTCCGGCCCGGAGCCGAAAATGCATCGAGGATGCATCCGGCTCCCAAGCCACAAGGGCGTGGATCAGGATTTCGGCAGCAGCACCTTGTCGATCACATGGATGACACCGTTCGACTGCTTGACGTCGGCGATGGTAACATGCGCGACCCCGCCCATTTCATCGGTGAGCGTGATCTTGCCGCCCTTGTCCTTGGCCTTCAGAATGCAGCCGCCAACCGTCTTGACGTCATGGGTGCCGCCATCATCCTTGACCATCTTGGCGATCGCCTTGGACATTGCATCCGCTGCCACCACATGGCAGGTCAGAACCTTGGTCAGCATCGCCTTGTTTTCGGGCTTCAGAAGGGTTTCCACAGTGCCCTTAGGCAGGGCGGCAAAGGCTTCATTGGTCGGAGCAAAAACCGTGAACGGCCCCTTACCCTCAAGCGTTTCGACGAGGCCGGCAGCCTTGACGGCGGCGACCAGCGTCGTGTGATCCTTGGAATTGACGGCATTTTCGACGATGTTCTTGTTGGCATACATCGGCGCGCCGCCGACCATCGGATTTTCAGCGTGCGCTGCAAAGGAACCTGTGGCCAGTATCGAAGCGACGGTGACCGTGCGCAGCATGGACTTGAACATTTCTCTTCCTTCCTGTTGATCTCGCGGACCCGCGTTGCGGATCTCTCCCAAGTTTTTTCTGGAATTCTTGTTCTCTGCGCAGAGGACAGAACAAGGTACGCAAGGTCGCCGGAAAGAGTTTCAGGAAAAATATGAACAATCCAAATAATTGATTTCATTTACCTCTTCGGAAGTCGCGCGCGGCACAATGAATAAAGGCCGCCCTCTTGCAAGGGCAGCCATTCGGTAACCAATTACTTACAATAAGCCGCTACGGCCGCCGCGTCTTGCCGACGGCAACGACCGGGCCGGTGGCCGTGCCGGTCGGCGAGCCGCCGAAAGGCTCGACACTGACGGCGAGCGTGACGCCTGCACCGAACTTCGAACGTAGCTCCGGCGGAATGATGATCTCACCCTCGCCCGTCTGCGGCAGGATGCCCAGCGACTTGGCGGGGTTATCGCCTTCGATCAGCCAGAGTTCCAGCGATTTGGCCTCGGCCTGCTTTGCCGCCACCGGCGTGATCTTCAGGGCGCCGTTGCCGGCGTCGTATTGCGCCAGAAGATTGATCGTCGTGCTGGCATCGCCAGTCAGTTCGGCCACCAGCGGCTTCGTCTGACTGACAGGCGTCAGGACACCCGTGGCGAAGGTCGCAACCGTCACGAGACCCGCCACCGATGCCAACGTCAGCATGCGCCACAGGGCCAGAGAATTCCATACCCCCGTGGCAGCAACAGCCGGTTTGGCCTGCGCGGCAAACAGGCGGCGCTCGACAGCGACCAGCACCTGCGGTGGCGGCGTGACCGGCTCGTAAGCATCGTCGAAAGAGGAGAGATTGCTCTGCCAGTGATTGACCATGGCAGCAAAGGCGCCATCGAGAACCATGCGCGCCTCGACCTTGCGGCGGTCGTCGGCAGACAGAACACCCAGAACATACTCGCCCGCAATCACCTGGTCGCGGCGGGAATCTCCGCTTTCGGGATTCTGTGTGGTCATCGCTCCATGCACTCTCTGAGTTTCAACAGACTGCGGCGCAGCCATGTTCGCATCGTGTTCAGCGGCGTGCCGAAAAGGTCGGCCAATTCCTGGTAGCTTAACCCTTCGACATAGGCCTTGCGTACGGCATCGGCGCGATCTGCCTCGAGTTCATTCATGCAATTGTCGATCCGGCGGCCCTCTGCCGTATTGATGGCAGCTTTTTCCGGGTCCGGCGCAGAATCCGCCAGATCATAGGCCTCGTCAATCGTGTTTGCCACCGGCTTTCTTGCCCGCAGATGATCGATCGCATGATTGCGCGCAATCGCCGAAAGCCAGGACATCGGATTGGTGTCGCCGCTGGCAAAACGGTCTGCCCGCTGCCATATCTTGATGTAGATTTCCTGCAAGGCTTCTTCCGCTTCCGTCCGGTCTCTCAAAATACGGACGCAAATGGCGAAAAGTTTCGGACTGGTCTGCCTGTAGAGCGCGGAAAAGGCGGCACGATCTTTCAGCGAGATCCGGCCGATCAGCGTGGAGATGTCGTCTGTGGTCATTGATGCTCCGGTCCTCGTCCGTCAGCGGCGAACATAGGGCACAAATCCGGGGATAAAAAGGGGAGTTGCGGCAGATAAAAACGGTGATAGAGGCTGATGTCACACCGGCTTTATCTTTGCCACGGATCATTCCCTCCACCGGAAACTTGCGCTAAACAGCACCCGGCTAATTTCGAGGTATTTCCATGTCCGCATCAGAAAGCGAAATCCAGGCAAATCTTCTCGCCAAGGCGCTGCCCTATATGCAGCGCTACGAGAACAAAACGATCGTGGTAAAATATGGCGGCCACGCCATGGGCAATGCCGAGCTCGGCAAGGCCTTTGCCGCGGATATCGCGCTTTTGAAGCAGTCGGGTGTCAACCCGATTGTTGTTCATGGCGGCGGTCCGCAGATCGGCGCGATGCTGACCAAGATGGGCATCGAATCAAAGTTCGAAGGCGGCCTGCGCGTCACCGATCAGAAAACCGTCGAGATCGTCGAAATGGTTCTGGCCGGCTCGATCAACAAGGAAATCGTCGCGCTGATCAACCAGACCGGCGAATGGGCGATCGGCCTGTGCGGCAAGGACGGCAACATGGTCTTTGCCGAGAAGGCCAAGAAGACCATCAAGGATCCGGACAGCAATATCGAACGCGTTCTCGATCTCGGCTTTGTCGGCGAGATCGTCGAAGTCGACCGCACCCTGCTCGACCTGCTCGCCCGCTCGGAAATGATCCCGGTCATCGCCCCGGTCGCTCCCGGCCGCGACGGCGCCACCTACAACATCAACGCCGACACGTTTGCCGGCGCCATTGCCGGCGCGCTGAACGCCACGCGCCTGCTGTTCCTCACGGATGTTCCGGGCGTGCTCGACAAGAAGGGCGAACTGATCAAGGAACTCTCGGTCGCCGAAGCGCATGCGCTGATCAAGGACGGCACGATTTCCGGCGGCATGATTCCGAAGGTCGAAACCTGCATCGAAGCGCTTTCCCGCGGCGTCGAAGGCGTCGTCATCCTCAACGGCAAGACGGCACACTCGGTTCTGCTCGAAATCTTCACGGAACATGGTGCGGGAACGCTAATCGTTCCGTAAGGCTGGCCGTAACGGATCTTCCTACCTCCGTCATTCCTGCTGTACTTGCCACAGGAATCCGGCCACGCGACATCCGTCGTGTGAAAAATCTTTCAGCGGCGCGGATGCGCCGCTACTGAATCCCCGCCACAGGTCCTTGGGTTAAACTCGAGGAGAAGATGACGGGAGAGTGAGATTGCCGCTCCAGAATCGTTAACCCGCGCGAGCGGTGGGAAACCCAAGCCCTCAGCCCTGCTGATATACCTTTGTCGCCTCACCCTTCAGCCACTCGATCATCGCCCGGTACGGGCCTGGCCCAAAGCTGATCCGCGCGACACCCAGCGCCGCCAGCGCCTTTATCTCCATGCCCGGCCGCATCATGATGTTTACCGGCAGCGCCACGGCCTCGCAGACACGGCCTATCAGGTCCGGATTCGACAGTCCCGGCACGAAGAAGCCGCTGGCACCGGCTTCGGCATAGGCCGCCGCCCGTTCGATTGCCTCATCAACCAGCGGCGCATGCCGGACAGGATCGGAGAGCTTCAAAAACAGATCGGTGCGGGCATTGATGAAGAAGGGAATGCCCTTTTCGTCGGCCTTGGTGCGGATCGCCTTCACCCGCGCCGCCTGCGCTTCGACCGTATGCAGCCCGCTGCCGCCAACCACCTGATCCTCGAAGTTGATGCCGACGGCACCGGTATCGATCACCCGGCCGACATTTTCAGCGGTCGACCCAGCGTCTTCGGCATATCCGCCCTCGAAATCGATCGACACCGGCAGGTCGGTCGCAGCGACAATGCTGCGGGCGATATCGACGAGTTGCAGCATCGGGATCTGCTGGCCGTCGCCGTAGCCATTGGCATCGGCCACCGACCAGCTTCCGGTCGCCAAAGCCTTGGCGCCGGAGGCCGCCACAGCCTTGGCCGTGCCCGCATCCCAGATGTTGTAGAGCACCACCGGATCGCCCTTGCGATGCAGATTGGCGAATGCCTTTGCCTTGTCCGTCTGGTTCATCATCTTTCCTCCGAAAACAATCCCGTTGGCCTCATCCTGCCTTCATGCCGCAAAAGCCACTGCTTGCGCCAGATGCCGCCGCCATATCCGGTCAGCGAGCCATCTGTACCAATGCAGCGATGACAGGGAATGACAATCGAAATCTGGTTGGCGCCATTGGCCTTGGCAACGGCCCGGACCGCTTTCATCGTATCCACGTCGCGGGCGATATCACCATAGGATCGTGTCTCGCCTGGCGGAATATCCTGCAGTTTCGCCCAGACCTGCCGCTCGAATGCCGTTCCGTTCAGGGCCAGCGGCGTCTTGAAGGCGTCCGGCTTGCCGGCGAAATAGTCCGAAAGCTCAGTCTCGATCTGCGCGATCGGCGGCGTCTTTCCGGGCGCCACGGACGAGCGCGTGTTCCGCTTCAGCTTCTCCATCTCGGCCGGCAATCCCTTGCGATCATGAAACTCCAGGAGATGCAGGCGTGTCTCGTCGGCCACCGCAACCATCGGCCCGAGCGGCGTTTCCATCCAGTCGGCATAAAGCAGCGTCCGCCCCTGCGACATCGCCGGGGCTCCGCCGATCAGCCGCGCGAAGGCGGCACGAAAGCCGCTTGGCGATTCATAGCCGGCCTCGATCTGGGCATCGATGACGCGGCCGCCATCTGCGAGATGCCGTGCTGCGGCACCCAGCCTTCGATGCCGGGCGAGATCGAGGAAAGTGATGCCGAGATGGCGCTTGAAGGCGCGGCGCACGGTCGAAGGATCATAGCCGCGACGGATCAGATCGGTCTCGCTCCAGCGCCGTTCGGGATCGGCGTCAAGCGTCTGCATCAGGCCGTCGACGATCGCATCCTTGCCACCCGCCGTCTCGAGTGGACGGCAGCGCAGGCAGGGCCGGAAACCCGCCTCCAGGCAGGTGCCGATCGAATCGGTGAAAATCGTGTTCTCACGCCGGGGTTTTCGCGCCGGGCATGAGAGACGGCAGAAGATGCCGGTGGTTTTGACACAGACGAAAGCCGAACCTTCATAGTCGGTGCTGCGCGCCAGGAGCGCGTCGTAAAGGGTGTCTTCAGGGGGCAGATCAAACAGCATGATCCCTTCTACCACCGGACGATTCTGAGCGCCGCCGAAAATCGGGCGCGTATTTTTTAAAGAACCAGCAGCATCACCACGCCGAGCACGATCAGCAGGCAACCGAGAACTTCCAGCTTGTTGATCCACTCGCGGAAGATGAAGACGGCGGAGGCAAAGGTGAACAGCATTTCCACCTGCGCCACCACCTTGACGATCGCCGCCTGCTGCAGCGTCATCGCCATAAACCAGCCGAACGAGGCGGACGCGCCGGCAAACCCGACCAGCAGGCCCGGCCGCCAGGCCTTGACCACCCGTTTCAACTCATCCGGCTCGCGGATCAGGATCCAGACCAGCATCGTCACGGTCTGCAGCAGGATGACGAAACCGAGCGTGAAGCTCGCCTGCATGACGAAATCCGGCTCGGGCAGGCTAGGCGCCAGCGCCAGCGATGCAGACCGGTAAGACACCGCCGACAGGCCGAAGAACGTGCCGGACAGAACGCCGATCCCGGCTGTGCGGGTAAACACCGACGTCACCAGCGATGTGACGCTGAGCGGCGTGCGCGCCACCGAAATGATCATCACGCCGACGACGGAAATCGCGATCGCAACCAGCGTCCCCCGGCTTGCCGCTTCGCCGAGAAAGATCAGCGCAAACAAAGCCGCCTGTGCCGGTTCCGTGCGCGAATAGGCGGTTCCGACGGCAAAATTGCGAAAGGAAAACAGATGCACGAGCAGGAAGGTCGCGGCGATCTGCGACAGACCGCCGATCACAGCCCACAGGAAGAAATGCGCATCCGGAACCGGCAGCGGCCGGTCGAACCCGCGCCAGAGAATGGCGAGGTAGACCAGCGCGAACGGCACGCCGTAACCGAAGCGCACGAAGGTCGCCCCGGTCGTACCCATCACACCCTTCAGGTGTTTTTGCATGGCGGAGCGGATGTTCTGCAGGAAGGCAGCCGCGATGGTGATGACGATCCAAGTTTGCATCCTTGCGGGCTAGCATGCCCGGCGGCGGGAATCCATCACCGCGCATCGCGCAACCGGGCCATTGTCGCCTTTAGGCAACAAGGCCGCTGGCGTTTTCGCCACAAACGCCAGGTCACGGACCTCCACGCTTGCGCGGCGCATGCGGTTGGGTAGCGTCAGCGCAATTCAGACCAGGGACGCCGGATGCCAGATCTGCACTATGAAGAGCCATCGCTGGCGGAGCTTTACGATCTCGACAGCGGCTGGTCGCTCGACCGCGATTTCTATCTGGCGCTGGCCGGCAAGGCGCCGCAGCGGGTCCTCGATCTCGGCTGCGGGACCGGGCTGCTCTGCGACGCCTATGCCGCGCTTGGCCATGTGGTCACCGGCGTAGACCCTGCCAGAGCCATGCTCGATATCGCCCGGCAAAAGCCCAACGGCGACCGGATCGATTGGGTGCAGGCCGCAGCCCAGCATTTCCGCTCGCCGGAACGGTTCGACTTGATCATCATGACCGGTCACGCCTTCCAGGTCTTTCTCGACGACAGCGACGTGCTCGCCGTGCTGGCAACGATACGCCAGCACCTTGCGCCGGGCGGCATGATCGCCTTCGAGAGCCGCAACCCGGCGATCGACTGGCCCGCCCGCTGGAACCGCGATGCCGACCTTGCGGCCGAAGGACACTCCATCCGCCAGTCGCGCCGGGTTTCGCGCATGGCCAACAGGCGCATTGCATTCGACACCCACTATGAACTGCCCGGCCGTACGCTCGTTTCGTCCAGCGAACTGCTCTTCCTGTCGCGAACCGAGATCGAAGACCATCTGACCGCATCCGGCCTGCGGGCAGAAGCCGTCTATGGCGGCTGGCTGTCGGAACCGTTCGACGAGGCCGTTTCCGAGGAAATCATCGTCATCGTCCGGGCGGCATGAACAGAGCGACACATTTCCCATTTGCGTCCGCCGCGACCCATGGCATAACGCGCAGATGACCCAGCTCGACCGCCTGCCGACCCAAGCCGATTTCGCCCATGTCACTGACTGGGTGTTCGATCTCGACAACACGCTTTATCCGCATCACGTCAATCTGTTCTCGCAGATCGACCGCAACATGACGGCGTATGTCTCTGCCCTTTTGACCTTGGACCCGGTTGAAGCGAAGAAGCTGCAGAAGGAATATTACCGTGATCACGGCACCACGCTGCAGGGGCTGATGATCCATCACGGCATCGATCCCAACGATTTCCTGCAAAAGGCGCATGCGATCGACTATTCCGTCGTTCCGGCCGATCCGGCGCTCGGCGAGGCGATCAAGGCGCTGCCGGGACGCAAGTTCATCTTCACCAACGGTAGCGTCAAACACGCTGAAATGACGGCGCGCGCGCTTGGTATCCTCGATAATTTCGACGATATTTTCGATATCGTCGCGGCCGACTATGTGCCCAAGCCCGCCGGCGACACCTATCACAAGTTCATGAGCCTGCATCGGGTCGATACCAGGCACGCCGCCATGTTCGAAGACCTGCCGCGCAACCTGATCGTGCCCAAAACGCTCGGCATGAAGACGGTTCTCCTGGTTCCGCGCAATTTCGAATATGAGTTCGCTGAATCCTGGGAAAAGACGGAGGATGGGTCAGCGCAGGTCGATTACGTCACAGAAGACTTGACGGACTTCCTCAACCGGCTGTTGTCCGAAGGCTGACATCGCTCCCGGAACACAGTTTTGACACTGAAAAACCCTTTTCTTGTCAAAGACTTACATTACCAAACTTTAACTGGCCATCCCGGCCAGCCTGTCTATCCTCATCTCAGGGTCAATGATCACTGAAAGGATTTCGACATGCGAAAGAACACTTTGATTCTCGGCGCCGTCGCCGCCAGCCTCGCTCTCACCGGCTTTGTTGCCCCCACCTTCGCCGCCCGGCAAAAGCCGACGCCGGAGCAGCGGGCCGAATGGACGATCAAGCGCTTCGATACCAATGGCGACAACAAGGTTTCGCCGGACGAAATTCATGCCCGCATGACAGAAGCCTTCAAGGCTTTCGATACCGACGGCAACGGCCAGGTCACCCGCGAAGAAATCGAGGCAGTGCGCAAGGCGCGCGGCCAGGAATGGCGCGCCGCCAAGGAAAAGACCGGCGCAGACAGGACTGCAGCGATCGAAAAGCTTAAAGAGACACGCCCGGCCATGCTGCCCGGCATCCGGCACAAGGGCTTCGATCGCGCCGATACCGACAAGAACGGCTCGCTCAGCCTTGCTGAAGTCACAGCCCGGGCCGATGCAATGTTCAAGCGCCGCGACACCAATGGCGACGGCGTCATCGACGCCTCGGATTTCACCAAAACCAAGAAAATCTGATAGCATGACCCCGGCCAACCCTTTGGCCGGGGTCCTCAGCTTGCAGTCAATCTCTTACTACGGCGCAAAGCGGATGGCACGCCGGAAGAGCGGGTAGCTCCAGTCCAGCACCAGCATCACCACCAGCGAGATTCCCACCAGCGGAAAGAGAATGCCGCCGATCGCGAGCAGCGCGATCAGGCCGCGAAACACCCTTCTGTCCGAAGGCATCGGCGGCACACCGAGCGACCCCTTTGGCCGGCGCTTCCACCACATGACAGCGGCCGAAACCGCAAGCAGCACGATGGCGATGCAGGCCGCGAGTAGTACGAGTTGATTGATGAGCCCGAATTCCTGCCCCATATGGACATTGATGCCCCACTCCAGCGCCCTGCCGAGCGGGCCGTAATCGGCATAGCTCATGTCGATCAGCGGCTTGCCGCTATACTGGTCGAGATGCACGACGCGCTGCTGCGAAACATCGTCAGGATAGACGGAGCCGGTATAGACGCCTTGCGGCTTTGCCGGAATGTTGACGGCATAGCCATGATGCAGGCCTAGCCTGTCAAACGTGGCGACGGCCTGATCGAGGCTGATCGGCACGACACCTTGTCCTGTCGATTGCGGAACCTGTGCCTGTTCCAGCGACCACGTCGTCTTGGCGATATGATCAAGATGTTCGCCGGACATCGGCACGGCTGTGCGCACGCCGGCCGGATAGCCGAAATTGTTGCCGTTCGCCCATTCGTTGACCTTCTCGCCCCAGACGCCCGACCAGGGCATGCCGGTCACGGCGAGAAAGACAATGAAGAAGCCGACGAAGATGCCGCTGACCGCATGGGTGTCGCGCCAGAATACCCGCCGTTTCGGCGTGCCGCGTACGCTCACAACCCCGCCTGTCTGGGTGCGGGGCCACCAGAGATAGATGCCGGTGGCGACCAGAAGTATCGACCACCCCGCCGCAATCTCGATCAGCGTCCGCGCGAAAGAGCCGAAATATTTCAGGCTGTGCAGGCTGCGGATGGTCCACATGATGGTGCCGCGATCAGGCAACGCGCCCAGTATCTTTCCGTCATAGGGATTGACGTAAACCGCCATCCGGCCGGCAGCAGGCGTGCTGACGGTGATCTCGACGGAATCGGTTGAGGATGGCGGATCGGTATATTTGATCGCCGTGCCGGGATAGGCGGCCAGCGCCGCCGCGACCATCACTGAGGGTGCGGCCGTGGCGGTATTTTCCTGAACCTCGACCCGCTTCAGGTCGGCATAGACGAGACCATCGATCTCGTCGCGAAACAGATAGAGCGCGCCGGTGACTGCCAGCGTGATCAGAAACGGCAGAACCAGAAGGCCTGCATAGAAATGCCAGCGCCAGACGGCGCGGTAAAGGTCGGACGGCGAACGCACCGCAACAGCAGCGTCCACGCGGCCGATGGTGAAATCGGACATGGGTTTCTCCAGATGAGCTTAGATAGCGGCCACCGCGTCACGCGCGGCCGGGATTCAAGACGTCATGCGGAAGAGGATGGAGGGGCTCTCGCCTCGGCGAGGAAGCTGCGTAAAACAACACGCGGAGTTGGCTTTGCGACGACATAGATTTCGGCCGCCGCACGAAGAACAGGCGTTAGGATATCGATCGAACGGCCAGGCAAAGCAGGCGTATAGCCAGCCGCTATCTGGCAGAGCGTAGCGCACAGGTCATGGGCGGCCTTTGCAGGCCCACCGTCAGGCAAAGTCTGCTGCGGCCCGTCCTCATGCGCGATGCAAAGGATGTTGAACGGATCGACGGCAGCGCTGGCCATCGTTCCATGGGCAACACCGGAGAGAAGCCCCTGGACCAACAGCATGGCAGCGAACAGCACGGCAATCGCGCTGGCCGACACTCTATCTCTCAAGACAAGCCGCAGGGTTTTCATCACGGCTCATTGCCACAGCCGCGGCGCGCTGTCACTGCGACACAACGCCGGTTGCGCTACTGGCGGCGGCAGGGACCCGTCGGACGCCTAATGGCGTCGTTTGGCGGCCGCCAACTTGACTTCACCCTCATCCTCGCCGTCCCAGTAATGCGCCCGGACGGCGCTGATCCTGATCAGAACCATACCTTTGGTGTCGATGCCGTCCTTGAACCAGTCATCGAGATCCGGCGTCCAATGCTTCTTGAACATGGCCTTGTCCTTGATGACATCGGCTTCGCCTTCCACCGCCACCATGAAGGCCTTCTGCCCCTGGAAGGACAGACCCACTTTGGAGTTGCGTTTGATATCATCGACCATCCGCGACTTTTCCCAGGTGAAATAATAGGAATCGCCGTCGTAATCGACCTCGCCATTGTTGCTCATTGGACGTGCGGCGATGGCACCGCCATCGGTGTGGGTCGATAACATGGCGATATCGATATCGCGCATTTTCGAGGCTATGTCGGAAAGGTTCTTGTCACTCATGATCGTCTCCCATGTCGATGACTGACGTGAAAACGCAGCCCGCGCCGATTGGTTCAGACGCGGGCCGGAAAAGACGGCATCGTGATCGCTTTATCGCGCGCCGGAGGCCACGGGCACTGTTGCCGGATCAACCGTCTCGTAGAATTTCGAGATGATCTCCCAGGCTTCCTCGGCAGTTTCGACGAACTGAACGAGATCGAGATCGTTGGGCGCGATGGTGCCGAAATCGGCCAGCGCCTCGAAATTGATGACGCTGCGCCAGAATTTTTCGCCAAACAGGATCAGCGGCACCAGTGCCATGCGGCCCGTCTGCATCAGCGTGATCGTCTCGAACAACTCATCGAACGTCCCGAAACCGCCCGGAAAAACCGTGACGGCCTTGGCACGCAACAGGAAGTGCATCTTGCGGATGGCGAAGTAGTGGAAGTTGAACGACAGGTCGGGCGTCACATATTGATTGGGAGCCTGCTCGTGCGGCAGCACGATGTTCAATCCGATCGACGGCGCGCCGATGTCGTCGGCGCCGCGATTGCCCGCCTCCATCACGCCCGGCCCTCCGCCGGTGGTCACCACATACTCCGTATAGCCGGACTCGGCCGAATGCTGGGAGCAGAGGCGGGCGAATTTGCGAGCCTCCTCGTAATAGACAGAGGCAGCCGTCAGGTTCTGGCGCTGGGTGTCGTTCTTCGCCGCCCAGGCATCGCCGCCGGGCTCGGGAATGCGGGCGCCGCCGAACATCACCACCGTCGAATTGATGCCGCGTTCGGCCATGATCATTTCGGGCTTCAGCAATTCCAGCTGCAACCGCATGGGGCGCAGCTCTTCGCGAGCCATGAAATCATCGTCCGTATAGGCGAGCCTGTAGGATGGTGACATTGATTGTGGTGTCTGTGGAACGCCCGCCGCGCGCTTGCGCGTCTGCTGGCTATCGACCAGGGGATCCCAGACCCCATCCTTGCGCCGCAGATTCCGCTTCTTCATTCTTGCCATGTCAAACTTTCCTGCCGCAAACCGGCTGCAAATCATCGCTGCCGGATGCTCCTTTCAACATCCTGGTCGCTACGGATCAAATCACCCGTGCTCATTCCGGGACATACACCTTCATCCAGCCCCGACTGCAACCGAAAACCACTTCAATTTTTCGGGATCATGCTCTAGAGCAGGTTACGATAGACGCCGAAGTTTAAGGAATTCCGATGACGACCCATGATCTCGCCTCCCTGTCGCAGACCATCGACACCGCGTTCGACAACCGCGACAGCGTCACCATCAACACCAAGGGCGAGATCCGCGATGCGGTGGACACGGCTCTCAATCTGCTCGACGGCGGCAAGGTGCGCGTGGCCGAACGCGGCACTGATGGCAACTGGACCGTCAATCAATGGCTGAAAAAGGCCGTTCTCCTGTCGTTCCGCTTGAACGACATGGAGGTCGTCAAGGGCGGCCCGGGCCAGTCCACCTGGTGGGACAAGGTTCCCTCGAAATTCGAAGGCTGGGGCGAAAACCAGTTCCGCGACGCCGGTTTTCGCGCAGTGCCAAATGCTGTTGTGCGCCGCTCCGCCTATATCGCTCCCAATGCCATCCTGATGCCGTCCTTCGTCAATCTCGGCGCCTATGTCGGCGAAGGCACGATGGTCGACACCTGGGCGACCGTTGGTTCCTGCGCCCAGATCGGCAAGCATGTGCATCTGTCCGGCGGCGTCGGCATCGGCGGCGTGCTGGAACCGATGCAGGCCGGCCCGACGATCATCGAGGACAACTGCTTCATCGGCGCCCGCTCGGAAGTGGTCGAAGGCTGCATCGTGCGCGAGGGCTCGGTGCTCGGCATGGGCGTGTTCATCGGCAAGTCGACCAAGATCGTCGACCGCGCAACCGGCGAAGTGACCTATGGCGAAGTACCACCCTATTCCGTCGTCGTCGCAGGCTCGATGGGTTCCGGTGCAGTGATGCCGAACGGCTTGGTTGCCCCGAACCTCTATTGCGCCGTCATCGTCAAGCGCGTCGATGAAAAGACCCGCTCGAAGACCGGCATCAACGAACTCCTGCGAGACTAACCACAATGCAAATAGAGGGGCAGCAGAGCATGTCCTGGCTGTTCTTCAGCCCCTCCGGCCGCATTGGCCGCCTGCTTTATTTCCTCGGCTGGCTGTTCTGGGCCGCCATGAGCGGCTTTGTGCTGTCGCGTGTCTTCGCCCATCAGGGCAATGACATCCCGCTGGCGCTCTGGACCCTGATCCTGGTGGTCACTGCGCTTGTCTCTACCGCTTCGATCGCACTTTTGACCATCAAGCGGCTGCACGACATCGGCTATCCCGGCCATCTCGCGATTTGCCTGTTCATTCCTGTCCTCAGCCCTGTTCTTTTCCTCGCGCTCTGTCTGTGGCCGGGCACCCAAGGGCCAAACCAATACGGCCGCTGAACAACAGAGAAGCCGGAAAAATGCCGCCTATTGCTGCGGCATCTGGAAGGTGAAGCGCGTCTCTTCCTGCGTCGATGTCACCTGAAGAAAGCCCCTATGCGCCTTGGCAATCTCCGAGGAAATATAAAGTCCGAGACCGAGGCCCTCCAGATTTGCCTTGGCCGAAGCGCGCACAAACGGCTTGAACAGGTCCTTGACCACCGCTTCCGGGATGGGTTCGCCGGTATTGCTCACCGTCAACTCGAAGCGGCCGCCTGAAATCGCCGAGCGTATCCGGATCGGCGCCTCCGGATCGCCATGCGTCAGCGCATTGGCCAGAAGATTGGACAGCAATTGCCCGACCCGGCCTTCGTCGCAGCGCACCATCGCCTCCGCCAGATCAGCCTCGATCCTCCGGCCCGGATTGGCCATTTTCAGTTCCGCGACCACCTGCTCCAGCACAGGCCGAAGCGGCACGCGGTCGGCCTGTTCGATCGAAATGCCGCCGCCCAATCGGCCACGAGCGAAATCGAGTACGTTGTCGATCAGGCCCGACATCCGCGAAATGCTGTTCTGCATCAGCGCAAGAACCGTCTTGCCCTTGTCATCCGCCACCGTACGCTGCAGCATCCGTGTGCCGGCGTCGAGCGAGGCGAGCGGATTGCGCAGGTCGTGACCGAGCACCGCGATGAACTGTTCACGCAACTCGCTGCTCTGCCGCTCCTGATCCATCCGGTCATGGGCGTCGAGATGAAACGCGATCAGATTGGCAAACAGCTGAAACATGCCGACGATTTCGGGCGTGTTCAATGTGCGCGGCACCGTATCGATGGCGCAGAGCGTGCCGAAGAAGGAGCCATCGGCCAGCGTGATCGGCATGGAGATATAGCTCTGCAAACCGTAATGCGCTGGCGTATGATGGCCGCAATACAGTGGATCCTCGGCCACGTTGTCGATGATGACGGGTTGGCGGTGATCGCGGATTTCGTTGCAGATCGTCGTCTCGATCTTTAGCTCGCCGCCCGGCTCCAGCCCGAAAGCCAGGTTGTCCTGAACACCGCAGGCAATCCACCGGTCAGTGCTCACCCGCGCCACCGCTGCAAAGCGCATGCCGGTCGTCCTGCAGACCACATCGAGAATGGTCGGCACGGCGCTGATCTGCGCGATGGCATCGACGGCGGCGGCGGGGTTGTCGTTCAATGCATGTCTTTCGAGATTAGATATTAAAAGCAGTGCCCTCTTTCTCGGCGGAATGTGCCGCAGATGCAAGCCCGATGATGGCAAGGGCGGCGCAAACGGCCGCCCCGCGCCGTCATGCTTTCGCTTCGAACGGCTGTGGCCGGCGGGCCGCTCCCTGCCGTTCCAGCATCCAGCCCGGATATTCCGGCGGCAGGGCGCTGACAGCATCGAGCTTGGCCATGTCATCGGCATCGAGCCGGAGCTTCACCGCTTTCAGGTTTTCCTCCAGCTGCTCCACCCGCTTGGCGCCGATGATGACGCTGGTGACGAAGGGCTTGGCGAGGATGAAGGCGAGCGCCACTTCGGCGACGCTGGCACCATGTTTTTCCGCAACCTCGCGCATGGCGGCCACACAGGCCCAGGCCCGGTCCTTGTCGACCGGCGGAAAATCGAAATTCGCCCGGCGGCCCTCGCCATTGCCCGGTGCGCCCGGTCCATACTTGCCCGACAACAGGCCACCTGCGAGCGGCGACCAGACCATCAGGCCCATCTTTTCCTCGGTCAGCAGCGGCACGATTTCGCGCTCCAGATCGCGTCCGGCGATCGAGTAATAGGCCTGCAGCGTCTCAAACCGGGCAAACCCCTTGCGCTCGGAAACACCCAATGCCTTGGCGATCTTCCAGGCCTGCCAGTTGGACATGCCGACATAACGGACCAGTCCGCCGGAAACCAGGTCATCCAGCGCCCTGAGCGTCTCGTCGATCGGCGTCACCGTGTCGGTGCCGTGGATCTGGTAGAGATCGATATGGTCCATCTGCAGCCGGTCCAGGCTCTCCTCGACCGAGTCCATGATATGGCCGCGGGAAGCGCCACGATCGTTCGGGCCATCGCCCATCTGACCATAGACCTTGGTGGCGATCACCACGTCCTTGCGCTCGACGCCCAGATTGATCAGCGCCTGCCCGAGCAGGCGTTCGGATTCACCGGCTGAATAGACGTCGGCGGTATCGATGAAATTGACACCGGCAGCCAGGGACCGTTCGACGATCCGGTCGGCCGCATCCTGGTCGACACCGGCGATGCCGCCCCAGAAGGCGCCTTCGGCCGATCCGAAGGTCATTGTTCCCAGGCAGATTTCCGAAACGAACAGGCCGGTATTGCCAAGCTGATTGTAACGCATGGTTAGCTCCATAGTTCTGTAAGGATAGCGGTGGAAGATCCCGGCCCTGCAGGCGGGGTTCTCATGGGCGATAGGACGCAATGGCCGTTTTGCCAGCGCGTCCACGGCTTTTCGAACGCCACTCTGCGCGTTCAAAACTGTTGTGTTATTCGGCCGCGACCTGCGTGCGTAGCATCGAGACATCGCGCAGCGGCGACTGGCCGTAGAAACGGGTATATTCCAGGCCGAACTGCGACGGGCTCTGGTAACCGACGGTATGCCCAGCCATGCCGGCGTCCATATTGTCGACCAGCATCAGGCGGCGCGCTTCATAGAGCCGCAACTGCTTCTGGTATTGCATCGGCGTCATCGCCGCCACCGCCTTGAAATGATGATGCAGTGACGAAACGCTCATGCCGCAATGGTCTGCCAGTTCCTCGATCCGCAGCGGCCGCACGTAGTGTTCCCGCAGCCAGGCAATCGCCTTGGCCACCCGGTTTCCCGGACTGTCGACCGTGGCGATCTGGATCAGTCGCGGCCCGTATGGCCCTGTCAGCAGCCGATAGAGAATTTCCTGCTCGACAAGAGGTGCCACGCCCGCGATGTCGCTTGGAGTATCGAGGAGCCTCAGATATCTCAGCGTCGCATCCACAAGGGCTGGCGATGCCTTGTGGATGGCCAGGCCCCGCATGCCGTCTGCCGTTGCCGCAACAGGTGGAACCGCGATCCGCTGCAACACTTCGCGCAGACGGTCGGGATTGATCACCATGCCAAGCCCCAGATGTGGTGCCTGCGGGCTGGCGACGCTGACGCGCGAGACGACCGGCAGGTCGAACGACACCACGACACAATCGCCAGCCCCGTAATGATAGACATCCTGCCCGAGCGTCACGGTTTTCTGTCCTTGGGCAATGAGCGCGAAGGCCGGGCGGTGGGCCAGATGCACAGGGTCGGTTGGCGCGGTCTGGCGCCCCAAAAGCAGGTTGTCGATCGCCGTCGGAAACATCCCCGTCCCCGAGGTATGCCGCGCAATGATCTCAGCGATTTCACCGAAACGTTCTGTCTGGTTCTGCATGGAGCGGAAGCGATGTCCTGATTTTCGACTGAACCGACGCTACTGCGGAATTTCGGCGCTGGGAATGTCTCCTCCTCCACATTTGCAGGATCGCATAGAAATCTCGGAGTATCGTTGTAACGCCAAAGCCCTTGTCTGCCGCATGCTTGGCTCATCGGATCAACATGTCCGAAGAATCAAGGAAATTGCTATGACCAGATTGACCGGAAAAACCGCCGTCGTCACCGGCGTTGCCAATGGACCAGCGGCGCGGATCGCCGCCCGCCTTGCCGCCGAAGGTGCAGCCGTCATCATCAATGATGCCGCCGATAGCGAGGGTGCGTCCCGTCTTGCCGCAAAGATCGTCCGGGGTGGCGGCCGGGCTGTCGCCGTCGAAGGCGACGTGTCGAAATCTGAGGATGTGAAGCGCATCTTCCGGGCCACGATCGAGATTTTCGGCCGGCCTGATATCGTCGTCAACAATGCCGGCATTGTCCGGGCCGCCCCGCGGCAGGCAGAGGCAGACCCCAACCGCACCTTTGCCGTCAATGTGTTCGGCACGTTCCTGATGTGCCAGGAGGCGGCCCGCCAGTTCGCCGGCAGGGGCGGTGTCATCATCAACATGAGCGCGGCGGCCAATGCCACACCGGCGGCCGGAACTCCGGATGCGGAAACGCTGGCCACCGTCAAGAGCGCCATCGACATGCTGACACTCGGCCTCGCCCGCGACTTCGCGGAGCGTGGCATCCGTGTCCTCTCGATCGATCCGGCGGGTTTCGACGCTGAAAACCTGTGCAGCCCCGACCTGCCCGAAAGGACCACGCGCCGCACGACAGCCGTGGCTTCACTGCGCCGCGGCCGTCTCCCCGGCGCCGGTACGCTTGCTGCTTCCGACGACATCGCCTTTATCCGCAACGACCTGGTGGCATCCACGGGCTGGCGCGGCTGGTAAAACGGTGCCGGCTGATAACGCAACCGCCTATGCTTTGGACGTCAGCCAGACGCCAACCAGTGTCACCGCCAGACCGATAAACATGGTTACCGTCAGCGGTTCGGAGAACAAGGCCCAGGCCCACAGCATGGTCACGGGCGGGCTGAGATAGATCGCAGCACTCACCTGCGCCACGGGAAACAGGCGCAGGCTGGTATAGTAGACCGAATAGGCAGCAAAGGTCGCAATCAGCACCAGCCATGCCATGCCGATGGCAAAATTGGCAGTCATCGGCGGGGCAAGGCTCCCCTGCATCAGGGCACACACGGCAAAGAGGGCCGAGCCGGTCAGCGTCTGGACACACAGGCTCTGATGGACAGGCATATGCTGGGTGCGCCGCCGCCGGTAAAGAACGGATGCCAGCGCAAAGACCAGCATCGAGCCCACCGTCAGGGCATAGGCCCATAACGGAGCCGCGCCAAAACTCAGGCTGTCGAGCGAGACGAACAGGACGCCTGCGACCGCGATCGCCGTTCCCAGCCATTGCCGCGCTGTCAGCCGTTCGCCGAGGACAGGCTGTGACAGACATGCAATCGCCAGCGGCAAAAGATCCGAAATGAGAGCGACAAGCCCCGTGGGAACCCGTTGCTCGATCGCCAGGGCAAAGCCGCCGAGATACAGAAATACCGACATGACGCCGAAGGCCATTTGTTCGAGCACGCCGCGCCGCGTCATCCGCGGCCCGATCAACAGCGCGAACGGCAGGAGGATCACCCCTGACAGAAGGGTGCGCCAGAACAACACCAGCACGACGCTTGCCTCTTCGATGGCAAAGCGAATACCGACAAAGCCGGAACTCCAGCCAATGATCAGAAGTGTCGCCAGCAACGGCCAGAGGAAAGGGCTTCGCTGAGGCTTTGGCCGGGAGAGAGCTTGGTCGGTCATGGAATACTCGCTGGGATATCGGTCCCGTCGAGCCATAGAGGAAACACGATGCGCCGGCACATGACAAATTTCGATCACGACATGACATAGACTCCGCTTTCGTGATGGAAACTTGCGAAAATTATTGGCGAAGCGCATGGTTTCCGAACATCACATCGTGAGTGTTGCCATGAGTGAACTCAACAGCCGCAGACTTGAAATCGACGCCTTGCGCGTCTTGCTGGCTATTCGCCGCCATGGCGGAGTTACGCGTGCGGCAAAATCTTTGGGCCTGTCGCAATCGGCCGTGAGCCACAAGATCAAGCGGCTGGAAGGCAGCCTCGATTGTGATCTTCTCAGCCGCAAACCGGGTGCTGCGGTCTTTACGGCCGCCGGAGAGGATCTGCTGGATTATGCCGAGCGTATCCTTGGCCTCCACGACGAAGCGTTGCTCAGCCTGACGAAAACGCCGCTGGCGGGGCGCATCGCGCTAGGGCTCACCGAAGACACGACCTGCACCGATCTCGCCCGCATACTGGGGCGGTTTCGCCGCCTGCACCCTCATGTCGCGGTGCGCACCAAGGTCCGGATGAGTCTGGTCCTGCGGGCCATGCTGGAGCGGGGCGAGCTGGATGCCGCGATCATACAGATTTTCGCGCATGAGGTCCGCCCGACGGACGTCGTCCTTTTTCGCGAACAGCTGCACTGGGTCAAACATCCCGACGTCATTCTGCCGCCGGACGGTCCCATTCCGTTTCTGTCCTTCGACGACGAGTGCTTCTACCGGCAATGGGCCTTCGATATCGGCCAGGACGGCGATCTCTTTCTCGAGACGGTCTTTGAATGCTCAAGCGCTGCCGGGATTGTCGCGGCAGTCACATCGGCACTGGGCGTTGCGCTGCTCAGCGAACGCCATCTGCGCCCCGAGATGAGCATCGTCACCACTCCGCTGCCGGCGCCTCCAGCCTTGGCCTATGTGGTGCGCCGGGCACGAAAGTCCCGCAATCCCGCGCTGGACACGCTTGTCGCCGAAATCGAAACCGAAGTGAGCCGGCACGGCGGCCTGTCCCTGGCCAGCTGACGTACCAGTCCGGTCACGCCGCGCACCGCGTCTCAGCCGCGCCGCGCCGCTTCGATCACCGCGACATCGATCTTCTTCATGGTCATCATCGCATCGAAGGCGCGCTTTGCTTCGCCGCCGCCCGCCGCCATCGCTTCCATCAGGACGCGCGGCGTAATCTGCCAGGACACGCCCCACTTGTCCTTGCACCAGCCGCATTCGCTTTCCTGGCCGCCATTGCCGACAATGGCATTCCAGTAACGGTCGGTTTCCTCCTGATCTTCCGTTGAGATTTGAAAGGAGAAGGCTTCGTCCTGCTTGAATGTGGGACCTCCGTTCAAGCCGATACAGGCAACACCGGCAACCGTGAATTCAACGACCAGCACGTCCCCCTGCTTTCCATCCGGGAAGTCTCCGGGCGCCCGCATCACGGCCCCCACCGCGCTGTCGGGAAATGTCTCGGCGTAGAAACGGGCGGCGGCCTCGGCATCCTTATCGTACCATAGGCAGATGGTATTCTTTGCCATCGTAGTGTCCTTTCGTTTTCCGGGTCTGGCCAAAAATAGAAGCCGGACACGGTTTTTCCAGCCTCGGGCGTTCGAAATGCCTTCCGGGCGCCGGCTATGCGATGGCGATGATCTCCAGTTCCTGATCGCCCGCGCCAACGACATCGCCAACGGCCTTGCCCGTCAGAAGCCGTGCCACCGGTGAGACATAGGAAATCGACCCGGCCTTGGGATCGGCCTCATCCTCGCCGACAATACGGTAGGTCTGCACACGCCCGTCGCTGCGTGCGAAGGTCACCGTGCTGCCGAAGGCAACCGTATCGGTCGACTCCGGCGCAGCGACAATCTCGGCCGTATGAACCCGGGCGGCAAAGTAGCGGGCATCGCGCATGGGGGTTGCCACTTGGCGCCGCCGTTCGTTGACATCCTCGATGACACTCGCGGCCTCATAGGCAGCGCGTGCTTGCTCAAGCTGCAGTTCCAGCGCTTTCAATCCGGCCACCGTCACCCGGTTCGGGTGCGGGGAAATCGGACGGTCCGGCAGATGGGTTTCCGCAGCCGTTTCAGCACTGTCATCCTTGGCAAAAGCAACACTCAATTTCAAAACTCCATCTCGGCACGTTGCGCCGTTACCGGCGCACGGGGAATGACCGCGTGTTTGTCAGAAACCCACATGGGAAGACAAGGAATGATCCACCGGTCGTCCACCATCCTGCGCCTGCGCTGGTTCAGGGTATTCCCGGCAGCAAGATAGCATGAACCTGCCGGTTATTCTCACGTGCTACCGGTGGAATTTAGACATGGCAATTCGGGCCGAACGCAACCGCCGCCCGCGAACACCTCATCCTCGGGCATGTCCGCGGGGACGACGGAGGAAATATCCATCTCCCGGGTGCTAAAAAATCATCTCGCGTGAGCAGGACAAAACGAGCATCTTCCCTTTAACGCCAAATACTTGTCGCCCAATCTCCCCTACGCCCGCGCACCCCAATCGCACCGAAAATCATCCCCGCAAATCCCCGCGATCAAAACCTGTGCCATCATCATTGCGTCCTGTCATCGGCGAGACCGCTAGGCGTAGCGGTGAGACAGGGCCGGTGCCGGGTGTCAGAAAGTGGTTTCCCTCCCGTCTGCAAAATGGCGGGGCGTGCCTGTGAGGCACACATGAGGACCGGCGAGCGGTATTGCGACAGCAATATCTTTCCTGRCGCGGCGGCAACGTCAGCGTCAGCCCGTATCAAAAGGGCGCCGCCATCCCCGCAGAGAAACCGGAGTTGCCCATCGTCGAACACTGAACGGGGCGCTGGAAGGCGTCATATACTTTACTTTGTCCCGGCACTTTCCAGCGCCCCGGCCAAGTAAACAATAGAGAAAACCACGGCGGATTTTCCGGGCGTGGTTATAGGCGTTGAGGAAGGCGRCGATCTCCCTCTTGAGGACGGAGGTCGCCACGCAGTCGCGGCTGGCGGCAACCATTGCAAACGCTAAGCGGAACCCCGTGACAGCCCCGCATGGATCGGCTAAACCAAGCCCCGCGAAACAACAGGCTTTCTTGATGACCGCTATCGATCCCGTCGCCAATCTCTCCGCCCTGATCCGCTGCCCGTCCGTGACGCCTGCCGAGGGCGGCGCACTGACAGCGCTCGAAGCGATGCTCAAACCGCTCGGCTTTACCATCGACCGGGTAATGGCGACCGAAGAAGGCACGCCGGATATCGAAAACCTCTATGCCCGGCTAGGCACCGGCGGCCCACACCTGATGTTTGCCGGTCATACCGATGTCGTGCCGGTCGGCGACGAAAGCGCCTGGACGCATGGTCCATTTTCTGCCGATATTGCCAATGGCGAAATGTATGGCCGCGGCGCCGTCGACATGAAGGGCGGTATCGCCTGTTTTGCCGCCGCCGTTGCCCGCCACATCGATAAGCATGGGGCGCCGGAGGGCTCGATCTCGTTCCTGATCACCGGCGACGAGGAAGGCCCGGCGATCAACGGCACCACCAAGCTGCTCGAATGGGCGGCCGCCAGGGGCGAGCGCTGGGATGCCTGCCTGGTCGGCGAGCCGACCAATCCGGACCAGCTCGGTGACATGATCAAGATCGGCCGTCGCGGCTCGCTGTCCGGCACCATTACCGTGCACGGCGTTCAGGGCCACGCCGCCTATCCGCATCTGGCCGACAGCCCTGTGCGCGGCATTCTCTCGCTGACGCAGGCGCTGATGGACCCACCCTTCGATGGCGGCACCGACAATTTCCAGCCGTCCAATCTGGAAGTGACGACGATCGACGTCGCCAACAAGGCGGTCAACGTCATCCCGTCCAAGGCATCGGCGAGCTTCAACATCCGCTTCAACGACACCTGGGACGCCGATAGCCTGAAGGCCGAGATCATCGCCCGGCTGGATCGTGCCGCAGCCGAAAGCCCGCTTCGCCCCGGCCGCCCGCCGGTCCGCTACGATCTTGCCTGGAGCGAACGCCCGAGCCACGTCTTCCTCACCCGCAACAATGCGCTGATCGCCTCGCTGTCAGGCGCTGTCGAAGCCGTCACCGGCCGCGAGCCAAAACTGTCGACCACCGGTGGCACATCGGATGCGCGCTTCATCAAGGATTACTGCCCGGTAGTCGAGTTCGGCCTTGTCGGTCAGACCATGCACATGGTCGATGAACGTGTTGCCGTCGCCGATCTCGAGACCCTGACGCAGATTTACGAAACCTTCATCAGCCGCTGGTTTGGCCATGCCGCAGATTGAGGAAGTCGGTGCCTATCTGAAGGGTATCTGGCTGCTGATCCTCGGCGACAGGAGCGGCTTCGACTGGCTCGACATCACGGCCGCCGGCGTCTGGCGTTCGTTTGCCGCGTTCCTCTGGTGCCTTCCGGCCATGGCGGTCGGCTGGGCAGCGTGGCGCTTGTTTTATCTGGAGCAGATGCCGACCGGAACGGAAACCGGGATCGGCTTCATTTTCAAGCTGTTCCTCGTCGATGCGACGATGTGGATCGTGCCGCTGGTGCTGGTGGCCGTGCTGGCAAAACCACTCGGCTATGGCGGCATGCTGGCCTCGATCATTATCAGCACCAATTGGCTGGCCGTGCCGACTGTCTATGCCATGGCAGTTCCACTGGCGATCAGGCTGGTCTTGCCCGGCAGCCAGGGGCTGGCCTCTCTCTTGTCCCTCATGTTGTTAATGGTCAATTTCACCGTGATTTTCAGGCTGATGAAGACGGTGACCAACAACCAGTTGCTGCTCGCTTCGGCGATCTCGGCCCTGCTGATCCTGCCGTCCCTGATGCTCAGCGAAGCCCTGCCGCCCATGCTCGGTCTGATGCCGATCTATCCCGCCGCCCTTCAGTAATCGACCTGCATGAAATAAAGCCCGTCGGGCGGCGCAACCGGGCCGCAGGCCTTGCGGTCCTTGGCCTCGAGTGCCGCCCGCACATCATCCGGCGTCCACCGGCCGTCGCCCGCCATTTTCAACGTGCCCGCAAAAGAACGTATCTGGTTGTGCAGAAAGCTCTGTGCCGTCGCCCGGATTTCGATGACGTCGCCATTCCGCGTCACGTCCAGCCGGTCAAGCGTCCGCCAAGGGCTGTTCGCCTGGCAATGGGTGGAGCGGAATGTGGTAAAATCATGATAACCGACCAGCCTCTGGGCCGCTGCGTGCATGGCTTCATGATCGAGCGGCTTCGACACCCACCAGGCGCGCTTCGCCTCCAGCGCTAAGGGTGATGGCCGCGAAATGATGCGGTAGAGATAATGCCGTCTCAGGGCTGAAAAGCGGGCATCGAAATCATCCGGCACTTCTGCCGCATCGATGATCGACACCTGCTGCCCGGCCTGGCCGAGATAGGCATTCAGCGCATTTCGCAACGTCCGCGGATCCCAGGCCCGCGAGAGATCCACGTGTGCCACCTGCCCCCTGGCATGCACGCCGGAATCGGTGCGCCCTGCCCCGCGGATCAGAGCGGGCTCGCGGGTCAAAGCCAGGATCGCCTTTTCGACGGCACCCTGCACCGACGGCCCATTGTCCTGCCGCTGCCAGCCGACATAATTGGAACCGTCATACTCGATCGTCATGCGGAAACGCGGCATCAGGAAAGCCTTGTGCCGGCAGGAATCGGCGTACCGCGCCTAAAATCCTCGGCACCCAGCACCTTGCCGCCCGCCTTCTGCAACCGGGTCAGCCGAACCGACCCATCGCCGCAGGCAATCGTCAAATCGTCAAAAAGTGCCACCCCAGCCTCGCCACCGGCGGTTTCGACCACCGAAGAGAGAACCTTGATCCGCTCCGGCTTGCCATTGATCTCCAACTCGAACCAGGCACCTGGAAAGGGCGACAGTCCGCGAATGTGATTGTGAACTTCCGTAGCTGTCTTGGAAAAATCGATTCGCGTCTCCGCCTTGCTAATCTTGGCGGCATAGAGAACGCCCGTCTCCGGTTGAGGGGTCAGCGGCAGGTCGCCGCCGTCAAGCTTTTCCATCGCTTCCCTCATCAGGCCCGCACCGGCCAGCATCAGCTTGTCGTGAAGTTCACCAGCCGTCATCTCGTCACCGATCGCAACCACCTTGGTCAGTGCCACGTCGCCGGTATCGAGCCCCTTGTCCATCTTCATCACCATCATGCCGGTCTCATGATCACCGGCCATGATCGCCCGCTGGATCGGCGCCGCACCCCGCCAACGCGGCAGAAGCGACGCATGGCCATTGTAGCAGCCAAGCCGGGTGCCATTGAGAATCTCCTCCGGCAGCAGCAATCCATAAGCCACGACAACGGCAACATCGGCATCGAAATCGCGAAAGGTCTCACGGTCCACAGCATCCTTGAAATTGATGGGCGTCAGCACCTCGATGCCGAGCAGTTCGGCCGCCTGATGCACCGGTGATTTCTGCAGGTCGAGACCGCGGCGTCCGCCGGGACGGGGCGGCTGGGTGTAGACGGCAACGATGGTATGACCGGCCTCAGCCAGTGCTGCCAGCGTCGGGACCGAAAACTCCGGCGTTCCCATGAAGATGATGCGAAGCGGCATGGCGCGCGGTTCCCCGTTCTGATCAGGCCTCTTCAAACGGGTTTACGAGCTTCAAATCAAGCCCCTCGAAATCTTTTGTAGTGCGGGTCGCCAGCGTCGCGCCATGCGACAGGCAGATCGCTGCAATCATGGCGTCCTTGGTTTCCATCGTCTTGCCTGCCTTCTGGCGCTGGGCGGCAATGATTCCATATCGTGCTGCCGCAGTTTGCGAGAAACTCAGGATCCTGCTGGAAAACTCATTCTCAATTCGCAGGAACGTCTGACGCAGGCTCTCTTGCCGCACCCCCGAATCCAGCAAAGCGATACCGAAGTGAATTTCTGCCAGCGCGATGGCCGTCAGAAAAACCACTTCACTGTCATAGCTGTCCAACCATCGCAGAATGCGCTCGCTATGCTGCCGCCCCTGAAGTTCGGAAATGACGTTCGTATCAAGAACGATCATGTGAAGTCCGGCGGGGCACGATCAGACTGCTTGCGAAACGCCTCGATGGCGCGCAACTCCTCATCTTCAAACGTCGCCTCGCCCAGAATCGAGCGCAGACGCTGTCCCGCGGTTTGCCCGCGCCGCCGCTCCTTTTCCAAGGCGGACCGAATCTGCGCAATCGCTTCATCCGAAAGACTGCGGCCATTGCGGCGTGCACTTTCCTGCAGCTCGATTTTCAGAGCATCGTCAATTCCGCGAAGAAGCAGATCGCCCATGCGCAACCTCCACTATGATATCACTGATATCATAGTCCCGCAGGCCCAGGTTTTCAACGGAAGCGTCAGATCGCCTTGGCGCCGCGGGTCTTGGCGGCCTTGGTGAACTTGCGGATCACCATTTCGCGCTTGAGCTTGGAAATGTGGTCGATGAACAGCACGCCGTTCAGATGATCGATCTCGTGCTGCAGGCAGGTCGCCAAAAGGCCGTCGGCCTTGGCGGTCAGCTTCTTTCCTTCCAGATCGATGTACTCGACCGTAATCGTCGCCGGCCGCTCGACCTCGGCATAATAATCCGGGATCGACAGGCAACCCTCTTCGTAGACCGACCGCTCATCCGACGCCGTCAGGACCTTCGGGTTTATAAAGACCAGCGGCTGCTTGTCCTCGCCTTCTTTCGAGACGTCGATGACCAGCATCTGGCGCGGGACGCCGATCTGGATCGCCGCAAGGCCGATGCCCGGCGCATCATACATTGTCTCCAGCATGTCGTCCGCCAGACTGCGGATTTCGGCATTGACTGTTTCCACCGGCTGGGACAGCTGGCGCAATACGGGATCGGGAAGAATGATGAGCGGCTTGATGGTCATCTGGCTCCCATAACTGATCTTTTGCGCCGATGGAATTCTCGTTTTCAAGATTTTTGCAGCAAATGCAGCAGTTTGTATCGATCGATTTACCAATGTTCTTGTTTTGATCTAGTCAGCAAAGCCGAATCCACCTAGGCTGCCTGGATGGAACCGACAATTCTCACCCTCGACCAGCCACTGTTCATCCTTGGCTCCTACACGGTCACGCTCGGCATGTGCCTGTTCGGTGCTGTCGTCATCCTGCTGTTTGCCGGTATTCCGGCGGTTCTCAGCAGGCGGCGTGACCGGCAGGCGGCTGTTGATGCAGAGCAGCGCATGACGGCGCTTCTCGCCGCGCAGACGGAGATGCAGGGCCGTATTGCTGCCATGGCCGACGTGTTCGGCGCGCGCCAATCCGAGCTTAACCAGTCGATCAGCCAGCGGATTGACGGCATGACGCACCGGCTCGGCACCTCGATTACCGAACAAACCAAGGCAACACATGAAAACCTGCGCCGGTTGCAGGAACGGCTGGCGGTCATCGACACCGCGCAGACCAATATCCAGTCGCTGGCCAAGGACATGGCCGGACTGCAAAGCATCCTGTCCAACAAGCAGACGCGCGGTGCCTTTGGCCAGTCACGCATGGAAACGATCATCGCCGATGGCCTGCCGATGGGGGCTTATGCCTTCCAGGCAACGCTATCCAACGGGTCGCGGCCGGACTGCACCATCCGCATGCCAAACGGCCAGCCGGATCTGGTGATCGACGCGAAATTCCCGCTCGAGGGCTGGAATGCGATCCGCAGTGCCGAAAATCCGGAGATGATCCGCCAGGCGCAACAACAGTTCCGGCGTGACATGGAGGTGCATATCCGGGATATTTCGGGGAAATACCTGATCCCCGGCGAGACCCAGGAAACGGCCTTTCTCTTCGTGCCCTCCGAATCGATCTTTGCCGAAATCCACGAGCATTTCGAAGGGATCGTCCAGAAGGCGCACCGTTCGCGGATCGTCATCGTCTCGCCGTCACTGCTGATGCTGTCGATCCAGGTCATCCAGGCCATTCTCAGGGATGCCAGGATGCGGGAGCAGGCACATCTGATCCAGGGCGAGGTAATCCGGCTGATGGAAGACCTGACCCGCCTCGACGACCGGGTGCGCAAGCTGCATGGCCATTTCCTCACCACCCAAAAGGATGTCGACGACATTCTGGTTTCCTCGGAAAAGCTGAAGAAGCGTGGCACGCGCATCGAGGCACTGGACCTGGCAACATCGGGGGCGATGCCTGACGGCAAGCCCGATCAGAAATCCTTCGATGCGCGCATGGGGCAATTGAAGCTGCGGGTGGTTGACGAGGACTGACCCTGTCGGGCACTGTCCCGCGAAAATCGACTGCCCCGGGAGAGACTTCAGATGATTACAGTTTTCGGTTCCATCAACATGGACCTGATCGCCACCACCGCACGCCTGCCAAAGCCCGGTGAAACGGTGACCGGCACCGGCTTCACCACCGCCGCAGGCGGCAAGGGTGCCAACCAGGCCCTGGCAGCGCGGCGGGCGGGAGCCAGCGTCCGCATGGCGGGCGCAGTCGGATCGGACAGCTTTGCCGATGGCGCGCTGGCCCTCCTGAAACAGGCAGGCACCGACTTGTCGCTGACGAAAACCGTAAGCGAGCCGACCGGCACCGCACATATTCTTGTCGGTGGCGACGGTGAAAATGTCATCGTCGTGGTGGCCAGCGCCAATGGCACGGTCAGCGCTGGCGATGCACAGTCCGCCGTCGAGACGATGGGCGCCGGCGATACGCTGATGCTGCAGCTGGAAATCCCGCCAGCATCGGTGGAGAAGGCGCTTGCTGCGGCAAAGAGCAAGGGCATCACCTCGATCATCAACATCGCGCCTTTGACTGCAGATGCCGCCCGGCTTGGCCGTATGGCGGATATCGTCGTTGCCAACGAGACGGAATTCGAGCTGCTTGCCGGACGCGAAGGCCTTTCAGCAGCCGAGCGTGAAGACGCCATGCAGGCTCTGTCGCGGGAAACAAGCCAGACCGTCATCGTGACGCTGGGCGCCGAGGGCGTTGTTGCGGTGCGGGGCGGCAACGTCCATCGTGCCAAGGGCCTGAAGATTGAGCCGGTCGATACCGTCGGCGCCGGAGACACGTTCTGTGGCTATCTCGCCGCCAGCCTCGATGCCGGTCTTGATTTCGATGCAGCCTTGCGGCGCGCGGCCGTTGCCGGTTCGCTTGCCTGCCTCAATCCGGGTGCTCAGCCAGCCATCCCCTTGGCCGCCGAGGTCGACGCAAAAATCTGAGCGGCTGCGGCCGGCAGAGCGCTTCCGCGCAATCAGAACAGCCGACGTCGCCGCCACGGCACTGCGGAGGAAATCCCGTGAAAACTACGGGATTTCGGTCTCCAACGTTGTTCTAATTTTAATAAATACCACGTTATCAAACACCTGAAAGGGCTGTCTTCCCAAGATCATGGGCAGCCCAACGATGCCGGTTGGCATCCGGCGCTCCATGAGGGGGCATCTCCCACCCAAAGATCGCGTCATTCCGCGGCTTCAACCCGCGGACCTCTCACCATGCGGGGACATTCATGTTCAAGTTCCAGGCCAAATCGCTAGCGACCAAGCTTATCGCGGTCACGGGCGGCACCATTGCGCTCGTCCTTCTTGCTTCAAATTACGTGCTCATCTCCCAGACGCAGGACCGTGTTGAAACGCTGGTTCTCGACCAAGCGCGTACCGAGGCGAAATCCATCGCATCCGACATTGCCAGCAACATTGCCGAACTGGCGGGCGCTGCCCGCTCAACAGCCGGGATCATCAGCCGCGGCCAGGAAGGTGGCTATCTCGATCGCAAGGCTGTCGTCGATTTGCTGAAAGCCAATGTCGAGAAGAATGCATTCGCTTTCGGTAGCTGGTTTGCCGAGGAGCCGAATGCTTTCGATGGCAAATCCAAGGACTTTGCAGGCCAGAAGGAATTCGGCGCCAGCAAGGACGGTACGCTTAACCCCTACTGGACCAAGAGCAAGACCGGCATCACCTTCTCGACCTTCGATTCCGACTACTCGGCCGACTGGTATGCGCTGGCGGCCAAGAGCCTCAAGGGCGCCATGTCGCCGCCCTATACCGAAAGCACGACGGGCGACAACAATTCGATGTCCTCGATCGCCTATCCGGTCATCTCCAACGGCAAGCTGATCGGCGCCAGCGGCGTCGATGTTTCCCTCTCCTCGCTTGCGAACAAGGTCAAGGATATCCGCCCCTTCGGCACCGGCCGCGTGACGCTTCTCTCGCAGACGGGCAAATGGCTGGTCGCCCCGATCCCGGACCTGCTGATGAAGGAATATGACGGTGTTGGTGCAGATATCGTCAAGAATGCCCTGTCCACCGCACAGCCGGGTATGATCCATGATCTGACCTATGACGGTAACGAGACCTTCGAACGGGTGGTCTATCCCTTCAGCCTGCCCGATGTGAACACGACCTGGGTGGTCCTCGTTGACGTACCACAGAGTGCCATCAACGCGCCGGTCGTCGATCAGACCTACATGATGATCATCGGTGGCCTGATCGTTCTTGGCGCCGTGCTTCTCGGCCTCTACCTTTCCGTTCGCAGCTTCGTCCAGAAGCCGCTTGCAGGGCTGGTCAGCGATGTCGAGAACCTCAGCAAGGGTGTCTACTCCAACGCCGTGTCCGGTCAGGACCGTACCGACGAAACCGGTTCCGTCGCCAAGGCGCTGGAAGGTTTCCGTCATCGCCTCGCCGATACCAAGCGCCTGGAGGCCGAAGCGCAACAGGAGCGTCAGTCGTCCGAGCAGCAGCGTAACCAGTCCGAAGCCGAACGCGCCCAGTCGAACGCAACCCAGCGCGAGATTGTCGCCAAGCTCGCCAAGGGCCTGTCGCAGCTTTCTTCCGGTGACCTCGCCTACCGCATCACCGACGATTTCCCGGGCGAATATGCCCAGCTGAAGACTGACTTCAACTCCGCCATGGATAGCCTCGAAGAGACGATCCAGACGGTCAACAGCTCGGTCGTCAACATTAGCACCGGCACCAGCGAAATCAGCAATGCTGCCAATGATCTGTCGCACCGCACAGAGCAGCAGGCCGCAAGCCTGGAAGAAACGGCGGCAGCGCTCGATCAGCTGACTTCGCAGGTCAATGCCAGCGCCGACAACGCCAAGGTCGCGGCAAAGTCCGTCGAGACCGCCAGCACGGATGCCGAACAGTCCGGCGAAGTGGTACAGAAGGCGATTGCCGCGATGAAGGGCATCGAACAGTCGTCAGGCGAAGTCAGCCGCATCATCGGCGTCATCGACGAAATCGCCTTCCAGACCAACCTGCTGGCGCTCAACGCCGGTGTCGAAGCTGCCCGCGCTGGCGATGCCGGCAAGGGATTTGCTGTCGTTGCGCAGGAAGTGCGTGAACTGGCACAACGTTCGGCCAATGCCGCCAAGGAGATCAAGACATTGATCAACACCTCGGCTGGCCAGGTTCGGGATGGTGTCGATCTCGTTGGCCGCGCCGGTGGCGCGCTGCAGAAGATCGCCGATCAGGTGGTGCAGATCAATGGCCTGATCCGCCAGATCTCCGGTTCGGCTTCCGAGCAGGCCGTTGGCCTGAAGGAGATCAACACGGCGGTCAACCAGATGGACCAGGTGACCCAGCAGAACGCTGCGATGGTGGAAGAAACCACCGCCGCCAGCATGGCATTGAACGAGGAAGCCCGCGCGCTGAGCACGCTGGTCTCCCGCTTCCATGTCGCCCGTCAGAACCTGTCTTCGGCTGACATGCTGCGCAGCACGGCAGACAAGATGCGCACCCCTGCCAAGCCATCCACTGCGAGCTACAGCGCGCCGGCCAAGACCGCACCGTCCCGCTACAGTGCTCCAGCGCCACGGGCCGTGCCGCAGGTTTCCGGCAACACGGCTCTTGCCCAGGACAACTGGGAAGAATTCTGAGCCACACGGATCACCAACGAGAAACGGCGCCCTTGCGGCGCCGTTTTTGTTTCATGTTGATGCTGCCGATCAGAGACGGGCCAGACGTTCCGTCAGAAGATCGAAGAAACCCTGATCGTCGACTTCGCGCATGACCTTGGCGTTGTGCTTGCGGCCGGTCACCTGCCACCAATCCACGACTGTCATGCCAACGGTCAGCTCCGACTTGGTTTCGATCTCGACATTGCAATCGCGGCCCTTGAACAGCTCCGGGCGCAGGAGATAGGCGATGACGGTCGGATCGTGCAGCGGGCCGCCATCGGAACCGTATTTTTCGATATCGAAGCGCTCGAAGAATTCCAGCATTTCGGCCATGGCAACGGCGGCCGCCGAGCCGATCGCCTTGATCTTTTCAACGCGGGTCTTGTAGGTCAGCACCCGGTGGGTGACATCAAGCGGCATCATCACGATCGGGATGCCGGACTTGAAGACGATATCGGCGGCATCCGGGTCGACATAGATATTGAATTCGGCCGCCGGCGTGATGTTACCGCCCTCGAAGAAGCCGCCGCCCATCATGACGATTTCACGGACTCGCGGGGCAATCTGCGGTGCCTTGTTGAGCGCCAGCGCGATGTTGGTGAGCGCACCCAAGGTGCAGAGCGTCACGGTTCCCACGTCTTCGGCCAGCAGGGTCTCGATGATGAAATCGACGGCGTGCTGTGTCTGCATCGGCATGGTCGGCTCTTCGACCACCGGGCCATCCAGGCCGGTCTTGCCGTGCACGTGCTCCGCCGTCACCAGTTGACGAACCAGAGGCTTGTCAGCACCCGCATAGACCTTGACGTCACGGCGATTGCAGAGTTCACAGATCACCCGGATGTTGCGCGAGGTGAGCGCCACCGGGACATTGCCGGCGACCGCCGTAATGCCCAGCACATCAAGCTCACCAGGGCTGCCGAGCGCCAGCATGATCGCGGCGGCATCGTCCTGCCCCGGATCGGTATCGATGATAATCTTTCTCGGCTCGGCCATGCAGGTCTCCTCCAAATCAGCGAGCGGGACTATGATTTGCCTGTTGGCGCAGTGCAAGCGCCTTGCACTCGCTACGCACAGCTACCATATTGAGGCCTCGCGGATGCTGCCTCGCAGGTCCGTCAAAACGGTCGCTTGAGCTGCAAGGACTAGACATGACCCGGATCACGCCCTTCACGAGCCCGCTTCTGCTCGGTTTCGATGCGATGGAAAAGACCCTGGAGCGCATCGCCAAGGGCAATGACGGTTACCCTCCCTACAATATCGAGCGGGTGCGCCGGGACGAGTCGGTCAATGAGCCGGACAGCCTGCGAATCACCCTGGCTGTCGCCGGTTTTTCAGAAGACGACCTCGACGTCACGACCGAGGAAAACCAGCTGATCATCCGCGGACGCCAGTCAGAGACCGGTGAACGCGACTATCTGCACCGTGGCATTGCAGCCCGCCAGTTCCAGCGGATGTTCGTTTTGGCTGAGGGAATGCAGGTTTCCAAGGCGGAGCTGAAGAACGGCCTGCTGTCGGTCGACCTCATTCGTCCGGAACCTGTCCGTATGGTAAAGAAAATTAATATTTTGGTCCCAGAGTAGGATAACCGGCAGTTCATGCTGGCTGCACCTAGGACCCGGCCGCTCCCAATGGCCCCGAACTTCGTACAGGAAAATCAATGTGTTGCGAGTTTCTTCGCCTTTCCCGGCGATGAAACCCGCAAAGCCACGGAGTACGACTCATGGGATTGAAACACGTCAGCTCACATCTGTCGAAAAACGACCTGGCCCATCTCGGCGCCGGTGAGGTTGGCTATATCCGCAAGATGCGCTCGGACGAAGTGTCGCGCGTTTTTCCGGAAGCGCCCAATATGGACCCTGATCTTGACCTGTGGGCCCTGTTCGGCGCCGACGGCACGCCGATCCTTTTGACCGACAACCGTTCCAGCACCTTCTTCAAGGCCGCAGAAGACGACCTGCGCACTGTCAGCCTGCATTAAGACCCACAGACTGACATGACATTCCGGCCTAGACGCGCCGGAATGTCAGATAAGCGGACTTGCGGCCTTCCCGGCGCGCCTTGGCCTCGTAGCGTGTGCTCGGCCAGCCGGCATAGGGCGTCAGCCAGTCCGAGGCATTTTCCGCCGTCCATTCGAACGCCGCGTGATTACGGCAATGTTCGAGCGTCCAGTTGACATAGGTGTCGATATCCGAGGCGAAGCAGAAAATGCCACCGGGTTTCAGCACGCGAGCGAACCGATCGAGATTGACCGGAGAGACGAAGCGGCGCTTCCAGTGCTTCCGCTTCGGCCATGGATCCGGATAGAGAAGATCGATCTGATCGATTGAATTTTCCGGCAGCCAATCCAGCACCTGCGTTGCATCATCATCATGCAGGCGAATATTCTTCGCGCCACGCTCCTCGATATAGCCGACCAGCTTTGCCATGGAATTGACGAAGGGTTCGACACCAATAAAGCCTGTCGACGGGTCTTCGACGGCACGGTGAATCAAATGCTCACCACCACCAAAGCCGATCTCCAGCCGCACGCGTTCGACAGGATGCTTGAACAGCGTCTTGACATCCACCGGTGCTGGCGATGCCAAATCCAGCCGAAGCAAGGGCAGGACCGTATCAAGATGCGTCGCCTGCAGCGCGCGCAACGGTTTGCCCTTGCGGCGGCCGAAGAAGGCTTCGGTCGAGCGGCTGCGGTGCTGTTCGGTCATGGCAATGGTCTTTCACGATAAAAGCGGATGTCTCCGTCAGGAAACATCCGCTTTACAGTTTTATCGGCAGGTCCGTAAAGAGCCTGATCAGGCGGCCTTCAGCGCTTCTTCCTTCAAAGCATCCTTGAGCGGCTTGACGAGATCGAGCTTTTCCCAGGAGAAGGAGCCGTCGCGGCCGGCCTTGCGGCCGAAATGGCCGTAAGCCGAGGTCTTGGCATAGATCGGCTTGTTGAGGTCGAGATGACGGCGGATGCCCGACGGGGACAGATCCATCGTCTTGCGGATCGCGCCTTCGACCTGGTCTTCCGTGACCTTGCCGGTGCCATGCAGGTCGACATAGATCGACAGCGGCTGAGCGACACCGATCGCATAGGCGATCTGGATCGTGCAACGGTCTGCCAGGCCAGCGGCCACGACGTTCTTGGCGAGGTAGCGCGCAGCATAGGCAGCCGAACGGTCAACCTTGGTCGTGTCCTTGCCGGAGAACGCACCGCCACCATGCGGGGCAGCACCGCCATAGGTGTCGACGATGATCTTGCGACCGGTCAGGCCTGCGTCGCCATCCGGACCACCGATGACGAACTTGCCAGTCGGGTTGATGTACCAGGCGCAATCGTCGGCAATCTCGATGTCGTGCAGCGCTTCGCGGATATAGGGCTCGACGACGGAGCGCACCTTGGCCGAATCCCAGGCCTCATCAAGATGCTGGGTCGACAGGACGATCGACGTGACTTCCGACGGCTTGCCGTCGATATAGCGGACAGTGACCTGGCTCTTGGCGTCGGGGCCAAGACGGCCAGCCTCATCAGCGCCCTTCTTGCGGGCGGCGGCCAGAAGATCAAGAATACGATGCGAATAATAGATCGGCGCCGGCATCAGTTCTGCCGTTTCCTTGCAGGCGTAACCGAACATGATGCCCTGGTCGCCGGCACCTTCGTCGCCCTGCTTGTCGGCGGCATTGTCAACGCCCTGGGCGATGTCGGCCGACTGCGGATGAAGCAGCACGTCGATCTTGGCGGTCTTCCAGTGGAAACCAGCCTGTTCGTAACCGATTTCACGGATCGCCTTGCGGGCTGCGGTCTTGAACTTCGACGGGTTGATGACCGGATGACCAGCGGCGTCCTTCAGGACGTTGCCATCCTTGTCTTTCTTCAAAAGCGTGTCCGGCACCCGGACTTCACCGGCAATAATCACCCGGTTGGTGGTTGCCAGCGTTTCGCAGGCGATGCGGACACCCCAGGGATCAACGCCGGTTTTTGCGGCTTCACGATACACAAGATCGACAATTTCATCGGAGATCCGGTCACAGACCTTGTCTGGATGACCTTCTGCCACGGATTCACTCGTAAACAGGTAATTAGCGCGCATGCGGGAAGTCCCCTCAAAGAAAAAATGCTTCAGACGTGTTAGTGATTTTGCCACGAAATGACAAGCACACAAGGACATAAATATATCTTTATATCCGCCAGAAGGGAACGTTTTTCCGGGCTTTTGATGCTTTAATGCCGCATCTCGGCATTCTGCCACTGTGAGGGCGACAGTCCCGCCCTGGATCAGAACACAAAAAAAGCGGCACTGTCCGGCCGCTTTTTTTCATGCCATGTCTGCGGGCAGATTTATTCGGCTTCCGCTTCTGCGGCCAAGGCCTTGACGAGGTCTACAAGCTTGCGGCGCACCTTGGGATCGCCAATCTTGACGAATGCGCGGTTGAGCTGGAGACCTTCCGAGGACGACAGGAAATCGACCACGTAGTTCGAGCTTGAGGCTTCTGCCATGCCAGACGGACCGGTTGAGGCATCGCCCGGTGCATCTTCGAAAAAGAAGGAGACCGGAACATTCAAGATGCTTGAAATGTTCTGAAGGCGGCTGGCGCCGACCCGGTTCGTACCTTTTTCATATTTCTGGATCTGCTGGAAGGTGATCCCGAGGCTCTCTCCGAGCTTCTCCTGGCTCATGCCCAGCATGGTGCGGCGAAGACGAATCCGGCTACCGACATGAATGTCGATAGGGTTCGGCTTCTTCTTGTTTTCTATCATAACGGTTTCCTAATAAGCGAAGTTGCAGTTGCTCCATAACCTGGACACTTGCCGAGAGCAGACTACACGATACGTTGTGCAGCCGGGGCGGAAACCCCCCGAACATAGGTGAAGATCGATGGTAAATGCCACTATGCAATTTTAGGGGTTTTTGGTCAATTCTCTCGCAGAATAAAACTTGCGCGGGAAATAACGGCCAAACCGAAGAGAAGGAGCGCAATCAGGATTGCGCTCCTTTCTTGCGCCTCAGGGCTCATTAGCAATACATGTTTTCCCGGCAAAATTGTGTCTACAAAGCCTTTTGTTCCGAACGGAAAGCCGGTGACTATCTCTCCACGCCCATTGATAACAGCCGAAATACCGGTGTTGGCATCGCGGATGAGCGGCAAACCCGTCTCCACGGAGCGCAGCCGGGCCTGCTGGAAATGCTGATAGGGGCCGGGTGTATTGCCGAACCATGCATCATTGGTGAGGTTCAGCAGTGCGTCGCCCTGGAGCGCATCCATGCCGATTTCGCCAGGAAAAATAGCCTCATAGCAGATCAGCGGATAGAGCGTCTTGCCACCTGGCAACGTCAGCAGCGTGCGTGTCGCCGCGGCGGAAAAGCCGCCAGGCATCGCGACCGTATCCAGCCCCGCGGCAGAGAGGAGGCTTTCCAGCGGCAGGTATTCCCCAAACGGAACAAGATGGACCTTGTCGGACGCGCCGACGATCTGGCCGCGATCGTCAATCACATAGATCGAATTATAGTAGCGCGGTGGCTGGCCGGCGCCGCTGGCTTCAGCCCGCACCGCGCCGGCGATGAGCAGTTGGCCATCTTGCAACACATCTGAAATCCTCAGCAGCGCATCGGGATTCTCGGTCAGGATGAACGGGACCGCGGTTTCCGGCCAAACGACAATATCAGGCCGTTTGCCGCCATCGGCGGGAGGCGCCTGCGTCAGCTCCAGATGCTCTTCAAAGATCGCCATCCGCTCGTTGTCATCGATCTTCTTCGACTGATCGATCAAAGGCTGGACAAGCCGGATCGTCAAAGCAGGATCGGCGGGCGGCGGCAAGGGCTGCGCCAGCCGGTAGAAGCCGTAACCGAAATGTGCCGCAACCAGCAAAACAGCAAGACTCAATCCCACGCGCAACCCCTTGCGCGTACCGATGAGCGCGGGTGCTGCGAAGACGAAGACCGCCAGCATGTTGACGCCTGCCAGTCCGATCACGGCGGCAGACTGCATCATCAGCGGAACCGGCATGGCCGCATAGCCGATCGCGTTCCAGGGAAACCCGGTGAGGACAAAGCTGCGCAGCCACTCGAAAAGCCCGAAAGCAAAAGCGAGCGCCGCAATCCGGCCAAGGCCGTCCGACCAGAGGATGCGGGCGACTGCGGTTGCCAAGGCATAAAACAAGGCGAGGAACGCCGGCACACCGAGCACGGCCAATGGCACTGCCCAGGCAAAATCATCAGCCTCGACGAGCAGCGCGTTGCCCAGCCACCAGAGGCCACCGAGGAAGTAGCCGAAACCAAAACACCAGCCGATCCAGAATGCCGGAAAGCCGCGCCTGAGCACACCGTGACCGGGATTGCCCGAAGCACCATCGAGCAGCCAGACAAGAATCGGAAAAGACAGAAACGGTGCTGCGAAAATGCCGAAGGGCGGCAAGGCGAAAACCGCAATCAAACCGGCGACGAAGGCGACAAGTGCCCGGCGGGCTCCCGACAACAGCATGATCCTGCCCGCAAGCCACTCCATTCACTTCCCCCAATCGGCGCAAACCGCCACCCGGCCACCGGCGCGGCAAACAACGCGCGCAGTGACCGTCAATCCGAATCAACGTGGGGCAGTGTTCCAAAAAAGCGGCGGCTTGTCGTGCCTGGAAACGCTGTTTAAGCGTTCAAAGCAGGAGGCTTAGCCGGTTTCGCGCAGCGATTTCTCCGGCGCATCGGCTGGAGCGGCCTCGAAAGGCACCTCCTCTTCGCCCTTTGCTGGACGACGGCGGGCGGGCGGGCGCTTGCGGACGATCCGCACGCGCTTCACCCGGCGCGGATCGGCATCCAGAACCTGGAATTCGAAGCCGGGGATAGCCTGGACCACCTCACCCCGAGCCGGGATGCGGCCGAGCGAGGCAAAGACCAGACCGCCGAGCGTATCGACATCCTCAAGCTGCTCGCGCACGTCGAAATCCGGGCCGATCGCTGCGGCGATCTCTTCCAGTTCAACGCGGGCATCGGCAACAAAAACGTCGTCGGACGTCTTGGCAAACATGACTTCTTCGTCGTCATGCTCATCTTCGATATCACCGACAACCATTTCGACGATATCCTCGAGCGAGGCGAGGCCATCGGTTCCGCCGTACTCATCGATCACCAATGCCATCTGGATGCGGGCGGCCTGCATGCGCTGCATCAGGTCCGAGGCGTGCATGGACGGCGGCACGAACAGGACCTGGCGGATGATGCCGGCCTCTTCGACGGTCTTAGACAGGTCGATGCGGCCGAGATCGAAACTCGGCTTGGGCTGGCGAACCGGCTTTTCGGATTTTTCAGCCGTGGTTGCCGCAGCACTCGCAGAAGAACGGCTGCCGGTGCGCCGTTTGTTGCGGGCCTGCTTGGTCACATAGGAAAGCAGGTCGCGGATATGAACCATGCCGCGCGGGTCGTCGAGGCTTTCGCTATAGACCGGCATGCGCGAGCGGCCGGATTCCTCGAAGATCACCATCAGTTCACCGATGGTGATGCTGAGATCCACGGCCTCGATATCGGCGCGCGGAACCATGACATCCTCGACGCGGACTTCGCGGAACCGCAGGATGTTGTTGAGCATGGCGCGTTCGGCCGGCGAAAACGCCGTATCGCCATCCGCAGCCCCTGTCATCAACGCGTCGGTAAGATCTTCACGAAGGCTGGAGGCATTGCCCGCACGCCAGATCCGGGCTGCACGGCTCCAGAAGGAGGAGCCTGACTTGCCGTTCTCAGGTTTGGGGGCGGTGCTACTACTGCCCGCCTCGTCCTGACTGGAGGCTTCCGCCTCGTCTCTAACAGCCGCTGCCGGCTGCGCTCTAAAATCGCTCATTGTTCCAAACTATCAAACGGGATCACTGTCCCCATAGGGATCAGATAAACCAAGACCGGCCAAAATGCGAGTCTCAAGGTCCTCCATTCTTTCGGCGTCACTCTCATCGATATGATCATAACCGAAAAGATGCAGGAATCCATGCACCAGGAGGTGGGTCAGGTGCTCATCGAAAGGCTTGCCGAGATCATCGGCCTCGCGCACCAGCGTCTCATGGGCAAGGATGATATCGCCGAGCATCGGACCCGGCATCTTGCCCGGCGTCACCGGGAAGGCGGGAAACGACAGGACATTGGTCGGTTTATCCTGGCTGCGCCATTCTGCGTTGATTTCCCGGATGGAGGCATCATCGGTAAACACTAGCGACACTTCCGGCGGCATTTTGGGAAATGGCTGTTTTTCTTCACGCTTCAGGAAATCGGCGCTCGCGCCAAGCACACGTTCACTGAGAGACGCAAGTTCCGCTTCGGAAGGCCATGGGCCTTCCTCGACGCTGATCTGGATATCAAGGCTCGTCATGATTGGCTTGCTTCCGCCTTAGCGGTCGCCCTGCTCGCTTTCGTCATGCACTGCCGTCGTTGCCTCATAGGCACGGACGATACGGGCAACCATCGGATGGCGGACAACATCGACATCCTTGAAGCGGACAACCGATACGCCTTCAACGCCTTTGAGGATCTGCAGGGCCTCGACCAGGCCGGACTTGACGCCACGCGGCAGGTCGACTTGGCTTGGATCGCCCGTGACGATCATCCGGCCGTTTTCGCCGAGACGCGTCAAAAACATCTTCATCTGCATCGTCGTGGTGTTCTGTGCCTCGTCGAGAATGACGGCGGCATTGGCGAGCGTACGTCCGCGCATGAAGGCGAGCGGGGCGATTTCGATGACGCCAGCAGTGATTGCCCGCTCGACCTTGTCGCCGGGCATCATGTCATAGAGCGCGTCGTATAGCGGCCGCAGATACGGATCGACCTTGTCCTTCATGTCACCCGGCAGGAAGCCGAGGCGTTCGCCGGCCTCCACGGCAGGGCGCGACAGCACGATGCGATCGACCGCGCCGCGCTCGAGAAGCTGGGCAGCATGCGCAACGGCAAGATAGGTCTTGCCGGTACCGGCCGGGCCGACGCCGAACACCAATTCGGACCGCTCCAGCGCGCGCATATAGGCGTCCTGCGTCGGCGTGCGGGCCGCAACAGTCTTCTTGCGCGTCGAAATCTGCGCGAGGTTCAGCTTGGCTTTCTTTTCCATGGTCGGCAACTGGAGCTGGTCATCGGCAGCGACCGCCATGCGGATGGCGCCTTCGACATCGGAGGGTTCAACGGTGCTGCCATTCTGCAGGCGCCCGTAGAGATAATCGAGCGCCCGGCGGGCCTGATTGGTGGCGACGACTTCACCGGAGATCGCGACGGAATTGCCCCGCGGCCGTGCATCGATATGCAGGCGCTGCTCAATCAATTTGAGATTCTGGTCGAACTGGCCAAACAACTCGCTGGCGAACCGGTTGTTCTCAAATGTGAGCACGAAGTGATTGACGTCTGTCGCGGATGTTTTCGACTGGCGCGGCGAAGATGAAACCAATTCGTGTCCGTTCAAGCGGTCAGGCTCCTTGAGTTAGCGGTCCTTCAGCTTACCACTTCGGCAAACAGACTGTTAGGCCCCGCACCAGTGATTCGTACAGAAACAATGTCACCGATTTGCGATGCGTTTGCATCAACATTCACGGACTGCAGCCAGGGCGAGCGGCCGATCAGCTGGCCCGGCATGCGGCCCGGCTTCTCCAGAAGCAGGTCGATCGTCTTGCCGATACAGGCTTGAGCAAACTCGTTTTGCTGTTTTAGCAACAAAGCCTGCAATCTTTCCAAGCGTTTGGCTTTTACGTCTTCCGGCACCTGGTCTCCAAGATCGGCGCCGGGCGTTCCGGGGCGGGTCGAATACTTGAATGAAAATGCCTGTGCATAACCAACGGTTTCAACCAGGCGCAGCGTGTCCTCGAAATCCTCGTCGGTTTCGCCGGGGAAGCCGACGATGAAATCGCCAGAGAGCGCGAGATCGGGCCGGGCCGCCTTGATGCGGGCGATCAGCGCGATGTATTCGGCCGTCGTGTGCCGCCGGTTCATCGCCTTCAGGATGCGGTTGGAGCCGGACTGGATCGGCAGGTGCAGATAGGGCATCAGTTGCGGCAGATCACGATGGGCGTCGATCAGGCTGTCATCCATGTCGCGCGGATGGCTGGTGGTATACCGCAGGCGGGAAAGACCTTCGATCTGCGTCAGGCGATGCAGGAGGTCGCCGAGACCCCATTTTTCGCCGTTGGCGCCAACGCCATGCCAGGCATTGACGTTCTGGCCGAGCAGAGTGATTTCGCGCACGCCAGCATCGACCAGTTTCTGTGCTTCGGCAACGATCTGGGCAACCGGCCGGGAGACTTCGGAGCCACGCGTGTAAGGCACGACGCAGAAGGTACAGAACTTGTCACAGCCTTCCTGAACCGTGAGGAACGCGGTGACGCCCCTCGCCTTTGTCTTGGCCTTGTCGGGTGCCGGCAAGTGCTCGAACTTGTCCTCGATGGCGTAATCGGTTTCCAGCACCCGCTCGCCACGTTTGACGCGCTGAAGCGCCTCGGGAAGCCGGTGGTAGGTCTGCGGCCCGATGACGAGATCGACGGCGGGTGCCCGGCGCAAGATTTCGTCGCCTTCGGCCTGCGCGACGCAACCGGCAACGCCGATCATCATTTCGCGGCCTTCGCCGGCCTTTTTCTTCTTCAAGTCACGCAGCCGCCCAAGCGCCGAGTAAACCTTCTCAGCGGCTTTCTCACGGATATGACAGGTGTTCAACAGGACGAGATCGGCGTCCTCCATGACATCGGTTGCGACATAGCCATCCTTGGCCAGCGCATCGGTCATCCGGTCGGAATCGTAGACGTTCATCTGACAGCCGTAGGTCTTCACGAAGACCTTGCGGACGGCTGAGCTCTCAAGAGCCACATCGGGCTTTGCGGATAAAACGGCGATTTCCTGTGTCATGCCCGGTTCCATAGAGCATCAAGGGCCAAAATTGAAGCCCTTTCCCTTGGCCACGACAGCCTCAGCGGCCACGCAGCTTGAGAGCCAGCATCTCGCGAATGCTCTTCTCCACCTGGCGGCTGACGACCTTGCGGTTGCTCTCTGCCGTATAGGTGATCTGCTCGCCGTAGATCACGTCGACATCGACGGCGCCCTCGTAGAGGATACCGAGCAGATGCGGCGCCAGCGCGATATCGCCCGGCCAGGCGGCGACCGGCCGGTGATAGCGGCCCATCGGCATGCCGTGAATGCCGGTATAGGCAATGGCCAAAGGTTGGACATGGACGGCACCCGTCGGCGACATCGGAACGGCGGCGGCAGCGGCACCGAACAGCGACGTCTTGATCTCCAGAAGCCGGTTGCCATCCGAGGTCGTGCCTTCGGGAAACAAAACAACGATCTCGCCATCGGCCAGACGCTTGCCGATCTCGTTGACCTGATTGCCGGTGGTGCGTTTCTGCTCGCGCTCGACGAAGATCGTTGCCTGCAGACGCGCCAGAAGGCCGAAGACCGGCCACGCCTTGACGTCGGACTTGGCGACGAACACCACGTCGGCGATCGAGCCGAGAACGAGAATATCCTTCCAGCTGGCATGGTTCGATACCAGCAGCAATGGCCGCTGCCGGTCCGGCGTGCCATGGACGCGGACCCGGATGCCGACGAGGCGGCAGGCCATGCGATGCCACAGGCGCGGCAGGGTGCGGCGTTGCGGTGTGTCCAGCCACAGAAACAGGATTTGCAGCGGCGCCATGACAACGGTCGCCAGAACGAGAATTGTCATGCACAGCGTGACGCGCAGCCAATTGATCACGCGCAGCGCCTCGGCACGCCATCCGGCGTCAGCATCAAGGACACTGTGCTGCGTCTATCGTGATCTCTGCTTGGTCTGTCGGCATTGCGGCGCAAGCGCGTCTCTCTTCCTGGTCCGCTTCACATCATTCGGTTCAAGGCAGCTACGGCTAACCAAGATCGAGCCGCATGACAAGGGCAGCGGTTTTGGCGCCGTTAACATCCTGATAATAAGCACGTCTTTCGCCGACCTTGGAAAATCCGAGTTTCCGGTAGAGCGCGATCGCGGCAGTATTGGTCTCATCGACTTCGAGGAAAACGGCTTCAGCAGCCTGATCGCGCGCTTCGCGCAATGCCGCCCGCATCAACCGCCAGCCGAGGCCGAGACGCGAAAACCGCGGATCGACGCCGATCGTCAGGATTTCCGCTTCACCGGCCGCCACCCGCGACAGGACAAAGCCGCCGATAAGTGGTTGCGTGATAAACGGCCGCGTATAGGCATTGTTCTGGCGGGCGATGAAGCCGAAAACGGTATCCTGGTTCAGCAGCGAATGCAGTTCGCCGTCGCTCCAGGCATGCGTGAACCGCAATTTATGGACGGCCGCCGCCTGCGGCAGGTCGGCCGTTTCCAGGGCAAAGATTTCGAATTCGGGCTTGCGGACAAAAAAGTCGGTCAGCGACATCTTACGCTCGCGCCACCGCAAAGCCGGCCTGCGACTTGACGTCGGGGCCGCGCAGATAGAGCGGGCTCGGCTTGCCCAGTGAAGGATCGGCCGCAGCACCAAGGCGGGCGACAAGACGGATATCCGTGAGGTCCGTTTGGGCGGCGCTTTCCGGAACGTTGTCTGTCAGATGCCGGGCGGCGGTGCCGCAGATGAAGCCGTCGAAACCGGCAAACATCCTTTGGGCGTCTGGAATTTCCAGCATCAACGCTTCGCTACGCGCCGTGCCGTCGGCTTCGAAACTCTGGCAATAAAGCTCGTCACGCTTTGCATCGATCGTCGCCAGGATGGCGCGGCCCGGATGCCTTTCCCGGGCAGCTTCGGCAATGGCAGCAAGTGTTGAAACACCAACGGCCGGCACGTTCAGTGCCAGCGCAAAACCACGCGCCGCGGCAACGCCGACGCGGATGCCGGTGAAGGAGCCCGGACCGATGGTCACCGCGATGCGGCCGATATCGGCAAGCACCTTGCCACAAGCGGCGAGCGCCTCGTCGATAAACCCCATGAGTTGCTCTGCATGGCCACGGCCGATATCGGCCCCGGCCGAGGCCAGAACCGTATCGCTATCGCTGTCGTAGACGGCTGCAAAACAGCCCGCCCCAGCCGTATCAATGGCCAGGACGATCATGATTTTTCAACTTTTCTGGATAGTCGCGGCACGGATAATCGCTCGCTTAGACGGCTTCGACCGCCTGCACTTCAGGAATAAAATGATGCAGCAGGTTCTGCACGCCATGCTTCAGCGTTGCCGTCGAGGACGGGCAGCCGGCGCAGGCGCCCTTCATGTTGAGGAAGACAGTGCCATCGCGAAAACCCTTGAAGGTGATATCGCCACCATCCTGGGCGACAGCCGGGCGAACGCGGGTTTCCAACAGTTCCTTGATGGTCGCAACGATGGCCTCGTCGCCCTCTTCGAAGAACTCGCCGTCCTGATCACTTTCTTCAGCGCGCGTATGCACCGCCATGACCGGTTGCCCGGACATGAAGTGTTCCATGATCGAGCCGAGGATGGCAGGCTTCAAGTGCTGCCATTCCTGCGCTTCCTTGGTGACCGTGATGAAATCATAGCCGAAATAGACGCCGGTCACACCGGGGATCATGAACAGGCGCGCGGCCAGCGCCGAACCGGCTGCGGCTTCTTCCGCGTCGCGGAATTCGGCCGTGCCGTTTTCCATCACAACCTTACCCGGCAGAAATTTCAGCGTGGCGGGGTTCGGCGTGGCTTCGGTCTGGATGAACATGTCTTTACTCCGCGTCGGCCGGGATCGCGTTCAACCAGCCTGTTTAGAACTATTCAAAAGAATATAAGCCGTTTGGGCGGCTGCTTCAAGATGCGTGGGCCAGCGTTTCAGCCGCGCAAGGATCAATTCCATTGATCCTTGTTTTGGCGGCAAGGTTCAGCTCAACGCATCGATTTCCTCGTCCGTCAGCAGATCCGGGATGACAGTTACCGGGATCGGGAATGCGGCTGTCTTGCCGGCAATAGACGAAACCAGTGGACCTGGGCCATCCTTGGCCGAACCGGCGGCCAGCACCAGAATGGCGATGTCGCGGTCTTCCTCGATCAGGCTGTAGATCTGATCCGTTGCGCCGCCTTCGCGGATCACCATTTCCGGCTCGATCCCGATCGTTTCGCGCACCATCTGGGCGATCTTGGCAAGCGTTGCCTCGGCCTCGGCCCGGGCTTCCGCCCGCATGATCCCCTCGACACCCAGCCATTGCTGGAAGTCGGCATCGGCAATGACATAGAGCAGAACGAGACCGCCATTGGAGTTTTTAGCGCGCATGCCGGCATAGTGAACGGCGCGGCCGCATTCCGGGGTATCGTCGATCACCGCCATGAATTTGCGGCGGTGACCTTCCAGTCTTGAGAGTCGTGTTGAAACCATGACGCGACTCTTACACCCGATATTTTTGGCTGCAAGGTTTCTTTTGCGGCGGATTATTGCAGAAAGCCGACGATTTCCCGAACCTGTTTCATCGTCACTTCCGCCCGCGCCCTGGCCCGCTCGCCACCATCGCGCAGGATGCTGTCGATATGGGTCGTGTCGTCCATCAGGCGGCGCATTTCGCCCGAGATCGGGGCAAGAACGGTGACCGCGAGATCGACGAGCGCCGGCTTGAAGACGGAAAACTGCTGGCCGCCGAATTCTGAAAGCACCTCAGCCTTGGTCTTGTCCGACAGGGCGGCATAGATACCGACGAGATTGTCGGCTTCCGGGCGGCCCTTCAGGCCATCGACCTCGCTTGGCAAGGCGTCCGGATCGGTCTTGGCCTTGCGGATCTTCTTCGAGATCGTCTCGGCATCGTCCATCAGGTTGATGCGCGACAGATCGGATGCATCCGACTTCGACATCTTCTTGGTGCCATCACGCAACGACATGACGCGCGGCGCCGGGCCGCCGATCAGCGGCTCAACCATCGGGAAATAGGCATGCACCGGCTCTTCGCCGACCTTGATATCGACACCGTAATCGGTCCGGCGGATATGATCGCCGAAATCGATGTTGAACTTCTGCGCGATATCGCGGGCAAGTTCCAGGTGCTGCTTCTGATCATCACCGACAGGCACGTGCGTCGCGCGGTAAACGAGAATATCAGCAGCCATCAGGCTCGGATAGGCAAGCAGGCCCAACGACATCTGTTCGGCATTCTTGCCGCCGGATTTGTCCTTGAACTGGGTCATGCGTTCCATCCAGCCGATGCGGGCGACGCAGTTGAAGATCCAGGCAAGCTCGGCATGCTGCGGCACGGCCGACTGGTTGAAGACGATGTGTTTCTTCGGATCGATGCCCGAGGCGATGAAGGCGGCGGCAATCGAGCGGATCTGGCCCGGCATGTCCTCATGCACCAGCTGCGCGGTGATCGCATGCAGATCGACGACGCAATAGATGCAGTCATTGTTTTCCTGCAGGGCGACGAATTTGCGGATCGCGCCGAGATAATTGCCGAGGTGGAGATTGCCTGTCGGCTGAACGCCGGAAAAAACGAGCGGCTTGAATTCTGACATCGTGTCCTCATTCGGGCTTGTGGAGGGCCCGGCCTCTGTTGCTGTTGGCGGGCTTATGCACACAGGCGCAGCTGCGATCAAGAGGATTGCGGCCAGTGTCTGCGGCAAATTCCCTCCAGGGTGGAGGAAGAGAATGCCAAGACCTTGAATCCAAAGATTCAAATTGGAATTTTTTCCTCTAATGTTCAATTTCAATTAATGAACATGGCGGCAATACGGCATAGCTATTTAGAGCTAAAAGAAGAAAATTCCATAAATTTGCTGCAATTCGGATGAATTTGCCAATCCGCCAACACAACCAGGTTCCTAGGCCGAGCTCTCAGCTGTACTGCGCACATCGATGGCGCGGCGAACCGACATTTGCATGTGCTCCGATCCAATGAAGGACGCTGACGGGCCATGCCAAGGGGATTGTCATGCGTAATCTTTTATCGCTCGCACTCGCGTGCCTGCTTGCCGTTTCCGGTTTTTCCCTCGCCGAAGCCAAGGACGACAAACAGCGGAAAGTGAAGCTTCCCGTGCACAGCAGAACGACAGCCTACGCCGTGCAGACCGTATCGGTCAGAACCGGCTGCTTTTCACCGCGTCTGGAGGGCATTCTGGCGCATATCGCTGCGAAAACCGGCCGACGGCCACTGGTCACCTCCGGCCACCGGCCGAGCTCCCACCGTTCCGGCTCGATGCACCGGTTCTGCCAGGCCGCTGATATCCGCGTGCCCGGCGTTTCGGAAAGTGCGATCCTTGCCGCCGCGAGATCGGCGCCGGGCATCGGCGGTATCGGCCGTTACTGCAATGGTATCGTTCATGTCGATACGGGCGCCAAACGCCAATGGGCCTATTGCGGCAAGTCGAAACGTCATTTCCTCAGCGCCAAGCGCCGCTCGGGAAAGCGCGCCTGAAGCCTTTATAGCCTTAACTATCCTCTGGCGGCGTTGCGCTGGCAGCGCCCTTGCGCTTGATATTGCGCCGGATCATCGAGAGATCAGCCCCGCCAATCAGGAAGGCGGCTGCGAAGTAGACGACCATCGACACCCCGATCAGAATTCCAAGCGCCCCCAGCTTCGTCCAGAACGGCGATCCTGACGCCAGCGAGGCGGCGAAGACGCTGCGCAGGTAATAGAGAACGCCGCCCATGATCGACGCGGCGACAACCAACAGCGCCGTGCGGCGTACGAGCGCCCATTCCCAAGCCAGATGACCGCGGCGCAGCAGCGTGACAAAGAGCAGCACTGTGCTGATCCAGCCTGCCGTTGCTTCGGCGACCGCGATGCCCGGAGCGCCGAGGCGTGGAAACAGCGTGATTGCCAGAGCACAATTGACCACGACAGCAATAGCCGAAAAGCGCATCGGCATCTTGGTATCTTCGCGCGCGTAAAAACCCGGCTGCAGCGCCTTGATCAGCACGAAAGCCGGCAGGCCGATGCCGTAGATGGCAAGGATCGAACCGACAACGGCGGTATTTCCGGCGTGGAATGCACCCCGTTCAAACAGCACCCGGATGATTTCGTCGGAGAGGATCCACAGCGCAAAGGCAGCCGGAATGGTCAGGAACAGAACAAATTCGATGGACCGGTTCTGCAGGTTTCCGGCCTCGCGCAGATGACCGCCTTTGAGTGCGCGCGAGAGTTCCGGCAACAGTACGACGCCGACGGCGATACCGACCACGCCAAGCGGCAACTGATAGATCCGGTCGGCATATTGCAGGGCGGCGATGGCGCCGTCCTGCGCCGATGCGATCGCCTGACCAATCAACTGATTGATCTGGGTAATGCCACCGGTGATCGCAGCAGGTACGGCCAGGATCAGCAGGCGTTTGACGTTAGGTGTGAAACGAGGGAATTTGAGCTTGATGCTCATGCCGGCATGCAGCACGCCGAAATAGACGACAGCAAGCTGCAGGACACCCGCAACAAGCACACCCCAGGACAGATACCAGGCGGTCGTCAGCGGATCGGCGCCGGTATAAAGCGCATAGAATAGCGCGCCGATCATCACCACGTTCAGAAAGATCGGGGCGACGGCGGCGGCAAAGAAATGATGCAGCGAATTGAGCATGCCGCTCATCATCGCCGTCAGCGACATGCACATGAGGTAGGGGAACATCACCATCGCCATGCGCACGGTCAGCGCTGACTTCTCGGCATCGTCGGCGAAGCCCGGCGCGATGACGAAACGCACCAGGAGCGGCATCGACAGTTCCATCGCGATGGTGATCAGCAGCAGGACGGTGAAGAGCACACCGAACACTTCTTCGGAGAAACGTTTGGCACCATCCGTGCCATTGGCTTCGATCTCCTTGGAGAACAAAGGCACAAAAGCCGCATTGAAAGCGCCCTCGGCGAAGAGCCGGCGAAACAGGTTGGGGAACCGGAACGCCGCATAAAACACGTCGGCCATCGGGCCAGTACCGAGTGCCGCGGCCATCAGCATTTCACGGGCGAAACCGAAGATGCGGCTGCCGAGCGTGGCGCCACCGACGGTCATGAATTTCTTGACGAGGCTCATGATTCTGCCTTGGATTTTTTTGCACCCGTGACGGAGCGCGTGTGTTGCGGCGCGATCATGCCCGACGGCATGCGGTCGCGCATCTCGTCCGCCTCGTCCGACATCACAGCCTTCAGCCGCGCAACAATATTGCTCTGCCGGGCTTCCGTGGTGATCTTCTGGCCGACAAGGTCGGTGACATAGAACGTATCGATGACCTTCTCGCCGAAAGTGGTGATATGCGCCGAGGCGATGTCGAGCGACAAGTCGGAGAGCACCGCAGTGATTTCCGAAAGCAGGCCGGTGCGGTCGAGGCATTCGACCTCGATGACGGTGAACTTGTTCGACAGGCTGTTGCTGATGGTGACGGCGGGCGGCACCGTGAAGGCCTTGTTGCGCTTGCGGTGTTTCGTCCGGCTGGCGATCACTTCCGGCAGGCGTTTCTTGCCGGACAGCACATCCTCGATCATCTTGCCAATATTCGCAGCACGGCGCATCTCGTCGTCATCGACCGAAAACTCGCGGGTGATCAGGATCGTATCCAGCGCCCGGCCGTCCGACGTCGTGAAAATCTGCGCATCGACGATATTGGCACCTGCTGCCGCACAGGCCCCTGCAATCACCGCCAGTAGCCGCGGATGGTCGGGTGACAAGATGGTGATTTCAGTGATGGCGTGGAACTGGTGGGTGCGCACCATCGTCGCCAGCGCCCGTCCGGTCTTGTCGGCCTCCCGGATGAAACGGGCATGGCGCAGCTGGTCTTCGAGCGGCACCGACAAGAGATACGGCTGGTAATGCAGCTTGGTATAGGTCTTGCGGTCCTTCTGGCTCCAGTCGGACAGGGCATCGAACAGCACGTCGGCTGCATGTGCCGCACGCTCCTTGCGCGGCAGATCGGAGAAGCCGCCGGACAGAAGCAGTTCGGTCTCATAGTACAGCGTCCGCAGCAGCTGGCCCTTCCAGCCGTTCCAGACGCCGGGACCGACGGCGCGGATGTCGGCGATGGTCAGGATCAAAAGCATTTTCAGGCGGTCGAGCGATTGGACCTTTTCGGCAAAGTCGATGATCGTCTTGCGGTCGTTGAGGTCGCGCGTCTGCGCCACCATCGACATGGTGAGATGCTCCTCGATCAGCCACGCCACCGTTTCGGTCTGCTTGGGCGTCATGCCGAAGCGCGGGCAAAGTTTTCGGGCAACCTTGGCTCCGGCGGTCGAATGGTCTTCCGGACGGCCCTTGGCGACATCGTGCAGAAGAACGGCAACGAACAGTGCAGTGCGATCTTCGATCGAGGGCATGAGCTTGAAAGCGAGCGGATGCAGTTCCTCGTCGCGGCCCTGATCGATCCTCGACAGCACATCGACGGCGCGCAGCAGATGCTCATCGACGGTATAGTGGTGATACATGTTGAACTGCATCAGCGAGACGATCTTGCCGAACTCCGGAATGAACCGGCCGAGCACGCCAGCCTCGTTCATCCGGCGCAAGATCAACTCGGGATCGCGGCGCGAGGTCAGCATCGACATGAACAGCCGGTTGGCTTCCTCATTGTCGCGTACGGCCGGTGTGATCAGGCCAAGCGACCGGGTGACCTGCTTCAGGGCGGCAGGATGGAACTCCAGTCCATTGATATCGGCCACATGAAAGATGCGGATCAGATTTATCGGGTCACGCTTGAAAATATCCGGACTTGCAAGCGCAATACGGCCGCCGTCATCGACGAATTCCAGCGTACCGGCGATCTTACGGACGCGGTGAGTGAAGCGGCTGAGCGCAGCGGTAAACCCCGGAAGCTGCTTGGCCTGCTGGTCTTCCAGCGCAGCACAGAAGATGCGGGTGAGATCACCGACACTCTTGGCGACGAGGAAATAGTGCTTCATGAAGCGCTCGACAGCGGTCAAGCCAGGATGATCGTGATAACCGAGGCTTTCGGCAATCTCGCGCTGGATATCGAAGGATAGCCGCTCTTCCGCCTTGCCGGTCAGGAAGTGCATGTGGCAACGCACCGCCCAGAGAAAATCGTCGGCTTTCTGGAACAGGGCATATTCCTGGCGCGACAGGACGCCGAGCTTGATCAGGTCGGCCGAATCCTTCACCCGGTAGAAATATTTAGCGATCCAGAACAGCGTATGGATGTCGCGCAGGCCGCCCTTGCCTTCCTTGACGTTCGGCTCGACCAGATAGCGCGTATCACCGGCCTTGCGGTGGCGCTCGTCGCGCTCGGCAAGTTTGGCGGCGATGAAATCGGGGCCGGTATTCTTGACAATTTCGCCGTCGAAGCGGGTTTCCAGTTCCTCCGTCAACTCCTTCGAACCGCAGATATAGCGAGTTTCGAGGATAGCCGTGCGGATGGTCATATCGCCGCGCGACAGCCGGATGCACTCGTCGATGGTGCGCGTCGCATGGCCGACCTTGAAGCCCAAATCCCATAGGATATAGAGCATGAACTCGATGGCAGGCTCGGCCCAGACCGCCTTCTTGACCGGCAACAAGAAGAGAAGATCGATATCGGATCCCGGCGCCAGCGTACCGCGGCCGTAACCGCCGACGGCAGTGACGGCGATGCGAGTCCAAGGCTGGGCATTGGCGGCGTCGAAGACCTCATTCAGGACGAAGTCGTGCAGGAGGGTGATGAGCTGGTCCTGCAGCCAGGAAATCCGCTCGGCGCATTTCAGCCCGCTGCCGTCTTGAAGCAGCAGTTCACGCGCCTTTTCACGGCCGGCCAGATTGGCCTGCTTGAACGCGGCCAGCAGCGCCTGGCGCATCATGTCGCGGTGTTCCGCATGCGCCGAAGCGATGAAACTGCACTTGGCCCTGAGTGCCGTAACATTCAGGATATCGGGAAATGACGTCTCATGTATGGTCATCAAAGGCCGACCGTCTTCCTGTCCGGCAGGCTCTGCGAGCCATGCTTGTGCATGCGCTATAGCCTTTTTGCCCGAGAATGGACAAGACTCTTACGATCAAGAATTACCAAGCTGCTTCTTCAGCGCGTAAAGCGCATCCATCGCCTCGCGTGGCGTCATGTCATCGGGATTGAGGCTTTTCAAAGCCTCCTCCACCTTCGACGGACCCGCCTTGACCTGTTCCTCGCGGCGGATTGCCACCTGGAACAGCGGCAGGTCATCGATCAACTGGCTGGCCGGGTTCTTGCGGTCGGCGTCCTCGAGCTTTGCCAGAACATCCTTGGCCCGGGAAACAACGGACGCCGGCAAGCCGGCAAGGCGGGCGACCTGGATGCCGTAGGACCGGTCGGCAGCACCAGGCCCGACCTCATGCAAGAAGATGACGTCGCCATGCCATTCCTTCACCCGCATGGTGGCATTTGACAGACGATCGAGCTTTTCCGACAGAACCGTCAGCTCGTGGAAATGTGTAGCGAACAAGCCGCGGCAGCGGTTGCCCTCGTGCAAATGTTCGACGGAGGCCCAGGCGATCGACAGGCCGTCGAACGTCGCGGTGCCACGGCCGATCTCATCGAGGATGACCAGCGAGCGGTCCGTCGCCTGATTGAGAATCGCGGCCGTCTCGACCATCTCGACCATGAAGGTGGAGCGGCCACGGGCGAGATCGTCCGACGCGCCGACGCGCGAGAACAGCCGGTCGACGATACCGATATGGGCGGATGCTGCAGGCACGAAGGCCCCCATCTGCGCCATGATGGCGATCAACGCGTTCTGACGCAGGAACGTCGATTTACCGCCCATGTTGGGACCGGTCAAAAGCCAGATCGCCCCATCGCCCTCGCCGTCATGCGGCGACAGATCACAGGTATTGGCAACAAATGCGGCGCCGGACTGGCGGCGCAACGCCTGTTCCACCACTGGATGACGGCCACCGTCGATGGCAAACATTTTCGATGTATCGACCAGCGGGCGGCAATAGGCCTGCTCCTCGGCCAGCGTCGCCAGCCCGGCAGACACATCGACCACAGCAAGCGCAAGGGCGGCGGCTTTGATGGCTTCAGCCTCCGCCACCACCATGGCCGACAGCCGATCGAAAGCCTCAAGCTCGATGGTCAGCGCCCGGTCGGCGGCATTGGCGATCTTGGTCTCGAGATCGGAGAGTTCGGTCGTGGTGAAGCGCATGGCATTGGCCATGGTCTGGCGATGGATGTAACGCGCCTTGGCCTCGGGTGTGTCGGTCATCGGCCCGGCATTGCCCTGGGTCACTTCGATGAAATAGCCGAGCACATTGTTATACTTGATCTTCAACGACTTGATGCCGGTTTCCTCGGCATAGTCGAGCTGCAGCCCCGCGATCACCCGGCGGGACTGGTCACGCAGTGCCCGCATTTCGTCGAGTTCGGCACTGGCGCCATCGCGCAAAAAGCCGCCGTCACGCTTCAACAGCGGCAATTCATCACCGAGAATGGCTGCCAACTGCTGGACCATATCCTGCGGCAGCGTCTTGATGGCCAGAAGCGCGCCGCCCAGCTCTTCCGAGAGATCCCCGCGACTAAGCAGGCCAGCAACCTCGACCGCAGACTGGCAACCGGCAAGGATGCTGCCGAGATCACGTGGGCCGCCACGGCCCAGAGACAGGCGCGACAGCGCACGCGGCATGTCAGGCACGTGTTTCAGGGCGGAGCGCAGATCGCTGCAGAACGACGGCTGGTCGGCAAGCGCACTAATGGAATCAAGCCGGGCATTGATGCGCTCCGGATCCGTCAGCGGGGACATCAGCCGTTCGGCCAGCAGCCGGGCGCCGCCGCCGGTGACGGTACGGTCCAGCGCCTTCAAGAGCGTGCCGTTGCGATCGCCGGACTGGGTTTTCACCAGTTCGAGATTGGTGCGGGTTGCCGGATCGATGAACAGCGTCGAGGCGGCACTTTCGCGCTCCGGCGCGCCCAGCGGTGGACGCTCCGCGAGCTGGGTTTTTTCCACATAGGAAATTGCGGCAGACGCAGCCGCGAGTTCGGCGCGCGAAAAGCTGCCGAAACCATCAAGCGTCTTGACGCCATAATAGCGGGCGACGCGGTTTTCCGCCGTGGCGCTGTCGAACAGCACGGCCGGCTGCGGCACCGCGACTCGGCCGAGAATGTCGATGACCGGGCGCATCTCCGGATCATGGAAGACCGTATCGGCGAGGATCAGCTCACGCGGCTCGATACGCAGGATATCGGCGAGCAGCCGCGTTTCCGTGGTTTCCGCCAGCCGGAAGACGCCGGTGGAAATATCGATCCAGGCCAGCGCGATGGCAGGCTCATTGCCGCCGCGAATGCGGGCAAGCGCCATCAGGTAGTTCGATTCCGATGGCGAAAGCAGCTTGTCTTCGGTGATCGTGCCGGGGGTAACGAGACGCACGACATCGCGCTTCACCACCGATTTTCCGCCGCGCTTCTTGGCCTCAGCCGGATCCTCGACCTGCTCGCAGACAGCGACACGGAAGCCGAGACCAATCAACTTTTGCAGATAATCGTCTGCCGCGTGAACCGGCACGCCACACATCGGGATGTCCTGGCCGAGATGCTGGCCGCGCCGCGTCAGCGTGATCCCAAGCGCCCGCGACGCCTCAACCGCGTCCTGAAAGAACAGTTCGTAAAAATCGCCCATCCGGTAAAACAGGATCGAATCCGGGTTGTTCGCCTTGATCTCGATGAACTGTTCCATCATCGGCGTGGCCGTGGCGCGGCTCTCTTCCGTCGCCAGCTGGGCGGCGGTCAGAACCTCGGGAGGACGGATAATTGGCTCTGCTACAAAAGTCATGCTGGTTCCAAAAAAGTGGTGCCACACTATCCATGCGCGTTTATAGAAGACAACACCAAAGCGGCTAAGGAGAGCCGTCGCCCACAAAAGGTTGGAGGACCCATGGCCGAAAATGACAAGACCAGTCGCAGCGCGACCAGCGTGACCGATCAGGAAGCCCTCGACTTCCATTCGCAGGGGCGACCCGGAAAGCTGGAGATATCGCCGACCAAGGCGATGGCGACGCAGCGCGACCTGTCACTTGCCTATTCGCCAGGTGTGGCCGTGCCGGTCAAGGCCATCGCCGCCGACCCGTCCAAGGCCTATGACTACACGACCCGCGGCAACATGGTCGCCGTCATTTCCAACGGAACCGCCATTCTTGGCCTCGGCAATCTTGGCGCACTCGCCTCCAAGCCGGTGATGGAGGGCAAGTCCGTGCTCTTCAAGCGGTTCGCCGATGTCGATTCGATCGATCTTGAAGTCGACACCGAGAATGTCGACGAATTCATCAATTGCGTACGGTTCCTCGGCCCGTCCTTTGGCGGCATCAATCTTGAGGACATCAAGGCACCGGAATGTTTCATCATCGAGCAGAAACTGCGCGAGATCATGGACATCCCTGTCTTCCACGATGACCAGCACGGCACCGCGATCATCGCCGCCGCCGGCCTGATCAACGCGCTGACGCTGACCGGCCGTGATTTCAAGACGACCAAGCTCGTCTGTAACGGTGCAGGTGCAGCCGCAATCGCCTGTATCGAGCTGATCAAGTCGATGGGCTTCAACCCGGCCAACATCATACTCTGTGACACCAAGGGCGTGATCTACCAGGGCCGCACGGAAGGCATGAATCAGTGGAAATCGGCGCATGCGGTCAAGACCGATCGCCGCACGCTGGAAGAAGCCATGAATGGCGCGGATGTCGTCTTCGGTCTTTCCCAGAAGGGAGCTTTCTCCGAAGACATGATCCGTTCGATGGCGGACCGGCCGATCATCTTTGCGATGGCCAACCCCGATCCGGAAATTACACCGGAGGAAGTGTCCCGCATCCGTGACGACGCGATCATGGCAACGGGACGATCAGACTACCCGAACCAGGTCAACAACGTCCTCGGCTTCCCCTACATCTTCCGCGGCGCGCTCGACGTACATGCCTCGACTATCAACGAAGAGATGAAGATCGCTGCAGCGCAGGCTCTGGCAAGCCTTGCCAAGGAAGATGTGCCGGACGACGTGGCTGCCGCCTATCAGGGCAACCGTCCGCGTTTCGGCCCGCAATATATCATCCCTGTCCCGTTCGACCCGCGGCTGATCTCGGCGATCCCGATGGCCGTTGCCAAGGCGGCGATGGACAGCGGCGTTGCCCGCAAACAAATCCCGGATCTGGCCGCCTATGGCCGGCAGCTGTCAGCCCGCCGCGACCCGATCGCCTCGACACTGCAGCGCATCTATGAGCGTGTTCGCCGCCAGCCGAAGCGCATTGTCTTTGCCGAAGGCGAAGAGGTGCAGATGATGCGCTCGGCGGTTTCCTATGCCAACCAGGAACTCGGCACCGCCATGCTGCTCGGCCGCGAAGACCGGATGCGCCAGACGGCGGAGCGCGAAGGCATTGATCTCGACCGGCCGGGTATCCAGCTCGTCAACGCCCGCATTTCCAAACGTACCGGTGCCTATACCGACTATCTCTACGCCCGGCTGCAGCGGAAGGGCTACCTGTTCCGCGATGCACAGCGTCTGATCAACAACGACCGCAATCACTTCGCCGCCTGCATGGTGGCACTCGGCGACGCCGATGGCATGGTGACGGGCATCACCCGCAATTATTCCACGGCACTTGAGGACGTTCGCCGCTGTATCGATCAGAAACCCGGCCACCGGGTGATCGGCGTGTCGCTGGCTCTCTGCCGTGGCCGTACCGTGCTGGTTGCCGATACGGCGGTTCACGATATGCCGTCTGCCGATGAACTGGCCGATATCGCCGAGGAGGCCGCCGGCCTCGCCCGCCGTCTCGGCTACGTGCCACGTGTGGCGCTTCTGGCCTATTCGACATTCGGCCACCCGTCGGGAGAGCGCTCGGAACGAGTCCGTGAAGCCGTCAAGCTGCTCGACAAGCGCCGTGTCGATTTCGAGTATGATGGCGAGATGGCGGCCGATGTGGCGCTGAATGCCAAGGTGATGGAGCAGTATCCGTTCTGCCGCCTGTCAGGTCCGGCCAACGTGCTGGTTATGCCGGCGTTCCACTCGGCTTCGATCTCGACCAAGATGCTTCAGGAACTGGGTGGATCGACGGTGATCGGCCCCCTGCTCGTCGGCCTCGACAAGTCGGTCCAGATCGTCTCGATGTCGGCCAAGGACAGCGATATCGTCAACATGGCGGCCCTGGCGGCGCACAACGCTAATAGCTGAGCGCGCATCTGAAACACAAAGAGCCCGCCCGGCAAACCCGAGGCGGGCTCTTTTTATGCGACATGTCGATCTTGATCAAAACACAACTGAATACACGTTCCGCAATATTGGAAGCCCGATCAAAACGTTCACTTGCATGTAAACTGCATTCCAGAACGCCAAGCGGCGCCTTCAGCTCGCGAAGCGGCCAGCATCGGCACCATAGTAATTCAGGTAGCGGCCGGAGATATTGGTGATCGGCAAAACGATCAGCACATCGGTGGTGCGGAACGCGTGATCGACCACGGCGCCATTCCCGACCATGGCGCCAAGGCGCATATAACCCTTGATCAACGGCGGCAAAGCGGCAAGCGCCTTGCGCATGTTGATGGCTTCAACCGGCATCAGGTCCATGGTGCGATAGAGTTCCGGGCGGGCAGACACGTCCCACTCGTCACGAACGACCACGTTATGATGCAGGAAAGACAGCGCCAACGCGTGCTCTTCGGGAATGACACCCGGAAACGAGCCGCAGCCAAACATGGCGTCGACGCCATACTTCAACGCATAGGCCCAATTGCCCTGCCATAAAAGCTCGACAGTGCGCTTGGTGCGGTATTCCGGCAGGACGCAGGAGCGGCCAAGCTCCATGAACTTCTTGTCCGGGTGCCGCTCGAGAAGCGAGCCGACCGAAAACTCCGAAGCCGAATAGAAGCCGCCTGTCCGGGTCGCGACGTCCTGGCGAAGCAGGCGATAGGTTCCGACGATCTGGTCTTCCGGGTCACCCTCGATCGACGTGTCGAGCACCAGAAGGTGATCGCAGACCAGGTCCCACGCATCGGCGTCACGTTTGCGGCGATCGGCGTCCAGCGGGATTTGCGCCTTCATCTCCTCGACGAAAACCTTGTAGCGGACCGCCTGCGCGGCATCGATTTCAGACGCGTTGCGGGCAAGCCGCGTCTCGAGATTGCCGATACGTCCGAGTATGTCATGCGCCGGGGCATTGACGCCCCGGACACGGGTCTGCGGCTGTTCAGCCACCACAACCAGATCCAGAGTTTCGATTGTCATCGTACGTCATCCTAGTCGCTTTATCCTGCCCGGCTTAAACCATGTTTCTGCGACAGGATAGTGACATCGAAGGCCCAAGAAAACCGTCAAAGTCACGAAGCAAGCAGGCGATCGATTTCAGCGGTCAGCGCTTTCGGGTCCGCGGGTTTGGACAACACCGCGCTTGCTCCGGCAGCCATGAGTTTCTGGCGCGTATCGAGCTGCGTGTCGGAGGTCAGAATGATGACCGGGACGGGCGCGCTGCCGGACTGACGCTCGTGCTCACGCAGCCGCTCCAGCATCGACAGCCCATCGCCGCCGGGCATATTCAGGTCGCTGACGATCAGTTCCGGGGCAATACGGACAGCGGCTGGCGCATCAAACAACGTTAGGGCAAGCACGGCAAAATCATCGACGACGCGAACGGTATGGCCGGCTTTCTCCAGAACAGAACGCACCATGAGGGCATTGATCGGATCGTCCTCAGCCAAGAGCAGACCGCCTTCGGCCGGCCTGTCCCGCTGCGCGGGGACCTCGCGCAGCATCGGGCGGTTGTCGTTGAATGCGTCACGCACTTCCATTCCTTTCATGCGGCCTCGCAGCACCTCGACCAGAGATTTTTCCCGCAGAGGCCTGATCAGCCACGCATGATAACCATCCATCTGGTTGATCTGCCGGCCGTTGCGTTCTTCCGGATTGATCAGATAGGTCTTGCGCAGCTTCTGCTGTTCGAGGCTTGGCATCTGCGCCAAAAGCCGGCGAAACTGTGCGGCGTGGCGATGATCGACGATGATGTCGGTCAGTGGCATCCCCGTGGACAGCGCCCGCACGGCGGCGGCCTGCGCATCTTCTATCGTTTCGGCGCGTTCGCAGAAACCGCCGAGCGTCCGGATCGTCGCAAAGAGCGCGGCCGAGGCAGGGCCAGCCGGTGCCATGACCAGCACGCGGGACATTCCCAGCACGTCTTTTCTGGCGAGAGAGGCATTCGCGAGATCACACCCCAGGGCGGGGAGGCGGATTTCAAACGTGCTACCTGTCCCGGGAACGCTGGAGAGCGTCAGTGAACCGCCAAACTCCTCCATGATCCGCCGGGAGATAGCGAGACCGAGACCTGTGCCGCCGGCACGCTGGGATCTGGCCCCAGCTTGCTCGAATTCATCGAACACCCGAGCCTGTTCCCGCGCGTTCATGCCGGGCCCGGTATCATTAATACTGACGATAATCGTATCGCGCTCCCGCGCGGCGCTGACAAGCACACCGCCGGTATGGGTGAACTTGACCGCATTGCCAATGACGTTGAACAGAACCTGACGCAGCCGGGCCGCGTCGAAATCCATCAGGCCCGGCACGTCCGCGGCAATGGTGGCGCCGATCTCGATACCCTTTTCATGCGCACGGTGCGACAGCATCTCGACGACGCTTTCAATCGTTTCGCGCAACGGTTCCGGCGCCGGGCGCAATTGAAAGCGGCCAGCCTCGATCGAGGAAAAATCGAGCAGATCATCAACCAGTTGCACCAGCGCATGGCCTGACTGGCGCATGCCGGCGAGGTAATTCTTCTGCTCGCTCGTCAACCGCGTCTGGCTGATCAGATGGCTCATGCCGAGAATGCCCGACAGTGGCGTGCGGATTTCATGGCTGACGGTCGCCAGCAATCGTGACTTCGCCTGGCTCGCCTGTTCGGCGCGGCGGCGCGCCTCCTCGCTTTCGCGGGCGATACGGCTTTCCTCAGTGACATCCCGGGCGATGCTGTGAAGCATAAAGGCACCACTGGCTGGCTCGCGGGCGATCACGTCGTGCCAGTCGAATATTTTCGTCCCCGCATCCGTGACGATGCGAACCCGGTAGTGATTGGAGCCGGGGGCCGGTTCGAAGTCGATCCCGAGCGCCTCGCAGGTCCGTCCTTCGGGCTTCAACCAGCCTGTCAGGCGGCAAAATACCGAATTGGCCTGAACGATCTTGCCGCCCGGCTCGCGGATGATGGCGATATCGCCGAGGGCATCGTGAATGGTGGAGAGAAGCTGCGAGGTCTCGCTGCGCTCCCAGCGGCTATCGCTGGCTTTTTCGTCCCGGATGCGCCCCTTGGCTTCGGCGGGCCCGGCGACGGATCCGTACCAATCTTTCAGCAGCAGGGCCGCGCCAGTGACACCGGCAATAGCCAGACCAGCCGAAAGCAAATAGAACCCGGCATCAATGCCTGCGCCGAGAACAGCGGCCGAGCCGAGCAGCCCAACGCCGGCAAGGGCCGGTTTCAATCCCGGATAACGCTCCTTCGCTCCACCGGGACCTTCTTCCGGTTCCAGCGAATGCGGATCTTCGGCCAAGGGCGCATCAGATGCGCGCCTGTTGTTCAACGTCCGCTTCGGTGCGCTGAACTCAACAGTAATCCGTTTTCTCAGGTTTGGCAGGTCGCTCATGACGCTTGGCCTAGCATGGCAAGCGTTTTGATTGGCTTCAGCCGGTCTCTAAGATTTTAGCGATCCTGCTTTTTCATGTGCAGGATTTCGTCGAGAATGATCGAACCAGCGCCGATCGTAATGAAACTGTCGGCGAGGTTGAAGACGGCAAAAGACCATGTCGGCAGGTGAAACAGCACGTAGTCGATGACATAGCCGAAGATCAGGCCATCGATCACGTTGCCGATGGCTCCTGCGATGATCAGCGCATAGCCGAGATGCGTCAGGAAACGATCGGCCGGCGTCTTGCGCCAGAGCCAGATGACGAAGGCCACCACCACAATTCGAAGACCGATGATGGCCCAGCGCTCGACGCCTGAAAACAGCGAAAAGGCAACGCCGTAATTGTAGACGCGGTGGAGAGCCAGGAATGGCAGGACGGCAACACTTTCGCCATAGGGCAGCCAAAGTTCGACGGCGGCTTTGATCGCCTGATCAAGCAGGACGGCGACGACGATCAGGATTGCGACCGGCACCGGGCGCGAAAAAAGGGCAGTCTTTTGCATCAGGTTCTATCGTCCAGCGTCAGCAGATGGCGGCGCGCCTCAAACAGCATGATGCCGGTGGCGATGGCCAGGTTGAGCGAATCGGCCCGGCCTTGCTGCGGAATCCGGGCAAGCGCCGTCGCCTCCCTCGCAAGCTCCTCCGGTAAGCCAGCCTGTTCATTGCCCATCAGGATGACGACAGGCTTCTTGCGGTAGTCGATGGTGCGATAATCGACGGCACCGGCAAGATGAGTGGCGGCAAGCTGCACGCCGGCTGCCTTCTGCCACTTGATGAAGTCGCTGACATTGGCGCGCATCAGCGGCATCGCAAACACCGACCCCATGGTGGCGCGGACCGTTTCCAGCGAAAACGGATCCGTGGTCTCGCCGACGAGGATGACGCCGGAGGCACCTGCGGCATCAGCCGTGCGGATAATTGTGCCGAGATTGCCGGGATCGCGGACGCGGTCGAGCGCCACATAGGTTTCGCCTAGCACAGGCTTTACGTCACGCAGGTTGGCGTAGCGCTGTTCGAAGACGCCGACCACCATCTGCGGATTATCGCGCCGGGTGATGGCGGAGAGCACTTTCTCGCTGACTTCAAGAACGAGCCCGCCGGTGGCAACCGTCTTCAGCGCGACCTGCTCGACCTGCGCCTTGCCCTTGGCGGCTTTCGCGTAGACCAAGGTCTTAATGGTCCAGCCAAGGTCCAGCGCATCGATGACCAGCTTGAGACCTTCGGCGATGAAGGAACGGGTTTCGTCGCGCTCCTTCTTGTTGGCGAGTGCCTTGATGTCCTTGATGATCGGATTGGCAAGGCTGGTGACTTCCTTCACCTGGCCGACACGCCGGGGTCCCTGATTATAGTCGTTCATTTCGGCACCCAACGGGAAAAGAGAGAGGTGGACAGCGCACGGCCCGGCTCGTTGCCGTCAAGACCGCCTTCGCGCAGGATCAGTTCGCCCGATTCCACTGCACCGCCGCGGCCGCGCATCGTTTCACGCATCAGTTCGTGGATGGAATAGAAGCTTGCGCGGATCGAGTAGGCGGTCAGCACCAGGCCCTTGGCATCCGGCGACAGGATTTCGCGGCAGATATCCAGCATCAAGGCAAGATGATCGAAAAGCTGCCAGACCTCGCCATTGGGACCGCGGCCAAATTTCGGCGGATCGGTCAGGATGATGTCGTAGCGGCTGCCGCGGCGCTCCTCGCGCTGGATGAACTTCATCGCGTCTTCGCAGATCCAGCGGATCGGCAGATGGTCGTTGCGGCCAAGCGCCTGGTTTTCGCGCGCCCAGCCGATCGCCTTCTTCGAGGCATCGACATGGGTGACCTCGGCGCCTGCCTTCGCGGCGATCAGCGAGGCAACACCGGTATAGCCGAACAGGTTGAGAACCTTCAGCGGCCGGCCCGCCGTCTCGATCTGCTCCTTCATCCAGCTCCAGTGGGCCAGCTGTTCCGGAAAGACGCCGACATGGCGAAATGCGGTGAAGCGACCGTAGAACTCGGCGTCGAGAATCTGCATCGGCCAGGTTTCGCCAAGCGCCTGCCGCGGGAAGCGCCAGCGCCCCATGCCGTCTTCGTCGGTATCGCCGGTGAAAATCGAATCGGCATTGTCCCAGACATGCGCGGGCAGCGTCTTTGGCCACAGCGCCTGCGCTTCGGGGCGAACGATACGGTAAGGGCCATATTGTTCGAGCTTCAGGCCATCGCCGCTGTCGATCAGGTGATAATCGCGCGCCCCCTTGGTTTCAAGGATGATCGGGATACGCTCGTCCGGCTTGGTGCCGGTGCGGATACGCACCTCGGCACGCGGCGCTGGATCCGAAGCCGCCGATTTTGCCGCTGTTTTCTCCCCGAACGCCTTGGCAGGAGGCCGCACCTCACCGCTACGCATCGCCTGGGGTTTGGATTGCTGCGGCTTGGATTGCGATGACCGGCTGGCCGGTGCCTGCGCGGCACGGCCCTGCACGCCGCGCGACGACGTTGCCGGTGCGGTTTTGCCCTTTGGCCGTCTGTCTTTATCTTTCACGCCGTTTCGCCCGTCAGCTGCTAGTGTTCAAAGGCTGCAAATAGCACCGCTCTTTCTCTTGGCAAAGCTGTTTCCGATCTGCGATACATTTGGGCAGACATGATCAGGGAGGATCATCATGGAGATGCAGGGCGAAGAACGCATTGCTGCGCGCCGCGATATCGTTTGGGCGGCGTTGAACGATCCCGAGATTCTGAGGCAATGTATTCCCGGCTGCCAGTCGCTGGAGCTGACGTCGCCGACCGAACTCTCAGCCACAGTCAAGATCAAGATCGGCCCAGTTTCGGCTTCCTTTTCCGGCGATGTGGTGCTGTCCAACATCGACGCACCCGAAAGCTATACGATTTCCGGTGAGGGCAAAGGCGGCATTGCCGGTTTTGCCAAGGGCGGCGCGGATGTTGTTCTCAAGGAAGATGGCGACGAGACCATTTTAACCTACGAGGCCAAGGCCGAAATCGGCGGCAAGCTGGCACAACTCGGCTCGCGGCTGGTAGGCTCCAGTGCCAAGAAGCTTGCCCAGCAATTCTTCGCAGACTTCAATGCGGCCGTGACGGCGCAGGCTGCAGCAAACAGCTGAACGGAATTATTTGGAGGAGGCCGGAAGCAGCGTTTGTGCGGCAATGGTTTCGGCGCGCGCGCGGTGCTTGTCGGCTTCCGCATGCCATTTCACCGCTTCATGCGCCTCGTTGCGGGCCCGCTTGCGATATTTGCCCTGGGTAAACCACGTGGTCAGCGAGCCGACGATCATGCCGAAGATCACCGCGAGAAACAGGAACACGAAGAAGGGTGCCGAGGCCGACAGGACGCTGTCGGTGGGATTGAACGGATTGAGCGCCAGCGTCACCATCTGCCGGTTGGCGACGGACAGCACGATCAGGATGATCGCGACCGGAACCAGCACCACGATGTTCAACAGCTTCTTCATCATCATTCCACGTCTCCGTCATGTCGCCTGCCCGGCGCATTCAAGCACCGGGCGGACGTTTCATTCATCATCTTCGTCATCGGCGCCAGGATTAAGGCGCTCGCGCAATTCCTTGCCGGTCTTGAAGAAGGGAACCCATTTTTCCTCGACGAAGACGCTGTCGCCGGTGCGCGGATTGCGGCCGGATCGCGAAGGCCGGTTTTTCACCGAAAACGCGCCGAAGCCACGAAGTTCGACCCGGTTTCCGCCCGCCAGGGCATCTGTAATCTCATCAAGAACGGCATTGACGATATTTTCGACATCACGGTGATAGAGATGCGGGTTGCGCGCCGCAACAATCTGCACCAGTTCTGACTTGATCACTGTCGCCCCCTGTTGTGAATTTGTATGTGATCTTAAAGCGTTAAGCCCATCGGACGGCCTTGTCCACCTCTTGTGCGGAGTAGCATGCCGTTTTCAAGCCTCCAAAAACGGCATCCAAAAGGCCATCGCGTCTTTTCAGTCGCCGCCAACCTGCCAAACGGAAACCAGACCGTCAAGAAACAACTTGTCCCGGCCCAAACTTTCGAGCGCGCCGAAAGACGGAAAAGCGTCATATCCCAAGGATTTGGCAAGAGCTGTAGCGGCCGATCCGAGCCCGAACGGTAAGGATGAACTGGGCGCCTTCCATTCGATCACATCCAGCCCCTTGCTAACCTTGCGGCTATCGAGGAAGGCGCGGATCTCGTCATCACCGCCGAGCTCATCGACAAGCTTCAACTTCAGCGCCTGGCGGCCGGTGAAAATCCGACCGTCGGCAAGCTTGAGGGCCTCATCGCGCGGCATTTTCCGCCGGTCGGCAACCAGATCGACGAACCAGTTGAAACTGTCATCGATCATCGCCTGGATCACTGCCTTGGCATCGTCGCTGGGCGGGTGGAACGGCGACGGTTCCGCCTTCAGAGGCGCGGATTTGATTTCCTCCAGCGACACGCCGATCTTGTCCATCAGGTTTTTGAACTGCGGATACTGGAAGATCACACCGATCGAGCCGGTGATCGAGCTATCCCCTGCCACAATACGGTCGCCGGCAAGCGCGATCATATAGCCTGCGGAGGCAGCCAGCGTGCGTACATCGGAGACAACCGGCTTCTTGGCCGCAACCTTGCGGATGGCCTTGAACAGCACTTCGCCGCCATAAGTCGTCCCGCCCGGCGAGGAAATGGTGACGACCAGTGCCTTGACCGCATCGGTTTTGGCGATGGTGTTCAACCGCTCCAGCAGTTCGCGGTCATCCTGGATGATGCCGGAAATGGTAACGCGGGCAATATGTGGCTGACTGAGGCCACCCGCCCGGCCTGTGCCGGAATAAAAATAGGCGGCAACGCCTGCGCAAAGTACAAGAGCAATGGCCACAAGCCGCCAGAAACCGAGCTTCCGCCGCAGTTGGCGCCGGTCGGCGATGGCAAGCTGATCCATGGTCTTTCCTCCTGTTCAGGGGTATTGGGGACAAACGGCCCGGCGCGAGAAGCGCACGGTTTCATAGCGCCAGCGCGGCCGTGTTGTAACCCGGCTTGAACAAAATTCGCGCCTCACATTGTGGTGGAACAAAAAAATCTCCATATTCGCGCTCACTCACATCGCTTGACAGCCAAGGCAAATGCGCATTTGCGCCGCGATGTATTTTGAATAACGGGTCTATTTCATGCTGAATGACGTGCAATTTACCGGCGCCTTGCCGCATTCGGGGCCGATCCTGACCGACGCTTATACGGTCGCGGCGCGCCACTCGAGGCGGGTCAAGCGGCTGAAAGTCATACTGCCTCTGATCGCGGTGCTCATCGGTGCCATCTTCGTTGCCGTTTCCGTGGTGCGGGCTTTTCTGCCAGAAAACGTCACGATCGAGAACGCGACAATCGAAAATGGCAAGATCGTCATGCAGAACCCGGCGATTTCCGGGCGCAACAAGCAGGACATCAGCTATTCGATGAAGGCGACGCGGGCGCTGCAGGACATCGCCAATCCGGACATCATCACCCTTGAGACGATCCATGCCGAAATGCCCGTCAACGACACTTTGATTGCCACCGTCGAGGCGATCAGCGGTATTTATGACCGCGGACGCAACACGCTGGATATGAATGCCCCCTTCAGCATTACCATGAACAATGGGCTGATCGCCGATTTCGAAGCGGCCTATCTCGATATCAATGCCGGTGAGATGGAAACGAAGAAGCCGATCGCAATCACCATGAAGGGCGGTTCCATTGTTGCACAGTCGTTGAGAATGACGGATAAGGGACGCATTGTTACATTTGAAGGCATGGTAAAGGTCGTTGTCGATCCCGCAACCATCCGTAAAACCGCCAACTAGAAAACCGGGGCACATATGTCGGCCACTTCAGCCTTTTCCTTTCGGCTTGCCGGAACAGCCATTCTCTTAAGCCTTTTTGCCAGCGCCTCCATGTCTCCGGCCGCCGCCCAGGCGACCACGAGCAAGATGAAAGGCATGCAGCTTTCCAACAATGAGCCAATTCAGATCGAAAGCGACAAGCTTGAAATCAAGGATGCGGAAAGCAAGGCCATGTTCACCGGCAATGTGAAGGTCGTTCAGGGAACGACGACATTGCAGGCCGGTAAAATGGTGGTTTTCTACAAGAAGGGCGGCGGCTCGATTTCCGGCGGCAATGCCGAGATCGATCGCATTGAAGTCGATCAGAAGGTCTTCCTGCAATCGGGAACCCAACAGGCGACAGCCGACACCGGCGAATTCAACATGACGGCACAAACGCTGGTGCTGAAAGGCAAGCAGGTCGTTCTGTCGGAAGGCAAGAACGTTTTTAGCGGCTGCCAGCTGAACGTTCAGATGGACACCGGCGAGGCACAGCTCGAAGCCTGCGGCGGCCGCGTCCAGATTCAGCTCGACCCGAAGTCCCAGAAAACGAACTGATGCAGACGCCCACGTGAATATTCCCTTTCTTCACAAGCGCAAACGGGGCGCCAAACCTGAGGCTGCCCCGGCTGCCCGTGCCGTGGACAAGGCGCGCTATGAAGGCACGCTGATCGCGCGCGGCTTGACGAAGGCCTATCGCGGGCGGCGGGTCGTGGACGGCGTGTCGCTGGTCGTGCGCCGCGGCGAAGCCGTTGGCCTGCTCGGCCCCAACGGCGCCGGCAAGACCACCTGTTTTTACATGATCACCGGCCTTGTCCCTGTCGATGAAGGCTCGATCGAGATCAACGGCAACGATGTCACGTCGATGCCGATGTATCGCCGCGCCCGCCTTGGTGTCGGCTATCTGCCGCAGGAGGCCTCGATCTTTCGCGGCCTCACGGTCGAGGAGAACATCCGGGCCGTCCTTGAGGTTCATGACAAGAACAGCGAACGGCGCGAAAGCAAGCTGAATGAACTGCTCAGCGAGTTCAATATTTCCCACCTGCGCAAATCACCGGCCGTCGCGTTGTCCGGCGGCGAACGGCGCCGGCTGGAAATTGCCCGGGCGCTGGCGACAGACCCCACGTTCATGCTGCTCGACGAGCCTTTTGCCGGCGTCGATCCGATTTCCGTTGCCGACATCCAGGCGCTGGTGAGGCATCTGACGTCACGCGGCATCGGCGTGCTGATCACCGACCACAACGTCCGCGAAACACTGGGCCTGATCGACCGCGCCTACATCATCCATGCCGGCGAAGTGCTGACGCATGGACGGGCCAACGATATCGTCACCAACCCGGACGTCCGGCGTCTCTATCTCGGCGACAATTTCAGCCTCTGAGGCTCAAGCAGGAGGCGGCGGCAAGCCTGCCGCTTTCGGAAAAGAGCCTTTCAGCGCATCCGGGCAGCCTGCCTATTCACCTTATTTGCCGCTGCCGCTTGACCAAACCCCATTAATAAGCAATTTTTGGGCCAGTTGAAGAACCGGCAATTTCACCCCCTCGAAAGATGAGAGCCGGCTCCGGTCATCAAGCGGAGTTTTGCGTCAGAATGGCACTTTCGGCCAGCCTTTTCCTGCGTCAAAGCCAAACCCTGGCCATGACGCCGCAATTGATGCAGTCAATCCAGCTGCTGCAGATGACCCATTTCGAACTGAACCAGTTCATCGAGCTGGAAGTCGAGAAAAATCCCCTCCTGGAATTCGCGGCCAATGACGACGCGCCGGCCAGTCCAGACCGCCATGGCAAGGACGACCAGCATATCACCCAGGACGAGCGCAGCGATCGGGACAATGCCGAAAGCCCCGCATTCGATCCGATGGGTGACGTGTACGACAGCACGACGTCTGCGACCGGCGAACGGATGAGCGAACAGCTCGACGCCAATTTCGAAAATGTCTTTCCAGACGATACAGCGCCGCAGCGCGCCGATGCGCCAGAACTTCTCAGCCAGTGGAAATCCATGCCCGGCGGCGGTGAAGGCGAAAGCAGCGACGGCTACGACCTCGACGATTTCGTTGCCAATCGCGTCACGCTGCGCGATTTCCTCAACGAGCAGGTTCCCTTCAGCGTGCATGGCGCAGCCGACCTGCTGATTGCCCAGCACCTGATCGACCAGCTCGACGAAGCCGGCTACCTGCATGCGGATATCACCGAGACGGCGGAACGGCTCGGGTGCGCGGCGGCGGATGTAGCGCGGGTGCTCGACAGCCTGCAGCAACTCGACCCGCCGGGCGTCTTTGCCCGCTCCCTCAGCGAATGCCTGGCGATCCAGCTCAAGGCACGCAACCGGCTCGATCCGGCGATGGCCGCCTTGCTCGACAATCTGGAACTGCTCGCCCGGCGCGACTTTGCCAGCCTGAAGCGGATCTGTGGCGTCGACGAGGAGGATCTCATCGACATGCTTGCCGAAATCCGCAAGCTCGACCCCAAGCCCGGCACCGGCTTCGAGGCAAGCCCTTCGGAAGCGATCATGCCGGATATCGTCGTGCGCCCGGCGCAGGACGGCAGCTGGGCGGTGGAACTCAATCCCGACACGCTGCCGCGCGTTCTCGTCAACCAGACCTACTACGCAACGGTTTCCCGTCATGCCCCGAAGAACAGCGCGGACCATGCCTTCTTGACGGAGTGCCTACAAACGGCCAATTGGCTGACCCGCAGCCTTGACCAGCGCGCCAAGACGATCATGAAAGTGGCGACGGAGATCGTGCGCCAGCAGGACGCCTTCCTGGTTAACGGCGTCGATCATCTGAGGCCGCTGAACCTCAAGACGGTCGCCGATGCGATCAAGATGCATGAATCGACCGTCAGCCGCGTTACGTCGAACAAATACATGCTGACGCCACGCGGACTGTTCGAGCTGAAATACTTCTTCACCGTCTCGATCGGATCGGCGGAAGGCGGCGACGGCCACTCGGCAGAATCCGTGCGGCACCGCATCCGTAACATGATCGTGCTGGAAAGCCCGGACGCTGTTCTTTCGGATGACGATATCGTCGATCTCTTGAAAAAAGGGGGCGTCGATATCGCCCGCAGGACTGTGGCGAAATACCGCGAAGCGATGAACATCGCCTCCTCCGTTCAGCGCCGAAGAGAGAAAAAGGCACTCGCGAAGGTCTCCGCCTGACTGTTTGGAGCGCTTGACCACAACCGCATAAATTACACATACTTATCCCCGATATCCCGGCTTTTCACGGGCTTTCGGCCTCAAATTATGGTTTCCTTAACTGTTTCGTTGACTCCAGAAGCAACCGGTAGTATGAGGCCGCCGCAATGGGCACGGGCATAGAGCCTGCCTCAAGTATACCCCTCCAAATCCTGGCCGTTCTGACGCAATTTTTTTTTGCGTGCGTGAAATGCTTGGATGACGGATGCGGTTGGAATAGACTGGCTACGCAAATCACGAAAAGAGAGGAAACTCCATGAGTGTGCGTGTATCCGGTAAACACATGGAAATCGGCGAAACGTTTCGTCTTCGGATCGAAGACCAGATCGAACAAGCTGTAACCAAATATTTTGACGGAGGGTATTCAAGCCAAGTCACTGTGGAAAAGTCTGGATCGCGTTTCAGCGCCGATTGCAAGATACACCTCGATTCTGGTGCTGCCTTGCAGGCGAGCGGCGAAGCAAACGACCCGCAAGCGGCATTTGACGCAGCGTCGGAGCGGATTGCCAAGCGCATCCGCCGGTACAAGCGCAAGCTCAAGGACCACCACAATGGCAATGGCCATGCTGGATTTGCCGAAGTAGCCTACACCGTAATGGATTCAGTGCCCGACGAAGACGATGAGCTTCCGGACAATTATGCACCGACGATCGTTGCGGAGAGTTCAAAACAACTGAAGACGATGTCTGTCGCAAACGCCGTGATGGCGCTCGACATGACAGATGATCCCGTTCTGATGTTCCGTAGTCCTGGTAATGAACAGTTGAATATCGTCTATCGACGCAACGATGGAAACATTGGCTGGATCGACGCAGCCAATATAAAGAGCTAAGTAGATATCGTCCGGGGCCGGTCAGCCGGTTCCGGACGGTCTGCTTTTTTCTGGTGGTTTACGCATGGAAGACCGTTGACGGTCCGCCGGTAAAGCGCCGAGAGAAAGATGGATGGGAGCCGCCGTCCGGCATTTTGCCGGGCGATGCGGTTTCTACCTGCGAACGAGGACAAAAGAATGGCATTGGCAGGCTTGCTGCAGCAGAATGCGATACTTCCGGCCATGAAGGCCAATTCGAAGAAGCAGTTGCTTCAGGAATTGGCGGCAAAAGCATCCAAGATCACGGATTTGCCCGAACGGGAAATCTTCGACGTTATCCTTCAGCGCGAACGACTGGGCTCGACCGGTGTCGGCAATGGCATTGCCATCCCGCATGGCAAGCTTGGCCATCTGACATCGATCGTCGGTATTTTTGCGCGCCTGGAATCGCCGGTCGATTTCGAAGCGCTGGACGACCAGCCGGTCGATCTGGTCTTTCTGCTGCTCGCGCCGGAAGGCGCCGGCGCCGATCATTTGAAAGCCTTGTCACGGATTGCGCGCGTGCTGCGCGACCCGGAAATGGTTGCCCGGCTGCGCGCGACGGATTCCGCATCGGCTATCTACGCCTTCCTCAGCGACGATCAGGCCTCCAACGCGGCCTGATCCGATCCCTCAATACAGGTTATGCTGATTGAGATGGTCGATGAAAATGCGAAACAGCTCCGCCTGGCTGGAAATGGCCAGGCGCTTGTAGATGTTCTTGCGGTGAATGCGCACCGTCCCTTCCGAAATGCCGATGCTTTCACCGATCGATGCGTTGCTGTGTCCGCGCAGGATAAGCCGCACGATGTTGCGCTGCTGCAGCGTCAACCGGTCGGCGCAAAGCCGGCCAAAAGCTTCCTCCATCAGATCATCCTGACCGGCCTGCGGAAATGCGCGGATTGTCTCGCGCTTCCAGCTTGACCGGATTGCCGCCTGTACGATCGGCTCGTAGGCGCGCAGGTTCTCCAGTTCGCTGTCGCTGAATCCCGAATGGCCCTTCACCCGCATCAGCGAATAGGTGGCCGTGAAACCGCCATCCAGCGGTACCAGAAATCCGATTTCCTCGACCAGCGATCCTTCCTCCGTCGATACACACGGATGAACCTCCCGCGAAGTGCTGAACTGCGTGTCGAAAAACTCATCCGGCGCCAGATCCCGCATCCGCCATAGGCCGGCCGGGTGACTGTTGTTGCAGGCGACATAAAACGGATCGAGCAGATAGGCGCCGCCGAGATAGGCTGCCCAGGCCTTGGGTGCAACATGCCGGGTATAACCGTCATGCAGCAGGAGCGGACGGGCATCGTAGGGAAAGACGAAGACGCCGGACAAATCGAAACCGGCGACCTGTCGCAGCATGGCATCGAGCGCGTCGCCGAATCCCGGCGTCGAGAGACCATCAATCAACGCGGCAATCTGGCGGGATTCGTCGGGCAGCAAAGCGGACTTTCCTTCGTCAAGCGATCTATCCCCTATGGGATATCGACAGCCCCCATTGCGTCAACAATAATCCTTGAAAAGCAAGAGCACGAGGAGAACGGCAATGGCAGGCAGACTTTCAGGAAAGACCGCACTGATCAGCGGAGGCGCTGGAGGATGCGGCCTTGCGGCCTCCCAGCTTTTTGCCCGCGAGGGCGCACGCGTCGGCATCGTTGACCTGCCGCGCAGCAAGGGCGAAGAGGTTGCTGCCCAAATCCGCGCCGAGGGTGGACAGGCCGTCTTCGCACCGGCGGATGTTTCCGTCTCCTCAGAGGTCAAGGCAGCTGTCAAAGCAGTAGAGGATGCGCTTGGATCGATTACCGTTCTCTTCAATCATGCCGGCATTCTCGCCGTCGGACCTTTCCTGGAAACGGAAGAGGATGAGTGGGACCGGCTGATGGCGGTCAACGTGCGCTCGATGTTCCTGATGACCAAGGCCGTGCTGCCCGGCATGCTGGCGGCCGGTGGCGGCAGCATCGTCTCGACCTCCTCGATCTCGGCCGTTGCCGCGACGCCGATGGAGGTGCTTTACGACACGACCAAGGGGGCCTGCCACATGTTCGCCCGGGCGATTGCGGTGGAATTCCGCGACCGCGGTATCCGCTCAAACGCTGTCTGCCCCGGCTTCATCGCCACCGACCACGGCAAGCGCGAGCTGGTCGGCCTTGCCAAATACGGCGTCGATGTTTCCGATGCGGCGATTGCCGCCCAACAGGGCCGGATGTGTGATCCGATGGAGGTGGCGCAAGCCGCGCTGTTCCTGGCGAGTGATGAGTCGAGCTTCGTCAACGGCACGCATCTGTTTGTCGACAACTGCTTCACAGCGGTCTGAACAATCAAGGGGAGAATGGGATCATGATGGAAGCAGGCGGCCACTGGCGCAACTGGGTGGGAAATCAATCGTGCATCGTCCGGCACCGGGGCGCGCCCGACAGCGAGGCGGCTCTGGCCGAAATGGTCCGGGAGGCAACCTCGAACGGTTTGAACGTTCGCTGTGCCGGTTCGGGCCATTCGTTCACGCCGGTGGCACTGACGAGCGGGCTACACCTGACGCTCTCTGGCCTGCAGGGCATCAGCCATATCGACACGGCGCGCAAGCGCGTCTCCGTCTATGCCGGCACGACGATCAACACGCTCGGCAAGGCGTTGAAGCGCAACGGCCTGTCGATGATCAACCAGGGCGACATCGACAGCCAGGCACTGGCAGGCGCCTTGACTACAGGAACCCACGGCACCGGCATCAAGCTTGGCAACATGGCCTCGCAGATCGTCGGCATGCGGCTGGTACAGCCGGATGGCAGCATCCTTTCGATCGACGACAGCGAACCGGACATGCTGAACGCCGTCCGCGTTTCCATCGGCATGCTCGGCGTCATCTCCGAAATCACCCTGCAGGTGATGGACAGCTACAATCTGCATGAAAAACTGTGGCGTTGCACCTTTGACGAATGCATGGAGCAACACGACGATCTCGCCGCCAACCACCGGCATTTCGGCTTCTTCTGGTGCCCGGTGCCGGAAAGCCGCCATTGCTACTGCCTGCCGGACACATCTTCTGTCTCGACCACCACGAGCCTTTCTGACGTCTGCGAGATGAAGACCATCGACATCACCGATCAGCCGCCGATGGAGAGCGCGTTCGAGAAAGTCGCCTATTCCTCGGAAATCTATCCGATCGAATATGTGCCGAACTTCCACGAACTCGAATACGCAGTGCCGGTCAAATACGGCAAGCAGGCCTGCACCGAAGTGCGCAAGCTGATGCTGGAGAAACACCCGACCTGCATCTACCCGATCGAATACCGCTTCACCGCCGGCGATGGCGGCTGGATCAGCCCGTTCTTCGAACAGGATTCGATCACGCTCTCGGTCTCGGGCCAGCCGGGCACGGACTACTGGAACTATCTGAAGGATGTCGACGATATCCTGCGCCAGTTCGGCTCGCGCCCGCATTGGGGCAAGCTGCATTTTCTGGGGAGCGAGGACGTGACGGCGCTCTATCCACGCGCAGGGGATTTCCGGGCGCTGCGCAACAAGCTCGATCCGGAAGGGCGGTTCCTGAATGATCACTTGAAACAGTTGTTTGGGTAATATTATGCAGTCTGGCCGTCGCGACAGATAATGCACTGCCACGCAAATTGTTGGGAGACGGTGAGCGTGGTAGAGACATCAAGCGCTCATCGTTCGTGAGCGATCTCGCGGAAATGGGCGGATGGGAGGCTGACCATGAACGGTGCTGATATTCTGTGCGATGTGCTTTTGGCCAATGACGTCAACGTCTGCTTCGCCAACCCGGGCACGTCGGAAATGCATTTTGTCGCGGCTCTCGATCGCCGGCCGGACATGCGTTGCGTGCTGGGGCTTTTCGAGGGCGTGGTGACAGGCGCTGCCGATGGTTACGCGCGGATGACCGGCCGCCCGGCCGCGACGCTGCTTCATACGGGGCCGGGATTGGCAAACGGGCTCGCCAACCTGCACAATGCCAGGCGCGCCCGCGTTCCGATGATCAATGTCGTCGGCGACCATGCCTCCTACCATCTTCCGCTCGACGCGCCGCTGACAACGGACATCGAGAGCCTGGCTGCGCCGATGTCCGACTGGGTACGGCGGATCGAAGGGCCGGACGACGTTGCCGCGGCAACGAAAGCGGCGATCCAGGCCTCGATGTCGCCTCCGGGCATCGCGACCCTGATTCTGCCTGGCGACGCGGCATGGGGTGAGGCAAAGCCACCTGCATCGGCAGTGATCAATCGTCCCCAGCCTTCCGCTACCAAGGATGAGGCAATCCGCAGTGCAGCGGAAGCGATCCGCAAAGCTCGCGGCCGGAGTGCATTGCTTGTCAGGGGATTGGCAGCACAGGCTGGCGCCCTGGAGATCGCCGGGCAAATTTCCGCAGCGCTCGATGTGCGCCTGTTCGGCGAACCGCAGGTCGCGCATATGCAGCGCGGTGCCGGCCGTGTGGCACCAACCCGCATCCCCTACCCCATCGACGCGGCATTGGAGATGCTCGCGGATATTGACGTTCTTATCCTTGTCGGAGCATCGGAGCCGGTTGCTTTCTTCGCGTATCCGGGCAAGCCCGGTCGGCTCGTTCACAAAGGCTGCCAAGTCATGACCTTGGCAGATCATGGCGCGGACCTGAAGGCGGCACTGGAGGGGCTTCGGGATGAACTGGGGATCAAAAGCTCCCAGGCCGTACTGCTGGCAAAGACAATCCCGGATGAAGGGCGGCCGAGCGGAGCACTGTCGGAAGACGCAGTCGCCGTGATCGTGGCGCAAAAACTCCCGGACAATGCCATCGTTTGCGATGAAGCCATCACCTCCGCGCGAAGGTTCTTTGCTTTATCCGAACGGTCGGCTCCCCATGACTTCATGATGAACACGGGGGGCGCCATCGGCATCGGCATCCCCCTGTCGATCGGCGCCGCGATCGCCTGCCCTGACCGGAAGGTCCTGAACCTGCAAGCTGACGGAAGCGGGATGTATACCGTTCAGGGCCTGTGGACCCAGGCCCGGGAAAATCTCGACATCATCACGATCGTCTTTGCCAATCGCACCTACGCGGTGCTGCATGGGGAAATGCGCAATGTCGGCGTTCAGACGATCGGCGAAAACGCCCGGAAAATGCTCGATCTCGACAAGCCGACGCTGGACTGGGTGTCAATGGCAAAGGGAATGGGCGTTGAGGCTGCGCGTGCCAGTACCTGCGAGGCATTTATCTCTCTCCTCGACCATGCACTGTCGCGTGGCGGCCCCTTCTTGATAGAAGCCGTCATCTGACGGGTAACCGTAACGACCCCGAGAGCCCCGTATCAAACCGGTACGACCGGGCTTTACCTCCCCCTTGAGAGGGAGGCAGCAGCGAAGCTGCGGGTGGGGGTGAATGTCAGGGGCGCACAAAGATCACCCCACCCCGGCACTGCGTGCCGACCCTCCCCCTCAAAGGGAGGGTAGAAATCAAGCCGCCGGTGTTTCGTCCGTTGCAGGTGCCTTCGGGCCGCCCTTGGAGACGCCAACCATGGCGGGGCGCAGGACGCGCTCGCCGATCGTGTACCCGGCCTGAACGACCTGGACGACGGTATTGTTCGGTACTTCCGGATTCGGAACTTCGAACATCGCCTGATGGAAGTTCGGGTCGAACTTCTGGCCGACCGGCTCAAGTTTCTGGACGCCGTGACGCTCAAGCGCCGACAGCATGGCGCGCTCGGTCATTTCCACACCCTCGATCAGCGAGTTGAGACCGACATCGCCGGCATCGCGGGCTTCGGCCGGGATGGCGTCCAGCGCACGGCGGAGGTTATCCGAGACGCCGAGCATGTCGCGGGCAAAGCCAGCGACGGAGTAGGACTTGGCGTCCTTGACGTCGCGCGCGGTGCGGCGACGCAGGTTGTCCATTTCGGCGGCAAGGCGCAGATAGCGGTCGCGCATGTCGGCGGCTTCTGCCCTGGCAAGCTCCAACGGATCCGGCTCGGAAACGGCTGCATCGACCTGCTCATCGGCGGCTTCGGCATAGGCTGCAGCGGCTTCGTCCGCGTTCACTTCAGCACCATGTTTGTTCATATCGTCGGTCATGACGGTCTCCGGAATGTCAGTATGTCTAGGATTTGGTGTCGATATCGAGCTTTGAGGCCGAAAAATCAAGGGTGCAATCGAAAGCTGCCGGAAAAACCGGCCGCTTCACGGCTGGTTACCGCGACAAACGCGACATCAATTGCGCAGTATAGTCCACCATCGGCACGATGCGCGAATAATTCAGCCGGGTTGGGCCGATGACGCCGACGGCGCCGACGATCTTGTCGTCGCTATCCTTGTAGGGGGCGACGATCAGCGACGAACCGGAGAGCGAGAACAGCTTGTTTTCCGACCCGATGAAGATCCGCACCCCCGGCCCGCTTTCGGCCAGGTTGAGGATTTCGATCAGGCTGTCCTTCTTTTCCAGATCGTCAAACAGCATGCGCAGCCGGTCGACATCCTCGGCACCAGCGAGGCCTTCCAGAAGATTGGCACGGCCGCGCACGATCAGTTGCGTCGGCTTGTCGTCCGCCTCGCTGCCCGACCAGATGGCAAGGCCGCGCTCGACCAGGTCCTGACTCAACGTATCTAGTTCGCGCCGGACGGTTTCCTTGACCTTTTCCAGCTGGCCGCGAACCTCTGGCAACGTCTGTCCGGCCAGATGGGCGTTGAGGAAATTTGCGGCTTCCGTCAGTTGCGAGCTGGTGACGCCGGCCGGAAGCTCGATGATCCTGTTTTCCACCTGGTCGTGTTCGCCGACAAGCACGGCGAGCGCCTTGGTCGGCGCCAGCCGCACGAACTCGACATGCCGCAGCACCGGGTCGTTCTTGGCGGTGATCACTAGCCCAGCCCCGCGCGACATGCCCGACAGCATCTGGCTCGCTTCGGTGAGCAGCGTTTCGACAGGCTGGTCACGATCGGCGCGGCGCACGTGCCGGTCGATCGAGGCTCGGTCTTCCGGCGAGAGATCCCCCACCTGCATGAAGGCATCGACGAAGAAGCGCAGGCCGTTCTGTGTCGGCAGCCGCCCGGCGCTGATATGCGGAGAATAGATCAGGCCGAGGTCTTCGAGGTCGCTCATCACATTGCGAACAGAGGCCGGCGACAGCGACATCGGCAGGATGCGTGACAGGCTGCGCGATCCGAGCGGCTCGCCGCTTTCCAGATAGCTTTCCACGATGCGGCGGAAGATTTCGCCCGACCGCTCATCAAGCGCCGAAAGCCTTTCCCGCATTGCAGATTTATCCAGCACCATTCGAACGCAAAAACCCATCCTGTTGAAGTCAATTGAAATATAGTGATCCCGGCCCGGATAGCAAAAGGGAAATTGGCTGGAAAGCCCGCCGTACAGCGCCTTTTGCCGCTCTCCACTCTTTTAGAGCAAATGATTTCCCTTCCTTCCAAGTTAGGTTAGAAGGCTGACAAACATCACAGGAGTTCATGATGCGGCCTTCCGGCAGAAAAACCGACCAGATGCGCAAGGTTACCTTCGAGCGCAATGTTTCCAAGCATGCAGAAGGTTCCTGCCTGGTGAAGTTCGGCGACACGCATGTGCTGGTCACGGCGAGCCTGGAAGAAAAGACGCCGCCGTGGCTGCGCAACAGCGGCAAGGGCTGGGTCACGGCGGAATACGGCATGCTGCCACGCGCCACCGGCGAGCGGATGAAGCGCGAGGCGGCTTCTGGCAAGCAAAGCGGCCGCACTCAGGAAATCCAGCGCCTCATCGGCCGGTCGCTGCGCGCCGTGGTTGACCTGCAGGCACTGGGCGAGCGCCAGATCTCAATCGACTGCGACGTCATCCAGGCCGATGGCGGCACACGCACCGCCTCGATCACCGGCGCCTGGATTGCGCTGCGCGATTGCCTCGCCTGGATGGAAGCCCGCAACATGATCAAGGTGGAAAAGGTCCTGAAGGACCATATCGCCGCGATCTCCTGCGGTATCTTCGCCAATCAGCCGGTCATCGATCTCGACTATCTGGAGGACTCGGCGGCTGAAACCGACGCCAATTTCGTCATCACCGGCTCCGGCGGCATTGTCGAGATCCAGGGCACTGCGGAAGGCAAGCCGTTCTCGGAAGAGGAATTCGGCACATTGCTCGGCCTCGCCAAGAACGGCATTGCCGAACTGGTTGGTCTGCAGAAGCAGGCTATCGGGGGCTGAGGACGCCTATGCGATCACTGCCCCTCATCCACACTATCGGGCACCTTCTCCCCGTCGTGACGGGGAGAAGGACCAGTCGGCAATCTCTGTCGTCCCCTCTCTCCGCGTGCTGGGAGAGGGCCAGGGTGAGGGCAACGCATGGATAAGCTGAAATTCGAAGGTATTCTGGAGACGGCGCTCTATGTTGACGATCTCGATGCGGCGGAGGCGTTTTACGGCTCCGTTCTCGGCCTTGAGAAAATCAGCCGCGGCGGCAACCGGCATATCTTCTTTCGCTGCGGCCCCGGCGTTTTGCTGATCTTCAATCCAGCCGAGACGATCAAGCCTCCGCCGGCAGACGGCCTGCAGGTTCCGCCGCACGGGACACATGGAAACGGGCATATGTGCTTGCGGGTCGCGAAAGGCCAGCTCGCGGCCTGGGAAGACAAACTGAAGGCTGCGGGCGTCGCGATCGAGACCGATGTCCATTGGCCATCCGGCTCCCGGTCCTTCTATTTCCGCGACCCGGCTGGAAACAGCCTGGAATGCGCCGAAGCCGGCCTCTGGGCTATCGACTGAAACGAATGGGCGGACTGTCCGCCGGATGAGAAAGACGCAGATGCGCAAGCTTGAAGACAAGACCCTGATCGTTGCCAGCCACAATGCCGGCAAGATCCGTGAAATCCGCGACCTGATCGGCCCGATGGGCTTTGAGGCCAAGTCGGCGGCCGATCTGAATTTCATCGAGCCGGACGAGACCGGCACGACCTTCGAGGAAAACGCCACGATCAAGGCGCTGGCCTCGGCAAAAGCCTCCGGCATGCCGGCGCTCTCGGACGATTCCGGCCTTGTCGTCGATGCACTGAACGGCGATCCCGGCGTCTACACCGCCAATTGGGCCGAAACCGCTGACGGCACGCGCGATTTCGCCATGGCGATGCACAAGGTCGAAACTGCCATCCAGGAAGCCGGTGCCACCGCCTTCGACAAGCGCACTGGCCGCTTCGTCTCGGTGCTCTGCCTTGCCTGGCCGGACGGCCATGTGGAGCTGTTCCGCGGCGAAGTGGAAGGCCACATCGTCTGGCCACCGCGCGGCACACAGGGATTTGGCTATGACCCGGTCTTTCAACCGCTCGGCTACGACACCACATTCGGCGAAATGAGCGCCGAGGAAAAGCACGGCTGGAAGCCGGGTGATGCCGAGGCGCTGTCGCACCGCGCGCGGGCATTCAAGTTTTTTGCCGAGACATGCCTGAGTGCTTGAAAACGTGAGCGCGAAACCTCTTCTCCCCAGCGGGGAGAAGTGCCGAACGTGGTGAGGCGATGAGGGGGCTTCGGCGCAGCCGGAGCCAGACCAAGGTGCCTTCGGCCCCCTCATCCGGCCTTCGGCCACCTTCTCCCCGCTGGGGAGAAGGGAACGCCGACAGGCGGGGTAACCCGGCTCCGATTTCAGACATAGAGATAAAAGACCAAACGGTATAAGAGACGGGATAGCGTTTAGCGTTTCCGGTCTCTAAATATGCGGACAACACGACCTTAACGACGCAGCGCACAAGCGCCTGAAAGACCCAGAACAGAATGGCCACTTTTTCTTCCATCGGTGACAACAAGGAGCCCGGTTTCGGGGTCTATGTGCATTGGCCCTTCTGTGCCGCTAAATGTCCCTATTGCGATTTCAACAGCCATGTCCGGCATCAGCCAGTCGACCAGCCGCGCTTTGTCAGCGCATTTCTGACCGAAATGGCGGCGATGCGGCATATGTCCGGGCCGCGCACCGTCACCAGCATCTTCATGGGTGGCGGCACGCCATCGCTGATGAACCCATCAACGGTGGAGGCCATTCTCGATGGTATCGCCAATCTCTGGCATGTGCCGGATGGTATCGAGATCACCATGGAAGCCAATCCGTCCAGCGTCGAAGCCACTCGCTTTCGCGGCTACCGCGCAGCCGGGGTCAACCGCGTTTCGCTCGGTGTCCAGGCGCTCAACGACCGGGACCTCAAATTTCTCGGGCGTCTGCACAACGTCGAGGATGCGCTGAAGGCCATCGGCCTGGCGCGGGATATTTTCCCGCGCATGTCGTTCGATCTGATCTATGCCCGCCCGAAACAGACGGTCGAGGAGTGGGAACAGGAACTGAAGCAGGCGGTTTCCTATGCGGTCGACCACCTGTCGCTCTACCAGCTGACGATCGAAGAAGGCACGCCCTTCTACGGGCTGCACAAGGCAGGCAAGCTGATCGTGCCGGACGGCGAGCATTCCGCCGTGCTGTACGAGGCGACACAGGAAATCACCGAAGGTTTCGGCATGCCGGCCTATGAGGTATCCAACCATGCCGCTCCCGGGGCAGAAAGCCGTCATAATCTTACCTACTGGCGCTATGGCGACTATGCCGGCATTGGCCCGGGCGCCCATGGACGCCTGACGCGTGGCCGCAACAAGATTGCCACCGCGACCGAGCGCAAGCCGGAAGACTGGCTGCAACTGGTCGAGGAGCATGGCCACGGCATGATCGATCAGGAAGTGCTGGGTTATGAAGAACAGGCCGACGAGCTGCTGCTGATGGGCCTGCGGCTGAAGGAAGGCATCGATCTCGTGCGCTGGCAGGACCTGTCCGGCCGCGAGCCGGATCCCGACCGCGAACAGTTTCTGATCGAACACGGCTTCATCGAGCGGCTCGGCAATTCCCGCCTGCGCTGCACCCCGGCCGGCATGCTGATCCTCGACGCCGTGGTTGCCGATCTCGCCTGTTGAGTTTTACTCGAAAGCAGCCAGATATTTTTTGGCAATCGCATCCAGCGCTTTCCGCTCTTCAGGCTCCAGCAGCGCCGTCAACCGGTGCTGGTTGGCGACGTGGGCGGTAACAGTGCGTTCGACCAGTTCGAGCCCCGGCTGTGTCAGGGCGATCAGCACGCTGCGGCGATCCTCTGGATTGGTCAGCCGCTCAACCAGACCTGCCTTTTCCAGCTGATCGATCCGGTTGGTCATCGTTCCCGACGTGATCATTGTCGTGCCCAGCAGGTCGCCGGGCGACAGTTGGTAGGGCTTGCCGGAGCGCCGCAGGGCCGCCAGCACGTCGAAGCTCGCCGATGACAGCCCGAATTCCGAAAATGTCCTATCGACCTCGCGGCCAAGATAGGTGGATAGCCGCGCCAGCCTGCCGAGCAGGCCCATCGGCTCGACATCGAGGTCCGGGCGCTCCCTGCGCCACTGCACGAGAATTCTATCGACGTGATCTTCATCCATGGTTTTTGGTACGCAGGATTCATCTTGACGTCAAGATAATCGATGTTATTCTCAATTTATCTTGAAATCGAGATACTTTAAATGAAGATAAAATCCTCCTCCCTCGCTGATATCGCCTTGACGGCGATTGCGCCCGCCATCTGGGGCAGCACCTATGTGGTCACCACCGAATTTTTGCCGCATGGCTATCCCCTGACAGTCGCCATGCTGCGCGCGCTTCCCGCAGGCCTGATCCTGCTTCTCATCGTCCGGCAATTGCCGCAGGGCATCTGGTGGGCGCGCAGCTTCATCCTCGGCGCTCTCAATTTCTCGTTCTTCTGGGCCATGCTGTTTGTCTCGGCCTATCGCCTGCCCGGCGGCGTCGCGGCAACCGTCGGCGCCATCCAGCCGCTGATCGTCGTCATGCTGGCGCGGATGCTGATCGGAACGCCGGTGAGGACAATGGCAATCGCCGCCGGGATCGTCGGCATAGCCGGTGTCGGCCTGCTGGTGCTGACACCCGGCGCAACGCTCGATCCGATCGGCATCATCGCCGGGCTGGCCGGGGCGGTCTCCATGGCGTTTGGCACGGTGCTGTCACGGCATTGGGCGCCGCCGGTATCCAGCCTTACCTTTACCGCGTGGCAGTTGACCGCCGGTGGCCTCTTGCTGGTACCGGTCGCCCTGTTATTCGAGCCGGCCCTGCCAATGCCGACCATGGCCAATATTCTTGGCATGGCATGGCTGGGACTGATCGGAGCGGCCTTCACCTATCTCCTGTGGTTTCGCGGCCTGTCCAAGCTTGAGCCCGCAGCCGTCGCCTCACTCGGCTTCCTCAGCCCGTTGGTGGCCACGCTGCTTGGCTGGAGTGTGCTTGGCCAGAACCTGACGCCGCTGCAGATTGTTGGCATGGTTACGGTTCTGGTCAGCGTGTGGCTTGGACAACGGGCGCAGATGGCACCGCGTCCTGCAGCCCCGCTCGCAGCAAAAACGGTCAGCCCTTAGCCGCCTTCTCCGTCGCCGCGGCCAACCCCTTGGAGATTGGCCCGGTGATATCCGCCAACAGCATTGCCGTCAGCCCGGCGGCGGTGGTTCCGCCATAGTCCGTAAAGATCCGGACTGTATCGGCCGGTGTTTCCGAAGCCCCGGCCAGCCATGTCCCGGCACCCAGAAAAAGCTGGCGGACAGCGATGTCGGCCACATCCGGCGCCACCCCGTTTTTAATCGCATCCCGGATCATCACATCGGCAAAAGCGGCAATGAAGGCCGGACCAGAACCGGTCAGCGCGGTGAAATAATCCAGCTCGCTTTCCGTGGACACCCTCACTGCCCTTCCGGAGCAGGCAAAGAAGCCGTCGGCGAAATCAGCGTCCGCTGCCGTGATGCCGGGGGTTGAAAACCAGGGCGTGAAGGACAGGCCCTGTTCGGCGCAGGCGTTCGGCATGGCGCGGATGATGTGCTCGCTTTTGAACCGTGCTGTGAGCGCCGCCGCGGGCAAACGCGCCATGACCGAGATGATCAGTTTACCGGACAGATCAAGATCGAGCGCTCCGACATCTTCCGGCCGCACCGAAAGAATGATGATATCAGACCGGGCCGCCAGCTCGGCATTATCGGTGGTAAACCGAACATCCGGCCAAGCTTCGAACCCTGCCCTATTGCCGCTGCGCGACGATAGAACCAGATCGGCGGCAGCGACGAACCCTTTGGCCAGCGCGGGGCGAAGCAAAGCCCCGCCCAGCCAGCCGGTCCCGCCGATGACGCCGAGCGTGGTCAAGCCCATTCGCCCTTGCGCATGACCGGAACCTTGGCCCCGTCAGCGCGAACGCCGTCGATATCGACCTCACCGGAGCCGATCATCCAGTCGATATGAATCAAGCTGGAATTGCCGCCCTGTGCGGCGATCTGTTCCTGGCTGAGCGAAGCACCGTCGAGGAAGCATTTCGAATAGCACTGACCGAGCGCGATGTGGCAGGAGGCATTTTCATCGAACAGCGTGTTATAAAACAGGACGCCGCTGGCCGAGATCGGCGAGGAATGCGGCACCAGCGCCACTTCCCCGAGACGGCGGGCGCCTTCATCCGTATCCAGCACCTTGTTCAGTACCTCCTCGCCCTTCGACGCCTTGGCCTCAACGATCCGGCCGCCTTCGAAGCGGACCTGGATATTGTCGATCAGCGTGCCCTGATGCGACAGCGGCTTGGTGCTCGACACATGGCCTTCGACGCGCAGTGCATGCGGCGTGGTGAAGACTTCCTCGGTCGGAATGTTCGGGTTGCAGGTAATGCCGTTCTTCGCCGTCGAAGCGCCGCCGTGCCATTCGTGACCATCGGCCAACCCGACCGTCAGGTCCGTGCCGGGGCTGGTGAAATGCAGGGCGGAAAAACGCTCGCCGTTCAGCCATTTGGAACGCTTGGCGAGGTTGGCATTGTGCTCTGCCCAGGCGGCAATCGGATCTGCAACATCGACGCGGGAGGCGGCAAAAATCGCGTTTGCGAGCTTTTCGACGGCGACCTGTTCGATGTCATCCGGGAACATCTGCTTGGCCCAAGCGGGGTTGGGATAGGAAACGATGTTCCAGTTGATGTCGAAATTGGAGATCTTTTCGAGGGCCGGCTTGTAGGCCATCGACATCGCCTTGTTGGCGCGTGCCACCTTGGCCGGGTCCTGTGCGGCCAGCATCATCGGATTGTCACCGGAAATGGCAAGACGCGCGGTGTTGCTGCTGAAAGCCTTGGCCATGCCGTCGTAGAGCCAGCCGCTGGCCTTGTCGAAACTCTCGTCAGGGGCATGGGCGTAACGGGCAAGCGTCGTTTCCTCGTCGGAATAGAACGTCGTCACCAGCCCTGCCCCGGCGATATAGGCATGCTTGGTGATCAGCCGCACTAGCGGCAGGGCGGCGATCGGCGCGGTGATCAACAGATCCTGTCCGCGCTCAAGCCGGAGCCCGACCTTGATGGCGACTTCGGCCAGCTTGTCCAGTTTGACGGGATCGACGGCTTGGTGGGCGGGAGAGGTCATCGCATATTCCTGCTGGCTGGTTTTCCGAACCACTGGTTTAGAGCGGTTCGGATCAAAACAGAAGGCCTTTGCGATCACGCAGCGATCCTGCTGTGCGTCAGGAGATAGGCGCCATGATGCTGCAGGAACGCGAGCAGCCGCTCGGGATAATCCGGCGCCACCGCGCTTACCACGCTCGGCCGGACTGCTAGCGCCTGGCGCCAGGCGTTGACACGCGGCAGCCCATCAAAAATGCCGCTTGGAAGCAGCGCCTCGAACAGTTCGAAATAGCGGAACACCGGCGCAAAGGCCGCATCGACCATGCTGAATTGTGAGCCGGCGAAATACGGCCCCTTGGCAAGCTCCTGCTCAAGCGTGGCGAACTTCGTCCGAAGGACCTGGCACTTTGCTTCGAACCGCGCCACATCCGCCGTCGTTTCGTACACCCAGAGATCGGCGAGGATGGAGGAACCGAACTCCATCCAGCCGCGATGCAGGGCGCGCTGCAGGGGATCGGCGGGGTGAAGCGGTGCGCCACGCTGCGTTTCCTCCAGATATTCACAGATGACCGCGCTTTCGAACAGGATCGCATCGGCACGGCCGCGCGGAACCGCCAGCAACGGCACCTTGCCGAGCGGCGAGATCCGCAGGAACCAATCCGGCTTGGCGGCGAGATCGATATAGGTCCGCTCGAAGGGGACGCCCTTTTCCGACAGGACGATCGAGGCGCGCTGAACATAGGGGCAGAGATGATGGCTGATGAGGGTGAGAACTTTCGAGTGCATGACAAGTCTCCAGTTATTTATATGCAATTGCATATATTGTCATTTGCCAATCCCGTAAAGATAGATGTAAATGCATTTATGTCTGAGAAGCGAACCGATACCAATCAGGCGCCAAGCGCCGATGTCACCCGGGCCTGGATCAACCTGATGCGGGCGCAGCAGCGCGTGCTTGGCGCGATCGAGCGCGATTTCAAAGACGCAGGAATGCCGCCGCTCGGCTGGTATGATGTGCTGTGGGAACTGGCGCGGGCGCCGGACGGGCGGCTGCGGCCGTTCGAAATTGAGGAGCGGACGCTGCTGGCACAGTACAATCTCTCCCGCCTGATCGACAGGCTGGAAAAGGAAGGCCTTGTCGAGCGCCGCACCTTCGATGACGACGGCCGGGGCCGCTGGGTAATGATCACCGAAAAGGGCCGCAGCCTGCGCGAAGCGATGTGGGAGGTCTATGGCAAATCAATCGCGCGGCATGTCGGCGCCAAGCTGCCGGAGGGCGATGCGGCCCAACTTGCGGCGCTGCTGTCGAAACTCGCCTGAGATCAGGCAATCAGGGGGGCTGCGACCGCATTCAGGGCCTTGCGCGCTTCATCTGGTGCGAGCCGCACCTGCAAGCCGCGCTGGCCACCGTTGATATAGACCAGCGGCTCGGCAAGGGCTGCCTCCTCGATCGCCGTCGGCACCTGTTTCTTCTGCCCGAACGGGCTGATGCCGCCGACATGATAGCCGGTCAGCCGCTCGGCTTCCGCCGGTTTCATCATGTTAGCCGACTTGCCCTGAAACGCCGCGGCCAGCTTCTTCATGCTGACTTCACGATCAGAGGGCACGACGACGCAGACAGGCTTGCCATCGACCTCCGCCATCAGCGTCTTCAACACACGGCAGGGCTCTTCGCCCAGCGCCTCCGCCGCCGCCATGCCGATCCGGTCGGCAGACGGATCGTAATCATAGGTATGAACGGTGAAGGCGGCTGCGGCTTTCGTCAACGCAAGCGTTGCCCGGGTGCTCTTCGACATGATCTACCCCTGGAAAAGGCTGGCATAAATCTCCGGCTTGAAACCGGCGGTAAGCGTTCCATCGTGATCTAGCACCGGGCGCTTGATCATCGACGGCTGAGCGAGCATCAGAGCGATCGCCTTGTCTTCGTTGAGATCCTGCTTATCGGCATCCGGAAGCGCGCGAAATGTGGTTCCGGCGCGGTTCAGCACCGTTTCCCAGCCCAAGGCTGCCGTCCAGCGCTCAAGCGCCTCGCGAGAAATACCGGACGCCTTGTAATCGTGGAAATCATAGGCGATCCCTTGAGCGTCCAGCCAGGTACGCGCCTTCTTCATCGTGTCGCAGTTTTTGATGCCGTAAATGGTCACGCTCATGCACTTTTCCTCATTGCAGGCCCTCATTGCAGGCAAGCGGGATAGCATGAAGATACCCGGCTGAGAATATCTTCATCCGGACGCATCAGCCCGCCTTCACGCCGATCCGCTACGGCAGAGCGGCGACGGTTCTGACGGCGTGGCTGGCGCCCGCGCGCGCCACCTTTCACCGGCTTTTCGTAGAGCGCAGCCTGCGGATTTGGGGAAAGCACGGCAGTTCAGTCCATCGAGAAGCAGTGACAACCGCCAGCGGTGCGGCGATTGTCCATCCATAAGCTCAGGCAACATGTTGCCACGCCATCAGAGATCACCGGCGCGGTTAGGCCTCAAGCGCACCGGGCTTACGCACTGCCTTCGTCTGCTCGTCACAGGCGATTTTCATCAGGTTGTCGCGCCGGCGTGCGAAGCGCTGCGAGGTGCGCGTCGCGACCAGGCCGGCCTGGGGCGCGTGAATATCGATCGAGCCTCCTTCCATGCCCGGCGCCGTGACGATCGTCGCCAGCAGATCACCGGCAGCGACGGTATCGCCGATGGTGCGGTGAAACAGCACGGCACCGGCCTGCGGCGCACGGATCATCTCGATATTGTCGAGCGGCGTCACCTTGCCCTTGTAAGGCTCAAGCGCTGCGACAGTGCCGCCAACTGCGCCGCGAGCGGCTAGAAAGCGCCAGAGCCCGTCCGCATCCTTGCGGGCCGTGTCCGGATAGACATCGCGCGTGCCGCGAAGCTCGACCGTGACCGCCAGACGGCCGGGCAGCCGCTTTGCCTTCTCGGCAGTTTCATGCTTCCAGGCATAACCGACAGCCTCCTCGAAGGCGCTGCTTTCGCCATCGGCCAGAAACACGGCTTCCATATCAAGCGCCGATGCCAGATCGGCGGCTTCCGGCCAGAACGCCTCATCGACATAGGTATATTGCACGGACTCATCGTCGCAATGCAGATCGAGCATGAGGTCGGCGCCGAGCGCCATATGCAGCAATTGACGCTTCAGCTGCTCGACTGCCGGATAACGATCGAGATCCTCGATCAGCGTCTCGCGCTCTCCAATGAGGATCAGCGGAAACTCGCGGTTGAAATTGGTGCGCGACCCCAGATCGAAACGGCCCTGCAGATCGCCGAAATGCGATTGCGCGGTGCCGATCGGATTGGCCTGCGGGACGATCGTGATGTCGCTGAGGATCGTGCCGTCGGCATCCGCCTGACGCAACTTTTCGCACAGGAAATGCAGAAGTGCCGTGCCCGGAAGCTCGTTGGCATGCAAGGCTGCCTGGATATAGATTTTCGGCGCCTTAGCATCGCGACCTTTAAAGCGGATCACCGGCAGCCGCCACTCGGCGCCAGGCGTATCTCCCTTGATGACGATTTCAGAAATGTCCATGAATACCCTCCCGTTTGCAATTTCAGCGGCTTATGCGGCTTCCGGCCGACAGGTGCAAGACGCCAAAAATTGCAGCGTGTCCGGCGGCACGGCATCATGACCACAGCCGTCGCCGTGATCGCTGAAACGCCATCGCGGCGAGCCTCCGCAGCCCCGTTGCGTGCGAGGCTTCACAAAGAGACGGTTCATTTCCCTTTAGAAAGGCGAACAAAACAGGACAAGCGCTTGACCTGCCGCCCGGCAGGCCAAGTTTGGTGAAAGAAGCCTCAACCCAGCAGCGGCCAGCGATCGAGATATTCATATTCGCTCTTGCCGATGAGACTGCGGATGAGCACGAACTCGCGCGCAATCCAGCGGACGGGCTCTGCCAGCAAATGTTCCGGCACCGGCGTTTCATCATAAAGCACCGTCATATGCGGCATGAAGCGCGGATTGTAGGTGAAAGTCAGACCGACCGCCCACATTTCCTTGGCGAGTTGGACGTGCAGGTCCATCATTTCCTCGCTGCGGATCGCATTCGCCAGAACGACAGCCTTGGCGCTGGTAAAATGCATGGCACGATCGAAATTCACCTCGAAAGGCGCTGCTTTGACGGTGGCCATCGCCGCGGAGACAGCAAAGACGATATCGTCCGGGAAGTCCGGATAGTTGCCGATGCCATTCAGCGAGACATGCATCAGTTCATGCGGGCGGGGAGTTTTCGACAAGCCATAGCGCTGCGCAATGTCCCTTCCTGTCTCGACGGCCTGCAATGCAACCTCCCGTTCCGGCACAAGGGCCAAGAACAGGTTGCTTTTTCCAAGCTCGCCTGCCTGTCTCTGGCGGGTCTTCGCCGCCGCGGCGCCGCCGCCATGACCGAATGAAAATGACTTCTGTTCACTGCGCACAACTTCATTTCCGGCTCTTCCAAGCATGGCAGACCTCATCTCTTTTTGGATGTCGCTACTATACGCGAGTCGAATTCAAGATCAAGAACAAAACAGGAACATTGTGAATTTATTCCCACACGCCGTTAAGGGATGCGGGCCGGCGTTGCACCAATTTGACCCTGCAGCATCAGCGGCAACATCACCTTCGAGAGGCCATTCCAGAGCAAGAAACGGGTGGCGGAATGATGAAAACTGCGGGAAACTGCGACCATGACCTATGTGCATAAAATCATCGCATCCCCCGTCGGCAAACTTGAGCTTGTTGCGCGGGGTGACGGCTTGGCTGCCATCCTCTGGGAGAAGGATGACCCAAAGCGCGTGCGGCTGGGCGAAAGACAGGAACGCCCGGATCATCCTGTTCTGCTTGAAACCGAACGGCAGTTGGACGAATATTTCGCAGGCGCCCGAAGGGACTTTACCGTCCCGCTTGATCTGGCCGGCACCGGCTTTCAGAAAGCAGCCTGGCACGCACTGTTGACGATCCCGTTCGGCGAAACCCGGACCTATGCCGAGATCGCCAGGCAGATCGGTCATCCGACGGCATACCGGGCGATGGGAGCGGCCAATGGCAGAAATCCGGTGTCGATCATCGTACCCTGCCACCGCGCCATCGGATCGGATGGCCAGCTGCATGGCTTTGCCGGCGGACTGGATGCCAAGCGATATCTGCTTGCACTGGAGCGCAACAGACTGAACGCGGCGGCCTGACGGACGACCGCGTATTTTTGCCCCTGCTGCCTTGCGCGGGGAATAGAAGGAGTGGAACGATGGCAGAGAAAGCACAAACCTATCACGTCTTCAAAACGGCCGGCGGCTACTGCGGCATTGCCTGGAACGATATCGGCGTCACCCGGTTCCAATTACCGGCGCAAAGCGCCGAAGCCACCGAGCGCAACGTGCTGCGCCGGGTGCCAGGTGCCGAAGCGGGCGAACCGACGCCCGCTATCAACGAGGTCATCGCCGCCGTCCGGCGGTATTTTGACGGCGAGACCATCGATTTCTCGGATGTCGCCGTCGATCTGGATGGCCAGGACGAATTTTTCCGGCAGATCTACCATGCGCTGCGCCGCGTCGGTTGGGGCCATACGACCACCTATGGCAGCATCGCCAAGGAACTCGGCGCCGGGCCGCAGGCCGCCCGCGATGTCGGTCAGGCGATGGCCAGGAACCCGGTGCCCTTGATTATCCCGTGTCACCGCGTACTTGCCGCCGGCGGCAAGGTCGGCGGGTTCTCCGCACCCGGCGGCGCCACCTCCAAAGTCCGCATGCTGGAACTGGAAGGGGTCCATACCGGCGCGCCGGAGCCGGCGCAGCAATCGTTGCTGCTGTAAACAGCCGCGGTTTGTGCAACGGTAGCAATCACGGCAATAATCGGAAGGCATGGATCGCAATCCGGCCGCCGATTGCCCAGAAGGAACGCGCTTCCTTCTTCGGAACCCATTGACAATTTTGCGAAATTTGCCCTTCTTGTTGTGTCTCGCAGAACGTGGAGACAATCATGCATATTCCTTATGCCGGTTCCGGCCCCTATTGCTACGCCAACTCTTTCGCCATGATGTTCGGCGCCAATGCGCCATCCATCGGCGTCGTTGAATTCGCCACGAGCAGCGCTTTTGGCATGCAGTTGGTTGGTGGCACGCTTCCCTTTTTCGATCCTTACGGCTGGACGCCGGAAGCAAGTTTCAACGATGCCCTGGCCGCGTTGGGCTGGCGGTCGGAAATGCTGCGTAATGACGACCCACAAGCCGCGCTTCTTGCGCTGAGCACGGCCCTTGCTGATGGGCCGGTCTGGATCGGACCTGTCGAGATGGGTTACCTCAGCCACCAGCCGGGAATGACAGGCCCTATCGGCGCAGACCATTACCTCATCGTGGCCGAGATCGATGATCACTCGGTTCTGATGCACGATCCGCAAGGCTATCCCTATGCCCGGCTTCCCATCAGCCTGTTTCTCAAAGCCTGGCAAGCTGAAACCGTCGACTATGCATCGCCGTTCACCATGCGCTCCGGTTTTCGCCAGATAGAGCGAAAGTCCGAGCGTGACATCATCCTGTCGGCCATGCCGGCCGCGAGACGGTGGCTGGCGATGGAAAACGCCGTTCATGTCCCTCCTGGAACCATTGGTAACGGCGAGGCGGCGGAAGCGCTTGCTGAAGTCATCGAGCGAGGCATGGATGATGACCTGCGCGGTCATCTCATCCACTTCGCGGTGCGCGTCGGATCACGGCGGGCTGCGGATGCAGCCACATGCATGATCAAGGCCGGCTACGACCGCGCCGCACAAATCCTCGACCGGCAGGCACGCCTCATCGGCGCCCTGCAATATCCCCTCGTCATACGCGACGATGCGACAGCAGCCGCCGGTCTTCGATCGCTGGCCCCGACTTATGGCGACCTGCTGCATGTACTAAGTTCGCGGTAGAACGGCACCCCCGGACGCCCGCAAGTCCGCTTCATCCAGGCAAAAACCGGCAGAGGCCTGCGCTGTTGTCACCCGGCTGCTCTATCACCGTAAAAGCCGGGTGAACGCATCTACGGTTCGGAGCGGTCAGCCTCTGCAACCAGCCAATCCCAGAGCTCCGTTACCACCGGGTGCCGCAGATTGCGCGGATGAGCCGCCAGCATGAAAGGTTTGGCCGAGGTCATTCCCCGGTCACCAAGGAGTACAAGCTCGCCCTTCGCCAGCCGCTCCGATGCGAGGTTGATGCTGCCGAGGCAGACGCCGAAACCGCGCGCGGCGGCATCGAGCATGATGCCGGAATCGGAGAAATTGAGACCCGTGACGAGTGCGCCACCATCAAGCCCTCCGGCCAGAAACCATTTCTGCCAGTCGTCCTCCGTCTCGTCATGCAGCATCGGAAAGTCGAGGAACGTCTGCCCATCCGGATTAGCAGGCATCGTGGCTCTGAGGGAAGGCGCACACATCGGCCACAGTGTATCGGTGAACAGTACGGCCGACACCATGCCATCCCAGTTTCCGCGTCCATGCGTCACCAGAATGTCGATTTCGGATTCGGCGAGGTTCACCTCCTCCTCCGTAGTCACCAGCCATGGCTCCATATCCGGATGACTGGCCTTGAGCTTTGCCAGCCGCGGCATATACCAGCCGGCGGCAAAGGATGGCGGCATCGCCAGAACAACCGAACCGGGCTTTGTATAGAAGCCGAGCCTGCGGACACCCAACCGCAGTGTTTCCAATGTGGCAGCCACGGTATCGTGGAAATCCCGCCCGGCATCCGTCAGCTCGACGCGCCGGTTGAGGCGCAGGAAAAGCGGTTGTCCGAAATGCTCCTCCAGCGCCCGAACCTGATGACTGACCGCCGATTGCGTCATGTTCAGCTCTTGCGCCGCCAGCGAAAAACTGGACAGCCGCGCAGCGGCCTCAAAGCCGGCCATTGCCGCCATCGGCGGCAGGTTTCGATAGGGGTTCACATGAGATTTTTTCATCAAACACCTTAAAGATTCGCGTTTGCACGCGGATTGCACAGCTCTTAGATTTTGATTGCTCATGATGCGCTGCTGCAGCGTCCTTTACTGATGAGAAATTTTAATCCCGGGGTCAATGATGCAGAATGCCAATGGCACACCGAAACAGACTGGGTTCCGCATGCCGGCGGAATGGGAACATCATGAGCGCAGCTGGATGATGTGGCCGGCAAGAGCCGGGTTCTGGGACGACATCGCCGCCACCAGGCGCGACTATGCAGCGGTCGCCCATGCCATCCGCGCGTTTGAACCGGTTACCATGGCTGTACGGCCAGAGGATGCGGCGGAGGCCCGTTCGATGCTGGGCGGCGATATTGCGCTGGCGATCACCGCGATCGACGATTCCTGGGCGCGCGACGCTGGTCCGTGCTTTCTCGTCGATGACCACGGTGCGCGGGCTGGCGTGAATTTCAGGTTCAACGCCTGGGGCGGCAAATATCAGCCGCATGACAAGGACGACGCGTTTGCCGGCTACGTGCTTCAGCAAACGAATGTCCGGACGTTCAATTCACGCCTCGTCGCGGAAGGCGGCGGCATGTCCGTGGACGGTGAAGGCACGATTCTGACCACCGAAAGCTGCTTTCCCAACATCAATCGCAATCCGGACTGGACGCGAGACGAGATCGAGCTTGAACTCAAGGATATGCTTGGCGGCAACAAAGTGATCTGGCTGCCTGGCAACCCGGAGGAAATCGAAACGGACGGCCATGTCGATGGCATTGCCACCTTCGTGGCTCCGGGTGTTGTGCTGATCGAACATGCCGGAGATCCGCAATCCCCGTGGCACGCCATCAGCATGGCCAACATCCGGGCGCTTGAAGGCCAGACAGACGCCAAGGGACGGCAGATCAAACTGATCACCATCCCCGAGGCGGTTGAGGCGGAGGCGATTGGTGATAGGTTCTGCCGGTCCTATGTCAATTCGTACCTGGTCAACGGCGGCGTGATCATGCCGCGCTATGGCGTCCGCAGTGACGATCTGGTGCGCGAAACGTTTGAAGCGCTGTTTCCCGGCCGCACGGTGCGCCAGGTTTCCATCGACAATATCGCAGTCGGTGGCGGCGGCATCCATTGCATCACCCAGCAAGAGCCGGCGGCGTAATCACGGCAGGAATGCCGGAACCCCAGGCCGGCGCTGGCCACCGGCGAAACAGTGCATCCCCCATTCGCATAAGGAGTTCTTGATGATGAAACGGCGAAATTTCCTGAAGCGAAGCCTGCTGGTTTCCGGAGGCGCGCTCGCAACGGGCGCTTTTGCCAACAGCTTCAGCACGACAGCCGCTGCGCAGGACAGCGTGTGGCGCATGCCCGACGAAGGCGAGCGCCATGCTGCAACATGGATGGCCTTTGGCCCGAGCGCTGATGTCTGGGGCCGCAAGCTGCTTCCCGTGGCCAGAGAAAACCTAGCCAGCATCGCCAAGGCGATTGCGGCGCACGAACCTGTGAAGATGCTGGTGCGCGAAGAGGAGCACGACATCGCAGCGCGCCTGTGCGGCCCCTCGGTGACGCTGGTGGTTCAGCCTATCGATGACCTGTGGATGCGCGACACCGGGCCGGTGTTCGTGAAGAACGAGGCGGCGCAAGCCGGCGCAGTCGGCTTCAACTTCAACGGCTGGGGCGGCAAGCAGGAGCATGATGATGACGCACAAGTCGCCAGCTTCATTGCAGATGCGGTCAACACCAAATTCATCGAAACGGATCTGGTTCTCGAAGGCGGCGGCATCGAGGTGGATGGCGAAGGCAGGGCAATCATCACCGAAAGCTGCGTGCTCAACGCCAACCGCAACCCCGGCGTCAGCAAGGCGCAGTGCGAGGAGGAACTCTCCCGCCTGCTCGGCATTCGCAAGGTCATCTGGCTGCCGGGTATCGCCGGCATGGACATCACCGACGGCCATACCGATTTCTATGCGCGTTTTGCCACGCCCGGCGTGGTCGTTGCCGGTCTGGACCTGGACCCGGATTCCTATGACCACGCCGTCACCAAACGCCATCTGGAGATCCTGCGGCGATCCACGGACGTCAACGGGAAAAAACTGGATGTCGTGGTGCTGGAAGGCCCCTCAACCGTGCGCGCAAAATACGAGAACAAGGAGTTCGCGGCCGGCTACATCAATTTCTACGTTTGCAACGGCGCCGTCATCGCCCCGGAATTTGGCGACCGGAAGGCCGACAACAATGCGCGCGACACGTTGCGGGACCTATTCCCGGGCCGGGACATCATCCAATTGAACATCGACGGCATCGCCGCTGGCGGCGGCGGCATCCACTGCACCACCCAACAGCAACCCGCCTGAAAAACGTTTTGAGCAGGATGCCCGCTTCTTCAAACCAGCAGCGGCCGGATCATGCACGCCTGCCGCCGGATTGCCGATTAAGCTTCCGGCCCACGACCAGCATTGACATCGCCTCGGGCATCGAAGATACTTCACTACATGGTGAAGTATCGAACATCCCCCATTGACCGTACATTTTCAGCGCTTGCCGATCCGACGCGGCGGCAGGTGCTGATGCGGTTGAAGGACGAGCCGGGGCTGTCGGTGAGCGAGCTTGCCCGGCCATTGTCGCTGAAGCTGCCGGGCATCATGAAGCATCTCGACGTCCTGTCCGATGCCGGATTGATCACCCGGACCAAGACCGGCCGGACCGTGTCGGTCAATCTCTCGGCCGGGCCGATGCAGGATGCGATGGCGTGGCTCAATCAGTATGAACGGCTCTGGACGGTCAGCATCGACCGGCTGGTGGCGCTGGTGGAAGAGGATGACGGACAATGATCAACAGCGTTGCGAGCGTCACCATCGTCCGCAGGATCAAGGCCTCGCCGGCCAGGGTCTGGGCGGCGATCACCCGGCCCGAACAGATGCTGAAATGGTGGGGCCCTGATGCCGGACCGACGCTCAAGGCCGAAGCCGATGTGCGACCCGGCGGCCGCTTCAGCGTTCTGTTCCGCCTGCTGAACGGCGAGGAACACAATCCCACCGGCATCTACCGGGACGTGCTTCCCGAGCGCAAGCTGGTTTTTACCTGGGAATGGCCCGGTATGCCCGAACGGGAATCCCTGGTGACATTCCTGCTCAGGCCACTCGATGGCGGCACCGAGCTCACCTTGATCCACGCGCAGCTCCCCGATGAAGAAGCGCGGGAAAGCCATGAGCGGGGCTGGAGCGGCCTGCTCGACAAGCTGCCGATCTTTCTTGGAGAAAAACCATGAGCGACTTGACCCTTATCACCTTCGACTGGGTTCCCGAAATGCCGCGGGGATTTGTACGTGACATCAGGGTGCGCTGGGCACTGGAGGAAGCGGGCCTGCCCTACCGCGTCGAGGGTGTGTCATTCAGCGGCCGCAATGCCGACCATTTCGCCCACCAGCCCTTCGGCCAGGTGCCGTGGCTGACCGATGGCGAGCTATCGATCTTCGAGAGCGGTGCGATCCTGTTGCATCTGGCGGAAATGAGCGATGCACTGATGCCGGGAGACCTGCGTGAACGCAACGCAGTGAAAGAATGGCTGTTTGCGGCACTCAATTCGGTCGAGATGGCAAGCCTGCCCTGGTCCCTGCTGATGTTCTCCGGCAATAATGACGGCACGCCCGGATGGAAGTTCTTTGACGGCTTCCTTCATCAGCACCGGCTGAAGCACATGGAGGCGGTACTTGCGGGACGCGAATGGTTGGCCGGACGCTTCTCTGTCGCCGATATCCTGATGGCGGATGTGCTGCGCCTGGTCGACCGGTTCGACGGGCTGGCGAACTATCCCGCCTGCCGTGCCTATGTCGCCCGCGCCACGGCCCGCCCCGCCTTTATCAAGGCGCACGCGGACCAGATGGCCCATTTTGCCAAAGGTGATGCAGCCACCGCCGCGAACTAGCGCGGCGGGCCAACACTACTGCCTTATTCCCACTCGATTGTGCCCGGCGGCTTGCTCGTCACATCGTAAACGACGCGGTTGATGCCGCGAACTTCGTTGATGATGCGCGTGGCGGCGCGGCCGAGGAAATCCATGTCGTAATGGTAGAAATCCGCCGTCATGCCGTCGACCGAGGTGACGGCGCGCAGCGCGCAGACGAATTCGTAGGTGCGGCCATCGCCCATGACACCGACGGTCTGGACCGGCAGCAACACGGCAAACGCCTGCCAGATGGCGTCGTAGAGGCCAGCCTTGCGGATCTCGTCGAGATAGACAGCATCGGCTTCGCGCAGGATTTCCAGTTTTTCGCGGGTGATACCGCCCGGGCAGCGGATGGCAAGGCCCGGACCCGGGAACGGGTGGCGACCGATGAAGCTATCGGGCAGACCAAGCTCCTTGCCGAGAACGCGGACTTCGTCCTTGAACAGTTCGCGCAACGGCTCGACCAGCTGCATGTTCATGCGGGCAGGCAGGCCGCCGACATTGTGGTGCGACTTGATGGTGACCGAGGGGCCGCCGGTGAAGGAGACGCTTTCGATCACATCCGGATAGAGCGTACCCTGGGCAAGGAAATCGGCGCCGCCGAGCTTCTTGGCTTCCGCCTCGAATACGTCGATGAACAGCTTGCCGATAGTCTTACGCTTGGTTTCCGGATCGCTTTCGCCTTCCAGCGCATTGATGAACATGTCGGATGCATCGACATGAACGAGGTGCAGGTTGTAGTGCTCCTTGAACATGGCGACGACATCGGCCGCCTCGTTCTTGCGCATCAGGCCGTGGTCGACGAGGATGCAGGTGAGCTGGTCGCCGACGGCTTCATGGATCAGCAGAGCCGCAACGGATGAATCAACGCCGCCGGACAGGCCGCAGATGACACGCTTGTCGCCAACCTGCTTGCGGATTTCAGCAACAGCCTTTTCGCGGTAGGCGGCCATCGACCAGTCGCCCTTGAGACCAGCGATCTTATGAACGAAGTTGGCGAGCAGCTTGGCGCCATCCGGTGTGTGCACGACTTCCGGATGGAACTGGACGGCGTAGAATTTCTTGTCTTCGTTGGCGATGAAGGCAAACGGCGCGTTCGGCGATGTCGCAACAACATCGAAACCGGCCGGAATCGCGGTGACGCGGTCGCCATGGCTCATCCACACCTGATGGCGGGAACCAACAGTCCAGAGACCGTCGTAAAGCGCGCATTCCTTGTCGATCTCGATGAAGGCGCGGCCAAACTCGCGGTGATGGCCCGCCTCGACCTTGCCACCGAGCTGCTCGCACATGGTCTGCTGGCCATAGCAGATGCCAAGGACCGGCAGGCCGCTGTCGAAAATCACCTGCGGCGCACGCGGCGAGCCGATATCGAGCGTCGAGGCCGGGCTGCCGGACAGGATGACCGCCTTCGGCTTCAGCCGCTTGAAGCCTTCTTCTGCCGACTGGAAAGGCACGATCTCGCAATAGACGCCGGTCTCGCGCACGCGGCGCGCGATCAGCTGGGTGACCTGGCTGCCGAAATCGACGATGAGAACGGTATCGGGATGGACTGTCGCTGTCATGACGCGCTTCCGTTGGCTTGGGCTTATGTGATGGGGAACTATGGCGAGCCTTTAAATAAAGGCGCGCCCAAGCGCAACGATTACATTGCACCCGGACAATTTTGCGGCCTCAAACGGTGATTTCGCCGGTTTTCAGGGCGTTTTCCAGTGCATCGGCAGCGTTCGCCAGCTTCTCGTCGATCACGTGCAGATATTCCGTCCAGTCGCTGACGTGCTTGAGTTCGGCCTTGCCATCGGAAATGCCGCGCAAGCCGATCAGCGGCAGGCCGAACGACTGGCAGGCGCGCAACACGGCAAAGGTTTCCATCTCGACCATATCGGCGGCGATCGTCTCATAGGTCGCACCGGACACGATGTTGGCGCCGGTCGACAGGCTCGCCTGTTTGACGCCCGGAATACGCAGCGGCAGATCGACGACGACAGGCAAATCCAGAAACGGCGTCGCGCCCTTTTCAAAACCCAGCGGCGAAGCATCCATGTCGCGATAGGCAACCGAGGTGGCCTGATAGACTTCCGCCTGTTCCAGCTGGGCTGAACCGGCCGAGCCGAGCGAGACGACGAGATCGGGCAGGCTGTCGCGGTGCGCCAGCTCGGCAAGCGTCCGTGTCAGCGCCACGGCGGCCTCGACCGGGCCGACGCCGGTCATCAGCGGCGAGATGCGCTCGCGCAGATGCACGCCATATTCGGCATCGACGGCCATGACATAGAGCAGCGTCTTGCCCGCCACATGCTTCAGTTCGAACGTCATCCTTCAATTCCCTCGCGTCCACGGATCACCATCATCGTGCCGGTCATCGATGCAATCAACTTGGCCGGGCCATCCTGTGAAATCGCATAGCCCCGGCCATCGGAAACGATGATCGTTGTACCGGGCTTGGTGACTTCGCCGCGAAACAGGAAGCGTTCGCCCCGGCCCGGCGACATCAAATTGACCTTGAACTCGATGGTGAGGATCGAGGCTTCGGGATCGATCACCGAATAGGCGGCATAGGTGCCGGCCGCATCGAGCGCCGCCGAAATGATGCCGGCATGCAGGAAACCATGCTGCTGCGTCAGCTTCTCGTCGAAGGGAAGCTCGATCTCGACGGACCCCTGTTCCACACGCGTCAACTCCGCCCCGATAGTCGCCATCGCGGCCTGCCGATCGAAACTCTTGCGGATGCGCTCGCGAAATTCCACCGTGTGCTCTCTTGCCCTAAGTTGTCCGTTGCGCAGACAGTCGCATGGCGGAAAAACCAGGACAAGCCTCAATTCATGAGGAAAATCGATGTGTTGAGCAGCGTGGCGAAGGCGACCCAGGCGAGATAGGGCGTAAACAGCAGCGCGGAGAGACCATCCTGTTTCCGACTCACCATGATGAAGCCGATGATCGAGATCAACAGCGCAATAATGACGATCAGGGCCATGGCAATCTCCTGAAACCCGAAGAACAGCGGCGACCAGGCAAAATTGAAAATCATCTGCGCCACCCAGAATCGCATGGCGGCGGTGCGACTATGATTGAGGAAGGTACGGGCGCCGACAAAGCCGATGATGACATAGAGGATCGACCAGACCGGCGCGAAAATCCAATTGGGCGGATTGAAGGACGGCTTGACCAGCGCCTGATACCATTCGCCGGGGATATTGTTGATCCCGATCAAAAGGCCGCAGCCGAGAACGAGGGCAATGAAGAGGATGTAGATCAAAGTACGGTTCATACCGCAGACATAGGGCATGCCGCGGCGAACGCCAGCCGGGATGGGGCTTTTAATTTGGCAACAGCGATCCCAATATCCTTTCATGGATGACGACACATCTATCGTGATCAGACCGGGTACAGGAGACGATCTGTTCATGATCGCCGGGGTGCTGGTCGATACATGGCGGTCGACCTTTCGCGGTTTGTTGGCGGACGACTTTCTCGACGGCATGTCCCGCGAGGAACAGGCCGTGCGCCATGCCCGCAGGATGGGCGCTCCCGGGGTCTACTATCTCGTGGCAGCCGATCCTTCCGCCGGTGAGATCGTCGGCTTCGTCAATTTCGGGCCAGGACGTGGCAAGGTTCCCGATGATATCCACGAGATTTATGCGCTGTATGTCCGGGCCGAGTATCAGGGTTCGGGGATCGGCACCGCGCTTGTGCGGGCGGCGGCACAGCATAGTGCCGGGCGATGCGCCAGATCGCTATTTGCCTGGGTCCTGGCCGGCAATCCCAACCGGCGGTTCTATGAAAAACTGGGCGCGAGCGCGGTGGAAATGGCGGGGATCGGGTTGGGCAACAGAACCTACGATCAGGTCGCCTATCTCTGGGAGGATATCACGCTTCTGTTGCAGCCGTGATCACCAACGCTCAGAGCTTGCCGATCCGGATGATATGCTGGTCCCAGGCGACCCGGCTTTTGGTTTCGCCGAACGATCCTGAATAGGACGATGCTACGAAGCCATGGGGTGACGCGGCAATGCCTGCCGCATCGGCCAGGCTTTCCTGGCCGATGACCCGGCCGGTCTTTGCCTCGACCGTCACCGCCGTTCCGCCCTTCGGCGAGGTCAGCCCCACCAGTCCGTCCCGCCGGTTGACCGCGATGGCGCCGACATAGTTGGCGAGCGCCAGCGTCGTTTCTTCCGGCAACTCCAGAAACCGGATGTCTTCGCCGCGCGCAAAGGAGCCGGCCAGCGGCGGCAGATCGTTGCGGGCACCTTCGTACTGGCAGGCAAACCAGACTTTTCCATCCGCGTCGATATCGACATGGCGGGTCGAGAGTTGACGCAGATTATCTGGCATCGCGTGGCGCTCGATCAGGGCGCCGGTGGCCGTGTCGATCAGCGCCAGCGACGGTTCCATATGATCGAGATTGAGCTTGGTACGACCGAAATCCGGATGGGTCTCGATACCGCCATTGGCAACCACGAGCATCCGGCCGTCCGCCGACAGGGTCATATCGTGCGGGCCGATGCCATAGGAGGGAAATTCGCCGATGCGGGCAAACCTGTTGGTGCCGTCATAGACCCCGATCATACCGCGATTGCCGGCGAAATCATTCTCCGTGGCATAGAGCAAACGCCCGTCCGCGGAAAAGCAGCCGTGACCATAAAAATGCCGGCCCTCGACGGAGGTGATGACGATCGGCTCGATGCCCGGCGCAAAGATCATCGCATAGGTGCCGGGGCGGCGGGCAAAGACAACGGCGCGGTTGGTCACCGGCGACCAGGTCATGCCATGCGCCCGGGCAGGCAGCGGTACCCGCTCAATGATCGCCCCCTCCTCCGTCAGCGTCGCAACGCCATAGGACCCGTCCGGCGCCATGAAAGCCGAGGCATAGACTGCATCGGCGCGTGACAGCGCGAAGGCGGCTTGCGGCGAAAGCGTTGCAGCCCAAGCGGCACCGGCCATTGTCAGGAACGTGCGGCGGTCCGTGAGGGTTTGGCGGGAGATGTTTCGGTATGTCATACAAACAAATCCAAATTGGCCGGTGCGCTTTTTTTAGCTTCCGTCATTCTTGCCCCCAGGCTTGACCCGAGGGGTGTCACAGGAATCCAGCCATGCGACGTCGGTCGCATGGAAGAGCCTCTTGCGGCGCAGAAGCGCCGCAACAGGATCCCCCGCCACAAGGGCGAGGATGACGGAGAACCTGGGAAATCGCCAGACACACCGGGTTTAATAACGCGATTAAAGCCAGCCTCGCCGCTTGAAATACAGGAACGGCACCACCGCCGACAGCACCATCGCGAACAGCGCCAGTGGATAACCGAACGAGAATTTCAGCTCCGGCATGGCATCGAAGTTCATCCCGTAGATCGACGCGACCAGCGTCGGCGGCAGGAAGACGACCGAGGCCACCGAGAAAATCTTGATGATCTGGTTCTGCTCCAGATTGATCAGGCCCAACGTCGCATCGAGCAGGAAGTTGATCTTGTTCGACAGGAACAGGGCGTGGTCACCGAGAGACGTGGCATCGCGCTGGATCAGCTTGATCCGCTGGCGGCTTTCCTTGATCGCCTTGCGCGTGCCGGTGCCATCCAGCGCCGTGTGATACGCGACGAGACGTCCGACACTGACGAGGCTTTCGCGGATGACGCTCAAGAAATCGCCCTTCTGGCCGATCTGCTCGATCAGCGACTGCAGGTCGCGGGTCTTCTTGGTGACGCTCGAATGGCTTTTGCGAAACACTTCCCGTGAAATGCCCTCGATCTCGTTGCCGATCCGCTCCAGCGCATCGGCCGTACGGTCGATCATCGCTTCCAGCAGCCCGAGCATCACCAGCTCTCCGCTTTCGCAGGAGGCGCCGTTCAGGCGCTGCATGCGGGCAGCGTAGAGGTGAAACGGCTTCGGATTGGCATGACGGACCGTGACCAGCGTCGCGCCTTTGAGGATGAATGTCACCGGCACCTTCACCGGGTTGTCGCCATCGAGTTCCGTCGCGGCCGTCATCGTCATGAATTCGGCGCCGTCCTCCTGATAGAGGCGGTCGGAAAGCTCGATCTCCTGCATTTCATCGCGCGTCGGGATTTCGATACCGAGATGCTGCTCGACGCTACGGGTTTCATCCTGCACGGGATTGAACAGGTCGAACCATACGATCGGCGTGGTTTCACCCAGTTCCGGGATGGCATCGATAGGGGCAAGGTGATTGTTCTGGCAGGAATAGATGCGCAGCATGTCGGGTTCCAATCTGGCAAGTCATCGACCGCCAGCGGGCATCCCTTGTGATCAGGGCCGGACGGTCGAAAAAATCGAAGCTCTACTTCGACTGTCGGGGTTCATGATCCGTTGATCCTTGTTTGGCCGTGCTCACAGGTGAACACGGCTGATCCATTGCGCCAATGTGCTTTTGTTGTCAACCGCTTGCCGGTTAGGGGAATGCAGTCTTTTTTGCTCAGTCGCCATCGGCAAAGGAGAAGCCCGAGCTGAGCCCGATCGCAGCGCCAAAATCGAGGTTCAACCGCTGCAGAACGTTGTTGGTGTTCTGCAGAATACGGTTCAGCCTGCCGCGCTGTTCGTCACTGGCAATCGCCTGCTCGACCGGCAGATCGATTTCGTCGAGGTCATCGACATTGGCCTGCAGCAGGTAATTGATCGCGCTGACCATGTCGCGGTTTCCGTCGGGCAGCAATGCATCCATGCCGGCCGCATTGAACAGGGCCTGCAGTGCCGAAAAATTCGCAGACAGTGCCGGCATGGTGTTACCGGACCGCCAGTAGATGGCCATTTTCGGATGGCCCTTGTCCGGTTCGCCCTTGACGATACCGGCATAGAAAGGCCGCAGACGCTGGTCTCTGATGCTTTCGACGCCATGGACGAGAATGCCCAGCAACTCGGTCGCCGCTTCCTTGCCATCACGATAGACCGGATTGTCCGGCCCCGGATTCTTCCAGGCGGACTGGATGCCATCCGGCTTTTCCCATTCGGCGTGTAGTTCACCAGCCACGGCTTTCAGGTTGTCGGCAATGGCAGCACCATAGCGGCAACGAAACCCGTTTTTCTCGGTTGGCAGAACTTCAGCCCCGGTACCGTAAAGCACATATTCCAGCGCTCCCAGCCCCTGCGCCGCAACGCTCTTGCCTTTCAGGCTCTCTGCGGCGGTAGCCGTTTCGTCATTGGTTGCCAGAATACGCTGAACCTGCTTCAGCCCAGTGCTCTTGCGATCCGGGAAGAACAGGAAGCGTTCGAACCGATTGCCCTCGATAACCGGCCCGACACGGACGATCTCGATTGTCGACCATTGCTGGACGACTTCGTCAAAACTCATCTGCACGTCGCCGAGCGTCTCATCGGACGGCTTTTCGCAGAGCGTATGGGCGGCCTCGGCCAGCGTTTCTGTACCCTCCAGCAGATCGCGGTAGCCAGGCCGGATGAAGTCGTCGACCGCCTTCTGCATGACACCCGGCACGGCATCCACGCGCAGCCCTGCGCGCGGCGCGGCCGCTTCCTCATCTTCTGCCATGGCGGACAGCGGCAGGAAGAAAAGGCTCAAACCGAGAAGCAGGATATGCCGGGGGCGCATCAGAGAGACTCCAGAAATGTGATCAGGGCTTGTCTATCGGCTTTTTCCAGCGCGGCAAACCGGTCGCGGGCTTTTGCCGCCTCGCCGCCATGCCAGAGGATGGCTTCCGTCAGGTTACGAGCGCGGCCGTCATGCAGGAAGAACGTATGGCCGCTGACTGTCTTGGTCAGGCCGATACCCCAGAGCGGCGGCGTGCGCCATTCGCTGCCGGACGCGACACCCACCGGCTGGCCGTCGGCCAGGCCTTCGCCCATGTCATGCAGCAGGAAATCGGAATAGGGCCAGATCAACTGGAACGCATGCGCCTTGTTGGCGGCATCGCGGCGGGTGACGAATTTCGGCACATGGCAGGAAGCGCAACCGGTGTCGTAAAACACCTTCTTGCCCGCCAGCGTCTCGGCAAAGCTCGCCTTTCGCCGTGCCGGAACGGCCAGGTTTTCCGAGTAGAATGTGATGAGGCCGAGAACGGGATCGGGCGCTTCCGTATCGCCAAGACGAGCCTGCACGCCATCCGCCATTGCCAGACATGCCGTCTGCGCTGGTGTGCAATCTCCGTGATTGCGCCGGGCATCCGGCGACGAGATGCCGATATCGCCAGCCAGCGCGTCGGCTGCCTGCTGACGCACCGTAGGGCTCTGCGCCTTCCAGCCGAAACGGCCGAGCGCCAGTTTGCCGGATTGCGGGTCGCGCACCACCGGCAGCTTGCCGCGGATCCCATCGCCATCCGCATCGTCCGGATCGGCATTGGCGATGATATCGGCGGGATGGATGGCCTCGATCAAACCGAGCCCCGACATCACCTGCGTGACACGCGGTGACAGCGTGGTCGTCGGATCGAGCGGCCCGTAACCGGGTTTGTCGATGGAATATTGCGGCTTGCGCAGGGAAACGATTTCCCCGCCCGCCAGCGTCACCGGCATTTCCGTATAGCTGATCCGCATATGGCCTTCTGCTGGCAGGCCGGGAACGGCGCTATCCTGCAATTGCTGGCCATAGACGGGATCGGGGAAATTCAGCACCTCATGCGCGGCGATCGCCGCCCGCTCGGCGTCGGTCTTTGGCGCACGGGCAAGGCGCAGGAACATCGATGTCGCATCATCCGAGCCCTCCGGCGGATGACCCCGGCCGTCTTTCAGATGACAGGTCTGGCAGGCGCGGGCATTGTAGAGCGGCCCCAGACCGTCCGATGCCTGCGTCGAGGAGGGCGAGGAGACCCAGAGCTTGCGGAAAAGCGCATTGCCGAGCTTGAAATTCTCTTCTTCGGCAAAAGTAATGTTGGCGGAGAATTGCGATAGAATGTCCTGGTTGACGGACGCGATCGATGTGCCTGCCCCGCCGGACATGGCTTCAAACTTTTCGGCCTTGGAAAAATCCGTGGCTGGGCGGGTGACGGCCTTAACCCGTGCCCGGTCCGCATCGGTCAGATCATCACGGGTGGACGGGAGCGGCAGCTGCTCCGCGCGGCCTTCCGTTTTGGCCTCGGGCTCCCCCGCCAGGATAGCGGCGCCAAAAACGGAAAAACCGCCCGCCGCTGTCAAAAACAGAACGGCAGACGGCACTATCAGGCGTCGGGCAGGCCAAGCACGCATTCAGAAAAAACCGGGCCGCTCGCGAGAAGCGGCGGCCCGCCTTTGCTTTCTCATTGGAAGACAGCGTTAGGATTATCCAGGCTGTCGGAACCTTCAAGCTCGATCGTACCAAGCTCCAGCGACGCAATGACGCGCTCGACCGTCTTTGCCTGCGCAACCAGGCCATCGATGGCAGCCTGAATGACGGCATTGCCCTCGGTGTTGCCTTCACCGATCATCTGGTCGTACTTTTCAACCGTCTCGCCGCGCTTGGCCATGGCCTGCATCGCGGTGATGGTGGCCGCCAGCTTTTCCTTCATTTCCTTGTCGAGCGCCGGATCCTTGGCGGCAACGAGTTCGGACAGTGACGGGCCGGTCACCTTGGTGCCATCGACCTTGGTATATTCGCCGGTATAGGCCGACTGGATACCGATCGCGTCATGAAGATGCGAGTTGTAGGTGTTATCGGAGAAGCAATCATGCTCTTCCTCCGGATCGTGCAGAAGCAGACCGAGCTTCATGCGTTCGCCGGCCAGTTCACCATAGGAGAGCGAGCCCATGCCGGTCAGGATAGCACCGAGGCCAGCCTTGGGATCGGCTTCGACATTCTTGGTGGCAGCGCCATCCGGCGTCCAGTTGGCGACCATCTCCTTCAGGTCCGACACGAGCAGATCGCTGGCGGCCTTCAGATAGGCGGCGCGGCGGTCGCAATTGCCGTTGGTGCAGGCCTTGGCGTCATAGTCGGTATACGGACGGTTGCCGGCGCCCGGGCCGGTGCCGTTCAGGTCCTGGCCCCAGAGCAGGAATTCGATAGCGTGGTAGCCAGTTGCCACGTTCGCCTCGATACCGCCGGCTTCCTGCAGCGTGCCTGCCAGGAATCCCGGGGTGATGTTCGTCGCGTCCACATCCTTGCCGTCGATCTTGATCGTCTTGTTGGCAATGACATTGGCAGTAAACAGCGAATTCTCGTCGCTTTCCGTGCCATAGCTCGGATCGACGTAGTCGATCAGGCCTTCGTCCAGCGGCCAGGCGTTGACCTTGCCTTCCCATTCGTCGACGATCGGGTTGCCGAAACGGTAGACTTCGGTTTCCTGATAAGGATTGCGCGCCTTAAGCCAGGCTTCGCGGGCGGCCTTCAGCGTCGCTTCGCTCGGTGTAGCGATCAGGGCATCGACGGCCTTGTCGAGCGCTTCAGCGGTCGAGAGTGCATCCGAGAATTTCGCGTGGGCGACATCGGCATAATGCTTGACGACGGCGGCTGCGTCGGTGGCAGCCTGCGCCGGTTGCAGCGCCAGCATCGACGTTGCGGTGGCAAGCGCCAGCGCGGCGCTGCGAAGGAATGATTTGGTCATGACCTCTCCTGGTATTGTCCGAATGAATTCGGCGTTCCCCACCGCCCGGCTCCGCCGGTCGCGCAAGCCGCGCGGCCCGATGGATGGACGTGGCTATTCAGCCCGGTTTTCATGGACCAAAATCAAACTTGTGTCAAAGTGTATAGTTTAGAATGTTTTCAATGTGGATGCGGCAGTAAAACCCGCCGCAAGACCTATTGTGACCCCGGCTAAAGCGTCTTCAGGGCGCTCAGCTTTTGCGGCCCATCAGGCAGAAGAAGAAGCCGTCGGTATCCGTCGATGCCGGCGTCAGCGTCACGGTCTTCATGTCCGCGGACCAGGGTTGCCGCTTGTCGGTGCCGAACAGATCGGCCCAGGCGTCGGCGGCCGACAGGATTTCAAACTCGGGATTGTCCTCGCAGAACGCGTAGACCTGCGCCTCGTTTTCCTCTGGCAGAACCGAACAGGTGACGTAGATCAGATGACCACCGGGGCGCACGAAGGATGAAGCACCGGCCAGCGCTTCCTGTTGCTGGCCCAGCCGCTCCTCAAGGTTCTTCTGCGTCAGCCGCCACTTTGTGTCCGGGCGGCGGCGCCAGGTTCCGGTGCCGGTGCAGGGTGCATCGACCAGCACACGATCGAACTTGCCGGTAAACGGCTTCAGCCCCTCCAGCCGGTCATGGACCTGCACATTGCGGGTGCCCGCGCGCTTCAGCCGCTCGATGATCGGGGCCAGGCGCTTGCGGTCCGTGTCATAAGCGTGGATCTGGCCCTTGTTGTGCATGGCTGCGGACATGGCCAGCGTCTTACCGCCGCCACCGGCGCAATAATCGAGAATCTGCTCGTTTTCCTTCGGCATGACAAGATCGGAAACGATCTGCGAGCCTTCGTCCTGGACCTCGAACCAGCCCTTTTCGAAGGAGATTTCGGCAGTCACGTTGGGAAGGCGCGAGGCGCCCTCGCCCGCTTTGACGCGAATGCCGTTGCGAGCAATCGCTGCCGGTTCGACGCCGCTGCGATCCAGTGCCTTCAAGACCTTGTCGCGGGTCGCCTTCAGCGTGTTGACGCGCAGGTCGAGCGCCGGACGGCCAGCCAGAGCCTGTGCCTCCTCCAGCCAGTCTTCATCGAAATTTTCTTCAAAGGACGGCTGCACCCATTCCGGGATATCGCCCTGAACATGCAGCGGCGCATCGTCGAGCGTGCGGCTGGCAAAGGCAGCAACCATTTCGGCGGTCAGGGGCTCGGGCGCAAACCTGTCGCCATCCAGTTCCGCGGCCAGTTGTTCGGGCGAAACGCCCCACTGGCGGAACATCACGGCATGGCCGAGCGCGGTCGCGCTGTCGCTGTCCATCAGATAGGCGTGGGAAAGTTTCATGCGCAGCGCGTCATAGACGATATTGCCGATCGCGGCGCGGTCGCCGGACCCGGCAAACCGATGGGCCAGCCCCCAATCCTTGAGGGCATCGGCCACGGGACGCTTGCGCGTTTCGATATCGGCAAGAACCTCAATGGCTCCGGCGAGCCTGCCACCCAGTCGCATCTTTCAAACTCCATTTTCCGCCGTGGTAGCGGTGATGGCCGTCAAGAGCAAGCCGGGAGGTGCTTGCGTGTGACGAATGCTGACCAGATGGGAGGCTATGGTCATTACCGGAAGGCGAAATCCTTGCCCGGATGACCCGTATCAAATCCATCCGGAACAATTCCCGGACAGGCGTGTTGTTCTGCCGTCAGCCGACGACGCGATAACAGATGCTGGCGGTGCCGGAGTTGATCATGCCGATATGGGAAGCGGCGGCCTTGGAGAGATCGAGCACACGGCCGCGAATGAAGGGGCCACGGTCATTGATGCGAACGACGACGGTCTTGCCATTGCGCTTGTTGGTGACGGCAACCTTGGTGCCGAACTTGAGATTGCGGTGCGCGGCGGTGAGGTAAGATGCATTCATCCGTTCGCCGGACGCGGTGCGCGACGTCAGGGCGTACCAGGATGCCCCACCGCAATTACCAGCCTTGGCCGGAGTAGCCTTTGCCTGACCAGGTGCAGCCTGGCTTGGTGTCACTGCAGTAAAAGTTGCCCCCAAGGCAAAAGCTGCAGCAAGAGCAGCAGACGTGATCTTCATCTTGATCAAACAGATGACCCCTTCGCTTGAAATTTAGTTAAGTCTTACGAAGGCTTGGGTTTTCAGGGGGAAAAATGGCGAAAACGTGCTTCAACCTTTAACGTTGCATTAGGAAATATTACCAATCTCCGAAAAATTAAAATTACGAAATTTTGAAATTCTGTCACAAAGCTGCAGAAGTGCTTTGGATTCAGGCGTTAGTCTGCCAAAGGCCGTTCACATCGGCGTGAACATCTATCGGTTCAAGAAAAAGGATTCAATTTTTTGAAATTTGCCAAATCCGGCTGATTTTGAAGCTAGAGAATCCAGTATTCCCGTTATAGGTGTACAAAAATGGCAGCACTACGGAGATATTCTTGTCATTTTCCTAGACCAAACGGTCATGGATACAACGATATTTGGCCACAATTTATCTGGTCTATCAGAGACAGATCATAGACTATCCGAACCGCCTTTTACTTGAAATATCAGCCGCGCCAGTGGCCGTTACTCCACAATTCCGCTAGCGAAATCCGATAGTCTGGGAAGCGGAAGACGAATCCGAGATCACGCAGCCGTGTATTGGAAACACGCTTGTTCTCTCCATAGAAAGACCGCGCCATTGGTGAAAGCTCGGCGGTTTCAAAGGGCATCTCCGGCGGCGGCTCAACGCCCATCAGGCGGGCGGCTTCGGCGACAATATCCTGCGGCGGCGCCGGCTCGTGATCCGTGACATTATAGATGCCGCCAATCGAACGGCCGGAGAGAAAGACGGCAGAGCCGGCAATATCCTCGACACGGATGCGGTTGAAGACCTGATTGGCCTTGATCAGGCGGCGCGCGGTTCCAGCGGCAAGATTGCAGAAAGCATTACGGCCGGGCCCATAGATACCGGAGAGCCGCAACACCGCGACGGGTATATTGGCGGCCTCACCGAAGGCCAGCCACGCCTGTTCAGCAGCAACCCGCTCGACGGACCGGGCGGAGACCGGTTCCAGCGATGCCTCCTCCGTCACCCATGCGCCGCCATGATCGCCATAGACGCCAACCGTCGAGAGGTAGCCAGCCCATTGCAAATTCGGCATCAAGCCGGCAAGCGGCGATGCGCCGGGACGCATCACCGGATCGCCGTCCCGGCCGGGCGCGATCGACTGGATGAGATGCGTCGTCTGCTTCATGGCAGCGGCAAGTTCGGGCGAGATCGTCACACCGTCATACACCAGTGCATCGAGGCCCAGATCACGCAGACCAGCGAGCTTGTCTTCAGAGCGCGTTGTCCCGGTCACTGATTGCGCCAGCGGCAAAAAAGCCTTGGCGATTGCCGATCCGGAAAAACCGGCGCCCAGAACCAGAACATGCATCAGTCAACTCCTGCCAGTTTCCATTCGGCGAGCACCTCGGAATCGGTCTCGTCCTGCCGTCTTGCCGCAAATTCGGAGAAATCACCAGCCGTCATCAAGCGCGACAAGGCCCAGATCGCCATCCCCCGCACGGCCGCCGACGGATCACCCGCCAGACCAAGACAGAGCTCGGCCAAGCCCGCCTCGCCGGAATTTCCAGCTGCAATCAGACAGTTGCGGACAAACCGGTCACGGCCGATACGCTTGACCGGTGAGCCGGAAAAGAACGTGCGAAAAGTGGGATCATCGAGCGTCAGCAGAAACGACAGCGGCGGCTCCTTCAGGTCCTCGCGCGCCTTCAGCTTCATCTGGGAGGCAGCGGCGGCAAACTTGTTCCACGGACAGGCCGACAGGCAATCGTCGCAGCCATAAATCCGGTTGCCGATCCTTGGGCGAATGGCGGGATCGATCGGGCCTTTATGCTCGATCGTCAGATAGGAAATGCAGCGGCGCGCATCGATCCGGTAGGGTGCCGGAAATGCATCCGTCGGGCAGGCATCGAGGCAAGCGCGGCAGGAACCGCAGTGATCCCGTTCCGGCGTATCAATCGAAAGGTCAGCGGTGGTGAACAGGCTGCCGAGAAACAGCCAGGAGCCGAACTCACGGCTGACGAGATTGGTATGCTTGCCCTGCCAGCCAAGGCCGGCCTGCTCAGCCAGAGGCTTCTCCATCACGGGGGCCGTATCGACGAAGACCTTGACGTCCTCGCCTGCCCGCGCAGCAAACCGGGTTGCCACTTCTTTCAGCTTGCCCTTGATCACATCATGGTAATCGCGATTGCGGGCATAAACGGAAATGGCGCCGCGTTCCGGCTTATCAAGGATGGAGCGCGGGTCTTCGTCCGGCCCGTAGTTCATGCCGAATAAGACGACGGAGCGCACGTCGCTCCAGAGCACGCGAGGATCGCCCCGGCGGTCGGCCGTGTCAGCCATCCAGTCCATCGTGCCGTGATAGCCTTCGGCGAGGAAATCGGCGAGACGTTCCGGCGCCTGCGGAATGGAAGCGGGCAGCGTCACCCGGCAGACATCGAAACCCTTGTCGCGGGCTTCGTCCTTCAGGAAGCTGGTCAGCGTCCGGCGCCGCTTGTCATGCTTCTCCTCCAGGAGCGCATTGCCGGGCACCGAACCGCTCCTTAAAAATCGAGATCGGCGTAATGGGAAACCGGCGTGACGCCACGCACACGCTCGGCCAGCAGCGGGCGGAACGACGGACGCGACTTCAGACGCTGATACCAATCCTTCACAGCCGGCGCTTCCGACCAGTCGATTTCACCGAGATAGTCCAGAACCGAAATGGCAGCCGCTGCAGCAAGATCGGCATAGGACAACCGGTCGCCGGCCAGATAGGTCCGCGAACCGGCAAGCCAGCCGAGATATTTCAGGTGCTGGCGGATATTCGAGCGCGATGTGCGCAGTATTTTCGAATCCGGGGCGCCGCCACCCTGATCGGGCGTCATCTGCAGCTTGAAGATACGCTCCCGCACCAGGGGCCGCGTCACGTCGGCTTCCATCTTCTGCAGGAACCATTCGACCAGACGGCGGATTTCCGCGCGCTGGAACGGGTCTTCCGCCAGAAGACGGCGATCGCGCTTCAGCACGCCATGGGTTTCGTCGACATATTCGGAAATCACCATCGCGCCACAGAGTGCCCGCATGCTGTCATCGACATAGACCGGCAAGGTGCCTGCTGGATTGAGCGTCAGGAAATCCCGCCGCTTTTCCCAAGGCTGCTCCTCCGCCAACTCCGTCTGATAGCCGTATTCCGACAGGATCAGACGGACGAACCGGGAGGATGTGGACATCGGGTGGTGATAAAGTGTCGGCATAAGCTATCGGATTTCGTCAGTTCGGTTGGGAGGGGGGTGGCTGTCTCGTGGCGGTTTCGTCTGGCCACGCTGCGTTAGAAAAAGCTATAGGAACTTGCTGCCGCAAACACAAGCGAATCAGCCAATGCCCTTCGTTGGCCCCAGAGCCTAACCTCCAATGCTTCAGGGAAGCTTAATTCATGGCCGATCAATCGATCATCAGTGCGCTTATCCTTGGCCTTATCGAAGGCCTGACCGAATTTATTCCGGTATCGTCCACCGCCCATGTCCTGCTCGCCGGGCATTTTCTTGGCTTCAAGTCCCCCGGCAATACCTTCGCCGTCCTCATCCAGCTCGGCGCGATCCTCGCCATCTTGCTGGTTTATTTCCAGCGCCTGCTGTCAATCGCGATGGCTCTGCCATCCAGCGCAAAGGCGCGGCGGTTTGTTCTCTCGGTCCTGCTCGCCTTCCTGCCGGCTGCCGTGATCGGCGCCATTGCGCATGACTTCATCAAGACCGTGCTGTTCGAAACGCCGATGCTGATCTGTGTCGTCCTGATCATCGGCGGCATCATTCTCTATGCAATCGATCGTATGCCGTTGAAGCCGATATACCGCGACGTCATGGATTATCCACCCTCGCTGGCCCTCAAAATCGGCCTGTTCCAGTGCCTGGCGATGATCCCCGGCACTTCGCGCTCCGGCGCTACGATTGCAGGCGCGCTTCTGATGGGAACCGACAAGCGTTCTGCCGCAGAGTTTTCGTTCTTCCTGGCGATGCCGACAATGCTCGGCGCCTTCACGCTTGATCTCTACAAAAACCGGGCCGCGCTCGACTTCAACGATGCAACGCTGATCGCCGTCGGCTTCATCGCCGCCTTCGTCTCCGCGCTGCTGGTGGTGCGCTCGCTTCTGAACTTCGTCTCCAGCCGCGGCTTCGCGCCATTTGCGATCTGGCGCATCCTCGTCGGAACGGCCGGCCTCATCGGCCTGTGGCTGTTCGGTTAAGCCCAATAAAAAACCGCATGCACCTCAATGAAGAGAGTACATGCGGCTCCTGGCCCCCGCCATAGTCTGTGCCGCCTTCGCGAGAAGGCGGAAACTCTTATTCTGCAGCAAGCGTGCCGATCGACGCCGTCGTGCAGGGATCGACGCCATAGGCCGGCGCGCAACCGCTGTGATTGCTGGCGACCGTCTTCGGCGCAGCGAAGGATCCAGCCAGGATAATAAGTGCCGCGCACGCAAAGAAAATCGCGATCGACTTGCCCATAAAAAATGTGCCTCTCAAGGTGATATGATGGAGCCGGTTGTTCCTTGTGTGAACGATGCGGCGCGGCTGCTGTGTATGTGCTGGAACTGTCGTTATCAATATCGATACATGTTGAATCGACGGTAAAGACCAATCGCTTTTTTAAGTGAGGCAGAACTGCAACGTTTTATTCTGTGACGGGCAAAAAGAAGCTGCCGGGGAGTACCGGCGGCTCAATCAAACTGTAGATTTCAAGCGGTATGCGGCGCGATCAGGCGGCGCTGCCGGACCGGGAATACTGGCCCTGCGGACGGTAGCGCACCACATAGGATGGCAGCACGGCCTCGACCGACGTCGGCGCGATGCCGAACGCCTGCAGCGTGCGCCCTTCGGCCTGCGCATTCGAGGACACGACATTGTCGCTCTTCAGCAGCGTGACCTGATCGACAGTGAGCGGCGGCGCGATGAACGGGACCATCGAGGCGACAGAGCCGATCAGGGAAGCGATGCCAAACGGGATCGGCAGCAGGGTGCGCTTGCGATCGATCGTCTTCATGAGGATTTCGAGACAGTTCTTGAAGGTCAGCACTTCCGGGCCGCCGATCTCGTAAATCCGGCCCTTGGCAACCTTGCCTTCGACAGACTTGGCGACCGCTTCGGCAACGTCGGTGACATAGACCGGCTGGAACGCGGTTTCGCCACCGCCGACGAGCGGCAGCACCGGCGAGAAGCGCGACATTTCGGCGAACTTGTTGAAGAAACCATCTTCCGGTCCGAAGACGATCGACGGCCGCAGGATGACGGCGTCTGGAACGGTCTCCAGGATCGCCTTTTCGGCACGGCCCTTGCTGCGGGCATAGAGCGATTCAGCGCTGGCATCGGCCCCGATGGCGGACACATGCGTCAGTGTCGCACCAGCACCCCGTGCGGCTTCCGCCACGGCGCGGGCACCAAAATCCTGGACCGAATCGAATGTGTTGCGTCCACTCTCGAACAGGATGCCGACGCAGTTGACGACATGATCGGAACCCTGAGCCGCCGCATCGACCGACTTGCGGTAGCGCAGGTTGGCCTGAACGAAGGAAATCTGCCCGACATTGCCCAAAGGCTGCAGGAAACCGGCGAGATCCGGGCGGCGAACGGCAACCCGAATGCGAAAGCCGCGCTTGGCCAGAGCCCGCACGACATGCCGGCCGACAAACCCGGAACCGCCGAAAACGGTGACGAGCGGCGGGAGATTGGACAAAGTCATGGCACAGGCACTCCTGATCTGCAGTATGGCGTATATGAGCTACATAGCCCAATCGTCGGGCGACGGGAAGGCTTATCGCAAAGGCTTTTCTGCCGCTTTACGCCGCAGTTGCTGCAGTGCATCAGATACCTTCGACGACCACCATTTCCGCATCGGCACATTGCTGGCGAATGCCGGCAGCGACCTGATATTCCGCAGAGTGATAACAGTCGACGGCAGCCTGCAGAGATGGGAATTCAATCACCACGTTGCGGCCGCGCACATCGCCCTCCAATCGCTGGAAAGCGCCACCGCGTGCCAGAAAATTGGCGCCGTACTTCTCAAACGCCGGCTTTGCCGCAGAAACATAATCCTTGTAACGCTCGGCATCGCGGACATCGACCCGCGCAATCCAGTAGCCCTTGGCCATGGCAATCTCCCTAAATTCGTTGCAAGCCAGAATTATCGTTTCGGCTTCTTCCGTCAAATCATTTGACCGGTCAAGATATGGAAACGTCTCAGAAAAATGCGACAGCTTCACAACCGGCGCTTGAGCCGCACAAATCACGGAAGACCGAGCATGTTTGCCTACAGAAGAATTGCAGCGCTGTCCGGCGGACTATTTGCATTGTTCCTGTATCCCGGGGCACCCCAGGCCAAGCCCACGCAATGCAGTGCCAGCGTCTATGCGGCGGTAAAGGCTCCAGCGGCAAAACAGGATGCAACTGTCGAACTGCGCTGCAATCTGACCCTGTCGCCCGGCGATATCATCACCAAACGCCTGATCTTCTCTGGCGCCAATGCGTCGGGGATGACGCTGGACTGCAAGGGCGCCACGCTTGACGGATCGCGCGGCTCGGTCAACTTCAGCCGGCCGAGCATTCTCATACGCTCCACCAAAGGCAAAAACGGTGACTGGAGCGCACCATCGGATGTCACCGTGCGCAACTGCGTGATCAAAGGGGCGCTTCGCCTTCAAGGTCTGGGCACCAACGGCCAGGCGAAAGCCGTCCAATCGTCATCTCTGACTGCCGGCCATACGGCCTTTGCGCAGGCATCGGCGCCGACGCGAATCTCGCTTTCCGCCCTGACATTCATCGCTGATACCAGGGTGCCTCTCTATATCGGGCCAGGCGTCACAAAGGTCCGTGTCGAAAATTCCACCTTTACGGGACAGAGCGATGGGCCGGCCCTCTATCTCGATGCGGAGTCGGCGGAAAACACGATCTCGGGCAATCGGTTTGCAGTAAACAGCCGGCGCGAGCAGCTTGCCATCGATGGGGCGGCGAGAAACATGATCCGTGGAAATGTCTTCGACAATCCGGTCAATGGTGGCATTTTTGTCTATCGCAACTGCGGCGAAGGCGGCACGATCCGCCATCAGAAACCACAGAACAACACGATTTCCGGCAACACCTTCAAATACCAGATGGCATTCATGGCGAAGCCCGCCGTCTGGCTGAACTCACGCAACGGCGCGCAACGCTATTGCTTCCGCGACCCCGCACATCCCTTCGGCAGCAGCATCAGCTCGCTGGACTTCGCGCAGTTCAACACCGTGACAGGCAACCGCCTGATCGGCGGCAGCACTTCCCTCATTCGCAATACCGACCCGAGCAACCGGGTCGAGGACAACGGCAATTGATCAGAGCACGCCGCTCATTTCACCGAGAATAGCGCGGGCCGCGGCCTGCGGATCGGCGGCCTTGACGATCGGGCGGGCGACGACGAGATGACTGGAACCGGCGCGCAACGCATCGGCCGGCGTCATCACGCGCTTCTGGTCGCCCTTGTCGCTGCCGGCCGGGCGGATGCCCGGGGTGACGATCGCCATCTGCGGGCCAACGACCTTGCGGACTGCGGCGGACTCTTCAGCCGAGCAAACGATGCCCCCCATGCCAGCGGCGCGGGCCTGTTCGGCACGCCGCAGCACCAGCGTATGCGGATCGTATTCATAACCGGCGTCGATGACGTCCTGCTCGTCCATCGATGTCAGCACGGTAACACCAAGCAGGCAGAGATCAGAGCCTTTTGCCGCTTCAACGGCCGCCCGCATTGCCTTCGGATAGGCGTGCAGCGTCAGCATCGACATGCCCATCTTGGCGATATTCTCGACGCCCTTGGCAACCGTGTTGTCGATATCGAGCAGCTTCATATCGAGGAAGATCTTCTTGCCATCGGCGGCCAGATCACGGGCGAACTCAAGACCACCGGCAAAGGCCAGCTGGTAGCCGATCTTGTAGAACAGCACGTCATCGCCAAGCGCTTTGACGATAGCTTCCGCCTCGCCGATGGTTGGGATATCAAGCCCGACGATCAGCCGGTCACGTGCGGTCACAGTCATTTTTGCCATCCTTGCCAATGCTCCATGGCGGTCCAGTCGCATGCAAGGGAGCGGTCTGCAAGGGAAAATGCGTAGAGGCAGCCGCCACCCGCCAGTTGATCATGACTGCGTGAAATGGGCAGCCCCGCCAGGTGACATTTCAGCAGCGTGCCGACACCACCATGCCCGACGAAGGCAATCGGCTTTGCCGGATCATGCCGGTCCAATACCGAAGTGACCGCCGTCACAATCCGTTTCTGGGCATCGGCCGCCCGCTCCCAACCATGGAAACTCTGTTCTGGATTGGCGAAGAACCAGTTGGCCGCCTTCTCGAATTCCTCGGGCACCAAAAAACCTGTGGCCGAGCGGTCGTTTTCGCCGGAATGTTCCAGGACCTCCACCTCGACGCCGCCCGAACGCGCGAGGATTGCGGCCGTTTCCAGCGCCTTGGTCTCGTCGCTGGAAAGGATGCGGGAAAGCTGGCTGACCCAACTCTGCTGCGCCGTCCTTTCGGCGCGTCCGGCGCCGATCTCGGACAGCCCCCAGCGGGGAACCGGCACATCCGGTTCAAGCCGGATTTGCGGATGGGTAATGTAAACGCCGAACATCGACCGTCCTCAATGCGTCTTGCGGTAAACCCACAGCTGTGCGGGCGGAATGTTGCGGACGACGAAATCATAATGGGAAATCTGGTAACGATCGGGCATCGCAACAACGGGCGACAGCGGACCGTAGGAAATCTGGATGACCGGACGGCCAACGGGGATGCGCGACAGGAGATCATCGATCAGCGAGACCCGCATGTGCATCGGAAAGTTCAAAAGCGGTACGGCGGAAATGACGCTGTCGAATTGCTGGTCACGGCGTGGGCCAAGCGTCTTGTCGAGATCGAAGGCGTCTCCGTTGATGAAATCGACATCCGGATAGGTCTTGACTAGGTGCTGGTAGAAATCGGTGGAAAATTCGATCGACACCAGGTTTTCCGGCTGAACGCCCTTCTGCAGGATTGCCTTGGTGATGACGCCGGTGCCGGGGCCAAGCTCAAGAACGGGCAGGCCTGAATGCGGATTGACGACGCTCGCCATTCGCCGGGCAGTGATTCCGGATGTCGGCACGATCGAGCCGACAGCCTTCATATTGCTTCGCCAGCCCTTGAAGAAACGTATTTCCTCGTCGAATTTCTTGCCAAAACGCTCTTTCAGACGAAAATTCATGCGTATCTCCAGCAAAACTCGCCTGCTTCTCCAACCAGGCTTCATGCCTGCCGGCGCAAACGCAGCGTCTCCAACTCCGAAATGATTATGCGTTGCCACGAGCGACAAAAACAAGTCATTTCGCGTCATTAAATCAGTCTGCCAACAACCAGTTAATCCTGCTTTCGCCATCGGATAACTGCATACGAAAACGGCCGGATCAGGTCCGGCCGTTTTCCATCTCAAATTCCTGTCAGGCCTAAACCCGCATCGGCATCAGAACATAGAGAGCGTCATCGCCCGCCATGTCGCGCACCAGCGTCGGCGAGCCCGCATCAGCCAGCATGAAAACGGCATCGGTGCCGGAAAGCTGCGCGGTGATATCGAGCAGGTATTTGGCGTTGAAGCCGATTTCCAGCGGATCGCTGTCATAGCCGACAGGAAGTTCTTCCGTGGCGCTGCCCGAATCCGGGTTGTTGACCGTCAGCGTCAATTGTCCGTCCGACAGCGCCAGCTTGACGGCGCGGCCGCGCTCGGACGAAATCGTCGAGACGCGGTCGACAGCCTGGGCGAAGGACTGGCAATCGATCTTCAGTTCCTTGTCGTTATTGGCCGGGATGACGCGCTGGTAATCCGGGAACGTGCCGTCGATCAGCTTCGAGGTCATGATGATCGAACCGATGGTCAGGCGGATCTTCGCATCCGATACTTCGACGGTAACGACCACATCCGGGTTGTCGACCAGCTTCTGCAATTCGCTGACGGTCTTGCGCGGGATGATGATGCCCGGCATGCCTTCCGAACCCGACGGCGCTTCGAGGTCGGCGCGGGCAAGACGATGGCCGTCGGTGGCGACGGCGCGCAGCTTCAGCTGGCCCTTGCTCTCGATCGTGTGGATATAGATGCCGTTCAGGTAATAGCGGGTCTCTTCCGTCGAGATCGCAAACTGGGTGCGATCGATCAGCATCTTCAGGTCCGTCGCCTTGATGCGGAAGGTGTGGGTGAACGCGCCGGCGGTCAGATCCGGGAAATCGGACTGCGGCAGGCATTGCAGCGAGAATTTCGAGCGACCGGACTGGACGGTCATTGCCGTGCCTTCGGCATTGGTGGCGAGCGCCACTTCCGAACCATCCGGCAGCTTGCGAACGATATCGTAAAGCAGATGCGCCGGCACCGTCGTCGCGCCGGGCGTCTCAACCTGTGCCGGTGTCGCTTCGGTAATTTCGAGGTCGAGGTCGGTTGCCTTCATTTCGAGGCTGGCGCCGTCGGAGCGCAAAAGCACGTTCGAGAGGATCGGAATGGTATTGCGACGCTCGACCACACGGTGAACGTGGTTCAGCGACTTCAGGAGATTGGACCGCTCGAGAGTAATGCGCATGAGATGCTACCGCTTTCAACCATCGCCGGGCGGGCCGCGCCTCCCGGCTTGAACTTTTGAAGTGTCCCCTTTCGGACGGGGAAGATGTGGACGGGCAAAATGGCAGAAACAAGCCGTCAAAAGCAAGAGGTAACGGTGGTTGAGCCCCAGTAATGTTTGCATTGCCGCAAATCCGCGGCTCTTGCCGAAGTGCCGCCGCTCACCCATAAAGACCGGGCGCCGGATGAACGGCAGGCAAAGGCATGAGGGCATACCGTTTTGGAAAAGCAGGCATCGGGCGAAACGCAGACGAACGAGCGGCAGAAGGGCTACCGTCTGCACAATGTCGCGGTGCCCGCACGGCCGCTGGAACCGGCGCTCTACCTGGTCGCCACCCCAATCGGCAATCTCTCCGACATTACCCTGCGCGCGCTGGAAACACTGGCCGGGGCCGATGTGCTGGCCTGCGAGGACACCCGCGTCACCCGCGTGCTGCTCGACCGCTACGGCATCGTCAACCGGCCCTATGCCTATCACGAATACAATGCCAACGAGGTCGGTCCGAAGCTTCTGGCAGCGCTGGACGAGGGCAAGTCCGTCGCCCTTGTTTCTGACGCCGGAACGCCCTTGGTCTCGGATCCCGGCTACCGGCTCGGCCAGATCGCCATCGAGGCCGGGCACCGGGTGGTGCCCATCCCGGGGGCGTCTGCGCCTCTGGCAGCCCTAGTCGGGTCCGGGCTTCCCAATGACGCTTTCCTGTTTGCGGGCTTCCTGCCGTCAAAGGACAAGGCTCGCCGCGACCGGTTTGCCGAACTCGCCAACGTTCCCGCAACCCTGATGTTCTTTGAATCGCCGCACCGGATCGCAGCTGCCGTCGTCGCGGCCCATGATGTACTGGGGGGCGAACGGCGCGCTTCGGTCTGCCGCGAACTCACCAAGACCTTCGAGGAATTCCGCCGCGGCACGCTCGCCGAGCTCAAGGCATTTTATGATGAAGGCGGAACCGTCAAGGGCGAGATCGTGCTCGTCATCGGCCCGCCGGATGCACCGGCGGCACCGGAAGCCGATGACGTCGATGCTATCCTCAGAAAACTCGTCAAGGATATGTCGACCGGCAAGGCGGCAACGGAAGCTGCCAAGCAGACGGGCCTCAACCGCAAGGACCTCTATGATCGGCTCCTGGAGCTCAAAGACCGGGATGAAACCTGAGCGGCCGGATCAGAAGAGGAAAAAAGCGCTCCGGCGCGGGTCGCTGGCCGAGTATCGCGCCGCGCTTTACCTTCTCTTTAAAGGTTACCGCATCGTCGCCTTCCGCTACCGGACGAAACTCGGGGAAATCGACATTATTGCACGCAAGGGCAATCTGATCGCCTGCGTCGAGGTCAAGGCCCGCCGGTCGCTGGAAGATTCTGTGTTTGCCGTTTCCGGTCTTGCACAACGCCGCATCCGCGCTGCAAGCGACCTCTGGCTCGCGAGACAAAGGGATTCTGCGGCGCTTTCAATCCGCTATGACATCATCTCCGTCACACCGTGGCGCTGGCCGTTGCATCTTCCCGATGCTTTTTGAACAGCTGTGCACAGTTGTAATCGTTCCGACACAAAAGCGTTATGCGGACGTCATGAAAGGGCTTTAGCCGGTTCCTCACCCTAAACCTGGTGAAAGGAACGACAATGATCAGGAAATTCACGATGACCGGCCTCGCGCTGGTTTTCTCCGCCACCTCCTCGTTTGCCGCGACCAATATCAGCTGGTGGCACGGCATGGCCGGCCGCAATGGCGAAGTCATCAACGAGATCGCCACCAAGTTCAACGCATCGCAGACGGCTTGCGCGCTCACCCCGGTTTCCAAGGGCACCTATGAGGAAGCGCTGGCTTCCGGCATCGCCGCTTTCCGTTCGGGCGAACAGCCGAACATCCTGCAGGTCTTCGATGCTGGTGCAGCAACGATCATCAACGCCAAGGGCGCCGTTATCCCGGCTGAAGACCTGATCAACAACGCCGGCTACACGTTCGACCGCGAAGCCTTCATCGATGGCGTGCGCTACTTCTACGCCGATAGCGACGGCAAGTTCGTCGGCATGCCGTTCAACTCGTCGGCTCCGATCATGTACATCAACGACGAAGCCCTGAAGAAGGCCGGCGTCGAAGCCCCGAAGACCTGGGAAGAATTCGAAGCTGCCGCTCCCAAGCTCAAGGCAGCCGGTTTCATCCCGCTCGTCCAGTCGCAGCTGACCTGGCAGTTCACCGAGAACTTCTTCTCGCGCAACAACATCCAGTTCGCCACCAACAACAACGGTTACGACAGCGTCACCGACACGCAGCTGAAGGTCACCGACCCGAACCTCATCATGATGTTCGACAAGCTGAAGGCCTGGGCCGATGAAGGCTACTTCGCCTATTACGGCGCCGGCTGGAACGATAACCAGAAGATGTTCGAAGAAAACAAGGCCGCCCTCTGGATCGGTTCGTCGGGCTCGTTCGGCGGCCTGACCAAGACGGCCCAGATGCCTTTCTCGGCAACCTTCCTGCCGTACTGGGGTTCGATCAAGGGTGCAGGCACATCGTCCTTCATCGGCGGCGCAGCGCTGTTTGCAATGGCCGGCAAGCCGGAAGCCGAAAACAAGTGCGTTGCCGACTTCTTCCAGTTCCTGACCTCGCCGGAAATCCAGAAGTTCTACCATCAGGCAACCGGCTACGTCGCCATTACCAAGGCTGCCTACGAGCTGGCCAAGGCTGAAGGCTACTACAAGGAAAAGCCTGCTGCCGAAGTCGGCATCCAGCAGCTGATGCTGCCGGCTGGTGAATGGTCGAAGGGTTACCGCCTCGGCTTCTACCCGCAGATCCGCGAAATCATGGAACGCGAATACGGCCGCATCTTCGCTGGCGAAGTCTCCGTCAAGGACGCCTTCGATACGATCGAGAAGGAAGGCAACGAACTGCTCGCCCGTTTCGCAAAGACGGCTGGTTGATTTGGTTCCCTTCTCCCCGTCGGGGAGAAGGTGGCCGAAGGCCGGATGAGGGGGTGTTTCGGCGCGTTCAGAGTATGCCGCACCGCCCCCTCATCTCCTCGCTTCACTCGGCACTTCTCCCCGCTGGGGAGAAGAGGGAAGTCCCTCGCACGATCATTTTGAAAGCCCGTTCATGACGAACACGACCACCTCCCAGGCACTGTCCGGAACAATGGCAGCCCCCGGACCCGGCGGGTTTTGGCGCATCCTCGGCCTGAACAAATCCGCCAGCAAGCCGCCGGAAGAGACGGACGCAAAGCGCGTGCAGTTCAGCTCGCGGCTCCTGCCCTATCTGTTTCTGGCGCCGCAGATGGCGATCATCTTCATCTTCTTCTACTGGCCCTCGGTACAGGCAATCCAATCATCCTTCTATCTCGAGGACCCCTTCGGTTTCGGCTCGACCTTCGTCGGTACGGCCAACTATACCGACGTGTTGAAATCCGGCGAATATCTCGGCATCGCCCGTTTCACTGCCGTGTTCACAGCCCTCGTCACGTTCTTTTCGCTTTCGATCGGCCTGCTGCTCGCCGTCAAGGCTGACGGCGTCATCCGCGGCAATGCCACCTACAAGACGCTGCTGATCTGGGTCTATGCCATCGCCCCGCCTGTCGCCGGCCTGATGGGCATGATGATGTTCGACCAGCATATCGGCCCGCTGGTGAAGGTTGCCGCCTTCTTCGGCTGGGACATGAAGGTCGGGCTGAACTACAACGACACGGCCTTCGCGATGATCGTCGTCTCGGTGTGGAAACAGATTCCCTACAATTTCATCTTCTTCCTCTCCGGCCTGCAGGGCATTCCGGTCTCCGTGCGAGAGGCAGCACTGATGGATTGCCGTTCGGGCTTGCGCCGCTTCTGGACCGTCATCCTGCCGCTGCTCGCCCCGACCGCCTTCTTCCTGTTGATCATCAACACCACCTACGCGCTGTTCGACACGTTCGGCGTCATCGACGTGATGGTGAAGGACAAGGCCGCCAACAACCCGATCACGCTGGTCTACAAGGTCTACATGGATGGCTTCCGCGGCAACGATCTCGGCGGCTCCTCGGCCCAGTCGGTCATCCTGATGATCATCGTCTTCGTGCTCACCATCTTCCAGTTCCGCTTCATCGAGCGGCGCGTCCACTACAATTGAGCGGAGGCGAAACCATGCATCGCACCAAGCTTTTCGATCACGTCATCCTGATGATGGGCGTCTTCTTCATGGTCGGGCCATTGCTCGTCGCCCTGATGACCTCCAGCCACGAGGCCGCCGAGATCCACCGCAATGGGCTGAGCATCCTGCCCGGCGGCCATTTCGTCGAGACCTACACCAAGGTGCTGACCAAGGAGGGCGGCTTCACCGGCAAGATCACCGGCGTCCGGATGATGATGAACTCGCTGATCCTCGGCATCGGCTTTGCCGCGGGCAAGATCATTCTCTCGATGCTGGCGGCCTATGCTCTGGTCTATTTCCGCTTCCGCTTTGCCACCATCACCTTCTGGATGATCTTCACGACGCTGCTTCTGCCGCTCGAAGTGCGCATCCTGCCGTCCTACGAAGTGATGAACACGCTGAAGCTGACCAACACCTATACCGGCCTGATCGTGCCGCTGCTGGCGTCGGCCACCGGCACCTTCTATTTCCGCCAGTTCTTCAAATCGATCCCCGACGAACTCCTGGAAGCCGCCCGCATCGATGGCGCCGGACCGTTCAAGTTCTTCATCGACGTGATCGTGCCTTTGTCGAAGACGATGATCGCGGCGATCTTCATCATCATGTTCGTCTATGGCTGGAACCAGTATCTCTGGCCGACGCTGATGACCACCGACGAGAGCTTCTTCACGCTGGTGCGCGGCATCAAGCAGATCCTGCTCGTCTGGGTCGGCTCCAACATTCCCGATTACAACGAAGCCTTTGCGCTGGCGATCCTCGCCATGGTGCCACCTGTGATGATCGTGATGATCTTCCAGCGCTGGTTCATCAAAGGCCTCACCGAAAGCGACAAGTAAAGGAACACCACCATGGCAGCGATCAACATCACCAATGTTTCGAAGATCTACGCAGGCGGTGTCGAGGCGGTGAAATCCGTCTCGATCGACATCGCGGACGGCGAGTTCATCGTGCTGGTCGGCCCGTCCGGCTGCGGCAAGTCCACGCTGCTGCGCATGGTCGCGGGGCTCGAGGCGATCTCCAGGGGCACCGTCGAGATCGGCGACCGGGTGATCAATGACGTCGAACCGGCCGAACGCGATATCGCCATGGTGTTCCAGAACTATGCGCTCTATCCGCATATGACCGTCTACAACAACCTCGCCTATGGGCTGAAGAACCGCGGCACGCCGAAGGCCGAGATCGACGCACGCGTGGCCGAAGCCGCCCGCATGCTGGAGATCGAGCAGTATCTTACCCGCAAGCCACGGGCGCTTTCCGGCGGCCAGCGCCAGCGTGTCGCCATGGGCCGCGCCATCGTGCGCAAACCGGCTGCCTTCCTGTTCGATGAGCCCTTGTCCAACCTCGATGCCAAGCTGCGCGTTTCCATGCGTGGCGAGATCAAGCAGTTGCAGAAGCGCCTCGGCACCACTTCGCTCTACGTCACCCATGACCAGCTGGAAGCCATGACGCTGGCAGACCGCCTCGTCGTCCTCAACGGCGGCCAGATCGAGCAGATCGGCCGGCCGCTCGATGTCTATCACACGCCCGCCTCGACCTTCGTCGCCAGCTTCATCGGTTCTCCTGCGATGAACCTCCTGCGCGGCACCCGTGAGGGCACGCAGCTGCATTTTGGCAGCCAGGTGCTCGACCTAGGCCGCGCCCCGGCATTTCCCGGCCCGGTCACCGTCGGCATCCGCGCCGAAGACCTGCGGATCGCGTCAACCGGCGAACCGTCGCTGACGCTGAAGGTCGAATATATCGAGGAACTCGGCGCCCAGCGCCTCGTTCACGGCACCGTCGACGGCAAGAAGCTGACGGCCTCGCTGTCGCCCGAGATCGGGATCAGCGAAACCCTATCTCTCTCCATCGCCCCGGAACGCCTGCATTTCTTCGATGCCGACACCGGCAAGCGCCTGGCGCAACCGTTCGACGCTTCCGCCACCAAACGCGAAACCGCGCAGACGCTGGAGATGGCTGCCGGGTGAGCAGCGGCCACCTTATCTCCCGTCCAAAAATCGCTTGACGAACCCATAACTCTTTGGCTATTTATCCAAACCAATAGCCAGAGAGTTATGTATTTTCATGCCAGATCAAGCCACGCTTTTTAAAGCCCTTGCCGACCCGACGCGGCGCGCCATCTTCGAGGGCCTGTGCCGTGATGGCGACCAGACCGTTGCGGCACTGACGGCCCGGGCGGGCATTTCGCAGCCGGGCGTGTCGAAGCATCTGGCCATTCTCAAAGGGGCCGGACTGGTCAGCGACCGTCACGAAGGCCGCCAAACCCAATACAGCGCCCAACTTGGCGCCCTTGCGCCTTTGACCGAGTGGACGGACCAGATGACAGGCTTCTGGCAGGGCCGGTTCAACAAGCTCGAAGATTTGCTGAACAGGATGGATCAATGAGCGCTGCACCGGCTTCCACACGCACCATCATTGTCGAGCGGGAGATCGCCCATCCGCCGGAAAAGCTGTGGCGGGCGCTTACCCAGCCGCATCTGATCTCCGAATGGCTGATGAACAACGACTTCAGTCCTGCCGTCGGTCACCGGTTCAATCTTCGCGGCGAATGGGGTGGCGTTCTCGATTGCGAGGTGCTCGTCGTCGAGCCGCAAAAAACGCTGTCCTATACCTGGATTTTCAAGCACGACGATCCGGCCTTTGATCTCAACAGTGTCGTGACGTTTACGCTCACTCCCATCGCCGCAGGAACCCGCCTGCGCATGGAACAGTCGGGATTCCGGCCGGATCAGAAGCAGGCCTATGGCGGTGCCAAAGCAGGCTGGCGCACATTTCTCGCAAAGCTGGAACAGGTTGTCGCGCAGACGGCCTGAAGGTCTCCAACGGTTCTCATCACGGATAACGACGGGAGTTTTCAATGAATTCGAACATGTGGATTCGCCAGGCGCACCGATGGCTATCGATCCTGTTTACTCTCACCGTCATTGCCAATTTTGGGGCGATGGCGCTGGGTGAACCTCCGCCGTGGGTGGTTTACGCGCCGCTGCCGCCACTCTTCCTGCTGCTGTTCACCGGCCTTTACATGTTCGTCTTGCCCTATGCGGTAAGGTGGCGTGGGTCAAAGGCTTGAGCCGGACGCGCCGCTTGTTGTCCTTCCCCTGATGCAATCAATCGAGAGACGCCATGGCCCCTATGATGATCACGGACATTGAAGACTACTTCACAAAGGGATGCGGCCGCTGCGAGCGTTTTGCGGGACCGGACTGTTCCACCCGGCAATGGTCGCAGGGCCTGGACGATCTGCGCCGGATTTGCACCGACGCGGGGCTGGTCGAAATGGTTAAATGGGGCCACCCCTGTTACATGCACCAGGGACGCAACATCGTCATCTTCGGCGCCTTTCGCGGTGATTTCCGCCTGACCTTTTTCAACGCCGCACTGATGAAAGACCCTGAAGGCGTTCTCGAAAAGCAGGGCGCGAACACGCAACATGCCGACATGATCCGCTTCGTTGACAGCGCGGATGTCACACGGATGGAAGACGTTATCCGGTCCTACCTGACGGAGGCGATGGGATACGCCGAGGCCGGCATCAAGCCGCCAAGAGACACGAGCGAACTGGAGTTGCAGGATGAACTGGTTGATGCGCTGGATTCCGATCCCGAACTTGCAGAAGCCTTCTGGGGCCTGACGCCGGGGCGACAGAAAAGCTACGTCATCCATCTCAGCTCGACCAAAAACCCCGAAACGCGCATGGCGCGCATCGAAAAGTTCCGGTCGAAGATCATCGCCGGAAAAGGCGCCATGGAGCGGTAATCGCCGTTCCGGGCGAGGTCGGCCGGATCACCATCGGCTTCCACGCCAATGACCTGCGGATCGCGGCATCCGAAAACAAGCACGTTGAGAGGCTGGCAATGTAAGCGGGCAGGACCGTAATCGGCGCGAAGGAGAGCTGACCAATCAGACATTTGCCGCCGCCCTGTAAACCAAGTGCAGCGTGACGAGATCGTTTCAAAGCCTACGCGCTTCAAGCCGTCGCTTGTCGCGCTCGGCATGTTCCGAGCCCAGCTCTGTCAGACGGAACTGGCGTTTCTGAAATTCCCCTCGGATAAGGATGAAGCCTTGTTCTTCGGCTTCGCTTAAAGTCTTCAGGCTTGTGCCTTTGGGAGGAGACTGCCAATCAACGCCAACGGCGCTGTGCAGCAAAACCATTATCTTGATAATCTCGTTTCTCCATTGCCGTGCATACAGCCGAACACATAGCTTCGCACGTGCGCCACCGCAACGTCTGCGTCTAGCGGGAAGCTGCCGTAGCGTCTGGCCGGATATGCCCGGCACTCGCAGGCCTCCCCAATGCCACCTCTTCGAAGGCGGCCCCGAAGTCCAATCCATCGTCACCCGTTGACTTCGGCATTGTTCACCGCGATAGGGTCGAGCCAAGAATTCTGGCAAGCGCCAGCCAAACAACAGCAGGAGTACAATCATGAGCGAACTGACCGTAGCGGATGCAACAAACCGCATTTATGAATCGCTCCAGGCGGATAATGCCGATATCGACATGCATATCGCCAATCTCAAGGCGGCGCTGACGCGGGCAGGTTTGAAAGAAGCCGTCTTCGACCCGGCCAAGTTGGTGCAGAACAACCGTTCGGGCAGAAAACTGATGCAGGCCTATTTTCGCCAGCGCGGCGTGACGGTGACCTATTCGGCGTCGTGACGCCTTCCCATGACGTCAGCCCGATCGCAGCGGCCGGCTGACACCCTTGAAGTGGGGCGAACGTTCACCCTCACCACATATGGAACAAAAACCCAGTTCTCCGAGTTGTAAGCTATTCGATCACCGCCGCGAGATTGATCTGGAGGCCTTGGCGATGTCCGCGCTGGTCGAAACTTCAGGACTAAGCAAGATTCGAAACCAACGATAGGAGGAAGAAATGTCTTGTTATTCCACTATGGTCGTCGTCGCTGCATCATGCTTTGCGTTGGCCGGATGCCAAACGGCGAACATGAATTCCGCCGCTGGCCCGGCGTCACCCGGCTGCGTGGCTGGGACGGTTGGAGGGGCAGTTGTGGGCGGCGTGGCAGGGTCGGCGATCGGGTCCGGCACAGGCCAACTCTGGGCCGTTGGCGCCGGGGCGACATTGGGCGGTGCTGCCGGTTCTGCAATCGCTTGCGGCCGCTAATTGTTTACGACAAGGCAGGTGGCGAAAGATATGCGTCACTTGCCTGAAAAATAATCTGATTTGTTCATTTGCCGTCATGACCTTAAAGACCCTCGACGTGCAGAGCACGCCGGGGGCTTTTCTGCGCCAAATGGCAGGTCCATTTCCTCAAACAATGCCGCGTTCGCCTCAGAGCGTGTCGATCAGCCCACCGTCCACGCGCATGGAAGCCCCGGTCGTCGCGGATGCCAAGGGCGAGGCGAGATAGGTCACGAGATTGGCAACCTCTTCGACGCTGGTCGCGCGCTGAATGATCGAGCTGGCGCGATGCGTCTTGACGAAGTCCGCCGCAAGCTCCTCGATCGGCTTGCCGGTCTTTGCACGCTCTTCGGCAAGCATCGCCTCGACGCCTTCCGAGAGTGTTGGGCCTGGGAGGACCGAGTTCACGGTCACGCCAGTGCCCGCCATGCGCTTGGCCAACCCGCGGGCTACCGCGATATCTGCGGTCTTGCTCACGCCGTAATGGATCATTTCCACCGGAATATTGAAGCCGGATTCCGACGCGATGAAGATCACCCGGCCCCAGTCGCGGGTCTGCATGCCCGGAAGGTAGGCGCGCGACAGCCGGACGGCCGACATGACGTTGACCTGCCAATGGCGATCCCACACCGCGTCGCTCGCCTCGAAAAAGTCGAGCGGCTGAAAAATACCCGCGTTGTTGATGAGAATGTCCACATGAGGAACCTCTGCGACGAGCGCGTCACAGCCTTCAGCGGTTGCGACATCGGCTGCAAAGGCGGCGACTGTGCCCCTCGCCCCTTCGCCTCTCAAGCGTTCGGCGGCCTTGGCGGTCTTTTCGTCAGACCTTCCATTGATCACCACGTCCGCGCCTGCCCTCGCAAGCTGGCGGGCGATCGCGTAGCCGATGCCTTCGGTAGATCCAGTAATCAGAGCGGTCTTGCCTGCGAGGTCGATCTGCATCTGCTGCTCCTTGTGAGGTTGAGCCCACAAGGTATGAACTTGCGGCCGGTCCCGCAACAGCCCGCGCAGGCCTCGTTTGCGGCAAGAACGCTTGCCTACCAGACCGCTTGCGATTTGCAGACAGTTGCGATAGCGTTGCACCACTTGCAAATTACAAGCAGTCCGATCTGTGAACCCACTGTGAGAAGGGACCGGTCATGGGCAAACTTATTTTGGCAATGAACGTCTCCATCGATGGCTATGTCGATGATCTCGGCGGAAATTTGGTCATGGCCGCCCCAAGCCAAAAGCACTTCGATTACTGGATCGAGACGATCCGCAACCATGTCGGCGCTGTGTATGGCCGGCGGATGTACGAGGTCATGCGCTACTGGGACGATGATCATCCGGAATGGGATGCTTCGCTGCGCGAGTTCGCGGCAGTCTGGCGCAAAATGCCCAAATGGGTCGTTTCACGCACGCTTTCGGAGGCCGGCCCGAACGCCATGCTTATCTCCGGCGATATCGAAACGCAGGTTCGCGACATCGTGGCCCGCACGGACGGTACGCTCAGCGTTTCCGGCCCGGAACTGGCCGGGCTTATGACAAGGCTGGGCCTGATCGAGGAATATCACCTGCACGTGCGGCCGTTCGTGCTCGGCGGGGGCAAACCTTTTTTCCACGCGGCACGGCCTCCGCTGCATCTGGTGTCGAGCACATTGATCGATGATGATACGGTTCATCTGATCTATGTGCCGCGGGACTGAGCGGTAAGGCGAACCGGCGCGGACGTCTGCACATCGCGCACCACCGACGCCATCCGCCGCTCCCCCCAAAAAAATTCATCCCCGCAAATCCCCGCTCTCAAAACCCGTGCCATACTTCTTCCCGTCCCATCACGGATACACCGGTTTGCGTTGCCGGCGAGGTGGGGCCGGTGCCCGGACGGTTTGGCGAAACGCGCGCGAAATCCCCGGGGCTGCGTGAAAGGTGGTTCTCCTCCGGTTCGTGAAAATGAACCGGGCGTGCCGGGTGGTCACACCGTTCTTGGACGGTCCAGGGCCAGACCCCGCCGGATTGAAAGGCTTGGCGGATAAGCGGCCGGGCTGGGGCATTGGAGGCTTTCCTGTCAGAGAGGAAAGCGCAGAAGAACCTGAGAAGCGCGGCAAAANCCGGATTGAAAGGCTTGGCGGATAAGCGGCCGGGCTGGGGCATTGGAGGCTTTCCTGTCAGAGAGGAAAGCGCAGAAGAACCTGAGAAGCGCGGCAAAAGACACTGAAACGGGGCACATCGCGTGTCACCTACTTCTACTTACCTGAGGCACCCGATGTGCCCCGGCCGATCCTGCCGACCCCAAAGCCGGCAGACATTGCAGATGCTNGGGGCACATCGCGTGTCACCTACTTCTACTTACCTGAGGCACCCGATGTGCCCCGGCCGATCCTGCCGACCCCAAAGCCGGCAGACATTGCAGATGCTTCAAGCCACGGGCGGAAAAGCCGCCGCGTGATCGGGAAGGCATGTCCAAATATGGCCCCCGGCAGAAATCTGTATGGTTCACCGGATACGATTTGATATAGACAAGCCTCATTCAATGACGCCCCCGATCAACAGGAAATGTCCCATGGCGAAAATCGTAAATGTCGCGGTCCAGATGGATCATGTCTCTGGCATCACTATCGCCGGTGACAGTACCTTTGCCATGAGCCTTGAGGCGCAGGCGCGCGGCTATAAGCTGTTCCATTACACGCCGAACCAGCTGTCGCTGCGCGACGGCAAGGTGATCGCCACTGTTCAACCGATGAGCCTGCGCGACGTCAAGGGCGACCACTACACGCTGGGAGATGCCGAGCGCATAGACCTCTCCACCATGGACGTGGTGCTGCTTCGCCAGGATCCGCCCTTCGACATGGCCTATATCACCTCGACGCACCTGCTCGAGCGCGTCCATCCGAAGACGCTTGTGGTCAACGATCCGGCCTGGGTGCGCAACTCGCCGGAAAAAATCTTCGTCACCGAATTTCCCGACCTGATGCCGAAGACGCTGATCACCCGCGATCCCGCCGAGATTGCCAGTTTCCGCGCAGAGATGGGCGATATCATCCTGAAGCCGCTCTATGGCAATGGCGGCGCCGGCGTCTTCCATTCGACCCGCGATGACCGCAACATGTCGTCGCTCCTGGAAATGTTCGGACAAATGTTCCGCGAACCCTTCATCGCCCAGGAATACCTGCCGGCCGTGCGCAAGGGCGACAAGCGCATCCTGCTCGTCGATGGCGAGCCGGTCGGCGCGATCAACCGGGTGCCTGCCGAACACGATGCCCGCTCCAACATGCATGCGGGCGGCACGCCGATGCCGACGGACCTGACGGCGCGGGAAAAGGAAATCTGCGCCCGCATCGGACCGGCGCTGCGTGAACGCGGCTTCCTGCTCGTCGGCATCGATGTGATTGGTGACGTGATGACCGAGATCAATGTCACCTCTCCTACCGGTCTTCGCGAAGTGAAGAAATTCGGCGGCGCCGATATCGCCGCGCTGCTCTGGGACGCGATCGAACGCAAGCGCGCCTGATGAATGATTGAGCGGCCGGGGCGGCTATCCGTCCCGGCGCCCGATTTCATCCCCCGGATGTTCACGGTTGTTCCGCTCCGTTCCTGAGGTACAACCGAGCCACAACCAGGCCGATTGGAACAGTCGAATCTGTTCGATAATTGTTCTTGTTTTATTCCGTTATTCGTGCAAGATTTCACACCACAACCGGAAAAGGTTGTGGTGGCGGGTTGCTGACCTGCCTCGCGGCAAGAGGGGCAATCATGGTCGCGCGTGTCAGTACGGTTGCATTTCAAGGCATAGAAGGCCTGCCTGTCGATGTTCAGGTGATGGTCGCGCCGGGCAAGGTCGGCATGCAGATCGTCGGCCTTCCCGATAAGGCGGTCGCCGAAAGCCGCGAGCGGGTGCAGGCAGCACTCCACGCCTCCGGCCTGTCGCTACCCGCCAAGAAGGTCACCGTCAATCTTGCGCCTGCTGATCTTCCCAAGGAAGGCTCGCATTTCGACCTGCCGATCGCGCTTGGCCTGATGGCGGCACTCGGCGCCATTCCCGGCGATGCGCTGGATGGATATGTGGTGATCGGCGAACTCAATCTCGATGGCACCATCGCCGCTGTCTCCGGAGCCCTGCCCGCCGCCATCGGCGCCAACGGCCTTGGCAAAGGCCTGATCTGCCCGTCCGACAGCGGCGCTGAGGCCGCCTGGGCGGGATCCGAGATCGACATTCTGGCGCCGCGCAGCCTGATTGCGCTCGCCAATCATTTCCGTGGCACGCAGGTGCTGTCGCGTCCCGAACCGGCCGTGCGTGCCAGCCCCGCCAACATGCCGGATCTCGCTGATATCAAGGGCCAGGAAAGCGCCAAGCGGGCGCTGGAAGTGGCAGCGGCCGGAAACCATAACCTCTTGATGGTCGGTCCGCCCGGTTCCGGCAAGTCGATGCTGGCCGCCCGCCTGCCCTCGATCCTGCCGCCTCTCTCACCGCCGGAACTGCTCGAAGTGTCGATGATCCACTCGATCGCCGGGCAACTGGCCGGCGGTAAGCTGTCGGACCGGCGCCCCTTCCGCACGCCACACCACTCCGCCACCATGGCGGCGATGATCGGCGGCGGCCTGCGCGCCAAGCCGGGCGAAGCGTCGCTGGCCCATAACGGCGTATTGTTTCTCGATGAATTTCCGGAATTCACGCCGCAGGTGCTCGATGCGCTGCGCCAGCCGCTCGAAACCGCCGAATGCATCATTGCCCGCGCCAATCACCGCGTCACCTATCCGGCCGCCATCCAGCTGGTTGCCGCGATGAACCCCTGCCGCTGCGGCATGGCGGGAGAGCCCGGCCATAGCTGCGCCCGTGGCCCGCGCTGCGTCTCCGATTATCAGGGCCGCATCTCAGGTCCGCTGATGGACCGGATCGATATCCGCATCGACGTCCCCTCGGTCACCGCCGCCGACCTGATCCGTCCGGCACCGGCCGAACCGAGCGCCGTCGTCGCCCGGCGGGTGGCGCGCGCCCGCGAAATCCAGATGGACCGCTTCATCGCACTTGGCATGCCGCACATCCTTTCCAATGCCCGCTGCTCAACAGCGATGATTGAAAAGATGACCGAGCCCGACGCTGGCGGACTGCAATTGCTGCGGGATGCGGCGGAGAAAATGAAGTTTTCGGCACGCGGTTATCACCGGGTGCTGAAGGTGGCCCGCACGCTTGCCGATCTCGATGAGAAGGCGACGGTCGGGCGCATTCATCTCGCCGAAGCGATTTCCTACCGGATCGCCGGCGAGCGGTTGACGGCAGCGGCGTAACATTTTCCCCGGCAACGCGAGGCAGGTTATCATCGCGAAGGAAGCGCCTCAGGAGGGTGCTGCCAGTTCTTTGAAAAGAGCATAGTGAAGACGGGGCTGTTCGGTCGCCCTCAGTGCTTTTCGGCAAGTTCCTTCGGCACCGGGAGCAACCGGGTCCCTGCGTGATCAATCGAAAAGGCAGCAAGCTGAGATACGGGATTGCGGTGGCGCCGCCAGATTGCGGCGCCACCGCGCATAAAATCCCTAACCGCCCAGACCTTCGAACAGCGCCGTCGACAGATAGCGCTCTGCAAAGGACGGGATGATCACGACGATGGTCTTGCCTTCGTTTTCCGGGCGCTGGCCGATCGTGATCGCCGCCTTCAGCGCGGCACCGGATGAAATACCCACCGGCACGCCTTCCAGGCGCGCCACGTGACGGGCGGTCTCGATGGCTTCCGGGCTCGAAACGGTGACGATCTCGTCATAGATTTTCGTGTCGAGGATGGCAGGCGCAAAACCGGCGCCGATACCCTGGATCTTGTGCGGACCGGGGGCGCCGCCGGAGAGAACCGGAGATTCGACGGGTTCAACGGCAATGACCTTGACCGACGGCTTCTTCGCCTTCAGCACCTGGCCAGCACCGGTGATCGTGCCTCCCGTGCCGATGCCGGACACGAGAATATCGACGCCACCATCGGTGTCGTTCCAGATTTCCTCGGCCGTCGTCTTGCGGTGGATTTCCGGGTTGGCTGGGTTTTCGAACTGCTGCGGAATGATCGCGTCCGGCAGCGTCGCGGCCAGTTCCTCGGCCTTGGCAATGGCGCCCTTCATACCCTTCGGGCCTTCCGTCAGCACCAGTTCCGCACCGAGCAGAGCCAGCATCTTGCGGCGCTCGATCGACATGGTCTCCGGCATGGTGAGGATGAGCTTGTAGCCCTTTGCAGCGGCAGCAAAGGCGAGCGCGATGCCGGTATTGCCGGAGGTCGGTTCGATCAGCGTCGTCTTGCCGGGGGTGATCTTGCCCTGCGCTTCCAGCGTTTCGATCATCGCGACGCCGATACGGTCCTTGACGGAGGCGATCGGATTGAAGAATTCGAGCTTGGCGAGAAGGTTGGCCTTGACGCCGTTTTCCTTGGCCAGCTTGTCGAGGCGAACGATCGGCGTATCGCCAATGGTCTCGGTGATCGAGGAATAGACGCGGCCGCGGCCGGGTTTGCGCTGTTCTGACATGGTGCTCTCCCTTTTCTCATCAGTTGGCGCAGAGAATAGGGGCAAAGCCTCCGGCATGCCAGAGTACGATTTTCCGCGGGCTTATTCCCGTTGGAAAAAACCGTTGCGTAACCGCCTGTTACGGAACGAATTTTTCAGGCGGCGCGCGTGGCGATATAGGCCGCGGTTGTGCCGATGATACCGGCGGCAATCCGGTTCAGCGATGTCAGGGCGCGGGGCTTTTTGAGGAGCAGCCGGGCACGCGAGGCCAGCAGGATGTATGGGATGACCACGGCCATCAAGACGGTGAAGGATGCACAGACAAGGATGACATATTCCTTGACGCCGATCACATGCAGGTCGATCAGGGTCGGCACCAGGGCGACATAGAAAAGCATCGTCTTCGGGTTGCCCAGCGTCACCAGCAAACCCGAGAGGAACGACAGGCCCATGCTGGCGCTCTTCTTTGCCTCGATCTCCTGCGGCAACAGCCCGGCAGTCCAGAGCTTGTAGGCGATGTACATCAGATAGAGCGCGCCTAAAACCTTGATCACCATGAAGGTCGTGGTGAATGTCTGCGCGACGAAAGCAAGCCCGAGGATAACGCCCGTCAGATAGACGATGTCACCAAGCGCCAGGCCCAGTCCCATGAAAAACGTCTCGCGGAAACCGGAGCCGAGTGCGCGGGCCACAAGCGCCGTCATGCCAGGTCCGGGGATCGCGGCGGCGATGAACAGCGCGGTGCAATAGGCAAAAAGCGTGGCAAGGCTCATCGTCAGGCTCCTGAAGGCAAGGCTGATGTCTAGCGGGTTTTCTCAAGGCTGGCAATTTGTACGCGATTGATCGAAAAGGAAGTTACCGCTAATGCAGTGGCGCAGCACATATCGAAACATCCGCCTTGCACATCCCGATGGGAAACACCGTTCATGCCTGAAACAGCAAGCCTTGCCGCCTTTGCCCTCGTCGCGCTCGGCATGGTGCTGACGCCTGGGCCGAATATGATCTACCTGATTTCCCGCTCACTCTGTCAGGGGCGGATGGCGGGATTGATCTCGCTCGGCGGTGTGGCGCTCGGGTTCCTCGTCTACATGCTGTCAGCTGCATTCGGCATCACTGCGCTGCTGTTTGCCGTGCCTTATGCTTATGACGTGCTGCGGATTGGTGGCGCGCTGTATCTTCTTTACCTTGCCTGGCAAGCGGTGCGTCCCGGCGGGCGATCGGCCTTCGAAGTCCGCAACCTGCCACAGGATACACCGCGGCGGCTGTTCCTGATGGGCTTTGCGACCAGCGTGCTCAATCCGAAGATCGCCGTACTCTATCTTTCATTGCTGCCACAGTTCATCGATCCGGCGCTGGGTCATGTTTTTCTGCAGTCGCTCACGTTCGGGACAATCCAGATCATCACCAGCCTATCCGTCAACGCGCTCATCGTTTTGACGGCCGGCTCCATCGCCACCTTCCTTGCGGGCCGTCCGGCCTGGCTTTCCATGCAACGCTGGCTGATGGGCGGCGTGCTTGGCGCGCTTGCCTTGCGGATGGCTATGGACAGCCGGCGCTGAGGCCGCTTCCTCTTCCATAACCAGACCAGAGAATACCATGACAACTGCACTCCTCATCATCGACGTCCAGAACGCCATCCTTGACGGCGAAGGCACGCCCGAGCGCCAGCCGGCCATCGATGCCGCCTTGACCGAAACCATCGGCCGTCTGCAATCGATCCAGGCCCGCGCCCGCGCCGCCCATATTCCGGTCATTCTCGTGCAATACGACGGCGGTCCCGGCGACCCGCTGGCGCGGTCGTCACATGGCTGGGGCTTGCGTCATGAGATTGCGCCGGTTTTGGGCGAAACGGTCATTCACAAGACGAGCTGCGACAGCTTTTTCCAGACCGGCCTCGAAGAAGAGCTTGGCAAACTGTCTGTCACCCATCTCGTCATCGGCGGCTGTCAGACGCAATTCTGCGTCGATACCACGGCGCGCCGGGCCGTCACGCTCGGCTACGATGTTACCCTTCTTTCAGACGGCCACACGACCGGCGATATGGGCGATCTGGCCTTTGCGCAGATCATTGCCCACCACAACCGCGTGCTCGGTGGCTTCAATGCCGGTGGTCACGCGATTGAATTGCGCCGGTCGGATGAAATCACCTTCTGATTATCATTCGAAGACCGGCCGCATAAAGCTGCGCTCATAGCTCAGGATGCAGCGGGTCTTTTCGGCAAGGGCAAAGGCGGCGAGGCATTCGGCATCCTTTGCCATCTTGCCGCGATACTCTTCATAGGCCGCAAGGCTGGGAAAACTGAAGAGGGCGAGCGCAATATTGTTCGCTCCTTCATGTGGCATGAAATAGCCGTGATGCGTGCCACCCAGCCGATTGACCAGCGGGATCCACAGCCTGGCATATTCCTCGAATTCGGCCAGCTTGTAAGGATCGATGGTGTAGCGCAGATAGCACGTGATCATTCCAGTCTCCATGTGTGATTTCGGGATGCGTGGTTTCAGTTTGCCTGATGCCGCACGGCTCGGGGCCATGTCCAGCCGAATGTCATGCCGGCAGCTGCAATCAGGATCGCCACCGAACCGAGCAGCTGCGCCGGTTGCAGCTGATGACCGAACGCGATGCGATCAACGGCCAGTGCGGCAACGGGATAGATAAACGAGAGCGCGCCGGTGAGATGCGTCGGCAGTTTCTGGATCGCGCCATAGAGCAGAACATACATCAGCCCGGTATGCACGGCGCCCATCGCCACCAGCAATCCCCACTGATAAGTCTCGCCCGGCAGCCCGGAGGAACCGGCGAACGGCGCCAGCATCAAAAGACCGGTTACCACCTGGATCAGCGCGATCAGATGCGGTGGCGTGCCCTTCAACCGTTTCGCCACCAAGGCTGCCAGAGTGTAAAAGAACGCGGCGGCCAGAGCCATGGCAATTCCGGTGAGATAATCGCCGCCGGTGAAGCCGCCGGATGGTTTTGCCTGCACGATCGCCGCCATGCCGGCAAAGGCGACGGCGAGCCAGCCGAGCTTGGTGACGGTGATCTTTTCCCGGAAAACCAGCCCGCCGATAGCCAAAAGCATGAACGGCTGGGTATTGTAGACCATGGTGGCGATGGAGATGGACGAGCGCGAATAGGCACCAAACAACAGCAGCCAGTTGACGACGATGGCGACGCCGCCCAAGACAGCGAGCCCGAACAGCCGCCATGTCAGGATACCGGCCCGGAAATGGCCGAGCGTCGCGCAGATCGCCAGAAGCGTCGGCGCCCCGAACAGGCAACGCCAGAACACGACATCAATCACAGGCTGGCCGGACATCAGCACGAACCAGCCGATCGTACCCGAAATCAGCATGGCCGCCGTCATTTCGAGACTGCCGGTCCTGATATCCTTTTCCATCACACCACTCCCTTGATCAAAGCAACAAATTATGATGTGGCGACGGCGGAATATATGGATATGTGAAGGCTATCTTGTAAAATAGCCTAATCATAAAAGGGAATTTATCGCTTTACCCTTACGGAGCTTTCTTATGCTTGACGATCTCGACCGGCGACTACTCGACATCCTGTCCGCTAATGCACGCATTTCCTTGAAGGACCTGGCGCAGGAGGCAGGGCTCTCCTCCCCCAGCTCCGCCGACCGGCTGCGCCGGCTGGAGGATCGCGGCGTCATCACCGGCTTCACCATATCGATCAACCCTGCAGCGCTTGGTTATGCGCTACAGGCGGTCGTGCGGGTTCGGCCCATGCCCGGCATGCTGCATATCGTCGAAAAGATGATCCAGGAGACGCCGGAATTCGTCGAATGCGACAAGGTGACGGGCGACGATTGCTTTATCGCCAAGCTCCTGGTGCGCGACATGGAACAACTGGATACGATCCTCGACAAGATCGCAGAGCGGTCCCAGACCAATACATCGATCGTCAAATCGTCGCCCGTTAAACGCCGGTTGCCGCCGCTCAATGGCGGAAGATAACCCTCAGAATTCCGCCATCGGAGACAGCATCACCGGCGCGGACAGGCGCTCCGCGCTATTGCCCCGAACCATCAGGCTGATATCGGACACAAACGGTTCAGCCGTTCCTTGCCAGCCCAGCTTGTCGGGCGAAAAGCAGACCTCGACACTATCGGGGTTTTGAGCGAGCGCTGAAAGAATGGCGGAGAGCGGGGGCATCGCTTTTCCGGCGGCATCGAGAAGATGAAAGGATGTACCTTCGGCCTTCCACGCGACAATAGCCTCATGCTCTTCCAGATAGCTGAGGCAGACATCGGTATCGAAGACGCTGTTGAGCAGAAACATTTCCACTTGAGCGGCAACGGCGAAGACAGATGAAACAGGCATTCTCTCGTGCAGCATCTGGCGGATCAGAGCAGCATCATCGGCGCTTTCGATCGAGAGGGCACGCGACCTGCCTGCAGATTTCGCTTCCGCAGGTGGCACGCCAATGAAGCGGTGCTGCGGCAGAACTTTGAAACCGTAGGGTTCATACATCGACGGCTTGTCCGTCAGGAGAAGACCAAGCTCGAAACCCTGCGCGTCGCACCAGCCGAATGCCCGATTCATCAGATCCCGGTAGAGCCCGCGGCCGCGCCATTGCGGCCGCACCGCGCCCGACTGGAAACCAGCGGCCTTCACCAGACGGCCATCGATCATCACCGGCATGGAAAAGGCGCTGAAATTGGCGACGCAAACACCGTTTTCATCGAAATAAGCGAAGGGCATGCTGGTTGGATCAGGCCCGCCAAAGCAATCCTGGATGCCGACATCGATGCCGAATGTATCCTCAAGCAGCGCCACCAGCCCGACCCAGGCTGCCGGGTCGGCAAAATAGTCCTGACGGAACGTCAACCCGGTGTTGAGTTCAGAAGCGGCCATCAAACGCCGGTGGAGCCGAAGCCGCCGGCGCCGCGTGCGGTTTCGCTGGCGCCGGACGTTTCGCGGACGGACACCTGCGTCACCGGCGCAATCACCATCTGGGCGATCCGCATGCCGCGCTCGATCAAGAAATCCTCGTCGCCGAGATTGATCAGCAAAACCTTCACTTCGCCACGATAATCGCTGTCGATCGTGCCGGGCGTGTTGAGGCAGGTGATGCCGTGCTTGAAAGCCAGACCGGAGCGCGGGCGGATTTGCGCTTCATAGCCTGCCGGGACTTCGAAGACGAAACCGGTCGGCACCAGCGCCCGCTTGCCCGGACCAAGGAACAACGGCCGGTCCGCCTCGACGGCGGCGCGAAGATCCATGCCGGCGGCGCCGGCGGTCTCGTATGCGGGAAGCTCGATGCCCTCGCCGTTTTGCAGGCGGACGAGGCTGAGAGTTGGGGCAGTCTGCGATGGATGGGTCATATCTCTCCTTAGCAATTCAGGCCGCGGCGCAGTCAATGCGAATTGCAAGTTATCCACGGCTCCGCTACATACGCGGCAATTCACAGGATTCACATCATGGCCGAAAGTATCGCCGAGGCGGTTTCCCGCCGTCGCACCTTTGCTATTATCGCACACCCGGATGCGGGTAAAACCACGCTGACTGAAAAACTGCTGCTGTTCGGTGGCGCCATTCAGCTTGCCGGTGAAGTCAAGGCGAAGAAGGACCGTATTCAGACGCGCTCCGACTGGATGAAGATCGAGCGCGAGCGCGGCATCTCCGTCGTCACCTCGGTGATGACCTTCGAATATCACGGCAATGTTTTCAACATTCTCGATACGCCCGGCCACGAAGACTTCGCCGACGATACCTATCGCACGCTGACGGCCGTGGACGCGGCGGTCATGGTCATCGATGCCGCCAAGGGTATCGAGCCGCGGACACTCAAACTGTTCGAAGTCTGCCGCATGCGCGACATCCCGATCATCACCTTCATCAACAAGATGGACCGTGAAAGCCGCGACCCGTTTGAAATTCTCGACGAGGTGGAAGAGAAACTGGCACTGGATTGCGCGCCGGTGACCTGGCCGATCGGCCGTTCGAAGACCTTCTGTGGCTCCTATCACCTGGCCGACAATACGGTGCGTGGCGCCGACACGCAGGAAATTCTGACGAAGGTCAACGGCCCGGAAATGGCGGCCCACCGGCTGCCGGAAAACGAGCGCGAGGCTTTCATCGACGAAACGTCCTTGGCTATCGAGGCCTGCAAGCCTTTCGACAGGAAGGCCTTCCTCGAAGGCCATCTGACCCCGGTCTTCTTCGGCTCGGCACTGCGGAACTTCGGTGTGCGCGACCTGATCAACGCGCTCGGCGACATTGCACCGCCGCCGCGCGACCAGGTGGCGGATATCCGCACCGTGCACGCGACCGACGAAAAAATGACGGCCTTCGTCTTCAAGATCCAGGCCAACATGGACCCGAACCACCGCGACCGCATTGCCTTTGCCCGCGTTTGCTCCGGCAAGCTGGAACGCGGCATGAAGGCGCGGCTGGCGCGCACCGGCAAGCAGCTGGGCCTGACGGCACCGCAATTCTTCTTCGCTTCGCAGCGGCAGCTGGCGGATACGGCCTATGCCGGCGACGTGGTCGGTATTCCCAACCACGGCACCCTCAGGATCGGCGACACGCTGACTGAAGGCGAACAGCTGGTCTTCCAGGGTGTTCCGAACTTTTCGCCGGAAATCCTGCGCCGCGTGCGGCTTGAGGATGCGATGAAGGCGAAGAAGCTGAAGGAAGCGCTGCAGCAGATGGCCGAAGAAGGCGTCGTGCAGCTGTTTTCGCCCGAAGACGGCTCACCCGCCATCGTCGGCGTCGTCGGCGCGCTGCAGCTCGACGTTCTGAAGGAACGGCTGCAATCGGAATACGGCCTGCCGGTTTCCTTTGACGTTGCCCGTTTCTCGGTCTGCCGCTGGATTTCCGCAGAACAGCCGGCGGAACTGGAAAAGTTCATCACCGCCCGGCGCGGCGATATCGCTCGCGATCTCGACGGCGATCCGGTGTTCCTGGCGCAGGATTCGTTCTCGCTGCGCTACGAGGCAGAACGTTACCCGGCTATCAAGATGATCGCCATCAAGGAATATCACGTCGCCAAGGCGGCGTGATCGGACCCTAATAAACGGGGTTTTCGGCTTGGTTCGTCTTCTCCCCAGCGGGGAGAAGGTGGCCCGCAGGGCCGGATGAGGGGGCGAAGCCATTAGCATTTGCCGAACCGCCCCCTCATCGCCTCGCTCCGCTCGGCACTTCTCCCCGCGGGGGGAGAAGAGGGAGATCGTGGCCGCTCCCGCAATCCATTCACTCTACCTGATCCGCACGCCTTGCCGTTCAAGCTCTTTCTGGGCGGCCAGCACATCTATCGCGTCAAGCGATCTTCCGGTTTTCACCGAAATCGCCGCAGCGACACCGGCACCCTGCCCCGCGACCGCGCAGCAGGCCATGTTGCGCGTCGCCGCATGGGCGATGCGGTCGCCGCCGATGGCGCGGCCAGCGACCAGGAGGTTTTCGACACCCTTCGGCAGCATCGACCGGTAGGGGACGTGCATGTAGCGCCCGGTCGTCGGCAGGATCAGGACGCCGTAGCCATCGATGAATTCCGGATAGATGCCGATCGTATCCTCGAAACGGCCTTCGTTGCGCACGTCGCTCTCGGTGATGTTGTAGACCGCATCGATCTTGCGGGTATCGCGAATGCCGATGCTCATGCCGAAATTGCGCAGGCGCGCACCCTCGCAGCCCGGCGTGTAGCGGCGCAAGGCGTCAATCGCCAGCATGGACTGGCGCCGCCCCTCGATCTCGAAACGGGTCATGCTGTCGGGGTCGGTGCCATCACAGCCGGCGAGATGGATGAGGTTCATATAGGTCAGTTCGCCCGTGTCATGCAGCGCGCCCCAGGTACCTGAAATCGTGTTCAGATGCGCCGGAATGATGCCGTCGCGGATTGCCTGGGCAAACGGCTTGCCAAGGAAGGGCGAGAACATCTGATCTTCCTTGCCCGATGTCTCGATCTGCCATTCGCCGGTCGACCAATCACCATAGGTCTGCGGATCGGAGCGGACACCGGCCATGAAGGCCTTTTTGTCGACACCGGCCAGATGAAACATCACCGACGCCGCCTGCATCTGCTCCACCGGCGTCTTGAACACTGGCGCTCCGGCGCGATGGGCGACATCGGCGTCACCGGTCGCATCGATCACGCGGGCGGCGAGAATGGCTTCGCGTCCGGCCTTGGATTCGACGACGATGCCCTTGATGACGTTGCCATCCATGACCGGAGCCACGAACTGACGGTGCAGCATGGCATAGATGCCGGCCTCTTCCACCAGCCTGTCGGCGACGAGCTTGAAGCCCTCCGAATCCAGCTCATAACTGAGCGACTGGCTCTCGGGAACGGCGGCGCCCATGGCCTTTGCCCGCTCCTCGAACTCCCAGCCGACACCGCCTGCCTCGACCGTTGCCTCGTGCCGGTACCATGCAAAGCCCTCGACACCAACGACCGTGATATTGCCGCCGAAGCAGCCGAACCGCTCGACCAAGGTGACGGACACACCGGCCCGCGCAGCAGCCAGCGCCGCCGCAAGGCCACCCGGACCCGAACCCACCACCAGCACATCGGTTTCGTGGATGACATCGATCTGGCGTGCCGGTTCGGTGATGGATTGGGTTTTCTGGGACATCGAGCGTTCCGGGTGACAAGAGAGGGGGTGGCCGGAGCTTAGCGGCCACTTTCCACCCTGTCGACGCTTGGAAGCGACCTGTTCGTGCGCATTCGCCTTCCGATCGACATGGGCTTCCGATCACTTTTCGCCAGTGGGCGGATTTCGCTGCTGGCCCCATGCTTTACCCATTGCTACTAATGATATCCATCACGGAAACACCCGGAGGAATGGCATGGACGAGACTGAAACAAGCAAGCCGGGCCGGTTCCGCAACATCTGTGTTTTCGGCGCCGGCGCCATCGGCGGCGCGCTGGCTGCCCGGCTTGCCTCCTCTCCCTTGCTTGAAGGCGCGACGATCACGGCCATCGCGCGCGGCGCTCATCTGCAGGCGATCCGGGATGATGGCCTGCACCTGCACGAACCTGGCAAGAGCGAGCCGCTGGTCGCGAAATTTGCCGCGACCGACACGGCCAGCGACCTTGGACCGCAGGATTTGGTGATCGTCACGCTCAAAGGGCATCAACTGACCTCGGCCAGCGAAGATATTGCCCGCTTGCTGAAACCCGATGGCCGCGTGGTGATGATCCAGAACGGCATTCCGTGGTGGTATTTCCACGGTGACAGGACGAGCGGCCTCGAAGGCCGGCAGGTGGAGTCGCTCGATCCGGGTGGTCTGGTCTGGCAACGGATCGGCCCGGAACGCGTCATCGGCGGCGTGATCTATCAGGGCGCACAGATGCTGGAGCCCGGCCATATCCGGCTGACCAGCGGCGGCCTGCTGCACCTCGGCGAGCCTTCAGGCACGATGTCGGCGGAACTGGCAGCAATCGCCGGTCTGCTGCAGGCCAGCGGCTGGACGATCAAGACGACGGACCGTATCCGCGACGAAATCTGGCTGAAATTTCTCGGCAACGCGGCGTTCAATCCGATCAGCGCGCTGACGAGGGGGCGTATCACGGAAATCATGGATGGTCCCGCCGTCGATCTGGTGAAGCAGGTCATGACGGAGGTGCATGCTGTGGCGGCACGGCTTGGCTGCCGGGTGAGCGAGACGGTGGAGGAGAAGATGGAGCATGGCCGTGGTCTCGGCAATGCCAAGACCTCGATGTTGCAGGATCTCGAGCAGGGGCGGCCGATGGAAATTACGCCGCTCACCCGCGCCATTACTCTCCTGGGACGTATGGCCGATGTGCCGACGCCGGCGAATGACATTCTGCTGTCACTGATTTCGCAACTCGATGAGTCCATTGCCAAGGCCCGCACGGCGGGGGGCTGAACCATGGCCGTTCTTCGCATCGTCGCCAATATCGAGGCAGCCGACCCGCAGGCCGGGCGTGCGTTTTATGGAGAACTGCTGGGCCTCGATCTCGTGATGGATCATGGCTGGATCACAACGTTTGCTTCCGCGAAGCAGGCCGCGGTGCAGGTTTCCATCGCAAGCCAGGGCGGCTCCGGTACGCCGGTGCCGCAGCTATCGATCGAGGTGGACGATGTTGATACCGTGTATTCCAAGGCCCAACAGCTGGGCCTGGAAATCGTTTATGACATCACCAACGAACCGTGGGGCGTGCGGCGCTTCTACGTCCGCGACCCCTTCGGCACGATCGTCAACATTCTCGCGCACGGAGACCGTTGACGATGGCTGATCAGCGGCGATCCGTCAGCGTCAGATCGCCGTTTTCATCGACCGAGACCTCGATGCCGATATAGCCCGGGATCGTCTGGTGCGCGGTTTCGAAAGGATGCGTGTGCGTGGCGGTAATCACCATGACATCGGAGCCGGCCGATTCACCGGCGATGACGCCAGCCGCCACATCTTCGAACACGAGGCAATCCTTGGCATCGAAACCAACGCGCTTGGCGCCGAGCAGGTAGCATTCCGGGCTTGGCTTGCCGCGCGACACATCCTCGGCAATGACGATGAACTTCGGCTCCGGCAGACCGGCGGCGGCGATGCGCACCTTGGCGAGTTCACGCGGCGACGAGGTAACGATTGCCCAGCGCTCCGGCGGCAGGCTTTTCAGAAACTCGATTGCGCCCGGCAAAGGCTTCACGCCCTCGATATCCTCGATCTCGCCCTGGCAGATGATGGCCGATTCTGCTTCCGGATCCACACCCGGCAGGCCGAGCTGGCGGATCGTATCGACGCCGCGCTTGCCGTGCATGGTCGGCAGGAAGGTCGCGACATCGAGGCCGTGGCTTTCAGCCCACTTTCCCCACACCCGTTCGGCAGCTTCGATGGAGCTTAGAAGCGTTCCATCCATGTCGAAGAGGAAGGCGGAGTATTTCTTGCCGAATACCGGCGAGGACGCTGAAGACACGAGGCAGGCTCCTTTGAATGTCTGGCGAGCCGCAACTCTTTGACCGTGCGGCGACCCCGTTCAAATAAAGGGATTTTCCCGTTAGATCAAACGGATATCGCCTCTGGAGCGTTTTCTTCATCAGCCTTACCGCGCCGACAGGGCCAGCTTCAACCCCATCAACCCGAAGGCGCCGGCAAAACCACGGCGCAGCCAGATGGTGACGTCTGGCCGGGAGATGACATAGCGTCGCGCTGCGGCGGCAAAGACACCGTAGAATACGAAGACGACGAAGGTCAGCACCATGAAAACGGTGGCGAGCCACAGCATGAACAGGGTGGGTGACGCGGTGCCATCCGGCACGAATTGCGGCAGGAAGGCCAGAAAGAACAGCGACAGTTTCGGATTGAGGCTGTTGAGCAGGATCGCCGTTCCGATGATCTTGCCGGGCCGGGTGGGCTGGGCTTCCTCCGTCACCTGCAGGCTGTCGGCATCGCGCAGCACGGTCCAGGCCATGTAGAGCAGATAGGCGGCACCGAGATATTTGATCACTTCAAACGCCAGGGCGCTGGTGTGCAGCAGGGCCGCCAGCCCGGCGATACTGGCAACGATATGCGGCAGGATGCCGAGCGTGCAGCCGAAGGCGGCGAGAATGCTGGCGCGCGCGCCGGAATTGAGCCCGGTTGCCAGCGTGTAGAGAACGCCCGTGCCGGGCAACAGGATGATGATAATGGATGTCAGCAGATATTCGAGGGTCACGGCAGGCTCCGTTCAAGGAAAGCCGAAGATAAGCGGATCGGCGGCCCTTCAGTCTTGAACGAAATTGCAGAACGTCAGCTATGCGCCAGCGCGTAGGCTCCCGGCGTGATGCCAAAGGCGCGGACGAAGGCCCGCGTCATATGGCTCTGATCCGCGAACCCGCCGGCAAAGGCGGCGTCGGCGAGCGGCGTGCCCCTGGCGATCATCCGCCGCACGGTTTTGATGCGGCACTGGACCAGATAGGCATGCGGCGTCATGCCGGTTGCCTGCGAGAAGGCGCGCACCACCTGAAAACGGCTAAGTCCGCTTGCGGCGGCAAGGTCGGCCAGCGTTGTGGCAGCCGTTGGATCGTCATCCAGCAAGGCCTTTGCCCGGCGGATGGACGGCGGCACGAAACGGGAGGCACGCTGGCGATCCATCAGCGATGCCACCAGCAGGAGAAGGCCCGTTTCCGGCGCCAGTGTTTCGCGGGCCTGCGTCATTGCCGTATAGACAGGCAGGAGGTGTTGGGCGGCATGATTGCCGTTTATCACCGGCTGTGTGAACTCAAATTCCTCTGGCCGGCCTTCGCCGATATCCAGGACGGCTTGGGCAATCAAGGCCGGATCAAAATAGAGCATCCGCCATGAACGCCCTTCCCCGCCAATCGGATGGCCGTCGTGCACTTCGCCGGGATTGACCGTGATCATATCCCCGGCGCCAGCCTCGACCGGGCCGCGGCCGCTGGCTGACTTCTGGGCGCCGTGGAGTATGACGCCGATGCCGTACTGGTCATGCGTATGGCGGCCGAAGCTGTGCGCCGTTTCGGCTTCAACGGCCTCGACACCTTCGATCGCACATTTCCGCATCCGGAATTGGCCAGGTTTCATCTCGTCGGTCCTCCGCGCCTAGCCGCGCTCCTGACCTGGTAGCGCATCGCGCTCGCCAAACCAGTTAATCGCCGAAGAACACCAGATCTGATGCCTTGGCGCAAGCGCGCGGCGCTGAGTGATATTGCCCCAGCGAACGCCGATCTCGTCAGCGTCCTCATCGGTTCCCGTCGTATAGACCGGCGAGCCGCAATTGCCACAGAACATCTGGAAACGCGTCCGGCCGTTGTCGCCGGTCTTTGTGTAGGTTTTCGGCTCACCCGCCGTAATGCGGAAATTACGCCGAGGCACCGAAACAGTGACCCGATAGGCCGACCCCGTGAGATGCTGGCAATCGGTACAATGGCAGATCCCAACCGCGCCGGGATCAATCTCCGCCTCGTAGCGGATCGCGCCGCAATGACAGTGTCCGTCGATATGCATCTCAGTTCCTCCCTGCTGAGGAAGGAAACTAGCGCATCAGGCGCCGGTTAACAGCCAGGCATGTTCCTTGGCATTGTTGAATTTCCAGATGCGCGACGGACCAGCCATGACGTTGAGGTAGTAGAGATCATAACCATGGATCGTGGCGCAGGGGTGGTAGCCCTTCGGCACCAGCGTGACATCGCCATTTTCGACCGCCATGGCTTCGTCCAGCGAACGGTCGTCCGTGTAGACGCGCTGGAACGCAAAGCCCTGCGGCGGGTTCAGCCGGTGGTAATAGGTTTCCTCCAGGAAGCTCTCGTCCGGCAGGTTATCCTGGTCGTGTTTGTGCGACGGATAGGAGGACGTATTGCCGTTCGGCGTGATCACCTCGACCACCAGCAGCGAATGGGCGGAATTGTCGTCTTCCGGCATGATGTTGGTGACATGGCGCGTGTTCGATCCCTTGCCGCGATGAAGCAGCGGGTGGGTGCCGGGAGGAATGAGCTTGGTCTTGAAATCACCGCCGCCCGGTGCGGAACAAACTGCAAGTTCGAGATCGGTGACGGCCTTCATCTGCCATGCCGAGCCGGGTGCAACGTAGAGCGCATGCGGCGCACCCTCAAAAGGGCTCATACGTTCGCCCACCACGCCGAAATCCTGGCCATCGACACTGGTCTCGCTCTTGCCGCTGATCCAGACGAGGCACGACTCGCGGTCACTGGCCGGTGCGCTGACCGTCTCGCCGGCCTTCACCCTGTGCACATCGAAGCCGACATAGGTCCAGCCTGCACTCTCCGGCGTCACATGGGTTACGCGGCCTTGATCGCCCTTGGGTTTTACGAGCAGGTTCGGCATGATGCTGTTCTCCTATTGCTTTCATCTGGCTTGGATCAACCCTCACCAATTTCGGCCAAGGGCTCATCCGGCCTTCGTATCCTCTCCCGCAACGGGAGAGGAGGGTTCGTTCCCGGCAAGCGGGCTGGTGGACTGCACACATCTGGCGAGGGGTTCAGCCCTTCCCAAAGAGTATTATCCCTTGGGGAAACCTTCGGTTTCCACCGTGTAGCCTGCAGCGGTCATGACGCGCATCAATTCGGCATAGCCAATCTCCGCCATCTTCTGCGGCGGCGACTTGCGCGGATCCTGCTCGGCCTCGACCACGAACCAGCCTTCATAGCCATAATCGGCGAAACGCTTGACGATAGCGCCGAAATCCAGTGAGCCGTCGCCCGGAACGGTAAAGGCGCCGAGAGCAACTGCATCGAGGAAGGATTGCTTGCTGCGGTCAAGACCGTCCACGACGGACTGACGGATATCCTTCACATGCACGTGGTTGATGCGGGCATGGTGGTTATCGATGGCGCGCAGCACGTCGCCACCGGCGAAAGCCAGATGGCCGGCGTCCAAGAGCAGTGGAATGCCTTCGCCCGAGTTTTTCATGAATGCGTCGAGTTCCGGCTCGGTTTCCACGACAGCGGCCATGTGATGATGATAGGAAAGCGGCATGCCCTGATCGGCGCACCATTCGCCAAACTCAGTGACGCGGCGCGCATAGGCCTTCGTCTCGTCATCGCCAAGGCGCGGCTTTGTGGCGAGCGGCTTTGAGCGATCACCTTGGATAGAGCGGCCGACTTCGCCATAGACGATGCACGGCGCGTTGACGGCCTTGAACAGCTCGATCATCGGCGCGATGCGGTCCTTGTTGGCCGCGAGTTCCTCGTTGACCAGCGTGCCGGAGAACCAGCCGCCGCACAAGGTCACGTCAGCGGCGCGCAGGATCGGTAGCATGTCTTTCGGGTTGTTGGGAAAACGGCGGCCCTGCTCCATGCCGGTGAAGCCCGCACCGCGCGACTGGCGCAGGCATTCTTCGAGCGACACGTCGTCGCTGAGTTCAGGAAGGTCGTCATTCCACCAGGCGATGGGCGACATGCCGAGTTTGGCTTTCATGCAAATTCTCCTTGAGACGGCGTTCGGGAAGCCCATGGCGGGCTTCCCGAAATGATCTGGCAAATGTGTGAGGCTTAACCGATGCGCTGGGCGGCGAGCGCTTTTTCATACCCCTTGCGGGCCTCGTTGACCTTCGAGCGCTCGGATACTTCCGGCACCGCCACATCCCACCAATGGCCACCTTCATCCGTGGTGATCAGCGGATCGGTATCGATGACGATGACGGTGGTGCGGTTCTCGCCGGCGGTTTCCTTCAGCGCGATTTCCAGCTCGCTGATCGAGGCGACCTTGCGGGTGAGCGCGCCCATGGCAGCCGCATGGCCAGCAAAATCGATGGCCGGCAGCGTGACGTGATGGGTGTCGCGCAAAAGGTTGTTGAAGTTGGCACCGCCGGTCGCCATCTGCAGCCGGTTGATGCAGCCGTAACCGGCATTGTCGAGCAGCACGATGGTGATCTTGGCGCCGAGCATGATCGACGAGGCGATCTCGGCATTCAGCATCATGTAGCTGCCATCGCCGACCATGACGATGACATCGCTGTCGGGCTTGGCGAGCTTGACGCCGAGACCGCCGGCCACTTCGTAGCCCATGGTCGAGAAGCCGTATTCCATGTGGTAGCTGCCGGGCGCTTCCGCCTGCCAGAGCTTGTGCAGTTCGCCGGGCAGCCCGCCGGCGGCGCAGACGAGCGTGGTATTTTCCTTGCGGGCGCGCTGGACGGCGCCGATGACCTGAGCGTCGGATGGCAGTGCTGCATTGGTGGTGGCGGTTGCCTTATCGGCGGCCTTCAGCCATTCGGCCTTGCCGTCCGTTGCCTTCTTTGTCCAGGCGGCATCGACCTTGTGCGAACCCAATCCGGCACTGAGCGCATCGAGACCAACGCGGGCGTCGGAGACCAGTGGCAGGGCTTCATGCTTTGCAGCATCGAAGGCCTGCGTGTTGAGGCCGATGATCTTCAAATTGTCGTTCTTGAACAGCGACCAGGAGCCGGTGGTAAAGTCCTGCAGACGCGAACCGACGGCGAGAACGACGTCCGCATCCTCGGCCATCTGGTTGGAAGCCGATGTGCCGGTGACGCCGACCGAACCCATGTTGAGCGGGTGGCTGTGCGGCAACGACGACTTTCCGGCCTGGGTTTCAACAACGGGAATGCCGTGTCTTTCAGCGAAGGCGGCAAGCGTCTTGCTGGCTTCGGAATAGAGCACGCCGCCACCGGAAATGATCACCGGCTTTTTGGCGGCCTTCAGCGCCGTAATCGCATGCGCCAGTTCGTCAGCATCCGGATGCAGGCGGCGGGTGGTCCAGACTTTTTCGTCGAAGAAGCTTTCCGGATAATCATAGGCTTCCGCCTGTACATCCTGGCAGAGCGACAGGGTGACAGGTCCGCAATCGGCCGGATCAGTCAGCACCTGCATGGCACGCCGCAGCGCCGGAATGATCTGTTCCGGCCTCGTGATGCGGTCGAAATAACGCGAGACAGGGCGGAAGCAATCGTTGACGGTCATCGCACCGTCGCCAAAATCCTCGATCTGCTGCAGGACCGGGTCGGGGCGGCGATTGGCAAAGACATCACCGGGCAGAAGCAGGACCGGCAGACGGTTTACATGTGCGAGTGCAGCCGATGTCACCATGTTGAGCGCACCGGGGCCAATCGAGGTGGTACAGGCCATGAAGCGGCGGCGGAAGCTTGCCTTGGCAAACGCGATCGCAGCATTGGCCATGCCCTGCTCGTTCTGGGCGCGATAGGTCGGCAACGTGTCCTTGATGCCATGCAGCGCCTCACCGATACCGGCGACGTTGCCATGACCAAAAATGGCGAAGACCCCACCGAAGATGGGGGTCTTCTCACCATCGATCACGGTCATCTGCTTGGTGAGAAACCGCGCGACGGCTTGCGCCATGGTCAGGCGAACGGTTTTCTGGCTCATCGTTTCCTCCTGCGGACATGATCCGACATATTTCTTTTTTCTTTGTCTCTTTCGGGGTAACACCCCCCGCTAGCTCTGTCGTCCCCTCTCCCCGCTTGCGGGGAGAGGGCTAGGGTGAGGGGCAAACTCTCATCCTAGCGAAGCCGGGGCGTCGGCCCCTCATCCGGCCTGTCGGCCACCTTCTCCCCGCAAGCGGGGAGAAGGTAGATGCCGAACCCTCAAGCCGCCTTTGTTTCCGCCAAACCAAGCCAGAGATTGACCAGCGCCTCGAACCTGCCCGCCATGTCGGCGATTGCCTGTTCATCATCGATCTCGCCAGCCAGCCAAGCCTTGCTTGCCTCGGCGAAGATCGTCCGGCCGACAGCAAAGCCCTTGACTGTCTTTGACGTGCGAGCAGCGGCAAAACCTTCCTTCAGCGCTTCATAGGGTGCTTCCAGGCCGAGCAGGACAACACCCCGGCAGAGCGGATCGCGCTTTTCGATGACGGCATCGATCGCTGCCCAAGCGGCGCGGCTTGCCTGCGGCTCAAGCTTCCACCAATCCGGCTTCAGACCAGCATCGTAGAGCTCGCTCAGCGCCCGAGGGATCGTGTTGTCGTCCAGCGTGCCGTGCTTGCCCGCGATGATCTCGATCAGGATTTCACGGCCGACCTTGCGGGCAGCCTCAAAGGCAGAGCGCAGCTTGGCGATCTGGGTCGCCTTCATCTCCGCCGGATCGTCCGGATGGAAGAAGCTCAGAACCTTGATGCAGTGGTCAACCGGCCAATCGATAAGCCGGCTACCGAGATCCTGGCTGAACTCGAACTGCAGCGGCCGCGAGCCCGGAAGTTCGATCGGCTTGCCGATCCAGAAGTTCTTGTTGACGGCATAGAGTGCGTCGCGGCCGTACTTGTCGTCGATCAGCATACCGAAGCCGGGGCGGCCATTGGCGATGCGCTCGGCAGCCTTGACGGCCAGAACCTTGAAGGCCGGGATACGGGCCAGAAGCCCGGCGTCGCCACCGGCCAGATCTTCCAGTTGGCTGCGGTGATCGATAGCGAGCGCCATCAGTTGCGGGATGTCGCGGCGGCGGGTGGTTGCCCAGTGAATGTGGTTGATCGCCTCGTCCTTGCGCAACGCCTTTTCCTTGCTGCCGTTTTCCAGGAAGAACTGCAGCTCGGTCCAGGTGGGGATTTCCGGCGCACAAAGAAGACGCGACACGGCAAACGCGCCGCAGGCATTGGCCCAGGTCGCGGAGGTGGCATGCGGCTCGCCCTTCAGCCAACCACGCAGGAAGCCGGACATGAAAGCATCACCGGCACCGAGCACGTTATAAACTTCGATCGGGAAGCCCTTGCCGACGATACCGTCTTCGAGATTGTCCGAGATCGGCCCGTCATAGACGATGCAGCCCATCGGGCCGCGCTTCAGGACGATCGTCGCCCTGGAATTGGCGCGGATGGTCTTCAGCGCTGCCAGAAGGTCACTATCGCCGGACGCGATGAGAACTTCCTCTTCGGTGCCGACGATCAGGTCGCAATCGGCCAGTACGGTCTTCAGATGCGCGGAGACCTTTTCGGAGGCGATATAGCGATTGTCCCCGGCGTCATGGCCGGCAAGGCCCCAGAGGTTGGGCCGGTAGTCGATATCGAACACCACCTTGGCGCCGCTTGCCTTGGCAATGCGGATCGCCTTGCGCTGGGCGGCATCCGTGTGCGGCTTGGCGAAATGGGTGCCGGTGACGAGGATGGCACGGGCGGAGCGGATGAACTCTTCGGAAACATCGTCCTCGCACAGCGCGCTGTCGGCGCAGTTGTCGCGATAGAACAGCAGCGGGAAGGAATGTTCATTTTCGACCGCCAGAATGGCCAGCGCCGTCAGGCGTTCGGGATCAGTAACGATGCCCTTGGTCTCGACACCCTCGCGCTCCAACTGCTCGCGGATGAAGCGGCCCATCTGTTCTTTACCGACGCGGGTCAGAAGCGCCGACTTCAGACCAAGGCGCGCAGTGCCGACCGAAATATTGGTGGGGCAGCCACCAACGGACTTGGCAAAGCTGGCGACGTCTTCCAGCCGCGTTCCGATCTGCTGGCCATAGAGATCGACCGAAGCACGGCCGATGGTGATGAGGTCGAGCGGCTTGTCTGCCTGCGTCCCGTTGATCTGACTCACTGCTTCCTCCCGGCGGGCGCTTGCGTCGCGCCGACATTTTTTTGGCTGGTGGGGTGTCGCCTTTATGAAACATAAATTCCGCCATTTAGTCAACGTGGAATTTTCATTCTATTAAATGATCTTCGCTGACCCGCCGCCGTTTTTCGGCAATCGCTACCGTCAAGGCCATGGCAAAAGCCATGCTAGCCGAAAGCGAACGAAACCCGGCATGATCAGCTTCGACGAGTTCGAACCAGACTTTCGAGGATTCTGCGAGCGGGGAGAATGCTGAATCGGTCAGGGACACTACCGGGACTTTGCGATTGGCAAGCAGCTTGGCCTGATTGACGCTTTCGGACGCATAGGGCGAAAAGCTGACGGCAAACGCTGCATCCTGCGGTCCTGCCATTGCCAGAATATCGTCATCGATCCCGGCTGCCGTGCCGACCATCTGATATTTGACCTTCAGCTTGCCGAAGGCATAGGCCATATAACCGGAGATTGGATAGGAGCGCCGCTTAGCGACCAGATAGATCGTCTCGGCACCGGCCAGGATATTGACGGCACGCTCGAATGCCTCGGGCTCGACGGAGCTGGCGATATTGTCCAGCGAGCGATGGGCCGCAGCCACAAACCCGTTGAAGATCGAGCCGCTTTCCAGCTTGCTGTGGTCGTTGCCACTCAGCGCCTTCAAGCGTTCGTCATAGCCGGGCGTGCGCTCGCGCAAGCGTGCGCGAAAGATCTGCTGCAGGCTGGAGAAGCCTTCGAAACCGAAATGCTGGGCAAAGCGTACCAGTGTCGAAGGCTGAACATCGGCCGATGTGGCGATGCTGGCTGCCGTACCGAAGGCGATCTCATCGGGATTGTCGAGGGCATAAGCTGCAACCTGACGCAGGCGCTTCGGCAGTTGGGCCTTGCGCTCGAGGATGATGGTCTTGAGACTGTCGAAATCCTGCGGAATGGCAATGTTGTTTTCTGTTTCGGCCATAGATTCCGGTCTCTTCCTGCTTTGCGCTGTCGTCAGGACCTTATGCAAACTTTCCTCGCAAGAATAGAACATACATTCCAGATTTGTATTTTTCTTACTGTTTTCGCGCCGCCCATGGCCACCCAGCATGTTTCGCGGCGCTGGAATGGTTTCCCGGCCAGCGTTCCCGAAGAAACAGCCGCAACGCCCAAAAATGGTAGATTGACCGGCAAGATGCGGAAACGAGCCTGTTCGTTAACGTATTTTTACCATGTTTGGCCGGATGATCGCCAATCATCATGGTTAACGAACCATCAAGGCGGGCCATCCCCGCGATCCGGAGTATTCTGCATGTGCCGCTGGGCAGCCTATCGCGGAGAACCGCTCTATCTGGAAGAACTGGTGTCGTCGCCGGCCCACTCGCTCATCGAACAATCCCATTGCGCCACCCGCGCCAAGACGGCGACCAATGGTGATGGCTTCGGCATTGCCTGGTACGGAGACCATCCGGAACCCGGACGTTATCGCGATATCCTGCCCGCCTGGTCGGATTGCAATCTGAAGAGCATTGCCCGGCAGATCCGCTCGCCGCTGTTTCTCGCCCATGTGCGGGCTGCGACCGGTGGCGGAACACGGCGTGACAATTGCCATCCCTTCGTGCATGGCCGCTGGTCCTTCATGCACAACGGCCAGATCGGCGACTTCGAAGCCCTGCGCCGGCCGATGGAAGCGATGCTCGACAATGATCTCTATACGGCCCGAACCGGCTCGACCGACAGCGAGCTTTTATTCCTGCTGGCGCTGCAATTCGGCCTTGAGCAGGATCCGCTTGGTGCCATCGCCGAAACCTTGGCCTTCGTCGAACGCCTGGCCGGGCATCTGGAACGCAAGGTACTGGTACGCTTCACGGCAGCCCTTTCCGACGGCCACAATCTCTATGCCGTGCGTTATGCGTCCGACTGGAAAGCGCCGACGCTTTATGCGGCGCCGATGGGACCGAGCGGTGGCTATTGCCTCGTCTCCGAACCACTGAACGACGATGACAATGCCTGGGTGGAAATCCCCGATGGCACCGCCGTCATCGTCGGCGAAAATGGCGTCGATGTGCGCCTGTTTGGAACGGCAGGTGTCGCCTCGGATACGCCCCGGATAGAACGGATGGCGTCAGGAAAAGTATGAGGCAATCAATTTTCCGAGCCGTACGGCGACGGACTGCTTGTCCATCTCCGGCCAACCCTCATCGCCCGTCTTACCGATCACCTTCACCGTGTTGCGGTCACCGCCCATGATGCCGGTATGGGGTGAAACGTCATTGGCTAGGATATAGTCCGCGCCCTTGCGTTCCAGCTTCGAGCGGCCATTCTCGGCGACATTCTGCGTCTCCGCAGCAAACCCGACCACCAGCTTAGGCCGCTTGGAGTGATGGCCGATGGTTTTCAGGATATCCGGATTTTCAGTCAGCAGCAGCGGTGGCGGCGCTTCGCCGGGCTGCTTTTTGATCTTGTTGCCGTAGGCGCTTGCCACCCGCCAGTCGGCGACGGCCGCGACCATCACCGCAATATCGGATGGCAATGCCTCTATCACCGCGTCGCGCATTTCTTCGGCCCGCTCGACATGGATGACCTTTACGCCCTTCGGATCCGGGATCGTCACTGGCCCCGAGACCAGCGTTACATCGGCACCGAGCCGGGCGAGTTCAGCGGCGATGGCATGGCCCTGCTTGCCGGACGAGCGATTGGCGATATAGCGCACCGGATCGATCGGTTCATGCGTCGGTCCGGATGTAACAATGGCTTTCTTACCAGCCAAGGGCTTCGGGCCTGTGTCCAGCAGCGCCTCGGCGGCAGCGGCAATTTCCAGCGGCTCGGCCATCCGGCCTTCGCCCTTTTCGCCGCTTTCCGCCATTTCGCCAGCGGCCGGGCCGATGAAGCGGATGCCATCGGCAACAAGCGTCGCGTGGTTGCGGCGGGTGGCGGCATGCGACCACATTTTCGGGTTCATCGCGGGGGCGGCAAGCACCGGCTTGTCCGTCGCCAAAAGAATGGTCGATGCGAGATCGTCGGCTAGGCCGTTCGCCATCTTCGCCATCAGATCGGCTGTTGCAGGCGCGATGATGATCAGGTCGCAATCACGGGCCAGCCGGATATGGCCGACATCCTGCTCGTCCTCGCGGGAAAACAGCTCCGTGAACACCTTGTCTGCCGCCAGCGCACCGACGGCAAGCGGCGTCACGAAAGCCTGCGCTCCCACCGTCATCACCGGACGAACGGAAGCGCCACGCTCCCGCAACCGGCGGATCAGGTCGAGGCTCTTATAGGCCGCGATACCGCCGGAAATGATGAGAAGAATACGTTTTCCCTGAAGCGTCATGACCAATTCCGATTTCGGCAGGCGGTTATGCCCAGCCTTTCCGGCTGGACCCTATCCGACCGCCCGTCGAGAGGCAATCAGATCACCGGTACCGGCACGGATCATCGGCTGTTGCTACCCTTCAACAGTGCTGCAATCGTCGCAATCAGCGACGTACTGTCATACGGCTTGCGAACGACCGGCACCCACGAAAAATCGAGCGGGATCATCTCGCTGTTTCCATAACCCGTGGCAAACAGGAAAGGAATATGACGCTCCGCCAGTTCGCGGGCCACGGCAAGAGAAGTCCCCTCCCCCAGATTGACATCGAGAATCGCAACATCCGGCGTGTAATCCACCAGCCTGCTCAGTGCATCGGCAGCCGAAGAAGAGGTCATCACATCGAACACACCGTGATCGCCGAGCATGCCTTCGACGTCGAGCGCAATCAGCATCTGGTCCTCGACCAGCATGACCTTCAAATCTGCGGCCAGCGCCCCTTTCGCCGGTTCATTGTCAACGGCCTGACCCGCTGCTGTATAGGACGGCTGTTCAGCAAACGAAATATGCTTTGCCGGGAGCAGGAAGCGGGCCACAACACCTTCACGCGCGTAGGTTACTTCACTGCGGCCATCGAGGTCGTAGGGCACGCTGCGATCGATCAGCGCCGAACCGAAACCGGTGCGAGAGGGCGGGGAGACGAGAGGACCGGCGGTTTCACGCCAGGCGATATCGCAGTCGCCATGCACCGTCAGGGACCAGGAGACATCCAGCCGGCCGCCAGGCCGCGACAAGGCACCATATTTAGCGGCATTGGTGGACAGTTCATGCAGAACAAGCGCCATCACCGAGAAGGCGCGGGAGTTGAGCAAGACCGGTGGGCCGCCGATGGTGATCGATATGGCTGGCTGCCGGTAGGGCGTCAGTTCCGCGTTCAGAAGGTCCATCAGAGGCCCGCCGCCATCGCCGCGCACCACCTGATCGTGAGCGAAGGAGAGTGCCTGAATGCGGCCTTTCAGCGATGCAACGTAATCGCTCAGCGTCCGGCCTTCCTGTAGCGGCTGACCGACCAGCGACTTGATGAGGGCGAGAATGTTTTTCACCCGATGGTTCAGCTCTTCATTGAGCATGCGCTGGCGTACATCGGCGCGGCTGCGCTCTTCCGCCATCAGTTCGCTGTGCCGCAGTCCGATTTCGACCAGGGCCGCGCGTGTGACTTCAGCAATTTCCCGGTCAGCCTCCGTCCATGGCTGAGCCTGCCGATGAACCGTCTGCTTCCAGATGGCGAAACTCTGGCGCGGCGTCAGCCGGTCACCCAAAGGTCCAGTCGCATAGGTCTTTTCCGGATTGCCGGCCCAATTCAGGGTCTGAACCAGTTCCTTGCGGAAAAAGAACAGATAGTCTCGCTTTGTCTGCGCCAGAGGGATGGCAAGCACGCCAGCCGCCTGCGCACAAAAATCCTCCGCTTCCGGCATGCTCTGCGACAAGGCATGCGTCGCCCAGACGCGGCCTTCGGCGAGCGTGCCGACGTGGCGAGACAGTGCAGCAATGGCAGTCGCCGGAGGTGCCGAACCCTGTGAGTTCCAAGTATCGTTCATCCAGAGCCCGATCCCGTCACATGGCATCAACGTACTGAAATCCAGCAGGTTTTCCGTCAGCAACTGGCCGATATCGGCGTGATGAGAGGCCAGGCGCAGGAAACGATCGAGCGAGCCGCGGGCGCGCGTGGCGGCGGCAAGCCTGGATTTCTGCCTCAGAGAGGTCAGATGCAGCGAGAAAAATTCGCCGAACATTTCGGCCGCCACCCGTTCCGCCATCGACAGGATGCGCGGCTGGTAGTGATGGCAGGCGATCAACCCCCAAAGTGCGCCATCGACGATGATGGAAATCGACATGGAAGCCGCGACCCCCATGTTGCGCAGATATTCGCAGTGGATCGGCGACACACTGCGCAGATGCGCCAGCGACAGATCCAGCGCTTCGCCCGATGCATCGAAGACCGGCACAATCCCAACCCGTTCGCCGCTGGCATCACCGATGATGCGAATGGTGTTTTTCAAATAAAGGGTGCGGGCCTGCTGGGGAATATCGCTAGCCGGGAAGTACTGACCGAGAAAACTCTCCAGATCGCCACGCTTGGCTTCCGCCATAACCTTGCCCGATCCATCCTGCTCGAAGCGATAGATCATCACGCGATCATATTCCAGCATTCCACGGATCAGCCGGGCCGACTGGCGCACCAGGGTGTCGATGTCGGCAATGTCGCTGATACGGCCGATGAGGCCACGCGCCAGCTGCAAAGGTTGACCCGCCGAGGCCGATTCGAACTCGATGATGACGGTCGAGCGGAAAATGTGGATAGACACATCGAAGACGCCGCCCGGCACACTCATCCCGGGCAACAGCGCCGGACGCACGCCCTCGCCCAACGTTGCCAGAGCGTTGCGCAATGTGTGCGTCGCCTGGGCGCCGATCAGCGTTTCGAGTGGCAGGCCATTGATCTCTCCGGGAACGCCCAGCATGGCGCCGGCATTGCTGGAATGCCGGAGAATCGTTGCCGCACGCGCATCGCACGCGATCAGGCAACCATGCCGCTGAATGCTGCCGGGAGTATGGATCGGCTCACGATCGCAATTGGTCAGGTTGACCGGTTCAGCCACTTTGATGTCATGCGGGTTCATGGGATGCCTGACGAAATGCCTGTTCGGCAGTCGCAAACGTTGCCCGCGAGGCATTGGCGACCTGCTCCATGTCGATTGCATCCGCATTTTCGAGCATAGCGAGAAAGGCGGGCCAGCGATCGCTGCGACGGGATTGGACGGCCAGATGCCGCGCGCCGAAATCTGCATCAAAACCAAGGCTCTGAGCACGCTTGTAAAGGACACGCGCGCCCAGTGCCGACCCTTCCAGCACGTAAAGCATGCCGAGAAGCGACTCGCGGCTCAACTCCATATCCGGAGCATTGACCGGTGGCTGAGGCGCCACATTCAGGTCTCTCAGATCCTCGGCAATCAAGCCCGAAAACATCTCAACATCCCAATTGTCACCGTGCCCCGGCCAGACTGCCGATGCTAGTTTATCCTCGACCGCCTCCCGGAAAGCCGAAATCCACCGCAGGTAATGTCTGTAGGTATCGGGACTATCAAAGGAGCCGACCATATTGTCGAGAGAGGCATGGGCTTGCGACGTCGTTTCGCGCAATTGTGTTCGGCGGGACCGATCTGGCATTTATGTTTTCCGGATATGTAACAATGGAATGGATATAGCTATCGATAGCGCTCAAAACGCATGAATAGTCGAAAGGTTCCGGGGCGCCTGCAAATATCTTTCAAAGCCGCATCAGTGGCCGTGATGGGTGCATTGGGCGTGATCAGCGAGCACCTCGATCACCCGGCATTGATCGACACGGCCGTGGCCGCATCCCTCGACCATCATTTCCAGCTCAGCCTTCAGCGCCATCAGGCTGCGAATGCGTTGCTCGACTTCGATCAACCGGGCCTTGGCGATCGCATCAGCGGACGCGCAGGATTGCAGCGGATTATCCTGCAGACTGAGCAGCGCGCGGATCGCCTCCACTTCGAAACCCAGCTCACGAGCATGGCGGATGAAGGTCAGGCGATTGAGATCGGATTGTTCATAGGAGCGCTGATTTCCGTCGCTGCGGCTTGGCTCCCGCAACAGGCCAATGCCCTCGTAATAACGGATGGTGGGAACCTTGACGCCACTTTTTCGCGCAGCCTCGCCAATCGTGATCTTTTTCATGATTTTCCCTCTTGCACCTCTAGTCACTAGAGGATGTAGGAAAGATGCCAGAGTTTGACAAGAACGTTCACAGGAAGCGGACAATGGCAGAGGCAACACAGACACGATACCGGGTGGAGGGCATGGATTGCGCCTCCTGCGCGGCCAAGATCGACACCGCAGTCCGGCGCATGCCGGGCGTTTCGGATGTCTCGGTTTCGGTGACGGCAGGCACCATGACCGTGAAGCATGACGCGGTCAGCGACCTCACAGCCATTGCCAAGAAGGTCTCAGGTCTGGGCTACTCGGTCTCGCAGATCGCCGGCAAAACCACGCCGGTTGCCGAGGCAAAGCAAGCCTGCTGCGGCCACGATCATGGCGATCACAGCCATGCCGGTCACGATCATTCCAAGCATGGCGACCACGACGGCCATGATCATGCGGAACACGATCACAGCGGACACGACCATGCCAGCCATGCGGGGCACGACCATTCGAAGCCCGCAGCCAAGGACACGATGGAAGGCCTGCACGGGCATGACCATGGCCCGTCAACCGGCCCCTGGTGGGCCAGCAAGAAAGGCAAGCTGACGATCTTTTCAGGCGCCGCTTTGGTGAGCGCCTATGCTGTCGGCCATCTGGTGCCGTCGATCGCATCCTATGCTTTTATCGTTGCCATGCTGATCGGCCTCATCCCGATTGCCCGGCGCGCCATCATGGCCGCGATGGCCGGAACGCCATTTTCGATCGAAATGCTGATGACGATTGCGGCGATCGGTGCCGTCATCATCGATGCCGGCGAGGAGGCTGCAGCCGTGGTCTTCCTGTTCCTCGTCGGTGAGCTTCTCGAAGGCGTTGCCGCCGGGAAAGCGCGTCAAAGCATCCAGTCGCTGGCGGCATTGGTGCCGAAGGAGGCATTGCTCGAGGAAAACGGCCAGACACGGTCTGTTCCGGCCGAAAGCCTTGCCGTCGGCGCCACCATTCTGGTGCGCCCCGGCGACCGCATCTCTGCGGATGGTGTGATCCTGTCCGGCGAAAGCGCGATCGACGAGGCACCGGTGACTGGCGAAAGCACGCCGGTGCGCAAGGGCGTCGATGAAAAGGTGTTTGCCGGGACGATCAACGGCGATGCGGCATTGCGCGTTCGTGTCACGGCGACGGCTGCCGACAATACCATCGCCCGCGTCGTCAAGCTGGTCGAAGAGGCGCAGGAATCCAAGGCGCCGACTGAACGCTTCATCGACCGGTTCTCGCGTTACTACACGCCCGGTGTGGTGGTCGTTGCAGCGCTCGTTGCGGTCATCCCGCCGCTGTTCATGGGCGGCGCATGGGGTGAATGGGTCTACAAGGGTCTTGCCATCCTGCTGATCGGTTGCCCTTGCGCCCTGGTGATCTCGACGCCCGCCGCCATCGCCGCCTCGCTTTCCGCCGGTGCCCGCCGCGGCCTGCTGCTCAAGGGCGGCGCCGTGTTGGAGACCCTGGGGACGATCAATGCCGTGGCGCTGGACAAGACCGGCACGCTCACGGAAGGCAAACCGAAGGTCACGGACATCCTCGCCTTCGGCCATTCGGAACCGGACGTGCTGACCTTTGCCGCGGCTCTTGAGACCGGCTCCAGCCATCCTCTGGCCAAGGCAATCCTCGACCGGGCCGCGGCCGACAAGGTTGCCATTCCGGCGGTGTCCGATGCCAAGGCACTGGGCGGCAAGGGGGTGACGGCAACGGTCAACGGCAAGGCCGTCTTCCTCGGCTCGCCACAGGCAGCCGGCGACCGCATTGCGCTGTCGGCTGAGCAGACGGCACAGATCACTGCACTCAACGACGAGGGCAAGACCGTCTCGGTGCTGATCATCGGCGAGACGCTGGCCGGTGCGATCGCCATGCGCGACGAGCCACGCGCAGACGCCAAATCCGGGCTCAAGGCTCTGACGGATGCGGGCGTAAAAATCGTCATGCTAACCGGTGACAACAAGCGCACGGCCACCGCAATCGGCAAGCAGCTCGGCATCGAGGTGCGCGCTGAACTGATGCCGGAAGACAAGCAGCGGATCGTTGGCGAACTCAAGCAGCAGGGGTTTGTCGTCGCGAAGGTCGGGGACGGGATCAACGATGCACCGGCGCTGGCGGCGGCAGATATCGGCATCGCCATGGGCGGCGGCACCGACGTGGCGCTCGAAACCGCCGATGCCGCGGTGCTGCACGGCAGAGTCGGGGACGTTGCGCAGATGATCGACCTGTCGAAACGCACGATGGGCAATATCCGCCAGAACATCACCATTGCGCTTGGCCTGAAAGCCGTGTTCCTGGTGACCACCATCGCCGGTATTACCGGGCTCTGGCCGGCGATCCTGGCCGATACCGGCGCCACCGTGCTGGTGACAATCAACGCGCTCAGGCTGCTCGCGCCGGTACGCAGCGCTTGATAGTCAAAGACCGGCGGCAGCGATGCCGCCGGTTTCTCAATCCCGCTTCGAAACCATCTCCTTCAGCCGCTCGATATCACCAGACGCCAGCCCTTGAGGATCGGTGACAGCCACCCAGGCATCGATGTAGTGCTCCGGAGCATAGACATGCCCGTAGCCCATCGGCGATGTGGTCGCCATCGCCATATCGAGCGCCAGTTGCAGCATGGTGACGATCGGATACCAGGCAAGATAGGGCGAGACATCGGGGCCACGCGGCTGCTTCATCCAGTCCGGTTCCCGGTAGAAGGAATGCGGATCGAAGAAAGTCACCGGATCGCTCGCATATTGCAGATAGACGATCCGCATCGGCCCCCATTTGGCGCCCGGAATATCCAGCGCATTCTTCTGGGCCGTGAAGCGGATGACGGAACTGTCGCGGAAGCGTGGCAGCCAAGCCGGAGACCCCGGCTCGCGGCCTGCGGTCACCGATTTCCAGCCGGCGGTTTCGAAGGGTGGACCGCTCCACAGCGCGCCCTGAAAGGGATCGCCGATCACATCGAAGAGATCGGCCGAACGCTCGGAATTCATGGCACCGAGGCTGAGGCCATGCAGATAGAGTTTGGGTCGCTTGTCCTTCGGAAGTGTCGTCCAGTAGCCATAGACCGCCTTGAACAGCGCCTCGCCTGCCTCGGCGCCATAGCTTGGCTCGACCAGCAGTGACAGCCAGCTGGTCAGGTAGGAATATTGCAGAGCGACACTCGCCACATCGCCGCGCTGCAGATATTCGACCGTATCCATGGCTGCCGGATCGACCCAGCCGGTGCCGGTCGGCACGACGACGATCAGCGTCGCGCGCTCGAAGGCGCCGGTCCGCTTGAGCTCGGCAAGCGCCAGCGCCGCCCTTTCCTTGGCGGTTTTCGCTGCATTCAGGCCGACATAGACACGGATCGGCTCCAATGCCGGTTGGTGCAGGAAGGCGCTGATCTTATCAGCCGTCGGACCGGAGGCGACGAATTCGCGGCCACGAAAACCCAGATCATGCCACGGAACGAGCGACGCGGCACTGCCGGTTTTCAAGGGATTCGCTGGCGGCGCCAGATCACTGTCGATCAGGGCATCCAGTTCGCGAAACGAGGAGTCGGCAAGCCGCAAACCGGCTTTAAGCAGCAAGCCATCGGCGATCGACCAGAACAGGGCGGCGGCCAGAAGGATGCCGAACAGCCGGGCGATGGGCTTGGGGGTCACATGCTCGAACCTACGCGAGAGAAAGGCGAACGTCATCCGGAACAGGCGAGCGAGTGCAATCAGGACGATGAAAACGAAAAGGGCGATCAGCGCGAGTTTGACCGGTTCGGCAGTCTCCACTGGATCGAGCCCCATCAGGCTGCGCACGGAGTTTTGCCAGCGGGCAGCCTGCCAGAGAAATGCGATCGCTATTCCGGCGCACCCGGCAATTGCCAAAACCTTGGCAACACGATCGATCTTTGGCGGCAAGGCAGGAAGCTCCAGATAGAGCCAGAGCCAACGTCCAAACACGCCGAGGCCATATCCGGCCGCCAGCGAACAACCGGACAGCACGCCCTGCAGCACATACGGCCGAGGAATGAGGCTCGGCGTCAGCGACACCGCAAAGAAGAGGATGCCAATCAGCAAACCCGGTAGCGACAGTGATGCCCATACACGCAACAGATAGTTTTGCATCTCACCCCTCTGGCTGGATCAGCCGCAGTCAACGCGTGCGGGCTTATCCCTGCTGCATTTCCCGCCAGAAATCATAGATATCGGCCTCTCCCTCAGGCCGCACCGGAAGATAGGAAAACGTCATCTGCTGATCCGCAAACGGTTTGCGCAGATCGGCATAGAGCGGTGCCGAAGTCAGGCCGTAGGGTGCACCGTCTTCATTCGAATAGGCGTAGAAAATGTCGGTGATGCCGGCCAGCCGCATGGCGGCAAGGCACATCGGGCATGGATGGCCGCTGGCATAGACGGAAGCCCCCTTGAGAGTGGCCGAGCCGCGCTTCATGGCCGCCGCACGCACCGCCACCAGCTCGGCATGGGCCGTCGGATCGTGCGTTTCCATCACGCCGTTGACACCGGTCGCCAACACCTCTCCATCGAGGACCAGCACGGCACCAAACGGCCGTCCACCCTTGCGAACATTATCGCGGGCAAGCGCGATGGCCTGGGTCATGAAGCGATCTGCGTCCGGCATGGTTTCCTCCTTCAGCCTTTGCACCAATGGAAACGATCAGGCGCACGGCGTCAACCGCTGGCAGATGGAACGCTGATCAGGTGGAGGCCAGTGCTACGGCAGGCTGCAGGCGCGAGGCGTTGTAGGCCGGCAGGTAGCCGAAGATCAGCCCAGTGAGGAAGGCGCTGCCGAAGGCGAGAATGACCGGGCCGGGAGCGAAGCTGACGGCAATGCCGAAAGCCTGAGCCACAGCACCGATGCTCAGCCCCAACCCAACGCCAATCAGACCACCGAGCGCCGAAACCACCAGCGCTTCGACAATGAACTGGGTGAGGATGTCGCGGCCCCTCGCCCCCGTCGCCATGCGGATGCCGATTTCGCGGGTACGCTCTGTGACGGAGACCAGCATGATGTTCATGACGCCGATGCCGCCGACGAGCAGTGAGATGGCAGCGATGGAGCCGAGGAAAACCTTGAGAATGTTAGACGTTTCTGTGAACGTCTCGCGGATTGCGGCCATGTTGATGATCTGCGTGTCCTGGCGCTTGTGGCGTTCGTCCAGCAGCGCCTGGATCTGGTCCTGCGTGACATTGATGGCGCTGCCGTCCTTCACCTGCACGGTGATGGAGCGGACATTCCTTGCCCCGAACAGGCGCAGGTTGCCGGTCGATAACGGCACCAGAACCGTATCGTCCTGGTCGTTGCCACCAGCACTGGCCCCCTTCTTCGACATCACGCCAATCACCTGGAAGGGGATGTTCTTGATGAGAATGTACTGCCCGATCGGATCGGCGCCATCGGGAAACAACGCATCGGCGACAGTCCGGCCCAACACCGCGACGGTGGCATAGGCGTCCATGTCCGTCTTTTCGAGGAATGCTCCATCCTCGACGGTCCAGGATTTGGCCTTTGGGAATTGCGGCACCGTGCCGTTGACCGTCGTCTGGGTATCGAGATTGCCGGCCCTGACCGTCAAGGTGCTCGACATTTCCGGCACCGCGAAGCTGATATTGGGCAGTTCCAGAATGGCATCGGCATCCGACGGGATCAGCGAGACGATGCTGCCCCCTTCCCCGCCACGGAAATTCGACATGTTGGGCCGCACGACCAGGAGATCAGACCCCATGGCGGCGATGCGGCTCAGAACCGAGTCCTGCGCGCCCGTGCCGATCGCCAGCATCGCGACAACGGAACTGACGCCGATGACGATACCCAGCAGAGTGAGGATGGTGCGAAACAGATTGGCCCTGAGCGCCCTAAACGACATGCGCACGGCTTCTGCCACATCAGTGACGATGGCGGCTTTTCCGGCCTTTCGGGCCGTAAGCTGTGGCTTGGCGCGACCGATGCGGCGGACATTGCCGGGAATACGGTCTGCGACGATCAGGCCGTCGCTGATCTCGATGACGCGATCGGCGGATTCGGCGAGTTCGGGCGCGTGCGTAATGATGATGACGGTGTGACCGTCCTCGTTCATCTGCCGCAGCGTCGCCATCACTTCCTTGCCACTCTGGCTGTCGAGCGCGCCAGTCGGCTCGTCTGCGAGAATGATCTGTCCGCCGTTCATCAGCGCACGGGCAATCGACACCCGCTGCTGCTGGCCGCCGGACAGCTGATTGGGCAGATGATCGAGCCGGTCTCCGAGACGCAGCGAACGTAGCAGCATGCTGGCCCGTTCCTCCCGCTCCCGCGACGGCATGCCGGCATAGATGGCGGGGATTTCGACATTTTCCTGCGCGGTTGCGGTCGGCACCAGATTATAGCTCTGGAAGACGAAACCGAACAGCTGGCGACGCCTCGCCGCCAGCTCGTCGGCGTTCAAATCCGAAACATCCTCGCCTTCGAGCAGATATTCGCCACCGGTCGGCGTATCGAGACAGCCGAGAATGTTCATCAGCGTCGACTTGCCCGAACCGGACGCGCCGACGATAGCGACGAATTCGCCCGGCTGGATATCGAGTGAGACGCCGCGCAGCACCTCGACGGCCACGTCGCCATTGACGAAGGTCTTGCGGATGTCCTTGAGCGAAATAAGCGGAGCCATCGGGTGTGCTCTTAGAACATTGGCGGCATGCCACGCCGCGAATTGCCACGGCCCGACGATGCAGACCTGTCACCGGAACCCGCGCCGACGACGATCATATCGCCTTCACCAAGGCCCTGCTTGATTTCAACGCGCACGCGATTGCGGATTCCGGTCTCCACCTTGCGGGTTTCATGGGCGCCGGAAGCCGTGACGACAGTGACTTCCCCGGACGTGCGGTCCTTGCCGAAATGGACGGCGGCGGCCGGTACAGTCAGCACATCCTTCGCCGATGACTCGACGAAAAAGACCTGTGCCGTCATGTTCATCATCAGCGTGCCATCCGGATTGGGCACGTCGAACAGGGCGTAATAGAGCACGACATTGTTTTCGGTGGCAGGCGTTGGCTTGATCTGGCGCAGAGTGCCCGGATAACGCTGGCCGGGCTGTCCAAGCAGGGTGAAATAGGCGTTCATCCCCACTTTGAGCTTGCCGACATCGGCTTCGGACACCTCAGCTTCGACCGTCATGGTCGAGAGATCACCAATGGTGACGATGGTCGGCGCGGTCTGGTTGGAATTGAGCGTCTGACCTTCCTTGGCCGACGTATTGATGATCGTTCCGGTCAAAGGCGCATAGATTTTGGTATAGCCCAGGCTGATGCGGGCATCCTTGAGCGTTGCCTGCTGCTTGCGGACCTGGGCTTTCAGCGCATCGACATTGGCCTCGGCTGTCGCCAGGGCCGCGACCGCCTCATCGAGCGCCGACTGGGCGGCGCTGTTGCCTGCAACGAGGGCGCGCTGGCGCGTCAGCGTGGCGCTGGCCAGCACCACCTGTGCCGATTTGTCGATCATCTGGGCCTCAAGATTGGCAAGCTCGGCCTCCGCAATCTCGATCTGCGTTTCGATGGAGGCGCTATCGATCTCGGCGATCAACTGGCCTTCCTTGACACTGTCGCCAATCTCGACCTTGAGGCTCTTCAGCTGACCGGAAACCTGGGCACCGACATCAACATCCTTGATGGGACTCAAGAGACCGGATGCGGTGACGCTGTTTTCGATATCGCCGCGCACAGGCACTTCGGTCACGACGGCGTCTGCCGCTTCCTGCTTGCCGTAGACCGACCAGCCATACCAGCCTGCAGCGCCGAGAAGGAGGACGGGAAGGACCAGCCAGCGTTTGCGTGTGCGCCGGCGCTTGCTGCGGGCCGGCATCGGCTGGGCAGCGGCGGCCTCCTGTTCTTCAAGCGCAGGGGCAATTTTCCGGGTGGCATCCGCCATTCACATCTCTTTCGAATTCAATCGGGCGTTGGGTCGTCACTTTTCGCGACTGCTAGATTGAAACTACGCCATAATGAAGTCCAACGACATGAAATCTCTGTAATCTTTCCCGTTTTTCGTTTCGCAATGTTTCCGCAGCACCGGCAGCGCGACGGAATTTTCGCACGAAAAACCGGCGGGGTGAACCGCCGGTTTTGTCAAAGACGATATATCTGCAGGACGGCCGGCTCAGTCGCAGACCCGGATGCGCTTGACGATCAGGTTGCCGTAATAATCGTACTTGCGGACCTTCTTGATCCAGCAATTGGGTTCATAATAGGTCTTCTTGTAGGAGTGGCGTCTCTGGGGCTGGCTGTAACCGCCACCATAATAACCATCATTGTAGCTGCCCCCATAGTAACCGCCCGCCTGCGATGGTGCCGCGAAGGACACGGCTGAGACCGTGGCAACGATGGAAGCGATGATCAGGTTACGCATGGTGGTCTTTCCTCCGGGCTGGATGAGCCAGCCTCATCCTTGAGAGAGACAATCCCACAATGAAAACAACGCGACAGTTCCCGATGGAACAGGGTTGGCGCGCCAATGGGTTAGCCCCCGCGCTCACGAACGCATAAACTTTGTAGAGCTGCAAATAGACCCTTGGCGGCGCTAGAAAAGCTTCCAGGCGATCGCAATGAGCGCGGCCGCAATCACCCAGAGCGCCACGCGGCCTGACCGGCTGTGGCGCGCCTCGGAACGACCGATGGCTTCGGCGGTCTCTGCGTCGAAACGCAGCCCGTTTTCGGCCATGGATGTCAGATCGCGCGAAAACTTTTCCGTCTTGGCGGCGATCTCAGGCGCTGCTTCGGCAAGGCGTAAAGCCGCGTGCAACCCCTCCTTGACGTCTCCTAGAATACGCTTGGGGCCGAGATTGTCGCGGATCCAGGCGCCGACCACCGGCTCGGACGCTTTCCACATATTGAAGCGCGGATTGAGCGTACGGGCGACACCCTCAACGACAACCATGGTCTTTTGCAGCATCACCAGCTCGGGCCGCGTCTCCATGTCGAACAGATGGGTGACTTCGAACAACAGTGTCAGCAGCTTGGCCATGGAAATGGTTTCGGCCGGCTGGCCGTGGATCGGCTCGCCGATAGCGCGGATCGCCTGCGCAAAACTGGCGACATCGTGGTGAGACGGCACGTAACCCGCCTCGAAATGCACGTCGGCGACGCGGCGGTAATCGCGAGTGATGAAGCCATAGAGAATTTCGGCGAGGAAGCGGCGCTCCTTCTTGCCGAGTCGGCCGACAATACCAAAATCGACAGCGACGATCATGCCCTGCGGATCGACGAACAGGTTGCCCTGGTGCATGTCGGCATGGAAGAAGCCATCGCGCAGCGTGTGGCGCAGGAAGGACTGGATCAGCGTATCGGCGAGCGCATCAAGATCGTGGCCGGCTTGGCGCAGCCCTTCGACATCAGACATCTTGGTGCCGTCGATCCACTCCATCGTCACGACGTCGCGGCCGGTGCGTTCCCAATCGACCTTCGGTACCCGGAAGCCCGGATCATCGGCGGCGTTTTCACCGAGTTCCGACAGAGCCGCTGCTTCAAGCCGCAAATCCATCTCGATCTTGGTGGTCTGCTCCAGCGTCTTCGTCACCTCGACTGGCCGCAGCCGGCGGGTATGCGGCAGGAAGCGCTCCTGCAGGCCGGCAACGAGAAACATCGCTTCTAGGTCATGGGCAAACCGTTGGCGCACGCCAGGGCGGATGACCTTGACCGCGACCTTCCGTTCGACGCCATCCTTCAGCACTGTGGCCGGATGAACCTGCGCAATCGAGGCGGCGGCGATCGGATCGCCAAATTGGGTATAGAGTTCGGCAACCGGGCGGCCGAGTGAGGCCTCAATGGCGGCACGCGCTTCCTCCACCGGAAACGTCGCCATGCGATCCTGCAGGAAGGACAGGTCTTCAGCAAATTCGGCACCGACGACATCAGGACGGGTGGCAAGGAACTGGCCGATCTTCACATAGGATGGACCAAGGCGTTCGATCGCCCGGGCCAGCCGGTCGCTGCGATCCTCCTGTCTGGCGCGACGCCGTGCGAAGAGGCCTGCGAAGGACTGTGCGGCCTTTGGCAAGGCCGGCATGTCTTCCGACGGAAGCGCCGACACGACGCCTTCGCGCACCAGAACCCAGCCGATCCGGACAAGGCGAAGATAAGCTCCAGGCGCGCTCATAACGGCTTGCCGCCGCGCCGGGGCAGCCCCTCAGAGCGCTTCACGAGAATGGATATCATGCGTCAGATCTTCCAGCCGGAATGCAGCGCGGCAATGCCGGCGGTGTAATTGGTGTAGGTGACACGCGAAAAGCCGGCCTTGGTGATCATGGCGGCGAAATCACTCTGGTTGGGAAACTTGCGGATCGATTCCACCAGATACTGATAGGGCTCGGCCTCGCCGGTGATCATCTGACCGAATTTCGGGATGGCGTTAAACGACCAGGCGTCATAGACCTTGTCGAGCAACGGCATTTCCACTTCGGAAAACTCCAGAACCAGCAGGCGGCCGCCACGCTTCAGGACACGGTGGGCTTCGGTCAGCGCCACATCGATGCGCGGCACGTTGCGGATGCCGAAGGCGATCGTATACGCGTCGAAGGAATTGGCTTCGAACGGCAGTTCCTCGGCATTGGCCTCGACGAAGGTGAGATTGGGCGACAGGCCCTTCTTTTCAGCACGTTCAGCACCAACGGCCAGCATCGAGCCATTGATATCGAGGACAGTCGCATGCGCCTTGCGGTCCGAGGCTTCCACGATCCGGAAGGCGATGTCGCCGGTGCCACCGGCAACGTCGAGAACCTTGTAATTTTCGGAGCGGCTGGGATTGAGCGAAGCGATCATCGCGTCCTTCCAGGCCCTGTGCAGGCCCATGGACATGACGTCGTTCATGATATCATAGCGCTTGGCAACCTTGTGGAAGACGTCGTTGACGAGCGCCTGTTTCTCGCCCTGGCCAACCTGGCGAAACCCGTAGGAGGTTTCCATGCCGCCATCGGCAGAGGTGCGCTCACCAGTCATCAAGGTTTACTCCATTCAATCGCTGTTGTGCCGACCATAGCGAATTCGCTTCATCCACGCTATCTCTGCGGCAGATTGCGGCCTGCGGCATTCGCGCCCGTGGAGCCTGCTATAGGATATGTGCGCTGCGAATGGAATTGCCAAATGATCCCGGTCTATTGGCAGATGATGAGGAAACGTGAATGCCGGAACTTCCCGAGGTGGAAACAGTCAGGCGGGGCCTGACGCCCGCAATGGAAGGTGCGCTTCTGGTCAGGGCCGAACTGCGCCGGCCGGATCTGCGCTTTCCTTTCCCTGCCGATTTTGCAACGCTCGTCTCAGGAAGGCGCATCCTGTCGCTCGGACGGCGGGCGAAATACCTTCTGATTGATCTTGAAGACGGCAACGTGATCATCGCCCATCTCGGCATGTCCGGCTCCTTCAGGGTGGAAGACGGTGCAGCGCCTGAGACACCCGGCGATTTCCATCATCCGCGCGGCAAAAGCGAAAAACACGATCATGTCGTATTTCATCTGGAAGGCACCAACGGCCCTGCCCGCGTCATCTATAACGACCCGCGCCGCTTCGGCTTCATGGACCTGGCCCGGCGCGACGTTTTAAGCAGCCACGCGTTCTTCCGCGAACTTGGCGAAGAGCCGACCGGCAACGTGCTCGATGCCGCCTATCTGGCCGCCCGCTTTGCCGGCAAGGCTCAGCCGCTGAAATCGGCGCTGCTCGACCAGAAGAACATTGCCGGCCTTGGCAATATCTACGTCTGCGAGGCCTTGTGGCGCTCGGGCCTATCACCGCTACGGGCCGCCGGCACGCTGGTGGACGCCAAGGGCAAGCCAAAGGCAACGCTTGTGTTGCTGACCGAGGCGATCCGGGCGGTCATTGCCGATGCCATTGCCGCTGGCGGGTCGTCACTGCGCGACCATATCCAGACGGATGGGACGCTCGGCTATTTCCAGCATTCGTTCTCGGTCTACGATCGCGAAGGCGCGCCTTGCCGGACGCCAGGATGCGGCGGGACGGTCGCGCGCGTCGTTCAGGCGGGACGGTCGACCTTCTATTGCCCGAAATGCCAGAAATAGTGCGGCTGGCGAAGGCCACGCCTCCGCGGCGTTTTCGAAAATATCGCGTTGACGGGAGGCCTGTTTAAGGCTATATGCCGCCCACAGTTTGGAAAGCCGCTCCAAGGTTTTCCGATATTGCTCCCTACTTGCTTGGACGACAGGTCGCAGTGACCCGGCACGGCGGTAGAGAGTTTTTGTCAGATTTCGAAGAGAGACACCAAATGGCCAATACAACTTCGGCGAAAAAAGCGACCCGCAAGATCGCCCGCCGCACGGAAGTCAACAAGTCCCGCCGTTCGCGCGTTCGCGGCTTCATCCGCAAGGTCGAAGAAGCCATCGCTTCCGGCGACCAGGTTCTCGCTCAGGCTGCCCTGAAGGCAGCCCAGCCGGAACTGATGCGCGCCGCCACCAAGGGCGTGCTGCATGCCAACACGGCATCGCGCAAAGTTTCGCGTCTTGCGAACCGCGTAAAGTCGCTTTCGGCTTAAGCCGGCTTATTAAAATATCGTCAATGCATTAGCCCGGTCCATGACCGGGCTTTTCAGATTCAAACTTCCGGCACACTGATGGTTAATCCTTGTGCAACTTATTATGTCACCGCAATGACAGAAATTTTTAAATAAAATCAGATGCTTGCGGGAGGACATTCAGACTCACCCGCCTCTCGCGGGGGCATCTCGGGGCTCTAAACGAGTCAAGAAATTTTTTATTTTTTTTGTTTTTCGCCAGCTAAGTTCCAGTCCGAAATTCAAAGCCCTTGATTCAAAAGCGATTCTCTTCCGCCGGGCTATCGTCCATGCAGGACACGCTATGAGAGTCAACGCCCGGTCCTTCCCAAGTGTTAAAAATCGCGATTGATCTTGTCACACGATCCTGCCTAAATGCCTCCACAGAAGGCGCAGGACATACCTGTGGACAAGATGAGAAGGCAGCCTTTCAACAGGCGGCGCAATTTCACTTAAGCCTTTTGTAACGGGGTGGTTCCACAACGTTCCATCAATCAGCATAGAGCGTTTTCAGCTGGGCATCTGCTTGCTCAGAACGACATTCTGCGACTTCCGGTTGCAGGCGGTTGAGAGTACCCGATACGCCGTACGATACGCATCGCAGCTTTTGCTGCGCGGTGAGGAGACGGCGGCCGATATGCGGATGAGGACGCATTATCAGCAAACTGGCCTGTCCTTCTTTTAACGAGGGTCGGGAAGGCTGGTCAGACATTGGCGGACCCGGAAAGGACACGAGGCCTGACCGGACGCTTGGAATACACTGTGCAAGCGGGACATCCGTTTGGTTCTGCCAAATGGATTTTGCACGAAACCGGACCACGAGAGGAGGATGAGGATTCCTCTCATGGTACGGGGAGCGTTTGAATTGGGCGGCATGCCTTTGAAAAAGGGCCGCACGAGACAGACATAAAGGCTGACGCCGGCAGCAATGGCGGCGTCGCGGAATGATATTGGAAGGCGGCAATATGCTTGGTAATTCGGTAACGGCGGCGATCGTATTTGAGAACGGGGAGAATTCACGCCAGATTTCGGTAAAACAATCCGACGGAACGACGGGGGAAAAGGGCGACATGATGCAGAGCGCACTTTTCGAACGGGTGAGTGCGCGTTTGAAGGCCCAGGTCGGCCCTGATGTTTTTGCCAGCTGGTTCGGCCGGTTGAAGTTGCAATCCGTTTCCAAGAGTGTCGTGCGGCTGTCCGTTCCAACGACCTTCCTGAAGTCCTGGATCAACAACCGTTATCTTGACCTGATCACCACCATTTTTCAGCAGGAAGACGCTGAAATCCTGAAGGTAGAGATCGTGGTGCGCAGCGCAACACGCAGCACCCGGCCCGGCCTCCACGAGGATGCCCCCCAGGCAAGCCAGAGCGATGCGGTAGCACCCGCCTCTTCGCGCCGTTCTGCACCGCAGACGCTCGGCCAGCATGCGGCCGCTACGGTCGGCAATCTGCAGAAGCCGCAGCCCGTCGCAGGTCCCCTGTTCGGCTCGCCGCTGGACTCACGCTACACATTCGAAAGCTTCGTCGAGGGTTCCTCGAACCGCGTCGCTCTTGCCGCCGCCAAGACGATCGCCGAAGCCGGCGCCGGTGCCGTGCGCTTCAACCCGCTGTTCATTCATTCGACGGTCGGCCTCGGCAAGACCCATCTTCTGCAGGCAATCGCCACCGCTGCGATCCAGAGCGCCCGCGCTCCGCGCGTCGTCTACTTGACAGCCGAATATTTCATGTGGCGTTTCGCAACAGCCATTCGCGACAATGATGCGCTGTCGCTCAAGGAAACCCTGCGCAACATCGATCTCCTGGTCATCGACGACATGCAGTTCCTGCAGGGCAAGTCGATCCAGCATGAATTCTGCCATCTTCTCAACATGCTGCTCGATAGCGCCAAGCAGGTCGTCGTTGCTGCCGACCGTGCGCCGTGGGAGCTGGAATCGCTCGATCCGCGCGTCCGCTCGCGCCTACAGGGCGGTGTTGCGATCGAGATGGAAGGCCCGGACTATGAGATGCGTCTCGAAATCCTCAAGCGCCGCCTCGAAGTCGCCCGCCTGGACGACCCGTCGCTCGACATTCCTGCCAATATTCTCGGCCATGTCGCCCGCAATATCACCGCCAGCGGCCGTGAACTGGAAGGCGCGTTCAACCAACTGCTCTTCCGGCTTTCTTTTGAGCCACATCTGTCGATCGAACGTGTCGATGAATTGCTCGGCCATCTCGTCAATGCCGGCGAGCCGCGCCGCGTGCGCATCGAGGACATCCAGCGCGTTGTTGCCAAGCACTACAACGTGTCGCGCCAGGAACTGGTGTCCAACCGCCGCACCCGCGTCATCGTCAAGCCGCGCCAGATCGCCATGTATCTGGCAAAGACGCTGACCCCCCGCTCCTTTCCGGAAATCGGCCGCCGTTTTGGCGGGCGCGATCACACCACGGTCTTGCATGCAGTCCGTAAGATCGAGGACCTGATCACCGGCGATACCAAGCTGTCGCATGAGATCGAGCTGTTGAAGCGGCTGATCAACGAATAGGACCGAGATCCTTCGGCTTTGTTGGAGGCATGCCCCTGTTCGCATGGACAGGGGCATGTTTTTTCAAGAGGACCGGCTATTTCTTCCCATTGGCGATCAGATGATACAGCGCCCGGATGGCTTGTGCCTCGCCACCCAGCGGCGAATGCGGACGCTCGGCCGGTGTCCAGCCGAAGATGTCGAAATGCGCCCAGCTCTTGGCATTGGTCACAAAGCGCTTGAGAAAAAGAGCCGCGGTAATCGAACCGGCCATACCACCCGATGGGGCGTTGGTAAGGTCGGCGATACGAGCCGAGATATCCTTCTCATAGCCCTTGTAGAGCGGCATGCGCCACATGGGATCATCAACCGTCAGACTCGATTCCGTCAGGTCGTGGGCCAGATCCTCGTCGTCGGTGTAGAACGGCGGCAGATCGGGACCAAGCGCGACGCGGGCAGCACCCGTCAGCGTCGCCATGTCGATCAGCAGGTCGGTGTCTTCTTCGTCTGCGTAGGCCAGCGCATCCGCAAGGATCAACCGGCCCTCTGCATCGGTGTTGTCGATCTGCACCGTCAGGCCCTTGCGGCTGCGGTAGATATCGCCCGGGCGGAACGCATTGGCGGAGATCGAATTCTCGACCACGGGCACAAGCACGCGCAGATCGACCTTCAGCTTGGCATCCATGATCATCAGGGCAAGGCCCATGACATTGGCAGCGCCGCCCATGTCCTTCTTCATCAAAAGCATGGAAGCCGCCGGCTTGATATCGAGACCGCCGGTATCGAAGCAAACGCCCTTGCCGACCAGCGTCACCTTGCGGTGACCTTTCTTACCCCAGCGCATTTCAAGCAGCCGCGGCGCCTCGGCGCTGGCGCGGCCAACCGTGTGGATCAGCGGAAAATTCTGCTTCAGCAGATCGTCGCCTGAAACGACGGAGACCTGGGCCTTGTAGGATTCTCCCAGCGCCCGGAACGCTTCTTCCAGCGCATTTGGCCCCATGTCGTTGGTCGGCATGTTGATCAGATCACGGGCAAGGAAGACGCCTGCGAGCTGCCGCTTGATATCGGCGGCATCGGCATCGGCCGGAATCATCAGGGTCGGTGCTTCCTTACTCGCAGCCTTGTACCGGTCGAAGCTGTACGAGCCTAAACCGTAGCCCAGCGCTAACCGGTTTGCCGTCAATGGCGCGGTCTCGATATGCCATTTTCCAGCCGGTAATGTCCGCGCCAGCTTACCGGTCAGAAACGGCGCTTCCGAAGGATTAGCGCCCAAGCCGAACAATGCACCCCCAAGATGGCCGTCTTCGGAAGGGATCAAGAGCACAGCGCCGGACTCTGCCTTGAAACCAGCCTTGCGGGCCCAGTCGAGCGCGATGGGATCGATGGCGCCGATATCGATATGGGCCGGTGTTACCGCGAAGATCGGCAGGGTTTTGCCGCCGCTGGTATTGAACGGCGACGGACGGTCGATGAATTGATAGGGGGCCATGGAAATCCTTCGGAAGAAGCGGTGCAGAATCACTCGATTAACGCTCTGTTAGGGTTAACAGATTATTGCTGGAGTGAAGATTGCGCCGATATGTTGGGTTTTTTGTCCGGTGCTTGAGAAAATGCTGAGGGGCATTGGCAATGAATTCACACGGACGGACGTCTTTTTCGAGCAGCCGCTTCCTGCGAGGAACTGCGATGGTGATCCTTTCCGTGACGCTGGCCAGTTGCGGCACACAGAAGAAGGAGCTGACGACAGGCTCCATCCCCTCCGCCAATTTCTCCAAACCTGTCCAGTCGATGAACGCCACCGAGCTTTCAGCGGCAGCCGAAAGCATCGGCAAGGCCTATGAGCGGAATCCCAAAGATCGCGCCGCCGGCCTGAACTATGCCAACATGCTGCGCATGACCGGCCGCAACGACCAGGCGCTGGCCGTAATGCAGCAAGTGGCGATCAACTTCCCCACCGACCGCGAGGTCCTTGCCGCCTATGGAAAGTCGCAGGCCGCCGCGGGTCAGCTTGAGCAGGCTCTGAACACGGTTACACGCGCCCAAACCCCCGACCGGCCGGATTGGAAGCTGAAATCAGCCGAAGGCGCGATCCTCGACCAGCTTGGCCGCGCCGGCGAAGCGCGCCAGCGTTACCGGGAGGCGCTCGACATTCAACCGAACGAGCCGACGGTTCTGTCCAATCTCGGCATGTCCTATCTGCTGAACAAGGATTTGAAGACCGCCGAGACCTATCTGAAGTCAGCCGTCAGCCAGCCCGGCGCAGACAGCAGCGTGCGCCAGAATCTGGCGCTCGCCATCGGTCTACAGGGACGCTTCCCAGAAGCCGAACAGATCGCCCGTCAGGAGCTTTCGCCGGACCAGGCCGAGGCCAATGTCAAATATCTGCGTTCGATCATGTCGCAGCAAAACGCCTGGCAGAAACTGGCCAAGGACGACAAGGGCACGAACTGAGCCCTTGCTGTTTTCGAGCAGCCCCCCCGGGCGCGCCGTCATAAACAAGCAATAGAATATAGCCCTCAGGCGGCGATACGTTCCCCGCGCCGAAGGTTGATGGGCTGCGGGCCAGCCGCGCCCTCCGCTCCCATTCGACAGGACAGAGAACGGCCGCACGTAAAATGCGGATTGCGCACTTCCATCTTTTGCCGTGCTTTGATGCTTGCCAAAGAGCCGGATCAGAACTTGTCGGAAACCTGGATACCAGCAGGGCCGAGAATGACGGCGATCAGCACGGGCAGAAAGAACAGGATCATCGGCACGGTGAGTTTCGGCGGTAGGGCCGCAGCCTTCTTTTCCGCCTCGTTCATGCGCTGGTCACGGCTTTCCTGGGCAAGCACACGCAGGGCCTGGGCGATCGGAGTACCGTAACGGTCAGCCTGTATCAGGGCCTGCACGACTGATTTCACGTCGTCGATCCCTGTCCGGAGACCGAGATTTTCCAGCGCGACACGCCGTTCCGGCAAGAACGAAAGCTCCGCAGTGGTCAGGACCAGTTCTTCTGCCAAAGGCGCTGACTGGTCGGCAATTTCATCGGCCACGCGCCGCATGGCGAGTTCCAGCGAAACACCCGATTCCACACAAATCAACGTCAGGTCCAGCGCATTCGGCCATGCCCTGCGGATCGAGTGCTGGCGCTTGTTTACGGCATTGGAAATGAAGATGTTCGGCGCATAAAAACCGAGATACCCACTGCAGATGACTGCCAGAAGCCGAATGGTGAATGGCTTTTCGGCAAGGTAGCCCAAAAAGAAAATATAGAAGGCACCCACGGCAAGGAACAGGAAGGGAAGGCAAAAGCGAGCCACGAGAAACATGTTCAGCGCGTTCTGCGACCGGTATCCGGCCGACTTCAACCGATTGACCGTATTCTCATCGACAAGCGCCTTGCGCAGATTGAGCTTCTCGACGAGTTGGCGGACTGACGTGTTGTTCTGTGATCGCAGCAATGCCTTGCCGGCGCCAATCTCTGCATTCAAGCGCACGCGCTCTCGTGCCCGGATCGCATCCCGCTCGGTCGCGACAGACTTCATCCGCTTTTCCAGATTCCCTCGATCCAGAAATGGAACTGCGAGCGAATAGAACGTCGCCAGTACCGCCACCGCCACCAGGAAGGCGACAATAATGTTCGGATTTGTCAGGGTACTGATCATGTCCTCGCTCATGCCGGACCCTTTCCTAGATGTCGAAACTGATCATGTTGCGCATGACCCAGATGCCAATGGACATCCACACCCCTGAACAGGCCATGATGAGATGCCCGCGCGGATCCGTGAACAGAATCATCATGTAATCCGGTGATGTGAGGTAAACCAGCAGCATAACAATGAACGGCAGCGCTCCGATAATACAGGCCGAAGCCTTGGCTTCCATCGACAGTGCCTGAACCTTGGCCCTCATCTTCTTGCGTTCACGCAACACCTTCGAAAGATTGCCGAGCGCCTCGGAAAGATTGCCGCCGGCCTGTGCCTGAATGGCGATGACAATGGCGAAGAAATTGACCTCCGGCAGCGGAATGGTGTTGATCATCCGTGCACAGGCTTCCGGAACACTCAGGCCGACCTGTTGTGCCTCGATGATGCGCTTGAACTCGGTCTTGACCGGCTCCCTGCCATCGTTGGCGATCAGGCGGATGGCATCGTTCAACGGCAGGCCCGATTTGATCGAGCGGACCATGATGTCGAGGGCATTCGGAAACTCAGTCAGGAATGCCTTGGCGCGCCGCTTGACCATGAAATTGATAAACCAGCGAGGAAAACCGGCGCTTGCGACGAGAAAAATCCCGGTGATGACCAGCAGCTTCATCCCGGCAATCAGCGCCAGGAAACTGGCCATGACGCCAAAAACAACACTGGCGATGTAGAACTGCGAGATGGAGATCTTGAAGCCGGCCTGAATAAGCCTCACCTTCATGCTCGGCTTTGCCTTGGCCGATTTTTCCTGCTGCTTTTTCTCAAGGTCCTTCAGAGAATCCTGAACGGATTTCCGCCGTTTGGACATTTCATTCACGCGGTCGCGTGCGGCCTTGATCTGAACCCTGTCGGTTTCGGCGGATGTGACCTTGCGGACGCGGCTTTCGGCTTTCTTTTCAGTCTCTATGCGCGTGAACAGAATTCCATAGGCTAGTCCGGCCGTCGAAAGCGCGACGAGACCAACGATCGCCAGAATGGTGATGTCTATTCCGAACATGAAGACCCTCAGTCCTTTTCCATCGCGTCGAGCGTCGCGGCCAGCCGTTTGTCCTCGTTAAAATAGCGGGCTCTATCCCAAAAATGCGGGCGGCCAATCCCTGTCGACTTGTGCCGGCCAATGATCTTGCCATTGGCGTCTTCGCCTTCCAGTTCGTATCGCATCAGGTCCTGCGTGATGATCACGTCACCTTCCATGCCGATCACTTCGGTAATGTGGGTGATGCGGCGGGAGCCATCACGCAGACGTGTGGCCTGAATAATGACATCGATGGAGCCGGCGATGATTTCACGTACGGTCTTTGCCGGAAGCGTGAAGCCGCCCATGGCGATCATCGATTCCATACGGCTCAGGCATTCGCGCGGCGTGTTGGCGTGGATGGTACCCATCGATCCGTCGTGACCGGTATTCATCGCCTGCAACAGGTCGAAGACTTCCGGTCCGCGGACTTCGCCGACGATGATGCGTTCGGGCCGCATACGCAGGCAGTTCTTGATCAGATCGCGCATGGTGATCTCGCCCTCGCCTTCGATGTTCGGCGGGCGGGTTTCAAGACGAACCACGTGCGGCTGCTGCAGCTGCAGTTCGGCCGTATCCTCGCAGGTGATAACGCGTTCTTCGAGATCGATATACCCGGTCAGGCAATTCAGAAGCGTTGTCTTGCCGGAGCCGGTACCCCCGGAGATAACGATGTTGCAACGAACGCGGCCGATGATCTGGAGAAGAACGGCACCTTCCGGCGTGATGGCACCGAACTTGACCAACTGGTCGAGCTTCAGCTTGTCCTTCTTGAACTTGCGAATGGTGAGCGCCGTGCCGTCGATCGCAAGCGGCGGGGCGATGACGTTGACACGGGAACCGTCGGGCAAACGGGCATCGCAGATCGGCGAGGATTCATCGACGCGACGGCCAACCTGGGAGACGATACGCTGGCAGATCGACAAGAGCTGGGCATTATCGCGAAACCGCACCTCGGATTCGATCGTCTTGCCGTTCACTTCGATAAAGGTCTGGCCTGCGCCGTTGACCATGATATCGGCGATATCGTCGCGTGCCAGAAGCGGCTCCAGTGGACCGTAGCCGAGAACGTCATTGCAGATATCCTCAAGCAGTTCCTCCTGCTCTGAGATCGACATCGCGAAGTTCTTGATCGTGATGATATCGTTGACGATATCGCGAATTTCTTCACGTGCGCTCTCGTTGTCGAGCTTGGCGAGCTGCGAGAGGTCAATCGTATCGATCAGCGCCGAGAATACCTGGGACTTGGTATCGTAGTAATCCTCTGTGCGGGCGGCTTTCTTGCGGGCCGGCGGAGGAGCCGGCACCGCCCGACTGACAGGGATCGTTTCGCGAACGGGTTCGGCAAGCACCGGCGCGCTCGGACGCTCGGCAACCGCCACGGACGTGGCCGGTTGCATGGTGGAGCCTATGGATCCACCCTTTCCGAAGCCGTCGTTTCCTCGTTTACCAAACATGTGCTCAATCCGGTTTCCGTTTGACTGTCAGTTACTTGCGCCCAAGCATCCCGAGAACTTTGCCAAGGCCACCCTTCTTGGCTTTCTTGGCTGTTGCCCTACCCGTCAGGAGATGGGCAAGCTGCGAGAAGGTCTCGGCCGTCGGTGCTTTCTTGTCGATCTCGGCAATCATCCGGCCGCTATTGGCGGCATTACCAAACAGGACGACGTCGAACGGAATGATCGCAACCGGCTCGACTTCAAGGGAATCGCAGAAATCGTTCGGCGATATTTCGGGTCGCTTCGGCAGTCCGACCTGATTGAGCACCAGATGCGGCATCTTGTCGTTCGGCCGGATCTTCTTCAGCGAATCGAACAGGTTCTTGGCATTGCGCAGGTTGGCGAGATCAGGCACTGCGGTGATTACCACCTCGTCCGCCTCCGCCAGCACCGTGCGGGTCCAATCAGACCATTGATGCGGTACATCGAGCACGGAGACCGGAGCATTGCGCAACAGGATTTCCATCAACGGCTGGAAGGCCGTCGCGTCGAAATCATAGGGCCGATCAAGCATTGACGGCGCTGCAAGCAGCGATAGCCGCTCGGAGCATTTCGTCAAAAGCCGGTCGAGAAACATTTCGTCGAGCCGTTCCGGAGAAAAGACTGCTTCGGAGATACCTTGCGGCGGATCCTGATCGAAATTGATATTGGCGGTGCCGTACGGCAGGTCGAGATCGGCCAGAACCACCTCGGTGGAAAACAGGTTGGAGATACCCCAGGCGCAATTATGCGCCAGCGTCGAGGACCCCACGCCGCCCTTGGCGCCGATAAAGGCAATGCTGCGGCCCAACGGTTCGGCTTCCGGATCGACGAAGATTCCCGCGATGGCACCAAGCACGTCGGACATGACCACCGGTGAAACGATATATTCGGAGATGCCGTTGCGGATCAGGTCGCGGTAAAGCGGGATATCGTTGTAAAGGCCGATGATGATGACTTTGGTGCTGGGGTCGCAGACCGCGGCAAGCGGTGCCAGCTCCTGCATCAGCGAGCGCGGTTCGGCTGACGTTTCAATGATAATCAGGTTGGGTGTCGGTGTCGCGGAGAACATGTTGGCAGCAGCGGCGATCGAACCGCTGTTGACCCTGAAGGTGACCTTGCTCATCCGCCGGTCCTGGCCGCACCGTTCCATCATCCGCTGCAAAGCCTCGGTCTCGCAGAAAGCATGGACAGATATCCGCGGGAGCGGCCGCAGGTGATCGACATCACTCGGGCGAACGGCATCGGAAAAGCCATCCGGTTCACCCGAGGCTGTTTCAATCTTGTAGTCAATCGTGCTCATCGTTCTATCCCGTCAAACCGGCCGGACGCGTCAGTTGAAGTTGATCGTAGTGCCGCCATCGTCACCACTGTCGATGCCGCGATAGTCCTTGATCACCTGACCGCGCTGTACCGCATCGATCGGCGACATGGCGCGCGGACCGAGGAGATCCAGCGGATTGGAAATCTGTGCCGCGAGGTTAGCCTGGCTGGCGCAACCGAAGTTCTCGTAATTCTTGTTCTCGATCGTGTTGACGACCAGATCCTTCGGCCAGTTGCCACAGGGCGCGGTCTTTGCGGTAATCGCCGTATAGCTCAGCCGCACCGGTGCCGCATCGCCATAGGGCTCGGCCTGATAAGTGACCTCGACCAACCGGTTGGCAGGCACTCCAGCCCCGACCAGAGCGCCTCGGATATCCTTGCGCAGCGATGATGCAGCCTCGGCGTTTGCGGACCCACGCGGCACCAGGATCTGAACCGTGCCCGTAGAGGAATTGGTATAACTCTGCGCGAAGCCGCGGATGACGTCGCGTGCACCGGCTGTCAGGCGCCTGTCGCTGGACCCCACCGGCACATCGATTGCATGCTCGGCTTCGGCGATCACGATCGGGTGGCGTGTCCGGTAATCGTCAGGCAGGGCACCCGTGGACATGTTGTCACGGTTGGCGCAGCCGGCAAGGCTGGTTCCGGCAACCAGCAGGGCGCCAATGGTTATCAGGCGTGCGAGGCGGGCCGGGCGTGCAAAAATGTTTGGCCGCATGATCGTGTGCCTTTTCATATCGCGGTTCAGGATGATCTTCGTTGTCATGTCCGCTCCCACCTACTTGTAAATGAAGCCGACATTGCCGTGATACTGCCCGGTGGGGGCTGCCTGGCGGGTGCCGTAGATACGATTGACTTCGCCGAGAAACGCGCTCGACAGATCGTCGGTCGGATTGAAATTGTCATCCGGGCGCGACAGGTCGCCGCGCGCGACCGGTTGGACCAGATAAGGCGTCGCGATGATGACGAGTTCCGTTTCGTTGCGGACGAAATCCTTCGAGCGGAACAGCGTGCCGAAAATCGGAATCTTCGAAACGCCTGGCAGGCCCGACATCGCCTGACGAATATCGTCCTGGACAAGACCACCGATAACGATGGAGCCGCCGGAAGGAAGCTCGACGCTGGTGGATGCCTTGCGGCGGCGGATCGACATATAGGTCTGGCCGGGGACATTGACCGCGTTGCCGTTGACGACCGATCCCTCGAATGTCGGCTCCGAAACCTCGGTTGCAATTTCCAGACTGATGCGGCCCGGCCCCAGAACGACCGGCGTGAAATCCAGGCCAATGCCATACTCGACGGTTTCGACGGTTCGGCTAAGGGTACCCTCATCATCGATTTCCTGCTCGGACGGCAGACGATATTCGCCACCGACGGAGAAACTGGCCTTCTTGCCGGAAATCGCCGTGAGGCTTGGCTCTGCCAGCGTTCGCATTACGCCAGCCTGCTCCATCGCATTGAAATAACTGGTAAAGCCCATAGATCCGGAACCGATGGAACCGCTGATCTGCGAGGCGAAAGCGTTGACCGCGTTGCCGAGATTCGCCGGATTGCGGAAAGTGATGCCGTTGCCGCTGGTCGAACTCTTGATCGAGCCGCTAAAGCCAAGCTGCTTGAGCACCTGGCGGGAAACTTCCGCCACCGTAACCTTGAGCATCACCTGGTCTTCACCATCGATCCGGAGAAGATTGACGATCTGCGAAATCTGACGGCGCTCGGCAAAGATGTCGGCGTCGCCATTGTTGCCCTGTGCGGTGATATTGCGCGTCGTTGCCTCACCGCCTTTGATGAAGGCCTGCGCAAGCTCCTCGACGCGCGTGGAATCCAATGGCGTACGAACCGTGCCCGTCAGAACGATGTTGTCGGAGATGATTTCGACCTTGATGTCGGAATCCGGCAGGAAGCGGCGGAGGTTGGCTTCAAGGCCGGAAATATCACGCTCGACTTCCAGGTCGAGGCTGACAATTTCCTCGCCACCCGGACCGAATACGAAAATATTGGTCTGGCCGACCATCTTTCCGAACAGATAGATGCGGCGCGAGCTTCGTGTCACGGCATCCGCCAGCGCCGGATCGGCGACAAGGATGTCGTGCGCGTCGGTCGGCAGATCGACGACAACAGCCTTGTTCAGCCCCAGCTTGATGGTTTTCTTGACCCCTGGTCCACTATCGACGATGCGTACAAGCGACTGCGACGCTGCTTCCGCAACGAAGGTTCCAGCTGGCATGCCTGAAAAAGCAAGGCAAAAGGCCAACCCACCTGCGACAGAGCTCCGAAATTTGTTTCCGATCCGCTTCACGTTCCGCTCCCGCTCACACATCATTTCGCTTGAACCATGGATGAGCTGTCATCGCTCTTGACGATAGAGCCCGACTTGATGACCTGAATTGAGGGCCGTCCGTCACCGCTCAGCAGATAATCAGCCCCGATCGTATCCGGCTCCTGTGCATCGGCGACGCTGCGCAACACCAGCGACAGGCGTTCTGCCATCTGCTGGGCGACCGTCATGACCTTCGACTGATCCGGTGTCAGTTCCAGCGTCGCGGTCGTCCCGACGACTGACTTGGAGCCATCTTCCTTTTCCTCGACCTGCTGATCGATGGCGAGAACGCGGACGTTGCTGAGAACGGTTTCGGTTAGGAAATTGTCGTCATTCTTGCGCACCATGATGACGTCGACGCGGTCGTTCGGCAGAATGAACCCGCCGGCGCCGGTCGCTACGGTAATTTCGGTTGCAACAGCGCGCTTGCCGGCCGGCAGCAGCGACGACATGATCCGGCTCGACGAATCCGCGATCTTTTCCTGCCGCACCGGCTCACCGTTAAAAATCGGCAAGCGGACAACGACGCCCTGGAGATCAGTGACAGCGTTCGGACGAAGCTCTTCGGTGATCAGGCCTTCGACGACACCGTTTTTGGGCCAGGAAATCCAGCGCACGGCATCCGGATCGAGCCTCGATCCCACGGGCAGGCTCTTGCTGGCCACCAGAACGTTGACGGTCGGCTCGCGCTCGATCACCGGCGCGGCTCGGCTGACCACGGTCTTGCCGCTGGTCAGCTTGAGTGCCAGGAACCCGGCCAGTCCTGCCGATGCGACAGCCACTGCCAGAATAATAACGCGCACCGGTTTCATGATCTTTCCCTGCAGCCCGAGAATATGCCCGCCGCAGATTGATCAGGAATTGGTGTAATTATGGTTAACGGACCACTTACATTCGTGGTTAACAAATGGTTCGCCTCAAAAAGGCGCAAAAATCATTTCAGATGTACCGCGAAGCGGACACCACCGGTTCAGAATGAAACGAAGAGATTAATGCAACCGGGCAAGCGCGGCCATCATCAGCGGCGATGACGGATAGGCAAGGAAGCCCCCCAACCCGATGGCTATGCCATAGGGAATCTTCTTGGCTGTGAACAGCAAATGCGGAACCGGAAGCCCGGACGCCAGGATCGTATTTTCGCGGCCGCGCAACATCAGGATCAGGATTGTCAAAACACCGCCGAAGAACGACACATAAACGAGAAACTCAATCAGCGAAAAATTGAGGCCGAACCAGACAGCGCTTGCCGTCAAGAGCTTGGCATCGCCACCACCCATGGTGTTCATAGCAAACAGGGCGAAGCACACGGCGAAAACGATCAGGCCGGCTGCCAGATGCATGCCGATCACCGGCAGGCTAAGCCCCGCAAGAGGCGCGACAAGCACAAATGCACCCAACAGGATTGCCGGCACCCGGTTCGGGATCGTCATAGTCAGCAGATCGCAGATGGCTGCGATAGCCAGGCAAAGCGGCACGATTACAAAAATAATAGCCTGTGCCATCCCGCTCTCCAAATTGCTGATTTCAATCTACGCTACTGCACTTAAAAAAGTTGAAACAACGCTGCGAAAGAACATTCATGCAGCCGCAATAAAAAAGCCGCTTCCACCGGGAGCGGCTTTCTCAAAATCAAACTATTTAAAGCGTTACGACGGCTGATTGTTTTCCAGTGTGGTTTTCAAGCCTTCGAAGGTCGTGTTCAACTGCGAGCCAAGCGCCCCTGCGCCGGCGATCAGGGCAACAGAGATGAGGGCAGCGATCAGGCCGTATTCGATCGCGGTCGCGCCGGACTCATCCTTCATGAAACGTGCGAAAGTCTTGGTCATGGTATCTCTCCTACTTCACTTGTTTGTTCAGCACTTCCGCCAACTGTTTCCGTTGATCGGATGAGCAGAACCTACAGAGCGTGAATTTCAATTCGCTTAAAGAAAAGAGTTACCGTCGCGTTAACAGTTGACACCCGGTTTCATGGTGAAAAATCCAATAACCCAAAGTATAAAATGCCAGCTCTCTCCAGCTTCCCTCGTTGCTTGAGCATGATGTGCACTTTTGAGTGTCACCGACAACATCGATTTAACGCTTCATTCACCAAACCATAGGATGCTTGGGAAATCACATCGTCAGGAAAAAGCCATGAAATTGCAAAACACAGCCATCAGCGTGCGGTTGCTGACTGCGGCCCTCGCAATTCCGGCTTTTATCGGTTCATTTTTGGCGCCTCCGGCGACCGCAGCCGACGAGATGCTGAATGTCTTCATGAATCAGGCGCGTGTACTTAAGCTCGACCGGCCAGTCAGCAAGGTCATCATCGGCAATTCCGATGTCGCCGATGCCACTGTAGCGGATGCGAAAACCATCGTTCTGACAGGGCGCTCTTTCGGAACGACGAACCTTGTCATTCTCGATACGGATGGAAATGCGATCGTCGACGAGCGCATTCTGGTTTCAATCGACGAAGGCAATACGGTGCGTGTCTATCGCCAGACGGTCCGCTCGGTACTTTCCTGCACACCCAATTGCGAAGAGCACGCAACGCAAAAGACAACGGTTGCAAACTGAAGGCCAGTATCTGCAAGTGGCGCATACAACGATGAGCGCCAGGGGCAACGGCATGAACGCCGTAACCGGGGGTAAGATCTGGCCGCCAATCCTTATCATCCGGTAAGGGTTTCCATTCAAATTATTCTCACCATTGCATACGAAATATCAACAGTCGCTTCCTAATATGCCTCATCGTATGGCGCATTGCGGAATGGCGAAATGTTCAACAACCATGGTGAAGAGACTGCGGCTGGTCAGATTGACGGCTCTAGGCGCACCCGCGGCCCGCTGCGGCGTTTATTCAAAGATAAGTCCGGCACATCGGCGATTGAATTCGCCCTTCTCGCCTTGCCATTCATGATGGTCATCTTCGCCTCGCTTGAGACATTTACGGCGTTCACGGCCGAACAACTCCTCGCCAATGCGACCGAAAACATGGCCCGCAAGGTGCGAACCGGCCAGATTACCGCCACCAACACCACCAAAGAAGATTTCCGCAAAGCCTTCTGCGCCGAGATTTCGGTGATCATGACCTGCTCGGCGACCGAGGCTAAGACGCCGTCAAAACTGTTCATTGATGTGCGAAGCTTTGCGGATTTCTCCAAAATTCCGAACGCTCTCCCGCGAAAGAACGGCGATCTCGACACATCCGGCTTCCAGTTTACACCGGGTGGGCCGACGACAATCACTATCGTCCGTGCCTATTATCGCTGGGAAGTCATCACCGATCTCGTCCGCCCCTACATCACCAATTTACGCCCCGCCGGAACCAGTATGCCGAACGACTACCTGATGGTGGCAACATCGGCCTTCCGCACCGAAAGCTACTGAGGAGCAGGCCATGCGTTACCATAAGGCATTGTTCTGCTGGAAACTGGAGGCCTTCAGGGCGCTTTGGCGAGACCGGAAGGGAACCGGTGCAATCGAATTCGCGATCATCGCGCCGTTGTTGATCATGGCCTATATCGGTTGCTTCGAAATCTCGGTCGGCTTTAATGTCTCCCGGAAAGTGGCGCGCGCCTCAAGCACCGTGGCCGACGTGCTGACTCAAATGCCAAGCGTCGACAAAACCACTCTCGAGGGCATGAAAGCCGTCGCGAATAGCGTCATGTCTCCTTTTGGAATGGCCAATTACAAACTGAAAATGACTGGTATCAAGATGACCGGCCCCGGCGTCGGCAAAGTGGCCTGGTCTTATGATCAGGCGGGCACTGCCCCTTACAAGAAGGACTCTGTCGTCACCATGCCGAGCGATATCTCTGCCGTAGATACCTTTATCGTGCGATCGGAACTGGTCGTTCCACATGAGATCCTGCTCTTTGCACCGGGGCTCTCCGCAAGCGCGGTCAATAGCATCGATATTTCCAGCACCGCCTATTTCCGCCAGCGCGTCGGTGCCGAGATAACATGCGGCGATTGCCCGGTCTTCAAGTAAAAACACGCCGCTCCAATCTTAACCGAAATCCGCCAGCGATCTGGCCAATTGCAATATGTGCCGCGCCGGAGTATTTCTGCGCGGTTTCAGTCCCGCTGTGATCGCGTGGAATGAAACCATATATTTGTTCTGTCTCTCCGGCAGCATATTGGGTGGTTTATGGCGCGTGCCTTTCTGTTCGTACTAGATTCCTTCGGCATTGGCGGGGCGCCGGACGCGGTCGAATTTGGTGACGATGGCGCCGATACGCTCGGCCATATCGCCGAGTTCTGCGCGGCTGGCGCCGGTGACCGCGAGGGCCTGCGCGAAGGGCCACTGACGCTCCCCAACATGTCGGCGCTCGGCCTGCTGCATGCGGCAAAGCTCGCCAACAAACGCCTGCCTGCCGGCATGCCGTTGCCGGAGCGCGTGTTCGGACTTTACGGTGCTGCAAGCGAAGTCTCGCGCGGCAAGGATACGCCCTCCGGCCACTGGGAAATTGCCGGGACACCGGTGAGATTCGACTGGGGGTATTTCCCCGCCGAAGGTGACGCCTTCCCGGTCGAACTGGTCGAAGCGATCTGCCGCGAAGGCGGTGTCCCCAGTATTCTCGGCAATTGCCATGCCTCCGGCACCGACATCATCGAGCGATATGGCGAAGAGCATATGCGGACCGGCAAGCCGATCTGCTACACTTCGTCGGATTCCGTCTTCCAGATCGCCGCGCACGAACACTCCTTCGGCCTCGAACGGCTCCTGGAATTCTGCCAGGTCGTGCGCCGGCTGCTCGACGATTACAATATCGGCCGCGTCATAGCCCGGCCCTTCGTCGGCAGCACGCCAAAGGATTTCGTCCGCACCGGCAACCGCCGCGACTACTCCGTGCTGCCGCCCGAGCCGACCCTCCTCGATCGCCTGAAGGAAGCCGGGCGTACCGTGCACGCTGTCGGCAAGATCGCCGATATCTTCGCCCATCAGGGCATTGGCCGCACGATCAAGGCCAATGGCAATATGGAGCTGTTCGAGGCGACACTGAAAGCCATGGATGAAGCTGAGGACGGCGATCTGGTTTTCACCAATTTCGTCGATTTCGACATGCTCTACGGCCATCGCCGCGATGTGCCGGGTTATGCCGCCGCCCTTGAAGCCTTCGACCAGCGGCTGCCGGATCTGGACCGCAAGCTGAAACCCGGCGACATCGTCATCCTGACCGCCGACCATGGTTGTGATCCGACCTGGCGCGGCACCGATCATACGCGTGAACGCGTGCCGATCCTCGTCTTCGGCCCCGGCATCCGCACCCGCTCGATCGGCGTTCTGCCGAGCTTTGCCGGGATTGGAGAGACGATCGCCAAACATCTGGGCCTTGCCCCGGGTCTGCATGGGAGAAGTTTTCTGTGACCGCATATCTGAAGAAGGCCGAACTGCATTGCCATATCGAAGGCGCCGCGCAGCCGGCACTCGCTTTGATCATGGCGAAAAAATACAATGTCGACATCAGCGGCATCATCAAGGACGGGGCCTATGTCTGGGCCAATTTCAGCGAATTCCTGAAATGCTATGACGCCGTTGCCGAACTTTTCCGCACGGAAGAGGATTATGCGCTTCTGGCCGAGACCTATCTGACCGAGCTTGCACAGGCGGGCACGATCTACAGCGAGATCATCGTTTCGCCCGATCACGGCAACACGATCGGCATCGGCAGCGATGCCTATATCCGCGGGCTTGCCGCCGGTATTGCCGCAGCCAAGGAAAAGACAGGCATCGAAGGCCGGATGATCATCACCATCATCCGCCACATGGGGCCGGAGGCCGCCGAGCGGACAGCGCTCTATGCGGCCAAGCGCGAACATCCGCTAGTCACCGGCTTCAACCTCGCCGGCGACGAGCGCATGCACACGGTCGCCGATTTCTCTCGCGCCTTCGATATTGCCCGAGATTGCGGTCTCGGCCTGACCATTCATGCCGGCGAAATGGCGGGCGCCTTCAGCGTGCGCGATGCGCTCGATCATGTCCGCCCATCGCGCATCAGCCACGGCGTCCGCGCCATCGAGGATGCAGATTTGGTCAGGCGGATCGCAGACGAAGGCGTGGTGCTGGAGACCTGCCCGGGCTCCAACGTGTCGCTGCAGGTCTTCCCGGATTTTGCCGCGCATCCGTTGCGCGCACTTCATGAGGCCGGATGCCGGGTGACGCTCAACTCCGACGACCCGCCGTTTTTCCATACATCGCTGAAGCAGGAATACGAGATCGCCTCGCAGGTGATGAGCTTTAGCGACGAGCAGATCAATGGCATGACCCGCACGGCGATCGAGGCGGCTTTTGTCGATGAGCCGACACGCGCGCGTCTCCTGGCTTCTCTTTAAAGCCCCGCGCCGCTCTTTGGACCGCTCGGGCTGGGGATGACGCCGTAAAGCGCCGTTCTGGCCTTGCGGCGTCTCGCCTTTCCGTGAAAAAAGGATTTAAAATCCAGATCCCGCAGGAGGGCTTGGCCATGGACGGCGTTACAGTCATCAATCACCCGCTTGTGCAGCACAAGCTGACCATCATGCGCAAGAAGGAAACCTCGACAGCGGGGTTCCGCCGCTTGCTGCGCGAAATATCCACGTTGCTCTGCTACGAGGTTACCCGCGACCTCGAGCTGACGATGGAAACCATCGAAACGCCGATGCAGACCATCCAGGCGCCGGTTCTCGAAGGTAAGAAGCTGGTTTTTGCGTCCATCCTGCGCGCCGGAAACGGCCTGCTCGAAGGCATGCTGGAACTGGTCCCCTCCGCCCGCGTCTCGCATGTCGGCGTCTACCGCGATCATGAAACGCTGGAAGCGGTCGAATATTACTTCAAGGCGCCGGAAGCGATGTCCGAACGTCTGGTGATCGTCGTCGATCCGATGCTGGCGACAGGCAACTCGTCGATTGCAGCCATCGACAAGCTGAAGGAGCGCGGCGCGAAAAACCTGCGGTTCCTCTGCCTGCTGGCGGCCCCTGAAGGCATCAAGAATTTCCAGACCGCGCACCCGGATGTGCCGATCTTCACCGCGTCGATCGACAGCCACCTCAACGAGCAGGGCTATATCGTGCCGGGTCTCGGTGATGCCGGTGACCGGATGTACGGCACGAAGTAAGCCAAACGGCCGGTCTGACACAAACTCGGCAGACGGCAGGGCTGACCGGGCATTGCGGATTCCTTAACCAGATTCAAAACTCGACAGGCGGCCGCCGGAAAACCCGGCGGCTTTTTGCATCCTGTTAGCGAGCTTCGTGCTTAGCTGTGGAGAGGTTTCACTTACGGGGGTCGATCGATGCTGGTTCGTATGGCTGTCTTTGCAGGAGGCATCGCTGCCGCCGCCATGATAGTGCCGAACCTTGCCACGTCCTATCTCGATCGACCGCAAACCGGCACCGCCGTTAAACCGGCCCAGGTAAGCCCGGCGAAGTATGCCGGTGGCAAAGGTGTGATCCTGCAGCCGGGTCCCGGCGGGCATTTTTCAGGAACATTCACCATCAATGGCCGCAAGGCGGACGGACTGGTCGATACGGGCGCCAGCGTCGTTGCCATCAATGTATCGACGGCACGGAGGCTGGGCGTCTCCACAGCTTCATTGTCCTTTGACGCCAGGGTTAATACCGCCAATGGCATCGTCAAGGCTGCCGTCGTCATGCTGGATCGTGTCGAGATCGGCACGATTGCGGTCAAGGACGTCCAGGCGATGGTCCTGCCCGACAAATCGCTGTCAGGCATGCTGGTGGGCATGAGTTTTCTTACCAAGCTCTCGTCCTACAAGGTCGAGGACGGTGCGCTGCACCTTACCCGCTGATCTTGGAAACAATCACCGGCCGTTCCGGCAACGCGTCGCTGCCGATCCTGTAGATCTCCTGTAGCCGGGCACGCGCCTTCAATGCCTGATCTTCGCTGGCCGCATGAACAAAGGCGAAAGGTTCACGCTTCTCAACCCTTGTCCCAAGCGGTTTCAAGCCGCTGAAACCGACACGATGATCGACCGCCTCGTCCGGCCGTGTCCGGCCTCCCCCGAGTGCAATGACCTCCATCCCGACATCGCGGGCATTGCAGGATTGAAGATACCCCTCAATTGGCGCTTCGACGGGCAGAATGACCGGCGCTTTCACCAGGTAAGCATGCGGCCGGCCGATGAAATCAGCCGGACCGCCGAGCAAGTGAACCATTTGGCCAAACCGCTCCAGCGCTGCACCGGTGCCCAGCGCCTGGCGAGCAAGATCAGTGCCCTCTGCGGGACTGGCCGCGAAACCGGATGTCATCAGCATCTCCGCCGCGAAGGCCATCACCACCGCCTCAAGGCGGGTCCCGGCTTTTTCGCCGCGCAGGAAGGCGACGCAATTTTCGATTTCCACCGCGTTTCCAGCGGCATCGGCCAGGGGTTCGTTCATATCGGTGATCAGCGCCGTCGTCTTGACGCCAGCGCCATTGGCGACACCCACCAGCGAGCGGGCCAGCGTCTCCGCCTCCTCCTGCCCGACCATGAAGGCGCCATTGCCGATCTTGACGTCCAGCACCAGCGACTGCAGTCCCGCTGCCAGCTTCTTTGACAGTATGGAGGCGGTGATCAGCGGCACGGAATCAACCGTCGCCGTTACATCGCGGATGGCGTAGAGCCGCCGGTCGGCCGGTGCCAGATCGGCCGTCTGGCCGATGATGGCGCAACCGGCCTGCTGAACGGTCCGGCGGAAAAGTGCTTCCGAGGGCTTGATATCGTAGCCCGAAATCGATTCCAGCTTGTCGAGCGTGCCGCCGGTATGGCCAAGGCCGCGCCCGGAAATCATCGGCACGGCCAGTCCGCAGGCGGCGACGATCGGTGCCAGCATCAGCGATACGTTATCGCCAACACCACCTGTCGAGTGTTTGTCGGCAACCGGCCGGCCGATATCGACCCAGGACAGCACGTCGCCGCTGTCGCGCATGGCAAGGGTCAGCGCCACCGTTTCCTCAAGGTTCATGCCGGAGAACCAGGTGGCCATGGCAAAGGCCGCTACCTGTCCTTCGGAGATCGATCCGTTCGTGAGGCCACGGATAAAACCGGCGATATCGGCTTTGTCGAGCGTCTCGCCGTTCCGCTTTCGCCGTATGACCTCCTGCGGGATCATGATCAATAGGCCGTCGCGCCGGCCACCGGCTCGCGACCGTCCAGTACCGAGAGGATATCACCGAGCAGGCCGGAGGCACCGAAGCGGAACGTCGAGGGCATCGGCCAGTCCGGGCTGTGAATCGTCGCAGCAAGATTGAGGTAGAGGCGGGCATCGCCAACGGTGCGAACCCCACCGGCCGGCTTGAAGCCAACCTTGCGGCCGCTTTCGCGGATGCAGGTGAGCATGATATCCGCCGCCTCGAGCGTTGCGTTGACAGCAACCTTGCCGGTCGATGTCTTGATGAAATCAGCGCCCTCCTGGATGGCGATATGGGATGCGTTGCGGATCAGACCGCGATCCTTCAACTCGCCGGTTTCAAGGATAGTCTTGAGCACGACAGGCGCCGGGCAAGCTTTCCGCACGGCGGATATCATCGTGCGGACGGCCTGTTCGTCGCCCGCCATGAAGGCGCGGTAGGGGATGACCAGATCGATCTCGTCGGCGCCATCGGCAATCGCCTGCTGCGTTTCGGCGACAACGGTTTCGACAGGCAATTCACCCGAAGGGAAATTGACGACCGTTGCGATCTTAACAGCGCTGCTGGACCCAAGAATTTCTCGCGCCTGGGCAACAAAGCGCGGCCAGATGCAGATTGCTGCCGTATGTCCATGCGGCGTACGGGCAGAGGCGCAGAGCTTTTCAATCGCCTCGGGTGTGCAGTCGTCCGTCAGGTCGGTGAGATCCAACAGGGACAGCGCTAGTGCGGCTATCTGGCGATTGGAAGCTTCAAGCATCATGGTGTCCGTCCATTTCTAGATCGCGATCAATCGTGAGCGGAGCTGCGACCGGTCACGAATGGTTGTTCTATACGCTTGAGACGGCCGCGCAAACCCGTCTTGCGCGCCACTGCAACTGTGAAAGCCTGGTCAGGCTAAGCGGAGATCATTTCCGCAAGGATTGAAGCCAGCCGTTTGCCGCCGATGGGGGCCATGTCCTTGGTCTCGTGATGGCTGAGTTCGCCGCCCGTCATGCCCGCTCCGAAATTGGTGATAACCGAGGCGGCTGCAACCTTCAGACCGAAAAACCGGGCAAGAATGACTTCCGGTACGGTCGACATGCCGACGGCATCCGCACCAAGAATACGGGCCATGCGGATTTCGGCCGGCGTTTCGAAATTGGGGCCGGAAAACCACATATAAACCCCTGAGCCCAACGGAATATCCAGTTTGATCGCCGCAGCGCGCATGCGCTCGACAAGGCCCGGATCGTAAGCCGACGTGAGGCCGACGAAGCGATCATCGCTGTCGATACCAATCAGCGGGCTGGTGCCGGAGAAATTGATATGGTCGGTGATCTGCATCACCGAGCCCGGCGGCAAGTCTTCCCGCAGAGATCCGGCCGAATTGGTGAGGATCAACGTTTCGACGCCGAGCGCCTTCAATGTCTCGATCGGCGTGCGCATCGCATTGGCATCGCCACGCTCGTAGAAATGCACCCGGCCTGAGAGGACGATAACCGGAACGCCGCCGATCCTGCCAGCAACCAGCTCGCCGGCATGGCCCGATACGGCGCTGATCGGAAAGCCCGGTATATCGGCATAGGATATCCGCACGGGATCCGTGACCGCATCAACCAGCGATCCAAGGCCCGAGCCGAGCACGATGCCGTAGCGTGGCGACAGGCCGGCAAGCCTGGCCTTCAGCATATCTGCAGCGGCCGTCATCCAAAAACCTCGGTCTCGAAGGAGTGCGGCAGAAGATCCGACATCGACAAGGTCTTCTTCACACCCGTTTCATCGCAAAGGAAAATAAGGGTGCTGGCCCCGGAAAACTCCGCAAGCCGCTGGCGGCAGCCGCCGCAGGGGGGGCAAAGTGCCAGCTTCTCGGCGATGACAGCGACTTCGACGATCTTGCGCTGTCCGGCCATCACCATGTGGCTGATCGCAGTCGTCTCGGCGCACCAGCCCTCCGGAAAGGACAGGTTCTCGATATTGGCGCCGGTATAGATCCGGCCATCCTCGGCGCGGATGGCAGCGCCGACGGGGAACTTCGAATAGGGCGCATGGGCTTTTTCCATCGCCTCGCGGGCTGCCTCGAAAAGTTCGTTCTCCATGGTCAGCGCTCCTTCACATAGGGTACACCACCTGCCTTGGGCGGGATGGCCTTGCCGATGAAACCGGCAAGCAGGATGACCGTGAGGATATAGGGCAGCGCCTGCATCAATTGTACCGGTACCTGACCGATCAACGGCAGCGGATTTCCCTGCAGGCGAATCGACAGCGCATCGAGGAAACCGAACAGCAGGCAGGCAAGCATGATGTTGACCGGCCGCCACTTGGCAAAGATCAGCGCCGCAAGCGCGATATAGCCCTTGCCCGCCGTCATACCCTTGACGAAGCCCGCACTCATCGCCAGCGACAGATAGGCCCCTGCGAAGCCGCAGAGAATGCCGCAGCAGATGACGGCGCGGTAGCGCAGCCAGATCACGGAAATACCGGCAGTATCGACGGCACTCGGGTTTTCGCCGACGGCACGCAGGCGAAGGCCGAAGCGGGTGCGATAGAGCACCCACCAGCTGAACGGAACCAGGGCGAAGGCGACATAGGTCAGGATGAAATGGCCGGACAACAGTTCGGAATAGATCGGCCCAAGAAACGGCACGTCCCTGACCGCATCGGCAAACGGCAGTGTTATCGTCTGGAAGCGGGCATCGCCTGACAGTGCGGGTGTGCGGCCGCCCTGCCGGAACCAGGCTTCGCCGAGAATGACCGTGGACCCGGCAACGATGAAGTTGATGGCGACGCCGGAAACGATCTGGCTGCCGCGCTGGGTGATCGAGGCATACCCATGCACCAATGACAACAGGACAGAGATGAGGACGGCGGCCATCAGGCCCATCATCACATTGCCGGTGACCGCAGCAACCGCACCGGCGGCAAAAGCGGCACCGAGCATCTTGCCTTCAAGGCCGATGTCGAACACCCCTGCCCGCTCGGTGAACAAGCCGGCCAGCGCCGCAAAGATCAAGGGTACGGAAACACGGATGGTCGATTCAAGGATCGCGATGATCGTGTGGAAAAAATCCATGGCTCAGGCTCCCCTTGTCTGGGCTGCAACTGCGGAGCGGCGGCCGATACCGGCAAATGCTCGGCCGATGGCCGGGCGGAACATGTTTTCGAGCGCGCCGGCAAAGAGAATGACCAGGCCCTGGATGATGACGATCATGTCCCGCGAAATGGACGGCATTTCGAAGGCGATTTCGGCTCCGCCCTGATAAAGCATGCCGAACAGGACGGCTGCCGGAATGATCCCGGCCGGATGCGACCGGCCCATCAGCGCCACTGCGATGCCGACGAAGCCGGCGCCCTGCACGAAATCCAGCTGCATGCGATACTGCTCGCCCATGATCGGGTTCAGCGCCATCATACCGGCCAGACCACCCGAGATCATCATGACGATGACGGTGATGCGCGCCTCGCCAATGCCGGCATAGCGCGCCGCCGAGGGGCTATGGCCCATGGTGCGCATCTCGTAGCCGAGCTTGGTGCGCCAGATCAGCACCCAGACCCCGAACGCGGCCAGAAGCGCCAAAAGGAAGGAGACGTTGAACGGCGAATTGCCGAGATTGAGCCCGAAGATCGACATAAGCCAGTCCAGCTTCGGCAGCTGCCCGCCCGCCTCAAAAGTACGGGTCTGTGGCGCCATCTGGCCGAGAGGCTTCAGAACGCGGGTCAGCAGATAGACCATCAGGCTGGCGGCGATGAAATTGAACATGATGGTGGTAATAACCACGTGGCTGCCGCGCTTGGCCTGCAGCCAGCCGGGCAGGAAGGCCCACATGGCGCCAAAAGCGGCCGAACCGATGATCGCCAACGGAAAGACCACGAACCAGGGCATGGTCTTGTCGAGCCAGAGGCAGGCAAGCGCCACGCCGATGCCGCCGATATAGGCCTGGCCTTCACTGCCGATATTGAACAGCCCGGCATGGAAGGCGACTGCGACCGAGAGGCCGGTGAAGATGAAGGTCGTGGCATAATACAGCGTGAAGCCGATATATTCGCCGCGGCCGAAGGCGCCGTTGATCATATGGTAGGCGGCATTCAGCGGGTTTTCGCCGACCAGAAGCACGACGAGACCGGCCACCAGAAAGGCGACGACAAGGTTGATCAGCGGGATCAGGCCATATTCGGCCCAGGCCGGCAGTTTTGCGTATGGATTGCTCATTCGGCGGCCTCCTTGCGGCCTTCGACACCGGCCATCAACAGGCCGAGCTCCCCTTCGGTCGCATCCGGATCGCGCTCGCCAACCACACCGCCGGCGAACATGACGATGATACGGTCGGACAGGGCACGGATTTCATCGAGTTCGACAGAGACGAGCAAAACAGCCATGCCCTGGTCGCGCATCTCGATGATCCGCTTGTGGATGAATTCGATGGCGCCGACATCGACACCGCGTGTCGGCTGGCCGATGATCAGCACATCCGGGCCGCGCTCCATTTCGCGCGCCAGCACGATCTTCTGCTGGTTCCCGCCAGAAAAATTGGCGGTCTTCAGCCGTGGATTGGGCGGCCGGATGTCGTATTTCTTGATCTTCTCCTCAGCATCCGCCTGGATCGCCTTGGTGTTGAGAAACACCCCGTTCAGGAAGCGCTTTTCATGGTGATAGCCGAGAATGCCGTTTTCGGCCTCCTCGAACTTCAACACCAGCCCGACATGATGGCGATCTTCCGGAACATGGCCGAGGCCGCGGTCGCGCAGTTCGCGCGGGTCGACATGGCCGGTCACGTCGATCGGTTTGCCGTTCAGCAGCACCTTGCCGCTGACCGCCCTGCGGATGCCCGAGATTGCTTCCAGAAGTTCCGACTGGCCATTGCCGGCAACACCGGCAATGCCGACGATTTCACCGGCGCGCAAATTGAAGGAAACGTTGTCGACCATGGTGACGCCGCGACCGTCACGCACCGTCAGGTTTTCCACCGCGAGTTTCACCTCACCCGGATTGGCCGCGCCCTTTTCGACGCGAAGCAGCACGCGGCGGCCAACCATCAGTTCGGCCAGTTCCTCGACCGAGGTTTCCTTGGTCTTGCGCGTCGCCACCATCTCGCCGCGGCGCATGACGGAGACTTCGTCAGTGATCGCCATGATCTCGCGCAGCTTGTGGGTGATGAAGATGATCGTCTTGCCCTGGTCCTTCAGCTGGCCAAGGATGCGGAACAGATGGTCGGCTTCCGGCGGCGTCAAAACGCCCGTCGGCTCATCGAGAATGAGGATATCGGCCTTGCGATAGAGGGCCTTGAGGATTTCGACGCGCTGCTGCAGGCCGACCGGCAACTGCTCGATCAGCGCATCCGGATTGACCTCCAGCGCATATTCCTTTTCCAGCCGCTTCAGCTCGACGCGGGCCTTGGAAATACTGGTGTTGAGGATCTGGCTTTCTTCGGCGCCGAGCATGACATTCTCGAGCACGGTGAAATTTTCGACCAGCATGAAATGCTGGTGCACCATGCCGATACCGCTGGCAATCGCCGCGTTCGGATCCTTGATCGTCACGGTCTTGCCATCAATGATGATATCGCCCTTGTCGGCCTGGTAGAAGCCGTAAAGGATCGACATCAGCGTCGATTTACCGGCGCCGTTTTCACCGATAATGCCGTGAATGGTGCCCTTGCGGACGGTCAGGTTGATATTCTTGTTGGCATGGACAAGGCCGAAGCTCTTGTCGATACCACGCAACTCAATGGCAATATCGCTCATATTGACCCATGTTCCCCAAGTCGGCCCGGTTTCCTCCGCCTTGAGAGCGGTAGTCCGGGCATCGATTTTTTTACCAATTGGTATAAGTTTAGCATCGAATTCCCGACGCGTAAGTCAAAAAATCGAAAGCCCATCTACTCTTCCCAGTTCATTCGGGAGAGTCCAGCGCGATTTACGCACTTCCGGACGAAACGCAATATAGCCGGACCGCAGACTGTATCGATCATGTGGATATGATAGGGAATGCATCGAACACGAGGCTGCCTTAAGGAAAAACCATGAGCAACGACAGCGAACGTATCACCCGCCTTGAGGAGACGATCGCACACCAAGCGAAGACGATCGAAGAACTGTCCGATCAATTGACGCAGCAATGGACTGTGGTCGAGCAAATCCGGGCCAAACTCGACCGGCTGACCGAGCGCTTTCTCAGCCTTGAAGAGCAGAGCCTGGAAGCGCCGGCGAATACCCGGCCGCCGCATTACTGAGCCGGCTACTTACCTTCCTCATGACACGAAAAAGCCGCCAGCCCAAAGGACCGGCGGCTTCTTTCATTCAATCACACGAGATCAATAAGGGCAGGCTTCATCCGACATGTAGTCGTGAACCTGAACCGTGCCGGCAATGATATCAGCCTTGACCTTGTCGACCGCAGTCAGCATGTCCGGGGTGATCAACGCCTTGTTGTTGTCATCGAGCGCAAAGCCGACGCCATCTTCCTTGAGGCCGAGGTTCGACGTGCCGAACTCGAACTTGTCATCCTTGGCAGCCTTGAAGGCTTCATAGACGGCAACATCGACGCGCTTCAGCATCGAGGTCAGGACCTTGCCCGGCTGAAGGCCATTCTGGTTCGAATCGACGCCGATGCCGAGCTTGCCAGCATCTGCGGCCGCCTGCAGCACGCCAACGCCGGTACCGCCGGCAGCGTGATAGACAACATCAGAACCCTGATCCATCTGCGACTTGGCGATTTCGCCACCCTTGACCGGGTCGTTCCAGGCATCCGGCGTGGTGCCCGTATAGGCTTCGAGCACCTTGACATCAGCGCCGGTGGACTTGGCGCCACCGATGTAGCCGCAGGCGAACTTGTGGATCAACGGAACATCCATGCCGCCGACGAAGCTGACGGTCTTCGACTTGGAAGCGAGACCGGCGAGAACGCCGACGAGATACGAGCCTTCCTGCTCCTTGAAGACGATCGACTTGACGTTCGGCTTCTCAACGACGGTGTCGATGATGGCGAATTTGGTGTCCGGATATTCAGCCGACAGCTTTTCCAGCGGCGGCGCCCAGTTGAAGCCGACAACCACGATCGGGTTGTTGCCGTCGCCGGCGAAGCGGCGCAACGCCTGTTCGCGCTGGGCGTCGTTGCTGATTTCGAACTCGCGGTATTCAATGCCGGTTTCGGTCTTGAACTTTTCCGCGCCGTTGAAGGCTGCTTCGTTGAAGGATTTGTCGAACTTGCCGCCGAGATCGAAAATGAGCGCCGGCTTAACGTCGGCAGCAAGAGCCGTGGCCGACATCATCGAAAAGGCAAAGAGACCGAGGAGGGTTTTTTTCATTGTGCAGCCCTGTTGTTGCTATTGATCTTGTTGGGTCCTCCCGCAAGCTCCTCTTTCGGGAGCATGTCTGCGGAACCACCACTCCCTTTTTAGGGGATGTTTGGCTGGGGCGCATCCTTGCATGCCTCAAATCAAAATTCACCCGAAATTTTTCAATTGGTAAAAAAAGGTAAATGGCTCAAAAAACCGGCAAAATCATCAAATTGGCTGGTGGGCAATCTCCGTCCGTAGGCCGTCCACGCCTGCCGTAAACGAAAAAGCCGCGGCACCCAGGCGCCGCGACTTTCAATATTTTCTCTCTGGCCTGCGCTACCAGGACTTGCTGAGCTTCAGCGTCACTGTCCGCTGGTCGCCGTAGCCGCAGGTGAACAGGCCCTGGCAACCCTTGACGTATTCCTTGTCGAACAGGTTGGTGACGTTGAGGGCTGCACCCCAGCCGTTCTTTTCGTAGCGGATCGCAGCGTCCGCGACGACCGCGTCCGGAACCTTGGCGGTGTTTGCCATATCGGCGAAAGACTCGCCCTGATAGCGTAGGCCACCGCCGATGCTGACACCTTCCATCGCGCCATCGGTTACCAGATATTCGACCCAAAGAGCCGCCTGGTGTTCCGGGATCAGATACGGCCGGTTGCCGATCAGCGCCGGATTGAGATCTTCGGTGACCTCCAGATCGTTATAGGTATAGGAGCCGATCAGCCTCCAGTTCTGATTGAGATTGACCTTGCCTTCCAGTTCCAGACCGGTGGAGGTCACTTCGCCAAGCTGTTCCTGCAGGAAATCGGGACGGGTCAGCGCCACGTTCTTCTTGACGATATGATAGACGGAGGCCGTGAACAGGCCATCGATAAAGGTCGGCTCGTACTTGATGCCGCCTTCGATCTGGTGGCCATCTTCCGGCTCAAGCGCCCCGCCGGTGAATGCCGTTCCGACCAGAGGATTGAAGAAGGTAGCCGCCGAAACATACGGCGTCAGGCCGTTGTCGAACTCATAGGCAAGGCCGGCACGGCCGCTCACCGCGCTATCCGTGGTGCTGTAGGAACCTGTCGCAAGCCAGGAAGCATTGTCGATATCGACATAGTCGTAGCGGCCATTCAGCGTGACCAGCCAACCATCGCCAAACCGGATCTGATCCTGCGCATAGACGCCAGTCTGCTTCATCCGCGTGACACCGTCGAGATAGGTGAAGTACGCAGGCAGAGTGCCACCGTAGACCGGGTCGGTCGGGTCGAGGTCCGGGCCAGGAAATGCTGAAGCCTGGGTCTGGTCGATTTTGAAATTCTTGTAATCCAGGCCGAGTAGCAGCGAGTGATTGAGCGGTCCGGTCGAGAATTCCTTCTCAGCGCGGTTGTCAACACTGAAGCTATCGACTGACGTATCATGCTTGAAGCCAAGCCGGGCCAGATCATAGGTCGGGGTATAGGCGTAGGGATAGACCAGCTCCTCAGCCTTATCGAGATGGCTGTAGCGCAGGTTCTGCGAGACCTTCCATCCATTGTCGAACTCGTGGGAGAATTCGTAGCCGAACATCTGCTGGTCGTAACGGCCAAAATCGTGATCCGGCTCGCCGGTAAACAGGTCGCGGTCGATCTTGCCGAACGGCGCATTGGTCACCGTGCCCTCGTAGGGCAGAAAACCGTTGCCGACATGGGTCTGATCGAAGGCGGAGGCGATCGCATACACCGTCAGCGATGTCGCATCGTCCGGCGCATAGGTGATCTGCGGCATGATGAAGCCGCGCAAATCCTCGGAGAAATCCGAATAATTATCGCCACCAGCAATCTTGCCGGTAATGCGGTAAGTGATCGTTCCGTCGGCATTCACCTTGTCATTGGCATCGAAGCCGAAGAAGGCGTTGCCGAAATTGTTGATGCCGATCTCGGTGGAATAGGCAGGCTCCGCCTGCGGGCGCTTGCGCACGAGATCAACGATACCGCCGGGGTTCGAGCCGCCATAGAGAACGGAGGCCGGGCCTTTCAGGATCTCGACACGTTCCATCATGTAGGCATCCGTCTGGAAACCGCCGAAGCCGTAGGAATAGAGGTTCAGACCATCAAGAAAGACGCCGGTCTGGGTCGCATCGAAGCCGCGGATATAGAACCAGTCGGTGTCGGGGTCGCTGCCGAAGGGCTCGGTCGAAACGCCAGCGGTGTAGCGCAGCGCCTCGTCGATCTTGGTGACGACGCCGCGATCGTCCAGTTCCTTGCGTCCGATAATCGACACTGATTGCGGAATTTCCGAAACCGGCGTTGCGGTCTTCGATCCCGTACCCGTTGCCTTCGGCACGTAGCCATCAACGGGGCCGGTTGCCTCGCCCTCGCTGGGCTTGCCGCCCTTGCCGCCTTCAACGGTCAGTCGCTCCAACGCCGTGGCACTGCCCGTTGCCGCGTCCTGTGCATGTGCCGGCTGTACTCCGGTGATCGCCGCAACAGCCGCGCTCGCCATCAACACCCGATAGAGACCAGTCCCCTTGATCTGCATGAATTCGTCACCCCAGCTTGAAACCGGGCGTCTTCGCCCCCGTCGGCGGCACGTGATCCGGCATGTCCATGAATATAAGCGGAGTCTTTAGCTCAACTATGATGAGTTCGGATTGTCTCTGGCTGCGGTTCTTGAACGTTTCTGGTCCATATTCCGCATTATGCCCAGGCAAAGCGCAAATGCTCAAAACCGTTGGCTTTTTGCCCACATGGCGGGCGTCGCACCGACCGATTTGCGGAACACACGGGTAAAGTGCGCCTGATCGGCAAAGCCCGTTTCCGCAGCAACCCCGCTCATCGGCAATTCGCCTTTCAGCATCAACTGCTTGGCCCGCTCGATACGCGCCTTCATCTGCCATTGATACGGTGGCAGGCCGGTCGAAGCCTTGAAGGCATGGCTGAAATAGGACTGGGACAGGCCCGTGAGGGTTGCCAGTTCCTCCATCCGGATACCGCGCAGGCAATTTTCCTCGATATACTCGATGGAACGGCGCAACTGCCAGGATGCCAGTTCGCTGCGCTTGCGCGTTCGCACCGGGCCAAGCTTCATCACGTCGACGAACAGCGCAACGGACAGGCCATCGCCATAGAGATCGTGCAACGGTTGCGGGTTCGCGCATTCGGCAGCGATCAGCTCGGCCAGAACCAGGAAACGCGGTTCGGAAAACATCAAGCGCGGCGTATCCAGCTTGCGCGTATCGACGTCCTCCATCAGCCTGCGGCTGAGGACCTCCGCGTTAAAATGCAGATCGAGATGGCGGACGTAGTTCACATCGACCATCTCGGCCCACAACTCCATGCCGGCCGGAATATAGGAAATCATCTGCCGGCGGCTGTCTTCCGCGACAGCCTGATGCGCCTGACGCAGCCGGATATTACGCCGCCCGCCGCCCTTGGCATCAAGCACGATGAACAGCCGCGGATCATCTGCCACATAAAATCCGCCGGCGGCCGGCGCGCATTCGACGTCCCAGAGATCCGCAACAATACCGTTCCACTCGCGCCGGTTCAGGCCGCCAATGACGGAAAACCCGGAAATCCTGTTGTTCATGCGCGGTTGAAAGGTCATGAGGTCTCGGTAGAATCGGCTGTCGCTACAGGTCGGAGTAAAACCTACTTTTTATATTCAAGTTTTACTATTCGAAATCCAGCATCTTTGCAATTGCTGAAAAGCCCGCAACCCCATCGTTTGTCGGGCGTTGTGTCCTTTTCACCATGCCGGGCGGGGGATTAGAGGTGACAGACCGGCAGACGCACGCTCGGCGCGTAGAAAACAACGCTAGCGGAAAGAGAACTGACTTTTTTGCCGGTTCACACTCGGCTTTGCTTACTCAAGCCGAGAACCGGCCGGCAACGGACCGCCGCTTGTAGGCTATTACCCAAAGGATCAGCGCGATCAGCAGGAAGAAGGCAAAAGCCGGTTGCTGCAGAGACCAACGGATCAGCGGATCGAGAAACGCACCATTCGCATGCGGCCGCTCCAGGCTCTGCACCAGCGACTGCGTCGAGGACCCGCCTGCCGCAAGCGCCGCCGCCAATGGCGTCAACACCGGTTGCGATGCCGAGACCGACTGGATGGCATCGACAGATGCAACGAGAACCCCCATGACAAGCGCCAGAAAACTCGCAAACCGCAGCAAAAACCGCATTCCGCCTCCACTCTACCGCCGTATTGGCCGGGCTCAGCAAGCAATAAGCACAGGCTGGAGCAAGCGCAATCCCACCTTTTCGCAGGCGCGGATCGCAAGAAGTCAAAAAACTGTCAGAAATCAGTTGATCCCACCGAGTTCCTCGGTATATATCGCGCCGGTCCGCAGGTTTTCGCCCGCGGCTCACCCGGTTTGGCCCAGCCGAACGGGGTTCTCAGGAGAAAGCAAGCGCTTGTCTCTAATCCACCGGCCCCAACCGCCGGTGCGATTGACAAAACGGACAGGTGGCCGAGTGGTTGAAGGCGCACGCCTGGAAAGTGTGTATACGTGAGAGCGTATCGCGGGTTCGAATCCCGCTCTGTCCGCCATTCATCCCTTTGACGTGACGTGACGTGACGTGATCGCCACCAGATTGGACACTGACTGATCCATCGTGGGATAGTTTCTCCGTAATCTTATGCACAGCCGGCGTGCGAGCCGTTTACAGCCGCTCCTTGCCGGAGCGCCCTCGACTGCATCCCGGCCACTCGCTCAAATGATGTTCCAGTACCGCTATTTCGGAAACAGGAATGTCACCGCGAGCCGGACACCCAAGCCTTCCGGTCCATTTTCAGGAGCTTCCGCCCAGTAGCGAAGTCCAGCGGTGAAGCTGATTGGCTGCTTGTCGATGGTGACAAGCTTGGAGACGGTGAAATTTATCGGAACCGACCACTGTTCAGCCTTCCAGTCATACGTTGACTCCGTATTCAGGGCGAACGTCCAGGCGTCGGATGTCGTGTAGGAAAGGAAGGGCTGCAGGAAGGTGCTGCTGACATCGCTGCGATCACTGTTGCCCGCGAACGACCAGATGTGGTTGGCAAGGATGCCGTAAGTCCATGGCCCATCTTGCCTGAGCGCTACGATTGTCGGGCCGGCTCCCCATTTTTCGCCGCCAAGCAGATCGTCTGTCGCTGTCGGAATCAGGAACACGGGACCGGCCCCCCATATGATGCCGCTTTCGGCCGGTTTCGCGGGAGACAGAAAGAAGCTCTGGACGATGTCACCGAGGCCGAACTGGGTTCCCGAAGGCCCCGCGATGTCGTCCTGCCACGTCACCGGGAGGATGGTTCGGGATATGAGGTTCCAATCCTCGTTCAGTGAGATCGGTATGACGGGCTGGATGTTGAGCGTCGCCTTGTCGCCATCGAGCGGGCCATAACCATGATCATAGTTGAACTGGAATGGAACGCTGATGAGCGACGCAATCGGGTTGGAGAGTTTCTTGGCGAGGTCGGCTCCCGAATCCTGTGCCGTCGCCGGGGTGACAAACGGCGCCATGGCAGCCAGTGCGAGGAAAATCTTCAATGTCATTGGGAGACTCCTGGAAAGGCTACTCGACAGCGCTCTTGGCTTCAGTGGTGTGCTTGTCGCCCATGTGCGCATGTTCGGCCAGCATGTCGTAGGCGATGTAGTACTTGTAGATATTGCTGACATATTGAACGGTTTCCCGTCCAACGATGGCGGCGGCACCGTTTTCGACATTGCCGAACCAGCGGTTCGGATCGAGGCCCATCTCGGCTGCCTTGGCGCGGAATTTACGCAGGTTGCCCGGCCCGGCATTGTAGGCCGCAAACGCGAAGAGCAATTGTTCGCGCGGCGGCAGGGCTGGATCGGCGATATAGGTATCGATCAGGTGGCGAAGGTACTTGTTGCCGGCCTCGACGTTTCGGTCAGCGCTTGAAATATCCTTGATGCCGACCGCCTTGTCGGCGGCAGTCGTCGGGAGCAGTTGCATGATGCCGACAGCGCCACGCGGGCTGCGCCGCGACTGGTCCAGCTGCGATTCCTGATAGCCCTGGGCGATCACCATCAGATAGTCGAAGGAATATTCGCCGGCATGCTTGCGAAAGATATCGACGAGCTTGGTGAATTTCTCCATCTCCGCGGGCGAATAGGCACGGCGCACCATCTTGTCGCTCTTGTAAAAGCGGTTCTTCAGGATATTGCCGAAGGTGGTGCCGATCTTGTGATCGTTGGCGAAAGCATCGAGCTTGGCCTTCAGAAGCGGGCTATTCTTGCGGATCGCCCAGGCAATCTCGCCATCGGTATTGACGGCGATATCCGGATGCACGGTGAGATTGGGAAACACGTTCTTCCAGATCGTCGCCTTGTAGTCATCGACCACCGTCCAGGGCAGAAGTCCCGCGTCGACCATTTCGAGCAGGTCTTCGTCTTCCAGATTTTCGTCCATCGCAACCAGCGTGATTTCCGGCTTTCCCTCCGCCTTCCGCTTTTCATTGATCGCCGCCAGATGCTCGTAATAGCTGCTGGAAGGACGAAGGCGGATTTCCTTGCCGGCGAGATCATCCAGGCTTTTGACGCCCGTTGCGCCGGGACCTGTCACCAGAACCTCCGAAGCCTTGGCGTAAAGCGGTGCAGAGAAATCGACCTCCACCTGTCTTGCAGGCGTGATTGTCAGATTGGCCATGACGATATCGCCACGCCCCTCGTTCAAGGCGGTGATCAGCTCGTCGCGCGCTACCGGAACGAAGGCGACGCGCATCTTGTCGATCTCCTTCTTCGTCTTGGCGTTGAGGACCTTCTGGAACTCGGTGCCGAAATCGACCGCGGTGCCGTATTGAGCGCCCTTGTCGATGAAGTAGATGGTCTTGCTGAAAGGCACGATGATGCGCACCAGCCGACGCTTTTCCATCGCGTCGAAATCATCCGTGAATTTGCCCAGCAGCGAGGCGTGGTCCTGGCTCAAGGCAGGCCCGGAACCAAATACAATGCCGGCCGATCCGCACAGCACGAGAAACATCACGAGAAGCCGGTTTGCCATAAGGAGCGCCTCTTAAACGGCGGTCGCCGTCCGGGTTGAGTGTCTCGATTCGGATGCAACGCTACTGTACTTCAACTTCTTCACGCCAGGCAGCACCCAGAACGCGCCGAAAACGCTTTGGCTAGCCCATGATACCGGAAGGAGCCATTCTGAAAATGGAGCATTCCGATCCGGGTGTCGAGAGTGTCCAGCGATCAAAAATACCACTTAGAATTTTGTCATCTTCACTGGATCGACATCTTCCCGGCTTTCAGGTTTTCATCCCTACCCGGCAGTGAACGACACTATGGCTCGCAGCAAGTTCAGCTTTGCGCACGCACGCGCCTGCGCTACACCATGACGGCAATCGACAGTCTGCTTTCAACGCAAATTTCCAGTACGGCCTCGACGCCACCGCCAAGGAGAAATGAGCATGACTTATATCGCATCCCCCAAACGCCCGATTGGCCATCCGGAACGCGCGCTCGACTGTGAAGAAGCGCTGCAGGTGGCACTCGAACACTTGTCGAAAGAGGAAGCGCTGACGGAAGCGGATGTGGAGGCACAGCTGATCGAGGGCGGCCTGGCGGCAGGATGGGAAGAGGCCGAACTGAGGACCGCGATCACGGACCTGCGCCAGAATGCGGCACTGGGGTTACAGGGTCTATCCGGATAAGCGGTGGACTGCCGGGTCAAATTGGCCCGGCAACGCCGATGTCACCCGGCTGTGTCAAAAATACAATACGAACCTGTGTCATGGATCAGCTGGACCGCCCAAGTTGTCCTGTTCAGTCTTGACGGCGAGAGCCGACTGTGGACTGAGTTGAAGTCACAATTCCAGGCTGCCTTGTCAAATCTTGTGTTCTTGTCGGAAGCGTATCCATGACCTCTGTACTAATCGGCATGCCTGTTACGTCTTCATCCCGGGGTTTCCTCGGGCGCGTGACCATCACCCTGTCTCTGGTTGCAACGCTTACCGCCTGCGGTGGCCACGCTAAAGGCGTTATGCAGCCGCTCAATCTGGCTGCCGAGCCCAAGGGCAACGCTGTCGTGGATATGCTGGTGGCAACCAGCCGGCTTCCATCTGACGATCCGGCAACGCTATTTACCGGGGAACGCAGCCCGCACCCAACGATCACGGACGTTGCCGTTTCCATTCCATCCGACAAGGTTCGCGCCTCCGGAACAGTGCAATGGCCGAAGAAGCTACCGCCGAATCCGGAGACTGACTTTGCCGTCGTGCGCGTCAAGCCACTGGAAACTATTGAGGATGGACATGAATGGGTGCGCAAGCACTCCAACGGCGGCCATGCGATGGTCTTCATCCATGGCTTCAACAATACCTATGAGGATTCGGTCTTCCGTTTTGCTCAGATCGTCCATGATTCCGGCGCGAACGTGACGCCTGTCCTTTTCACATGGCCGTCCCGTGCCAAGGTGTTCGACTACAATTACGACAAGGAAAGCACAAACTACTCACGCACCTCGCTGGAAAACACGCTGAAGGCACTGGTCGCGGACAAAAACATCAAGGACATCACCATCCTTGCCCACTCGATGGGAACCTGGCTGGCGATGGAATCAATCCGCCAAATGGCGATCCGCGACGGTGGTCTTCCGAAGAAGATTGAAAACATCGTTCTCGCCTCTCCGGATATCGATGTCGACGTCTTCTCAAGGCAATGGACCGAGCTCGGCGCAAACAAACCCAATTTCACCATCTTCGTCTCGCAGGATGATCGGGCTCTGGCGCTGTCGCGCTATATTTCCGGCGATGTGCAGCGGCTCGGACAGATCAATCCGGCGGAAGAACCCTACAAGACCAAACTTGAAGAGGCCGGCATCACGGTGGTCGATCTGACGAAGGTGAAATCCACCGATCGCCTCAATCACGGGAAATTTGCCGAGAGTCCCGAGATCGTTCAGCTCATCGGCCAGCGGCTGGTGACCGGTCAGACCCTGACGGATTCCGATGTCGGCATTGGGGACGGCATCACGGCAATCGTAGCCGGTACGGTAAACACCGTGGGCAAGGTCGCCGCAACGACCGTTGCTACACCGGTCGATCTTATTTCCGGAAACCTGACGACACCTCCGAAGAAAAAGAAAAAGGCGGATGTCGGTGGGAATTTGCAGAGTGAAAAAGCTCCCTTGAACTAGGAACAGCGGCCCTCTCGGCCGGACATATTTGCACTCCTTCGCGAAACAGTTTGATGTCCGACTTCCGGAGCAAACTCTTTTTGGAACCATCCACCGCCGGGCATCGTTTTACTCCGACAAAGGAGAATGATCATGCCGACAACAATCCTCGTGCCAGAAGACGACGGCCCGCGCGGACCGCAATCCAGCCCCGGACTTCCTGATCGTTCCCAGGAGAAACCTGTAGCGCCGCCAGTGATCGATAAGGGCGACACGAAAAATCCCAACGACCCCGTGTTGAATCCCGCCCTTTTGCCGGCCGGCGACCCCGCTGGCATGGCGTGAGGACGCTTTGATGTCCACCGACGATAGCAACGTAACACCGGAGCAGAAGAAGCCCCGCGATGTTCACCGGCCGCCGGGCAAGCCTTCGCATGCCGACGAAAAATCAAAAGCGCCGCCGATGATCCAACCGGCGGGTAGCAAGGACGAAAGCGAAAGACCGGTAGTCAACCCGGTAACCGGTGGCGCGCTCTGAGCACAATTTCATCTAACCGTCAGCGAAAACGAGACACCGGCTGCCGATCGCGAGCCGGCTTTTATGCGCCTAAGGAATTCCCGGAACATGCCAGGTTTCCTCGGCAAAGCCGGTCACCGGCGCTGAAAACACCCGCTCAACGTTGCATCACCTCGACCGTATTCTCGACGAGGTGCACGCCGATTACGGACGCGGCCGCCTGCTCGATGCAGCCGACTTCGGCTGCACAGGACACGTAGCCACTGAGAATAACCGTGCGACCCACAGCCATTACAGACAGGCCCGACGTATCAATCAGCACCGAGTACTGAATATAGCGCATGACCTTGCTGGCCAGTTCGTCATCGGTAAGGTCCGAATGATCATCCTGGTGAATGTAGATCTGCTTGTGCATGGCAATTGTCCTTCCGGGGGGACAACGCGAGCTTTTCCCGAATGTTCCGCTTTTTGAAGAACTCTCGAAAGGGTCTTCAGGCGCCCGGCTGCACATGAATGAAGGCCTCGACGGCCGCAGCGATGAAGTCCTGACGGGCATAGTCCACCGGCTGCTCGCCGCGTAAAACATAGCGGCACGTCTGGACCGCCGCCTTATAGGCCGTACCGTCATGAACCGGCCACTTGTCGAGAAGGCATTGCGCTGCTTCGCGCGTGTTACGAATGACGCGGTAACGTCCTATCCCGTCGAGTTCGAGAATGACCGGGTCCTGCCACCATTTTTCAATCATCTGGCAACCTCCTTCTGCACTCTGGCACATGAGGCTTGCGTGAAGTATGCGCCTCATCCGATAGTTGCACCGTGCCGGGTTGCGACAGCCGGGTGAATGGGTCTATGGCGAACATTCACTTTGCCAAGAGGCTACGCCTGATGTCCGATGTCTTCCTGAATGTCGTGCCGATTTTCGTCCTGATCCTGCTCGGCTGGCTGATCGTCCGGATGAATTACCTGAAGGCATCCGTGGGAGACGCGCTCGGCGATTTCGTGTTCCGGGTCGCGGTGCCAGTTCTGTTGTTCCGCACCATTGCCGAAGCCGATTTCAAGGATGGCTCGCCTTGGCCGCTCTGGGTTGCTTACTTCTCCGGTGTCGCCGTGACATGGACGCTGGGGCATTTTGCAGCGACGCTGTTTTTCAAGAAGGATGCGCGCATTGGCGTGCTGGCCGGAGTTTCCTCCGCCTTTGCCAATACAGTTTTCATCGGCCTGCCGCTGGTCTCGCGCAGCGTCGGTGAGGAAGGAGTCGTCGCCTTGTCCATTCTGCTGTCGGTGCATCTGCCTGTCATGATGATCGCCGGAACGGTCCTGATGGAGCGAGCCGAACGCAAGACCAGCGGCAAGCCGGGGCAGAGCCCGCTCAAGCTCCTCAAAGGCATATTGCGTAATCTTGCGCGCAATCCCCTGGTCATCGGGCTGGCGCTTGGGGCGCTGTTTCACCTCACCGGCATGCCGCTCGACGGCCCGGTCAAGGTCGTTGTCGATCAATTGGCAGGCGTGGCCGCCCCGGCGGCTCTGATCTCGATCGGCATGGCGGTCGACAAATACGGCCTCGCCGGCAATACCGGCCTTGCCTCGGTCACCAGCACGCTGAAGCTGATCGTCCTGCCAGCAGCGGTCTACGGCGCCTGCCAGCTGCTCGGGCTCAACAGCAACTGGACGGCAGCACTGGTGCTGACCTCATCGGTACCCACCGGTGTCAATGCCTGGCTGATTGCCAATCATTTCAACGTCGGTCACGGCCTTGCATCATCGACGATCACCATCACCACCGCACTCGGCGTCATCTCTGTTTCTGCCTGGGCCTATATCCTGCTTTAGCGGCAGCGGCCCTACCGGGCCGAGAAACCTCTGACATGAAAAAGCCCGGCGCATCGGCCGGGCTTTGTTCAATCTACTGCTGCCCTGGACATGCCCTTATGGCGCAGGCGCGGTCTCGGTAGCAGGCTTCGTTGCCTCACCTTCAGTTGCCGGCTTTGCAGCTTCGGCTTCCGTTGCAGGCTTGGCGGCCTCGGCTTCGGCAGCCGGCTTTGCAGCTTCGCCTTCAGCGGCAGGCGCTGCTGCAGCGGTTGCGGACGGCAGCGCCACCGGCGTATCGGCATGCTCACGCAGCCAGGCAATCAGGTTGGCGCGCTCATCCGGCTTCTTGACGCCGGCAAAGCCCATCGCGGTGCCGGGAACGTGCTTCTTCGGCGCTTCGATGAAGAAGCTCAGGTGATCGTAGGTCCAGGTCTTGTTGGATTCGGCAAATGTCTTCATGCCCGCCGAATAGGCAAAGCCTTCATGCGAAGCGATCGGACGTTCGACAAGACCCCACAGGTTAGGACCAACCTTGTTGGCCCCTCCCTTATCTACGGTGTGACAGCTTGCGCATTTCTTGAAGACGGTCTCGCCGGCCGATGCATCGGCCGTTGCCAGCAGCGGCTTGATATCCACTTCGACCTCTGCCGTGGCGCCAGCGCCAGCTTCCGAACCGCCCTCTTCGGCGATGATGGCGAAACCTTCCTTCTCGGGAACTTCCGAATGGAAGATGCCTTCCGATGCAATCGACACGGACATCAAAACAAAGACCGTACCGAGCAAGGCACCCACGCCCATGTTTACATATGAGTTCATCCGCAAATGCTCCCCTTGCAACCGGCGCGAACAAAACGCCAGCCTCTCTTGAAATCGCGCGGAACCTATGTCTTTTGGCTTTGCGTTGCAACAGACATTATAAGCCCCGGTCTTGAGTCCTTTTGACACTTTTCCGGCACGTTTTGAAGGCCTAAGCATGAACAGCGACAATTTGGACAAAACCCTGATTCTGATCCCTGCGCGCATGGCCTCGACGCGGCTGCCGGGCAAGCCACTGGCCGACATCTGCGGCCTGCCGATGATCGTCCAGGTCGCCATGCGAGCGAAGGACGCGCAAGCCGGCCGGATCGTTGTCGCCGTCGATCATCAGGACGTGTTCGATGCTGTGACCGCTGCAGGTTTCGAGGCAGTCATGACCCGCATCGACCATCAGTCCGGCTCAGACCGCATCCACGAGGCGCTGTTGAAAAGCGACCCGGAGCGCAAGGCCGAGATCGTCATCAATGTGCAAGGCGATCTGCCGACCATCGAACCGGAAACCATTCGCGCTGCGCTCCGGCCGCTGGAAAACCCGGATGTCGATATCGCCACGCTGACTGTCGAGATCGAAGACGAGGACGAAAAGACCAATCCCAACGTCGTGAAGGTTGTCGGATCGCCGCTGTCGCAGACGCGGCTGAAGGCGCTCTATTTCACCCGCGCTACCGCGCCGCATGGCAACGGCCCGCTCTACCATCACATCGGTCTCTACGCCTACAGGCGTGTCGCGCTCGAAAAATTCGTCTCGCTGCCGCCTTCAACGCTGGAAAAGCGCGAATCGTTGGAGCAGTTGCGGGCGCTTGAGGCCGGCATGCGCATCGATGCAGAGATCGTCAAATCGATACCGCTTGGGGTCGACACCCCCGCCGACCTGGAAAAGGCCCGGCGTTTTCTTTCTGTCAAAGCCTGATTGGACATTGCGATGATCACCAAGACGAACAGGATTTCCTTTCAGGGCGACTACGGCGCCAATTCCGACATGGCCTGCCGCGACATGTTCCCGGACATGGAACCGTTGCCCTGCCAGACCTTCGAGGATGCTTTTCTGGCAGTCGAGAACGGTGAAGCCGACCTCGCGATGATCCCGATCGAGAACACGATCGCGGGCCGCGTCGCCGACATCCATCATCTCCTGCCCGAATCCCGGCTGCATATCATCGGCGAGTATTTCATGCCGATCCGCTTCCAGCTGATGGTGCTTCCGGGTGTCTCGCGCGACGAGATCCGCACCGTGCATAGCCATATCCATGCGCTTGGCCAGTGCCGCAAGATCGTGCGGGCCAATGGCTGGAAGCCGGTGGTCGCGGGCGATACCGCCGGCGCGGCCAAGCTTGTGTCCGAAATGGGCGACCGGTCGATGGCTGCGCTTGCCCCAAGGCTTGCCGCCGATCTCTACAAGCTGGACATTGTCGCCGAGAATGTCGAGGACACGGAAAACAACGTAACGCGCTTCGTGATCCTTTCGCGTGACCCGAAGCACATCAAGCGGCAGGCGGACAGCGAAGTTATCGTGACCACATTCGTCTTCAATGTCCGTAACATCCCGGCCGCTCTCTACAAGGCGCTCGGCGGCTTTGCCACCAACAGCATCAACATGACCAAGCTGGAAAGCTATCAGCTCGGCGGCAAATTCATTGCCACCCAGTTTTATGCCGATATCGAGGGGCATCCGGACGACGCGAATGTCCGCCAAGCGTTGGACGAGTTGCGGTATTTCTCCGAAAAGGTTCGGATACTGGGTTCCTATGCAGCCCATCCAATGCGCTTGGTTCTGTAAATACCCCCCGAGAATTAGCGGCTGGAAATGAAAGCGAAAACGTGATTGTTTTGTGGCGAACTTGTTCGTCGCATGGCGCGCTGTCTGATTCGAAGCCCGCCATGCCTTCCCGGTAACGACAGGCGCCCCAAGCAAAGGCGCGGCAAAGGTCGATAATGGCAATCAGAACTCTTCTTCTCTGCTCTTCCGCCGCTTTGATGATCTCCACCGGGGCGCAGGCCGCCGATGCCATCGTCGCCGCCGAACCAGAACCCATGGAATATGTTCGCGTTTGCGAGGCTTTCGGGAAAGGCTATTTCTATATTCCCGGAACCGAAACCTGCCTGAAGATCGGCGGCTACGTCCGCTTCGATTCCAACTATGGTGAAAGCCCCTATTCGGGCGAGAGCAACGGCTGGGATGCCTTCACCCGCGGCACGCTGACGTTTGATGCGAAGTCCGACACAGAATACGGAACTCTGGAAAGTTTCATCGAACTGCGCAGCGACGCAAACAACATCAACGATGTCGATACCTATCTCAATGCCGCGTTCATCCAGATTGCTGGCTTTCGTGCCGGCTACGGCGACTCGCGCTACGATATCTGGCTGAACTCCGCGGGCAATATCATCAACGACGATGTGATCGACTATACGGGCGACCGGACGAACCAGATCAGCTATGTCTATGGCGGCGATATCGGCTTTTCCGCCCTGATCGGCCTGGAAGAAGGGGCCGGCAGCTACGATACCGGCTTTGCTCCCGAACCCACGGGCTTGTATCACGGCCATGACTTTCCGCACATCATCGGCGGTCTGCGTTATTTCCAGAATGAAGGCACAGGCATCGCCTTCATCGGCGGTTACGATACCAACGCCGAGGCTTTCGGCGGCAAGATTCGCATCGATGTCGCTTTCAACGATGTGTTTTCCGCCTGGGTGATGGGCGGCTACCAGTCAGATTGGGACAATGACAAGGGTCCCGGCGGCACACGACGGCTGAATTATTACGGCCCGTGGCTCGGTGACTGGGCCGTATGGGGTGGCTTTGCTGCCAACTTGACGGACAAGGCTTCGCTGAACGTCCAGGGTGCCTACGAGGATGACGGTACATTCGCGGCCGCTCTGAACATCGATTACGCGGTTGTGGAGGGCCTGAAATTCCAGCCTGAAATCAACTACACCGAGTTCGACGGCGAGCGCGGCCATGGCAGCGCCATTGGCGGCACGATCCGTCTGCAACGCAACTTCTGATTCGAGTTATGAAATTGAGACCGCCGGCGTCCGCGATCAGCGGGCGCCGACTGCGTTTCAGCGCGGCCAGTCCAGCCAGTCGCGCATCAGCTGGTGAGCGATAGCGCCCTTCGGCGGCGGCCCCAACTCCCCTGCCGCCAGCGTCACGCCGGTATTGCGTGCCAGCATCGCGGCCGTTTCGTCGCGCGTGAACCAGCGGCAGTCTTCCAGTTCCTGATCATCGGCATGAATATCGCGGGATTTGGCCTCCGCATAACAACCGATCATCAGCGTATGCGGCATCGGCCAGGGCTGCGAGGCGTGATAGCGCACGCGGCCAACGCGAATGCCGGACTCCTCCAGCGTCTCGCGCCGGACAGCGTTTTCGATGGTCTCGCCCGGCTCGACGAAGCCCGCGAGACAGGAATACATGCCTTCGGGAAAATGCGGGCTGCGGCCCAGCAGGCAGAGGTCACGCTCCAGATCGATCGTCAGCATGATGACGACAGGATCGGTGCGCGGGAAGACCATGTGCTTGCAGGCGCTGCAGACGCGCCGGTAGCCACCGGCCTTGCCTTCCATCACCGAGCCGCATTTGCCACAAAAGCGATTGGTGGCGTTCCAGGTGAGCAGGCTTGAGGCCTGCGCAAACTGGCCAAGCAGCTCGTCCGTCAGCATCTGCTGGCGATAGAGTGTGCGGCCATCGGCGAGTTTGAAGGGTTCCGGCAGCGTCTCTTCGGTGAGGCTGATGGGAACCGCCAGACGCGGCTCACCGTTGGGCAGGAAACCGAGCAGGATGGCATCGTCGAGAACCGGTTCCAGACCGGCCAGTTCATAGGGGGCAAACAGCGGGTCGATGATTTTTTCGTCATGCTTGACGACCAGTTTGCCGCTGGAGAAAGCAAAGACATGAGCGCCGTCCTTGCGGAAAGCCACTTCGACGCAATCGTCGGGACGATGTTCCGATTGTCTGTCCAGGTGATTTTCGGAAAAGGCGACGAGCGTGCTCGGCTCGGGATGCGGGCTGTGCAGATCGAAGATCGATTTCGTCATGGTCAGAGATTTTCCACTATCCGTGCTGCGAATGCCTTGCGCGCCTCGCCGTCCCAGGGTTCAGCCGAACCAAAGCCCCAGACCGGCCCCGGCCAATTGGCATCACCCTCGTTGCGGGCAATGACATGAACATGAAGCTGACGGACGATATTGCCAAGAGCGCCGACATTGATCTTCGCTGCCCCTGTCGCTTTTTTCAATGCGGCTGCCACCATGTTGGTTTCGAAAGTCAGCATCGCCTGATCGAGCGGCGTCAGATCGAAGATTTCCGACACGCCATCACGCTGCGGAATGAGCACAAGCCACGGCCAGCGGCAGTCATTGTTGATCCGCAACTGGCAAAGGCCGAGCGTCGTGATCAGCAATCCATCGCGCTGAAGGCGTTCATCAATCTCGAAGGCAGGCAAGTGGGTCTCCCGGGAACAGTGATTTTTCTTTTGTTTCAACAACGATAGCAGTTTTTTGAAGGCGTGGCTTGCATTTGGTTTCGATATTGCCGATATGAGAACCGGGAGGTTGGTGGTGGACGAGCCACTCGCCAACCGGGTCAGGTCCGGAAGGAAGCAGCCCCAACGAGCCAGGCACGGGTCATCGTGCCAGCCTCCCACCCTTTTCTTTCTGTCCTTCCTGGACACGATTTGCAGCCAAGCGGCCCCGTCTTGGGGAAAAAAGGGCGATGAGCGAAGATAGTCTGATCCCGGCATCCGAAAAACCCGCCGCCTACCGCGTGCTTGCGCGCAAATACCGGCCCAAGGATTTCTCCGACCTGATGGTCGGCCAGGAACCGATGGTGCGCACGCTCACCAATGCGTTCGAGACAGGCCGGATCGCGCAGGCCTATATGCTGACCGGCGTTCGTGGGGTCGGCAAGACCACCACCGCCCGCATCCTTGCCCGTGCGCTGAACTACAAGACGCCCGAGATCGACAAGCCGACGATCGACCTGCGCATTCCCGGCGAGCACTGCCAGGCGATCATGGAAGGCCGCCATGTCGACGTGATCGAGATGGACGCCGCCTCGCATACCGGTATCGACGATATCCGCGAGATCATCGAGCAGGTGCGCTACCGTCCGGTTTCGGCACGCTACAAAGTCTATATCATCGACGAAGTGCACATGCTCTCGACCCAGGCCTTCAACGGCCTGTTGAAGACGCTCGAAGAGCCGCCGGAGCATGTGAAGTTCATCTTCGCCACCACCGAAATCCGAAAAGTTCCGATCACGGTCCTGTCGCGCTGCCAGCGCTTTGACCTGCGCCGCATCGGCGCGTCCGATCTCGTCGGCCTGTTCACCACCATTCTCGGCAAGGAAGGCATTTCGGCCGATCCGGATGCCATGGCGATGATTGCCCGCGCTGCCGAAGGCTCGGCGCGCGACGGCCTGTCGCTGCTCGACCAGGCCATCGCCCATGGTGGCGGCGTGGTCGAGGTCGAAGCCGTGCGCTCGATGCTCGGCCTTGCCGACCGCGCCCGCATCGTCGATCTCTTCCAGCACATCGTCAAAGGCGACGTGGCTGCCGCCCTCAATGAATTTGCCGGGCAATACGAGGCGGGCGCCAGCCCTTCCGTGGTGCTGACCGACCTCGCCGACTTCACCCATCTTGTCACCCGGCTGAAATATGTTCCCGATGCAGTCGACGATCAGTCGCTGAGCGAAATCGAGCGCACCCGGGGCGCGGAATTTTCGTCCGGCATCGCCGTGACCACGCTGTCGCGCATCTGGCAGATGCTGTTGAAGGGCATTCCGGAAACGGAAAGCTCGTCGCGCCCGGCCGGTGCCGCCGAGATGGTGCTGATCCGGCTTGCTCATGCCGCCCACCTTCCCTCCCCGGAAGATGCAGCCCGGCGTTTGCTCGAACTTTCCAGCGGCGATGCTCCGCGTCAGCCATCTGCCCCGAACGGCGGCAATGGCGGCGGCGCGCAGGCCTTTGGCGGAAACTCCATCCAGGCGCGTGGCAATGACATGCCGCCGGCGCAGCGGGCAACCGGCAATGGCGCAACCATGCTGCGCGCCGTGCCGGACGTCGCACCACCACAGGCCATGCCTGTCGGACAGATCGAGCAACGGCCCATCGAAGCGCCGGTTGCCAAAGCCGAACCCAAGGTCGCCCTGCGTTCGGTCAGTGACATCGCCGAACTCTGCGGCACAAACCGCGATATCAAGCTGAAAACGCTGGTGCGCGGTTTCGTGCGGCTGGTCAATCTGGAGCCCGGACGGCTGGAAATCAACCTGCCGGAAGACGCGCCGAAGACGCTGGTTGCCGAGCTGCAGAAGAAGCTTGAGGACTGGACCGGCATCCGCTGGATGGTCATCCTCAGCCGCGAGCCCGGCGAGCCGACTCTCCTTGAGGCCGAAACGCGAGCGCAGGAAAAGCGCGTCAGCGACGCACGCCAGGATCCGGACGTTGCCGCCATTCTCGCCAAATTCCCCGGCGCCAAGATCACCGACGTGCGGATCAAGGGACCGGAACCGGAAGAGGAAAACGAGCCGGTGGCCATGGCCGCTGCCGAATCCGCAGATGGCGACATCCTTCCCGGCGACGATATCGAGCACTAGTTTTAGATTTATCGAGACATTCAGAAGAGGACATGACGATGCGCGACATCATGGGCATGATGGGCAAGGTCAAGGAAATGCAGGCCAAGATGGAGAAGATGCAGGAAGAGATTTCTGCGCTTGAAGTCGATGGTTCTTCCGGCGGCGGTCTCGTCACCGTGCGCATGGACGGCAAGGGCAACCTCAAGGGCCTGAAGATCGACCCGTCGCTGTTCAAGGAAGACGATGTCGAAATCCTCGAAGACCTGATCGTTGCCGCTCACAAGGACGGCAAGGACAAGGCGGAAGCCATCACAGCCGAAAAGACCAAGGCGCTGACCGCCGGCCTGCCGATCCCGCCCGGCATGAAGCTGCCTTTCTAGGCGTTTAGCATCGCCTCATTCTTCAGGTAGAAAAGCCGCGCCGACGATGCGGATTTTGCGCGGCGGCGCGGGCACGAAGGTTGTTGTGCCACGAAGGCTGGTATCGCCGAGCAGCGCCACATCCATGACGGCATCTTCTGCCGATTGCGCCGCCTCGACGATCCCGGTGCCTGAAACAGCGGCGCCGGTAACCGGTGTCTTTGCCAGCACTGTCTTGTAGAACCGGTTCATGTCGCAGGTCTTGAGCGGCGATGCCGTCCGGTAGGCTCCGGCATGCGGCAGTTCGGCATACCGTGCACCCGTCGTTACCGAGATCATCTCATCGGTATTCCCAGCACTCGTTATCCTGTAAACATCCATCGCCGGATCATCGCAGATGAATTTGCACTGTGCCGCGATCGCCTCCATATCGCCGGCGGTGTTGTAACCGGAATTGGGTGTCGGAAAAGAATAGCCGTCCGAGAGCCGGACACATCGTGTTTCGATCTTGGCGCTGATCCTTGGCAGAGCGTAGCCTGCCATTACGCCACGGGCCGCAGCCGGAACCGGCCGACGAAGCGGAGCGCGCTCGGCGACGGCCTGCTTCGCGCAAACCTGCTGAGAAACGCCAGACAGAGCGGCCAGGCGGGCGCTCGTTTCCGCGATGCGGCCAGCAATCTCGCGGCAGGCAAAGGTTTTGCTGGCAGCACAGCTATATTTCACCTGGAACGCCCGGTTGGCCGCGATCTGCCGTTGCAGCCGCGAAAATTCGGGACCGCCCGAGGTTCTTGACGCGGAACACTGTCCGGCCTCTGCGCCGCTCACATCGGCCGCCAGCATCAGGAAGGCGGCCGCAACGATCGCGGTCGTTCGTCCCAAGCAATCTGCAGTTCCTGTGAACCCGCTCATGTGGAAAACCCTTGCCACGTTCCAGCCATAGACGCAGCTGTCCCGGCGCCCCTGTCATTGCCAAGTTCGCTGTGTTCTCGCTGTGTCTGTACAGGCATCGACCTCTCGCATCAGGAAAAATGCCCTGCGCGACAAGGGTTCTCATAGGTTGAGGCCGGGTTGAAAGGAAGCGGAACTTCAGCGAATGGTTAAGGTCGCAGGCAGTAGCACGAACGCGGCTCAACCGCTAATCATGGCTCTCAGCTTGTAATGGATCGGCGCCGCGATGTAGCGGGCGCGGTCTTCATCGGAGAGGTTCTTGCCGTATGTGTGCAGCAACTCCGGCATCAGCACCGGCATACCGGAATAGGCGTGATAGGTGACGGCGTCCCCTGCCTGAACGACGCCATCCTTGAGAACGCGGCAATAGAACCCTGGCCGTCCTGCCCTGGCAAAGCGCTTGGCAAAGCCGGGATCGTCCATGCGACCAGCCAATGTGGCGCAGGGGATGCGGGCTGACGTGACCTCAAGCTCGACCGTCTCGATGACAAACCGGTCGCCGACAGAAATCTTGCGGCTATCGGCACCGTCGATCACCAGATTTTCGCCGAAAATTCCCGGTTCCAGAGCGCGGCCAAGTTCCTTCGACCACCAGTCAAGATCGATGGAGCCCAGCGCATAGACGGCCTGATCGACGCCGCCATGGTGTTTGCGATTGCAGATCTTGTCGCCGATCAATCCCTCACGGTCGATCATGATGCCTGCCTCTACCGGATGCTTGAAGATGCCGGTCCGGTAGGATTTACCGGGCAGGATTTCGGCATTGCCGGTGCAGACGGCGACGATTTTCATGGGCGGCACTTTCTTTTCAGCGATTCCGTTCCCGGGAGATATGGAGTAGAACCGCCGCATGGCAAAGCGAGTCACCGGTCCCGAAATTGAAAAACTCATCCAGCTCCTGGCAAAGGTGCCCGGGCTCGGGCCGCGTTCGGCCCGGCGCGCCGCCCTTCATCTGGTCAAGAAGAAGGATCAGCTGTTGGGTCCCTTGGCCGACGCCATGGGCGAAGCCCACCGCAAGGTGCGCATCTGCTCGTGCTGCGGCAATGTCGACACGATCGATCCCTGCAGCGTCTGTTCCGACGACCGGCGCGACAATTCGGTCATCATCGTCGTCGAGGACGTCTCCGACCTCTGGGCGTTGGAGCGCGCCAGCGCGATGAACACGGCCTATCATGTGCTTGGCGGTACGCTGTCGCCGCTCGATGGCGTCGGGCCCGACGACCTGAACATCAAGGGTCTGGTCGAGCGGGTGAGCAAGGGCGGCGTGCGTGAACTGATCATCGCCGTCAACGCCACCGTCGAAGGCCAGACGACAGCCCACTACATTACCGACCAGCTCGACGGCCTCGGCGTCAAGATCACCCGGCTTGCCCACGGCGTGCCGGTGGGCGGCGAACTGGATTATCTGGATGAAGGCACGCTGACAGCGGCCTTGAGGGCGAGGACGGCGATTTGAGGACGCTTTTGAATGTGCCGAGCCCTACCCCTCTCTGTCACAGAGCCGGTCCTCGGGCTTGCCGCAGGCAAGACCCGGAGGTGACATCTCCCCCACAAGGGGGGAGATCATTCTTTTCCCTCGCATCCTCGGTGGTAAGGCGGGCAATAAGTCCGAGGCCAATCTCCCCCCTTGAGGGCGAGATGTCGGCGCCGACAGAGGGGGGTAAGGCGCAGCGAACACTGACGATGATAGTTGCGGCAATCCTCGCACTCTCCCCGATCCCCGTCCTCGCGGCCTCCAAAGCCGAAACCGAATCTCAATTCCGCCAATGGCTGCAGACCGATCTGTGGCCGCAGGCGCAGAAATCGGGCATCTCCGCCGCCGCCTTCAAGGCTGCCTTCACCGATGTGAAGCTCAACTGGGACCTGCCGGACCTTGTGCCTCCAGGCAGCAAGCCACCCGGCGAACAGAAGCAGAGCCAGGCGGAGTTCTCTTCGCCCGGTGCTTATTTTTCCGAACAGCGGCTACAGGGCCTGGCGGCGACCGGCCGCGCCCTTGCCAAGGAAAATGCTGCGACGCTCCGGCGGATCGAGAAGACCTATGGGATTCCAGGTCCGATCGTCGTTGCTATCTGGGGCCGCGAATCCGGCTTCGGCCGGGCGAAAATCCCGCATCCGATTATGGATGTGCTTGCCACTAAGGCCTTCATGTCGACCCGCGGCGATCTGTTCAAGCGCGAGCTGATCGCGGCGCTGCACATTCTCGACAGCGGCGACGTGAAGGAGGCCGACATGCGCGGCTCCTGGGCCGGCGCCATGGGCCAACCACAGTTCCTGCCGACCAGTTTCCTCAAATATGCCGTCGATTTCGATGGCGACGGCCGCCGTGACATCTGGAAATCGACGCCCGATACGCTGGCCTCGATCGCCAATTACCTGTCGAAAAAAGGCTGGCAGCGTGGCCGCGACTGGGGTTTCGAGGTCTATATTCCTGCGAACGTCACTTGCGCGCAGGAAGGCCCAGACCTGGCCAAGCCGATCTCGCAATGGGCATCCGATGGCATCGAACGCGCCTCCGGGAAGGCGTTTCCGGCCAGCGAAGCCAAGGCCGATGGCATGATGCTGGTCCCGGCCGGCCGCCATGGCCCGGAATTCATCGTCACGCCCAACTTCTACGTCATCAAGGAATACAACAACTCCGACCTCTATGCGCTGTTCATCGGCAACCTGGCCGACCGGATCGCCTCGGGTGGCGGCGCTTTCAGGCGTGAGTTCGGCGATGTCGGCAAGATGCTCCGCTCAGACGTCCTGAAGATGCAGAAATCGCTGGAAAAACAGGGCTATGATATAGGCAAGGCCGATGGTCTGGCCGGTTACAAGACCCGGCGCTCGATCGGCGCCTGGCAGGCAAAGAACGGCATCGAGCCGACATGTTTCCCGCAAAAAAGCCTGTTGGGAAAACTATAGCGGGCGAAACCGTGTTCAATTTCGTCCGGCATAATTGTCAGGCGGCGGAGAGGCTGGTTTCGAGCAGATTCAGGATCGCCGTCCAGCCCTGTTCGTGGCCTCGCCGCGCTTCCTCGGATTTGAATTTCACCTGTTTCAGGGTGATTTCCGTCGTGCCGGTATCGACTTCAGCGAGATCGATGGTGACGACGCTGTCGTCGAGCGAGTACGGCGACTCCCAGGTGAAGGCAAGGCGTGAGAACGGGTCTATCTCAAGATAGATTCCCGCATGTGGGATGTCTTTCTCGGCCGTCACCATGACGATCGAGAAACGGCCGCCCTTCACCGGATCGTTCGTGACTTTGGACTGCGCGGCTCCCCCCGAAGGCACCGCCATGAATTTTGCCAGCATCACCGGTGAAAGCCAGGCGTTGAACACTTTTTCGCGCGGTGCCGCGATTGTGCGGCTGACCGTCAGCTCAAGCTCCTTCATTGTCTTCATCCTTTGAAACGAGTAGGTTTTCGAGCGCCGTCAGGCGCAATTCCCAGATGGACTTCAATTGCGCGAACCAGTTTTCTGTCAGCTTCAGCGGATCGAGTTCGGCTGCGATGAAATGCTCGCGGCCCAAGGTCCGGCGGGTGACAAGTCCGGCCTCCTCCAGCACCTTGATGTGTTTGGAGACGGAATTCAGCGACATGTCGAAATGGGCGGCGAGCGCCGTCACTCTCAATGCACCTTCCTGAACAAGCAGCGTCAGGATGCGTCGCCGGGTCGTATCGCCGGCGGCCTTGAGAACCCGTGACAGATCATCTTCGTCCATTCATTCACCCTAACAGTTGAATATACAAAACAAGGGCTATAGTCAACCATACGGGTGAATATTATCAGCTTTCCCGGTTTTTGGACCTGATGGAGCAAGTGAAGAAAGGCCGGTATGCGGGTTGCAAACCGGCCTTTCGAGCAATAACGGACACTGCAGAGCGCTCAGTGCATGTCCATCTGCTGCTTGTAGCGCTCATATTCGTAAGGAAGAATCGTCTGGCGCTCGATCATTCTGTGCACGCGGGGGGCGGTATCACCGCGATGCAGGGCGAGCAGGCGGTCGCCAATCTCAGCATCCGCCTGTGTCCGGCGCTGGTTGTGGCGGACATATTCCACCCAGGTCGGTACGTGATAGGTTTCGGTCCATGTGGTCGGGTTTTCCAGATCCCGCATCAATCCCCATTGGCCGGCGCCGTCGCGGATGCGGATACGCCGGCGCTCGGCCATGGCGGTGAGGAATTCCGGCACGTCGCCGTCGGCGATCTCGTAATCGATCATCACCACGATTGGGCCGCTGCGCGGCTTGAGGTCGAGCTTCAAAAGCGGCTCGGAAAACCGGTTGAGAGGATCGAGATTGAGCGACTGGAACTCCGGCAGCGGCAGGCGCAGCCCGATGGCAGCGCCGACGATCATCAGACAGGCCGAGACGATCAAGGCATTTGCCGGGCCGTGGCTTTCGGCCAGTTGCCCCCACATCCAGCTGCCTGAAGCGATGCCGCCGAAGGTGGTGGTCTGGTAGAGCGACAGCGCGCGGCCAACCACCCAGCGCGGCGTCGAGAGCTGCACGGTGGTATTGAACAGCGACAGCGCCAGTACCCAGCCGGCGCCCGACAGAAGAAGCGCAAGGCTGGTGAGCCAGCCATAGGGGCTGAGCGCCGTCACCACGCTGCTGACGGCAAAACCGGCAAAGGCGATGCGCACGATCCATTCGCTCGACAGGTGCTCCCGCAGCCGGGCGCTGAGCAGAGCCCCGCCGATGGCGCCAAGGCCGAAGGCACCCAGCATGATGCCGTAGGTCAACGGTCCGCCGGCGACCAGATCGCGGGCAACCAGCGGCAGAAGAGCGAGAATGGCGCTGGCGGACAGACCGAAGACGAAACCACGCACCAGCACCTTGCCGATATTCGGCGACATGGCGACGTAACGCAGACCGGCGGAGATCGCCCGGCCCATCGATTCGCGCGGCAGCGCCGACAGCGTTTCTTCGCGGCGCCAGCGCAACAGTGCGTAGATGATGGCAAAATAGCTGAGCGTATTGGCAGCAAAAGCCGCGGCGGCCCCGGCTGCCGCGACGATCACGCCGCCGATCGCCGGGCCGACCGAGCGGGTGATGTTGAACCCCATGCTGTTCAGCGCGACCGCAGCCGGCAGTACGTCGCGCGGCACCATATCGCCGACCGAAGCCTGCCAGGAAGGGTTGTTGAGCGCCGTGCCGCAGCCGATCAGGAAAGTGAATAACAGCAGCAGCCAGGGCGTAATAATGCCAAAATAGGCACAGAGCGTCAGAAGTGCCGAGATGCAGAGCATGAAACACTGGCCAACCAGCATGATGCGGCGCCGATCGAAATTATCGGCAAGCGCGCCGGAAATCAGCGAAAACAGCATGATGGGCAGCGAGGTCGAGGCCTGCACCAGCGCCACCATGTTCACGGAATCCGTAATCGAGGTCATCATCCAGGCGGCGCCGACGGCCTGGATCAGTCCGCCAAAATTGGAGGCAAGACTTGCCACCCAGATAACCCGGAACGTATCGTGCTTGAACGGCGCCAATGGCGATAGTCTGTGCGGCAACGCGCTTTCCCACCCTAGTCTGTGATTTGAATCGTCTTTGTGACGCCCAATCTAAGCCAGATGACAGGCCGGGCAAGTAAAAGCGCTGCCATCGGCAGGATTTCACCACTTCACGGTCTGAATCCGCGTTTTGCAGGCCTGACAGCGGGATACCTTGCATTTGCCGACAATCGAGCGTATATGACCCTCAAATTCTTGATCGGTTGATGAAGAGTGGGCCCGTCAGGACCCGCTCTTTTTTATTACCGATGTTTTGGGAGAGCATCGTTTGTCCGATACGACAACGGCAGAAAACACACAGGAACCACGCCTGGTCACCGAGACCGGGATCGATCGGCGCATCGCCGACATCGTCGAGCCCGTGCTCATTCCGATGGGCTATCAACTGGTGCGCGTGCGCCTGTCCTCGCAGAATGGCGCAACGCTGCAGATCATGGCCGAGCGGCTTGACGGCACTATGACCGTGGACGATTGCGAAGCGATCTCGACGGCGATCTCGCCGGTTCTGGACGTGGAAGATCCGGTCGATCGGGAGTATCATTTAGAAGTATCGTCGCCGGGAATCGACCGGCCGATGGTGCGCAAGTCCGATTTCACTCGCTGGTCCGGCCACCTGATCAAGTTCGAAACGTCGGTCCTGGTTGACAGCCGCAAGCGTTTCCGCGGTAAAATCGTGTCGGCCGACGACGAAAGTTTTACGATCGAGCGCGATCAACCGGCCCCCGGCGAAGAGCCGCGCGTGGTCATTCCCTTCACGGCGCTGGCCGAAGGCAGGCTGATCCTCACGGATGACCTGATCCGCGATGCGCTGACAGCAGACAAGAAGGCAAAGGCAGCCCAGGCTGCCAACGAAAACTTCGAAGACGAAGATTCGCCGATCAATTGAGTTCATGGGCGTGGGACGCTTCCAAGTGAGGCCCCGGCAATCAGACGGAGACTTTAATATGGCAGTGAGTGCTAACAGGCTCGAACTTCTGCAGATCGCGGATGCCGTCGCGCGCGAAAAAGTGATCGACCGCGAAATCGTTCTGGCCGCCATGGCCGACGCGATCCAGAAGGCCGCCCGCTCGCGCTACGGTTCGGAGAGCAACATCCGCGCCGACATCAATTCCAAGACCGGCGAAATCCGGCTTCAGCGCCTGCTCGAAGTCGTCGAACACGCCGAAGACTACTCGACCCAGATTCCGCTGGAACTGGCCCGCGACCGCAATCCGGACGCCATTCTCGGCGACTTCATCGCCGACCCGCTGCCGCCGATGGATTTCGGCCGTATCGCCGCCCAATCGGCCAAGCAGGTCATCGTCCAGAAGGTGCGTGAAGCCGAGCGGGACCGCCAGTTCGACGAATTCAAGGATCGCATCGGCGAAATCGTCAACGGCACGGTCAAGCGCGTCGAATATGGCAATGTCATTGTCGATCTCGGCCGTGGTGAAGGCATCATCCGCCGCGACGAAATGATCCCGCGCGAAAACATGCGCTACGGCGACCGCGTCCGCTCGTATGTCTACGACGTGCGCCGCGAACAGCGCGGCCCGCAAATTTTCCTGTCGCGTACCCATCCGCAGTTCATGGTGAAGCTGTTCACCATGGAAGTTCCGGAAATCTACGACGGCATCATCCAGATCCGTTCGGTTGCCCGTGACCCGGGTTCGCGCGCCAAGATCGCCGTCATCTCGAACGACTCGTCGATCGATCCGGTCGGTGCCTGCGTCGGTATGCGCGGTTCGCGCGTTCAGGCCGTTGTCGGCGAATTGCAGGGCGAAAAGATCGATATCATTCCGTGGTCCCAGGATCCGGCATCGTTCATCGTCAACGCGCTGCAGCCGGCTGAAGTCTCCAAGGTCGTTCTCGATGAGGATGCAGAGCGCATCGAAGTCGTGGTTCCGGATGAACAGCTCTCGCTGGCCATCGGCCGCCGCGGCCAGAACGTCCGCCTCGCATCGCAGCTGACCGGCTGGGATATCGACATCATGACGGAAGCCGAAGAATCGGAACGCCGCCAGAAGGAATTCAACGAACGCACCGCGCTGTTCATGGAAGCCCTCGACGTCGACGAGATGGTTGGCCAGGTTCTGGCTTCGGAAGGCTTTGCCGCCGTCGAAGAGCTTGCCTATGTCGAACTCGACGAAATTGCCTCGATCGAAGGCTTCGACGAGGACACAGCCAACGAACTGCAGACCCGCGCCCGCGAATATCTCGAGCGCCTGGAAGCCGAAATGGATGCCAAGCGCGTCGCCCTCGGCGTTTCCGACGACCTGCGCTCGATCAACGGCATGACCGGCCAGATGCTGGTTGCGCTGGGTGAAGACGGCATCAAGACTATGGAAGACTTTGCAGGCTGCGCCGCTGACGATCTCGTCGGCTGGTCGGAACGCAAGGACGGCGAGACGAAGAAGTTTGAAGGCCTGTTCTCCAAGCTCGAAATCTCCCGCATCGATGCCGAACGCATGGTCCTGCAGGCGCGTCTTGCCGCCGGCTGGATCACCGAAGAAGACCTGGCACGCGAAGAAGAAGCGCTCGAAGTCGTGGAAGGCGCGGAACAGGACGCCTGAAGGCGTTCTGACCGTGAATCAAGCTGATGCTGCTTGAAGATCGCCATGTTGATTGAAGACAAGGACCCTGCCGGGGACATCGATGGTGAAGCAGTGAATGGCCGCATGTGCATCGTGACACGGCAGAGCGGAACACCGGAAACGCTGATCCGCTTTGTTGCCGGGCCTGATGGCCGGGTGGTGCCGGATTTGAAGAAGCAGCTGCCGGGTCGCGGCTGCTGGGTAACGGCGGAGCGGGCGGTGCTGGAAAAGGCAATCGCCAGGAAGCTGTTTGCCCGCGGGCTCAAGAAGGCGGATGTGACCGCCGGACCGGAGCTTGCCGATGAGGTGGACCGGCTGCTGTCGATGCAGCTTGGCGGCATGATGAACCTGGCGCGCAAGGCGGCACAGTTCATCACCGGCGCCTCGAAGGTCGAGCAAGCCGTGCGTGGACTGGCGGCGCTCGCCACATTCCATGCGGTGGATGCCGCAGCCGATGGGGTGCGAAAGATAGACCAGGCGCGCAAAGCGATGAGCTTTGTCGTCGATGATGGACAGGAAATACCCTCCTTTCGCTTCTTTACCGAGGCTGAAATGGAAGGGCTTTTAGGCCAGAATGCTTTTATCCATGCCGCAGCGCTTGCAGGGCAGGCGGGTGAGGGTGTAGTGAAGCGCGCAAACATGCTCGAACGATATCGGGGAACCGTCCCTGCTCGAGCCGTTGGCGCCGAATCTGGCTTGCCGACACAATGACGGGGGTCACCGGCGAAGGCCGGCACAACCGCGATTGCAAAACAGAAATTGAACGGCGGGGTCTGGTGATACGCATCCGGCCCTGATCTTAGGAACGGAACGGAATGACCGACAACAACGACGACAAGACATTCGGCGGAGCCAAGAAGACGCTTACCCTGAAGCCTTCCGGGGTGAGTCAGGGAACTGTTCGCCAGGACATGGGTCGCGGCCGCACGAAGGCTGTCGTGGTCGAAACGCGCAAGCGGCGGCCTATGCGGCCGGAAGACGAGAAGCCGGTCGTTCCGATCGCAACACCTGCTGCCCCTGTGGCACGCGTGGTCGAACCGCAGCGCCCGGCACCTGTGCCGCAGCAGCAACAGCCTGCGCGCCCGGCCCAGCCACAGCAGCAGCCGCGTCAGCAGGACAATCGCCAGGATAACAGCAACCGTCCGCGGGTCGGTGTAGTTCTCAACCAGCTTTCTGCTGGTGAGATCGACGCCCGCCGCCGTGCGCTGGCCGAAGCCCAGATCCGCGATGCCGAAGACGCCAAGCGCCGCGCTGCCGAAGAGGCACGCCGTGCCGCTGAAGAAGCCGAGCGTCTGAAGGCCGAACAGGCTGAAGCAGCCCGTCTCGCCGCCGAAGAGGCAGCCCGAACCCCTGCAGAACGCGAAGCCGAAAAGGCCGCAGCTGAAGCGGCAAAGGCCGCCGAAGTGGAAGCCGCCGCCGTTGCTGCGCGCAAGGCGGAAGATCAGGCCCGCGCCCAGGCAACAAAGCCTGCAACTACAACAACAGCAGCCACCCCGGCCGCTGGTGCCCGCCGCAAGACGGAAGGCGAGGATGACGAAGCTCGTCCGAACCGTGGCGCCACCACACCGGTGCGCGGCAAGGTCGTCCGTCCGGAGCCTGCCAAAGCTCCTGCCCGTCCGAAGACGGAAGAAGAACGCCGCAAGGGCAAACTGACACTGACTGCCGCTCTCGATGACGACGGCAATCCGCGCGGCCGCTCGATGGCTGCGACGCGCCGCCGGCAGGAAAAGTTCCGCCGCAGCCAGATGCAGGAAACCCGCGAAAAGGTCATGCGCGAGGTTATCCTGCCGGAAACCATCACCATTCAGGAACTGTCGCAGCGTATGGCTGAACGGGCCGTCGACGTGATCAAGTACCTGATGAAGGAAGGCCAGATGATGAAGCCGGGCGACGTCATCGACGCCGACCTTGCAGAACTCATCGCCGGCGAATTTGGCCATACTGTCAAGCGCGTTTCGGAATCCGACGTCGAAGAAGGCCTGTTCAGCGCCAAGGACGATGGCGATATGCAGCCGCGCCCGCCGATCGTGACCATCATGGGTCACGTCGACCACGGCAAGACCTCGCTGCTCGATGCCATCCGCAAGACCCATGTCGTATCGGGCGAAGCCGGTGGCATCACCCAGCATATCGGCGCCTATCAGGTCGAGCAGAACGGCAACAAGATCACCTTCATCGACACCCCCGGCCACGCCGCCTTTACCGCGATGCGTGCCCGTGGCGCCCAGGCGACCGACATCGCGATCCTCGTGGTGGCGGCCGACGACAGCGTGATGCCGCAGACGATCGAATCCATCAGCCACGCAAAGGCTGCCGGCGTTCCGATCATCGTGGCGATCAACAAGGTCGACAAGCACGAAGCCGATCCGCAGAAGGTGCGCAACCAGCTGCTGCAGCACGAAGTGTTCGTGGAAACCATGGGCGGCGAAGTGCTCGACGTCGAAGTCTCGGCCAAGACCGGCCTCGGCATCGATAAGCTGCTCGAAGCCATCCTGCTGCAGGCCGAAATCCTCGACCTGCGCGCCGATGCAGACCGCACGGCAGAAGGTACCGTCGTTGAAGCCCAGCTCGATCGCGGCCGTGGTGCAGTTGCCACCGTTCTCGTTCAGAAGGGTACCTTGAAGCCTGGCCAGATTATCGTTGCCGGCGATCAGTGGGGCCGTGTGCGCGCGCTGGTCAACGACAAGGGCGAACACGTCAAGGAGGCGCCTCCGTCGATGCCGGTCGAGATCCTCGGTCTTTCCGGTACGCCGCTGGCGGGTGACAAGTTCGCTGTCGTTGAGAACGAAAGCCGTGCTCGCGAAATCTCCGAATATCGCCAGCGCCTGACCCGCGACAAGGCCGTTGCCCGCGCAACCGGTCAGCGCGGCTCGCTCGAGCAGATGATGATGACGCTGCAGAATACCGGCCTCAAGGAATTCCCGCTGGTCATCAAGGGCGACGTGCAGGGCTCGATCGAAGCCATTGCCGGCGCACTCGACAAGCTGGGAACCGACGAGGTTCGTGCCCGCATCGTGCATTCGGGTGCCGGTGGTATCACCGAATCCGACATCTCGCTGGCGGAAGCATCGAACGCGGCCATCATCGGCTTCAACGTTCGTGCCAACGCCCAGGCCCGCACGGCCGCAGAACGCGCCGGTATCGAGATCCGCTACTACAACATCATCTACGATCTGGTGGATGACGTGAAGGCAGCGATGTCGGGCCTGCTGTCGCCAGAACGCCGCGAAACCTTCCTCGGCAATGCCGAAATCCTGGAAGTGTTCAACATCACCAAGACCGGCAAGGTCGCGGGTTGCCGGGTCATCGAAGGCAAGGTCGAACGCGGTGCAGGTGTGCGTCTGGTTCGCGACAACGTCGTTATCCACGAAGGCAAGCTCAAGACCCTCAAGCGCTTCAAGGACGAAGTTTCCGAAGTGCCGATGGGCCAGGAATGCGGTATGGCCTTCGAGAACTACGAAGATATCCGCGCCGGAGACACGATCGAGTGCTTCCGCGTCGAGCATATTACCCGCACGCTGTAAGCGCTTCCGGGTTAAACATATCGTTTCAAAATGGCGGCTTCGGCCGCCATTTTTCTGTCTGGCTTGCCGCCAATCAGAAGAATTCAGGCAAAAAAGCGCCACGAATGTTTCCACCCGCGGCGCGCCAATCGTTCAAGTCTTAGATCTGCTTACCGATCTTCGCATCAACCGACTGGGTGTTGGAACCACGGATTGCGAAGAAGAAGAAAATCGCGGCCCAGAGGATGGATTTCTCGGCGCCACCCAGGCCCTCAGCCTTCACGACGCCGTGGAAATATACGGTCACCAGCAGCACAATCATCGCGGCAAAGGATGCCGGGCGGGTGAAAAGCCCAATCGCGATCAGGATGCCACCGAAAAATTCCGTCGCGGCCAGCAGCGGTGACCAGAAGACGCCGGGGTAGAAGCCCAGGCTTTCGACCATGCCGACGGCACCCATTGGATTGATGATCTTGCCATAGCCGTGGGTGACGAGCAGAACGCCGGCAACCACGCGCAGCAATGTTTCGGCCGTCGTATCGAGCGGCAGATAGAACCGCTGCAGGGCGGGCAGCATGGCTGGCGGCCGGGTCGATGTAAGGTCAGTCATGTTGGCTCCTCTTGATTTTTGCAACGCCGCATTCTGTTGCCGCGAAAATTGCACCAATCAAGGAAGGCTCCCGCCAAAACATGATAAATTTAGTTAACAATGTTGTGAGGCATTCTTGATCACGTGCTGTTGCGGCCTCCTCCGCCGATGGATAACGTCCGCCAGCCTGATATCGCTACGGAAACCGCCATGACAGAAAAGCCACGTATCGCCATTCTCTACTGCACCCAGTGCAACTGGCTGCTGCGTGCTGCCTGGATGGCGCAGGAGCTGCTCTCCACCTTTGGTGACAGCCTGGGCGAAGTCGCCCTCATTCCCGGCACCGGCGGCAATTTTGAAATCCATGTCGGCGAGACGCTGATCTGGGAACGCAAGCGCGACGGCGGCTTTCCGGGGCCGAAGGAATTGAAGCAGCGCGTTCGCGACGTGATCGAACCAGGACGCGATCTCGGCCACACCGACCGGACCTGACACCTTGACCGCAAGTCTGCTTTTCGGCGTTTTCAGCGCCGCCTTTCTCTCCGCCACGTTGTTGGTCGGCGTCTCCGAAGCCGCATTGATCCTTGCCGCCCGGCAACCGGATGCGCAGATCATCGCTCTCTTTCTGGCCGCGACGGCGGGTAATGTGCTGGGCGCGGTTGTCAATTTCGTTCTCGGCCGCTTTCTGCTGCGTTTCGAGCATCGCCGCTGGTTTCCGGTCAGCCCGCTCAACCGGAAGCGGGCAGAGGCGCTGTTTGGCCGTTATGGCCGGCCTATCCTGCTATTCTCGTGGCTGCCCGTGGTCGGCGACCCGCTGACGCTGGTGGCGGGGCTTCTGCGTACCCCTTTCCCTGTCTTCATTGTCTATGTGACGATTGGCAAGGCGGCGCGCTATGCGGTGTTGTTATGGGCGTGGGACACGTTGACCACCTGACCGCCGCTCAAGTCAAAAGCGAAGAATGTTCCGCCGCGTTGTCCAACATGCGCCGTTTAGAAAGATTAGTCCTTCTGCAGACGCCGCTATGAGAAAGCATCCGCTCAGCACTTAGCCAAGAACGAAATTTCGAAATCCCGCTATCTGGTTCCGCATTTCACCGGAAGGGGTTTACTTGGTCGGTACTCCTGCTTCACATAACGGCCAGTATTTTTGTTTATTGGTGCTTTCGTGGCCATCCGGCTGCAAATTTGATGTCATTCGGCGTCCCAGCTGTTCAAGTGGCAGGATGCTCCCTTATTTCCTTTGATCACTCATGTGATTACTAAATCCTGGCAACGAAGCGGAGAATGGATTGAGTTTGAAATTCGGCACCAGCGGTCTGCGCGGCCTATCCATCGACCTCAACGGCCCTCCCGCCGCCCTCTACGCGACCGCGTTTGCCCGCTATCTCCTCTCGTCCGGCCAAGCGAAAATCGGCGATCCGATCCTGCTGGGCCGGGATTTTCGCGCCTCCAGCCCGGAAATTTCAGCGATCTGCGCTGGCGCATTGACCCGCTGCGGGTTGACCGTTCTCGATTGCGGGACCGTACCGACGCCGGCTCTCGCCCTTTATGGATTGGAGAGCGGTGCAGCAGCATTGATGATCACCGGCTCGCATATCCCCGCCGACCGCAACGGCATCAAGTTCTACCGCCCGGACGGGGAAATCTCCAAGATCGACGAGGACGCAATCGGCGCGGAAGCAGCAGCGCTCATGGCCCGCTCGGTCCCGATCGATGCGACGCCCGGCCCGGCCGCCGACCATGCCCGGCAGGCCGAGGCACTTTTCCTGGCCCGCAACGCCGCAGTCCTTCCCGCAGGCGCTCTGACCGGCCTGAAAGTCGGCGTGTATCAGCACAGCACCGTGGCACGCGACCTGTTCGTCGAGGTTCTGAGGGATTACGGCGCCGATGTCGTTGCACTTGGCCGCTCCGCCGATTTCATTCCAGTCGATACCGAAGCCGTTTCGCCCGCAACCATCGACTTGCTCAAGACATGGGCGGCCGAGCATCAACTCGACGCGATCGTCTCGGCCGATGGCGACGGCGACCGCCCGCTTGTCAGCGATGAAACCGGCCTACCGTTGCGCGGTGATCTTTTGGGCCTGATCGCAGCACAATTTACTGGCGCGACTGTTGCCGTGACGCCTGTCACCTCCAATTCGGGCCTTGAGGGCCAGCCAGGCCTCTCCATCCTGCGCACGCGCGTCGGTTCGCCATTTGTCATCGAGGGCATGCTGGAGGCGGTCCGCAACGGGAAAACCGGCGTCGTCGGCTTCGAGGCCAATGGCGGCACCCTGACCGCCACGGATTTCACCCTCAACGGCACCAAGCTTAGAGCCTTGCCAACGCGCGACAGCTTCCTGCCGGCGCTTGCCGTGCTTTCACTTGCCGCACGCAGCCAGCAGCCTCTCTCATCGCTTGCAGCAGGCTTTGCCCTGCGGGTGGCGCTGAGCGACCGGATCGAAAATTTTCCATTGGAGACGAGTGCTGCGCTGATGAGCCATCTCCGCTCAGGCCCGGACAATCTGGCAAGTTTTCTCGCCCCCATCGGAAAGCCGGAAACGCTCAGCGACGTCGACGGGTTGCGCGTGACACTGACCGATCGCAGCGTCGTTCACTTCCGCCCCTCGGGAAATGCACCGGAAATGCGCTGCTATGCGGAGGCGGAAACAGCCGATCAGGCAAAGCAGGTCCTCGAACAGGGGCTCGCTTGCATTCGCGCCTTTGGCGAGCGGCAGCCGGCAGCGTGATTGCAGCAAAGCTCGGCGAAATTGTTTGGGGAAAAATCATTCCCCTTCAACGGTTTGCTCAACTTTCCTACTCATTTTCAATGAAAAACTCAAAAACCCTGTTGACACAAAAGCGCGAGCCCCGTACACCCCCGCTCGTCGCCCAGATGGCGGAATTGGTAGACGCGCCAGCTTCAGGTGCTGGTACTCGAAAGGGTGTGGAGGTTCGAGTCCTCTTCTGGGCACCAATTTCATATTCGCAACTGCCCAGGCAGTTTCGAAGATCAAAAAAAGCCCGGTTCGCCGGGCTTTTTTTATATCTGAAATCGGACATTACCGGGAAGTTCCAAGCAACCTATCAGCCTTTGCGCGTCAGCATGACGTGGCGCGGGATTGTGCCGAACTGGCGGCGGAATGCGGTGGAAAAATTGGAAGCGGCCGAATAGCCGGCAATGGCACTTGCCTCCTGTACTGTCACTTCGCCGCCGTTCAAGGCCGCAAAAGCCCGCTCCAGCCGAAGCGTGCGGAGATATTCGAAGACGCTCTGGTTTTCAGAAATCCGAAACAGCCGCTGCAGGCCGCTGGCGCTGACACCGGCCGCGCGGGCGATCATTCCGACATTCAGTGGAGCGTCCCAGTGCACTGCGATGTAATCCTTGGCCCGATCCAGGCAGACCGCATCCTGGCGCGTGAGCAGCGCACCTCCCGGCGCACGCCGGCCGGCATGGAGCACCGCCGCCATGGTTTCGGCAACAAGCTCCACAGCGCGGCTTTCAAGGTAGAGATCGCGCATCGCCGGCAGGAGCGGCAATGGCGCAAATATCTGCCGGACGAGTTCAATCATCCGCGGTGTCAGCGTCCAGCGATGCTCGGCCAGATGCTCACGCATCAACCGTTCACCGCCCTTGGTGTCCGCGATCTCCTCCATGGCATCAAGATGCAGCCATTCCGGCGTTGCAGAAACGACGACATGCCGCAAATGCTGGCGCCCATGGGAGGCCCGCTTGAAGCTCTCCGGGTTGGCATTCATGATCGCGACGCCGCTTGCCACCCCCTTCTGCGCCTGAAACGTAAAATGCCTGTCGCCAATGGCAAGGTCGACATTGCCGTCGAGAAAGAAGATGCAGGACAACTCTTCGCCAAGCCGTGATGTCGCGGTGAAGGGCCGTTCCTCGATCGCATCGCTGACATGCAGCACCAACCCGCGGCGAAGTTCCCGATGCAGGAACTCGCCCTCCATCAACGTATCGTCGGGCGAGAGCTGGTCATCCGGGCTCTCCAGCACAACGCCGTCCTGACGCAGGAAATCGCGCACGCGCAACCGCTTGCCCGTACTGCGCAGTTCATAGCCAGCTTCCATGTCCGGTTGGATCGTGGAGGAGGTCATCGCCAACCCTTCGAAACGCATCATGCTCCCGGTTTGCACCGGGAATCTTACCAGCCGCCTTGCGCCCGTCGCCACGATGAAAACTTTGGCTACGAACAAAGATATCTGCGCGTTGCGCAAAGGTCTCTTCGTTGCCGATCATGGGACAAGTGCCCTAAAGCAATATCTTAACTTGATTTACTTGGTCAAGTTTACCAGAGATGCGAATGTGTGGGGACAAAGACATGAGCGGCGGCCAGAAAGCGGAATTTACCGTGGAATACCAGATGGGGCGGTTCAATCGAACCATCAGGCTCAACCGGAAGGACATTCTGCTGGCCTCGACGATAGCATTCGGCCTTACCATCCCTTGCCCCCATGCGTTCGCCCAGGAATCCGGCTCTGCCACGCCGCTCGAAAAGATCACGGTCGACCCGGGCAAGGACAATCCGAAAGGACCAGACCAGGGCATTGTCGCCAAGCGAACCTTGAGCGGCTCCAAGACCGACACGCCGCTTCTCGAAACACCAAGACATCAGCGTCGTCACGCGCGACCAGATGGATGCACAGGGCGTCAATACCGTGGCGGAGGCCTTGCGTTACACGCCGGGCGTCTTATCGGATCCGAACGGCTATGACATTCGCTATGACTGGCTCTACATCCGCGGTTTCAACACCTATGGCACGGTATGGCTCGACGGACTGGTCCTGCCCGGTGATCCCAGCAACTATGCGACGCCCAGCATCAACCCTTATGCGCTGGAACGCATCGACGTGATCAAAGGACCGGCATCGGTACTTTATGGCCGCTCGATCCCCGGCGGCCTCGTCAACGAAGTCAGCAAGCGGCCACACACCGAAAGCCGCAACGAACTCGGTATCGAGACCTCCTCCCATGGCGGTATCCAGGGCACGTTCGACTTCACCGGCCCGGTCAGCGAGGGTAGCGACTGGTCCTACCGGCTGACCGGCCTTGGCAAAAACATGGGCACGCAGATTGACCGGGAGCGGGAACGCCAGTTGATGCTGGCGCCGAGCCTGACCTGGGCACCGACCGACCAGACGGAACTGACGCTTCATGGCTATTACCAGAAGGATCGGCCGAAGGATTTCAACCCTCGCTTTTATCCGGCCATCGGTACCCTGATCGAAAACCCGTTGGGGCAAATCCCGCTCGACCTGTTTCTCGGAGATCCCGATGCCAGCGTCTTCGAGCGCGATTTCTACACGCTGGGCTATGAATTCTCCCACGAGTTCAACGAGACCTGGACCGTGCGCCAGAACCTGCGTTACGGCCGCTCCAGCCAGAACATGTTCCTGGTGCTCGTCAATCCAGCCTTCGCCTATCAGCCCGACGGCCATACGCTGAACCGTGCCTCGGCCATTTCCGACGACTGGGTTTCGAGCTTCAACGTCGATACCCAGCTTGAAGCCCGCTTCGATACCGGCGCCTTCGATCACACCGCGCTCTTCGGGATCGACTATCTGAGAGCCGATTCCTCGACGACGTTCGGCAATGGGTTTGCTGGCGTGCCGCCGCTCGACTATCTCGACCCGGTTTATGGCGCCGGCTCCATCCCTAAACCCGCAATCCAGCGCTCGGGGCTTCAGGAACAGCGCCAGATCGGTTTCTATCTCCAAGATCAAATCCGCTATGACAACTGGATCGGCACCTTCGGCCTGCGCTACGATCTTTCCGACATCGATACGCAAAACCGGATGCTGGCCGGATCGCCGGCCGTCTCCAATGATGATCGTGAATTGACCTGGCGTGCGGGCCTCACCTATCTGTTCGACAGCGGCATCGCCCCGTATGTCAGCTACTCCACCACCTTCCTGCCTGCGCTTGGCTCCAGCCAGGCAGGTACGCCGTTCGAGGCGCAGAAGGCCGAGCAGTACGAAATCGGCGTGAAATACGAGCCGCCCGGCGGCAATGGCATGATCACCGCTTCGCTGTTCGATCTCACCCTGGAAAACGGCCTGACGCCGGATCCCACCAGCACCCTCTACAACGTCCAAACCGGAAAGCAGCGTGTTCGCGGCCTTGAGCTTGAAGCCAAATACGAGGTGACGCCTGAACTCGACTTGCTCGCGGCCTACGCCTATTCTCACTCCGAGGTGCTCGAAAGCACGAGCGCCATCGCCAAGGGCCGCGAGATGTTGCGCCTGCCGGAGCATCAGGCCAGCGCCTGGGTAAACTATCGCCCTTCCGTTATCGAAGGCCTATCGCTCAGCGCTGGCGTGCGCATGACATCCTCCTACCAGACCGACGCCAAATATCTCGAAGAACTGCGCATTCCTGGCCGGGCGCTTGTCGATATCGGGGCCCAGTATGATTTCGGCGCCATGGATACGGCATTTTCGGGAACAACGCTTCGCGTCAACGTGAGCAACCTTTTCGACAAGGAATATGTTTCCCATTGCCTCAACATTACCGGCGGAAGCTGCAACTACGGCGCAGGCCGGGCGGTCACCGCGAGCCTGAAATACGTATGGTAATCGTGCAATCATCGTCAGCCGCGAAAAGGGCTGCCAATTGGTTGGCGGCCCTCTCCCTGCTTGCCGCGTGTGGCCTCGTCTCGCTCCTCCTTGCAGCGCCTGCCCATGCCGAAATCCGGTTCACGGATGCGGCCGGACGGGAAGTACGCCTTGCCAAACCGGCTGAGCGCATCGCCACCAATGAGAGCTTGCTCATCCTGTCGCTCGCCTTGATCGAGCCCGACCCGATTTCCCGGTTGGCCGGCTGGGCGGCACCGCAGCGGATCGATCGAGGTTTCTACAACGACCTGAGGCAGCGATTTCCGGCGATCGACGGCATTCCCGTGGCCGGCGGAGTGGTGGCGTCGAAGACGTCGCCGGAAGCGATCCTTGCCGTCAGGCCGGATGTCTATCTCGTTTCCATCTGGGACAATGGCTGGATGGATATCGCCGCAACGCTAGAATCCGCCGGTGTGCCCGTCGTCTTTCTCGATGGACCGCACAACAACGGCAGTGGACCGGCCGACACGGCCATCTTTTCGCTCGAGCTTCTCGGCAAGGTCATTGGCCGTGAAGTCGAGGCTAGAAACTTCGGCGAGTTCCTCCGGCCGCACTATCAGCGCATCACCGATCGTACCAAGGGGGTTGCCCGCAAGTCGGTTCTTGTCGATGCCCATGCCGGGGCCATCTGTTGCTCGACGCCTGGGCGCGAAAACCGGATGACGGACTATCTACGGCTGGCCGGTGGCGAAAGCATTGCCGCCGATATGCCCGGCTATGATGGAAAACTCAGCGCCGAGTTCGTGCTGGAGAGGGACCCGGACATCTATATCGCCACCGGCGGCCCGCATCTTGCCGCTCAAGGAGGCCTCGTGCTCGGCGGTGACGTCAGTGCCGAGGCGGCAGCCCAATCCTTCACCCGTGTCATCTCCAACGACGTGCGCACCCACTTCACGGCGGTACGTGAGGGCCGGGCTCATGCCGCGTCTCATCAGCTTTCGATTTCCGTTCTCAATATTCTGGTCTTCCAATGCTACGCGAAATGGATTCATCCGGACCTCTTCGAAGATATCGCCCCTTCTGAAACCCTCGCCGAGATCAACAGGCGCTTTTTGAGCGTACCGCTCAACGGCACCTTCTGGCTCGACTTCGACGCTTCGCGGTTGCCGCAATAAAAGGACAATTTAATGGACGGCAAAATCTACACGGCGCAGGCAGTCATCGACCTCGTCGATCCGCAGACAGTGATCCAAGAACTGTGCAAGCACATGCGCGAACACAATGCCGAAATCAGCGAGGAATCCGGCGATGTCTTACTGCGTCTTTCCGGCTGCAGTGCCCGCTTCTCGGCCGATGGCGCAATGACGCGCATCAACATCGAAGCGCCGGACTTCGAGCACCTCTATTTCGCGCGCATGACTGTTGCTTCCCACATTCTCGAATTCGCAGGGGAGACCGTCCCAGAAATCTGTTGGAATGGCGATCATGGCGATGCCGAGCGGCCGCCGAATTTTCAGACCCTGACGGTTACCGATACCCGGGACGTGACACCGCATATGCGCCGCATAACTTTCCGCTGCGAAAACGCGGCACGCTTTGCCAACCTCGACGCGCTGCACCTGAACCTGCTGATCCAGCAGCCCGGCCTTGCCGAACCGCAATGGCCCTTTGTCGGGGCAAGTGGCCTCATCGAATGGGAGCGGCCGGACCTGAAACCGTCCATGCGAAAATACACCGTGCGCTCGATAGACCTTGCGACCAGCCAACTCGATATCGACTTCGTGCTGCACGCCGATGCCGGACCGGGATCGAGCTTTGCCGAGGCCGTCACCATCGGGATGGAAGTCGGCGTACTCGGTCCTGGCGGTGGCGGGCTTATGGATGCAGATTGGTATTTGTTTGCGGGCGACGAGACCGCCATTCCAGCCATTGCCCGCATGCTGGAAAACCTGCCCGCCGATTCATCCGGCGCCGCCTATCTTGAAGTTTCGGATGCCGCCGAAATCCAGAACCTGCAGACGCCTGTTGCCATCGGCATTCACTGGCTGATCCGCAACGCAGAAAAGCCCGGCAGCCTCCTTGTCGAAGCCCTCCGGCAAACGCACCGCCCCCAGGGCGACGAAAGCATATATCTTTGGGCCGCCTGCGAATTTTCAGCCTTCAAAACCATCCGGCAACTCGCGCGCCAGGACTGGAAACTGAAAAACGACCAACATCTCGTCGTCGCCTATTGGCGGGAAGGCACAAAATCTTAAAAGATGATTTATTTTATCATATTTTCCTTGCCAATAACTTGACAATTATAATCATCTTAAATAGCCGAGGTATCGTAGGTATATTCAACTGTTGGGGGCAATGAATGACGATCAATATTTCCGTCACGGACGTCAACAAGGACGGCACCGGCGTCAACGTACTCGCTTATCTCGCAAAATTTGATAGCAGCTTCTCGCCGGCCGGCCGGGGCTCGTTCAGTGGATCCAGCGGCCTGTCGGGCAAGCAATATGCAGCACTCGATGCAAAGGGCACCGGCGTGGTCTTTGATGCCGGTAAAACCGACTGGGCCTATGACATGGCGACCCATCAGGTTGGTGGCTCGCTGGATGGGTTGCGCTTCGGCACCTCGACCAAGCTCGACACGGGAAAGCAGGTCTTCACCCAGTCCACCGACCTGAAGATTTCCGGTCTTAGCCTGGAAACGAGTGCGGATGCCAATGCTCTGCGCTCCAGCCTGACGTCCTCCGATACCAAGGGCCTGTTGGCCCTGCTCAAGAAGGACAGCATCTCATTCTCCGGCAGCACCGGTAACGACGTGTTCAAAGGCTTCGGCAAGGGCGACACTCTGAGTGGCGGCAAAGGCAACGACACGCTGTATGGCGAAGGCGGCAACGACACGATCAAGGGCGACGCTGGCAACGACATACTTAACGGTGGCGCCGGCAATGACATTCTGACTGGCGGCAGCGGCAACGACAGGCTGACCGGCGGAACAGGCAATGATACCCTGGCGGGCGGCGCCGGCAAGGATACCTTTATCTTCAAGGCTGGTTCGGGCAAGGACACCATCTACGATTTCCAGGCTGGCAAAAGCACGGCAGGTGACGTCTTGAGCCTGGACAAGAGCGTCCTGGCATCGTTCACCGCCGTCAAGGCAGCGGCAGTCGACACGGCCGATGGCGTTCTGATCAAATTCGGTACGGGCTCGATCCTCCTGGAAGGAGTCGACAAGGCAGACCTTCACGCCAATGACTTTTTCTTCGTCTGATTGATCACCGGACCTTGATTCGATCGGCCTGAAACCTGAGCATTCGTTCACGGTTTCAGGCCGATTTTTTTGTCCGGCCGCGATACCTGAAGGCTGGCTGGCGTTTTGCGAAAAGCCATGAGAGGCACGGGTTCCCCTGCACCCAAATACAAAATTTCGCTGAGGCGGCCTCAATATGAGGAGCCCTATTGAAATCGCATTTTCCAAATCCTATCTGGGCAGCATGTCCGGTCCGTTAAGAAATCGGGACCGCGTTCTCTCGAGCGATTGGCGAGCCAATCCAGCGGGTGCAGTTGTAGTCAAGATGAAGCCTCTGGCGGTAAACCGCTGGAGAGTTTTACTATGCGTGCACTAACCATCTGGTTTTTTCAAAAGCCTGCATTAGTATGTGCTCCCATGATGGACACGCGCTTCTCTTCGGCTCTGCAAATCATTATTACAGTTGCCGTCAACGAAAGAAATAATATCCGCTCAACGAGCGATACGCTGGCAGCGAAGCTCGATGCCAAGCCCAGTCTCGTGCGCAAGCTGGCCGCACCGTTGATGCAGAAGAATATTCTTGTGTCGTCTGAAGGATATCAGGGAGGTTACCGGCTTGGCCGGTCCGCCAGCGCGATTTATCTGAGTGAAATCTATCTTGCAGTCACGCCAGACAAGAAAATATGGGGTACGCGTGAGGATATTCCAGCCGAATGCTTTGTCTCAAGCAATATGAACGAATGGTCGGCAAAGCTGAGCAAGAAAGCCGAGCAGGCCCTGCTGGGTCTTCTTGAGGAAAAATCTGTGGAGGATGCCATCTCGGAACTGGCGACCATCGATGGCGGCAAGTGTCCAGTCGGAAGGGCGATCGCGCCCTGAGGCAGAATCACATGCGGCCGTGCGGGACGGCCGGAGGGAACCGGACCGTCCCCGTCACTGATCGGAGGTCAGTCAAATCCGTGACGAACCGGTGGCTAGCCGCGCCTTCACGCGACCAGCCGGATCTTGAAGCGTAACTTAGAAGTCGCGCTGCAGACGCACGAAGCCGAACACTTCGTCATCGCCATCGTCTTCGTCGTGGTACTGGAGGCTCACCTTGGTCTTCAGGCCGTCGGTGATCTTGTAGTCGACGGTCACGCCGCCGGTCCAGGCATCACCACCACCGAAGTCGTTGCCGTTCAGGTCGATGTTGCTGAAGTACTGAACACCAGGCGTGATCGAGAACTTTTCGTTGACCTTCAGTTCGTACTGAGCGCCAACAGTCCATTCGGACTCTTCGTAGTAGTAGTTGGCGCCGGTAGCATACGCACCGTAGATGCCGAGCTGGCCTGGGCCGAGATCAGCATAGATGATCGCGCGGATAGCACCTTCTTCGCTATCGGTGTCATAACCGCCAAGCAGGTAGGCGGTGACAACGCCAACCGTACCGGAAACCTGGCCGGTGATACCGACATTGTTCGGACGCGCGGTGTCTTCCAGCTCTTCCACAGCGATACCGGCCTTGAAGGCGTCGGTTTCGTACTGGTAGCGGATGGCGTTGTGACGGGTTTCGTTGCTGGCGATCAGGTCGGTTTCGCCGCTCAAGTCGTCATCCCACCAGCTGTACTGCATACCAACGCGCAGGCCGGCGATTTCGATGTAACCCTGGTCGAGGAAGGTATTGTTGTTCGAAGAACCGGAAGAGTTGCGAGCGTTTGTACGAAGCGCAACGAGGCTGGACAGCGTGCCGAATTCGGTGTCGTTCTTTGCTTCGAACTCAAGCTGTGCGCGCGTAAAGGTATTCCAGTCAGACGAACCGGACTGATCACGGCCGAAGTCGGTCTGGAAGCGGATATAACCGCCGATCTTCAGGCAGGTTTCCGTTCCCGGAATGTAGAAGTAGCCGGTGCCGAACGCGTCGCAGACGCGGACGTATTCCGCCGGCTCAGGTTCAGCAGCAACGATAGCGTCGGCTGCAAATGCACCGTTTGCTGTGGTCAACGCCGCAGCAGAGGCAAAAAGAATAGCCTTCATAGTCATTTCGGATCCAATCAAGTTTCGATCGGGCACAGGCTTTCGTGGCTGAAAAATCAGCGTCCCCCACCCCAAATATCGATTCAAGCCCCAATGGCAGCGGCCGAAACCGCACGCCGAGATTACATAGGCCAAGAACTGTAACAATAAAAATTACAGTCATATTCTCGTCACATTGATGGTTGGGATTTTGAGTGTTGCCGAAACGCAACGCCCTGATGCACAGGATCGTGAGTACCCTCACTACCTTAGATGCACGCACGACCACTCCACAAACCCTGGTGGGTGTGACCGGTAACATTTAGAGCTTTCAGGTAGTGACCATTCGGCGAAACCGCAAGTAGGACGCCCTGACGTTTTCGTGAAGGCCGTCAAAACACCGCAATGCGCACGAATCTTGCGGGCCAACGGAGTGGCACGCAGCATTATGATACTGCAGGCTCAACACCGTCCCATAAGGCCGCCTCAGAACGAATCACTTCGCCATTTCCATTCGAGGCCCCCGGCTCCAACGAATCGCGCTTGACACAGATACGGTGCCCGTATTTTAATCTTGCCAACGGATTAAGCACTTCCTTGACATGACCTCATGGTCGACGGGCAGTTTGGCCCCACGATGCTCCCATCACAGATGGGTTCTGCGTCGTGGGGTTTTTGGTTTTTGGCGGATCAATGAACAACGCGGTAAAAATAGGCATCCTTTATTCCACGACCGGCCCCTATGCCGAGATCGGACGCGACGCACGTGACGGTGCCGACTTTGCCATCGAAGAGGTCCGCGCGCTCCATGGCAACGCCATCAAGCCGGTTGTCATCGATCCCCATGCCGATATCACCGCTTACCTCGAAGGTGCGCGCGCAATGCTGCGCGATCACGGTTGCCGCCACATCATCGGAACCATCACCTCGCTCGCCCGCAAGGAGGTCATTCCTCTTGTCGAAAAACATGACGGTCTGCTCTGGTACATGTGCCCTTACGAGGGCTTCGAAGCCAATGACAATGTCATCTATACCGGCGGCTGTCCCAACCAGCACCTCTTGCCGCTGTTCGATTACCTGATCCCGCGCTTCGGCCGCCGTCCCTATCTCGTTGGCGCCAATTACGTCTGGGGCTGGGAAATGAACCGGCTGGCCCGCGAGCTGATCGAGGATGCTGGCGGCGAGGTGCTTGGCGAACGGTACCTGCCGCTGGAGGAGACTGCCGTCGAGCGCATCGTGCTGGATATCGAGCAGCGCCGGCCAAGCTTCATCCTGAATAATTTCATCGGACCGTCGAGCTACGCCTTTCTCGCCGCCATCCGCGCGCTTGGCGCCCGCAACCCGGCCTTCCTCCCGGAAAATTGCCCGGTCGTCAGCTGTGACCTGCAGGAAAGCGAAATTCCCCATATCGGTCTCGGTGTTGCCACCGGCCAGCTTTGCGCGGCCGCCTATTTCGATACGGTCGCAACGCCTGAAAATGCCGGCTTCAAGGCCCAGGTGGCAGCCAAACTTGGCAGCCAGCGGCGTATTTCGAGCGTTTTCGCCAGCGCCTATGCCTCAGTCAAGCTTTGCGCAGAGGCGATCCTTGCTGCCGGCACGGATGACCCAACCGCCGTCGCACGTCAATTGTCGGCCGCACCTCTGCCAACCGTTCTCGGGCCGATCCTGATCAATCCCGATACCCGTCATGCGGCACTGCCCTTCCATCTCGGCCGGATCAATGATGAAGGCGGCTTCGATATCATCGCCTCACAGCCGGCCATCGCCGCTGATCCTTATCTGACGAACCGCCGCAGCCGGATGCCGTCGCCTTTGAGGATCGTGTCATGAGGGAAACACCGAATTTCACCGGCTGGCGTGCCACCATCCTGCACCGGGAAGACAACACGACCGAACGGCTGACACGCCAACTGAAGCTCATCGGCTTTCAGGTGACGGTCCAGTGGCAGCCACTCGACGCCACCGACCTGCCGGATGTCGTGCTTGTCGATGCCGACCAGGGCTGGGACGGCCTGTTGCCGTGGAACGGCGGCAGTGCACCCTGCCCGTTGGTGGCACTGCTCGGCTCGGAAGCACCCGGCCGCATCGCCTGGGCGATGGAGCAGGGTGTCGGTGCCATCATTGCAAAACCACTGGCTTCCTCCGCCGTCTACCCTGCCCTGGTCATGGCACTCGGCATTCACCGCGAGCGCAAGGCGGTCATCGACAGGATGAACCATCTGGAAGAGCGCGTCCGTCTGCGGCCGCTGGTTCATGCCGCCGTCGAGCGCATCATTGCGGTGCGCAAGGTCAATGAGGAGCTCGCCTATACCATCCTGCGCAATTGCGCGATGCAGCGGCGGATGCCGATGGAGCAGGTTGCGGCCTCCATCCTCGGTGGCGCCGAGCCCCTGCCGGAGGCCGGTTGATGCGCATTCTGAAAAGCATGATCCGCCAGCCGTCAGCGCTGTTCGGCCTGGCCGTCGTTGCCCTCGTCGTCTTCATGGCGGTCGCAGCGCCGCTGATTGCGCCTTACAATCCCGATGAGCAGATGTTTGACGGCCTGACGCTGGAAGGCGCTCCGCTGCCGCCCAGCGCCCAGTTCCTGCTCGGCACCGACACGCTCGGCCGTGACCTGTTCTCACGCCTTCTTTATGGTGCCCGCACATCGCTGATCATCGGCCTCGTTGCCAACGGAATCGCGGTTGCGATAGGCCTCCTGATCGGCATCCTCTCCGGTTACATGCGCGGCCTTTTTGGCAATGCGCTGATGCGCTTCACCGATCTGATGATGGCGTTCCCGGCGCTGCTTCTGGCGATCGTGCTTGCAGCCCTTCTGCGCCCCAGCCTCTGGATCGTCGCCATGGTGATCGCACTGGTCAACTGGGTGCAGGTGGCGCGCATCGTCTATACCGAAACCCGCGGCCTGGTGGAGCGTGACTTCATCCTGGCAGAGCGCTCGCTCGGCGCTGGTCATGCCCGCATCCTGTTTCATCATATCCTGCCGCATCTGATGCCGACGGCAATCGTCTGGGGCACGCTCGGCATCGCCACGACCGTGCTTCTCGAAGTGACGCTCTCCTTCCTTGGCATCGGCGTGCAGCCGCCCACGCCCTCCTGGGGCAATATCATCTTCGAAAGCCAGAGCTATTTCCAGGCCGCCCCCTGGCTGGTGTTCATTCCCGGCGCCGTCATCCTGTTGACTGCACTGTCCTTCAACCTGGTGGGCGATGCGCTGCGCGATATCCTCGACCCCACCCAGCGCGGGAGGGGCTGAGATGATTTTCCTGATCCTGCGACGGCTCGTCCAGACGGCACTGATCCTGTTCGGTGTCGCGGCCATCACCTTCCTGCTGCTCTACGCCCTGCCTGCCGATCCTGCCCGGATGATCGCCGGCCGCAGTGCCACGGCGCAGACGGTTGCCAACATCCGCCACGAACTCGGCCTCGATCAGCCGTTGCTTGCGCAATTCTGGAATTATCTGGTGGCCCTCACCGAGGGCAATCTCGGGCGTTCCTATGCACAGAAGACCGATGTCGGCGCGCTGATCGCGGCCCGGCTTCCGGCCACCCTGATCCTGATGGCGGCGGGTATCTTCGTCGAAGTTGCGCTTGGGCTCATTCTCGGCGTGATCGCTGCGGTCCGCCGCGGCGGCCCGGTCGATCGGCTGGTGATGATGGCCTCCTTCGTCGGCGTGTCGGCACCGCAATTCGTCGCCGCCCTTCTGCTTCTCTATGTCTTTGCGGTCACGCTCGCCTGGTTCCCGATGAGCGGCTTCGGCACGTTTGCCCATGTCGTGTTGCCCGCCACCACGCTCGGCATTCTCGGCGCCGGCTGGTACGCCCGCATGGTGCGCTCGGCCATGATCGACGTGCTTAATCAGGATTACGTTCGCACCGCCCGCGCCAAGGGGCTGTCGTCCGTCCGGATCGTCTTTCGCCATGCGCTGCCCAATGCGCTTCTCCCTGTGATCGCGATGATCGGCATCGATATCGGCCAGTTCATGAGCGGCGTGGTCGTGGTCGAGGCCGTCTACGGCTGGCCGGGCATCGGCCAGCTCGCCTGGCAGGCGATCCAGCAGGTCGATATCCCGATCATCATGGGCGTGACGCTGGTTTCGGCGCTTGCCATCGTCATCGGCAATCTCGTCGCCGACCTGATCGCGCCACTCATCGATCCGCGCATTCGTGCGCGCTAACCATCAGCAACCAAAAAGGGGAACTCAAAAATGTTCAAACGCTGGCTTAGACACTCGACAATCGCAATGGCGCTTGCCTTCACGCCGCTGCCTGCCTTCGCGCAGGATGCCATCAAGCAGGGTGGCGATGTCGTCATCACCTACAAGGACGATATCGCCACGCTCGATCCGGCCGTCGGTTATGACTGGGTCAACTGGTCGATGATCAAGAGCCTCTATTCGCGCCTGATGGATTATACGCCCGGCACGCCGGACCTGATCCCGTCGCTCGCCGAGAGCTTTACCGTTTCGCCCGACGGGCTCACCTATACATTCAAGCTGCGCAAGGGCGTAAAATTCACCAACGGCCGCGAACTGGTGGCCTCCGACGTCAAATATTCGATCGAGCGTGCCATCGATCCGAAGACGCAAGGCCCCGGCGCCGGCTTCTTCGGCGCCATCAAGGGGTTTGATGCCGTCAGCGGCGGCACGTCGCCGACGCTTGAAGGGATCGCAACGCCGGATGATTCGACCGTGATCTTCACTCTGTCGCGTCCCGACGCCACCTTCCTGCATGTGCTCGCCATCAACTTCGCCTCCGTCGTGCCGAAGGAAGCCGTCGAAGCAGCAGCCGGTGATTTCGGCAAGAAGCCGGTCGGTTCGGGCACCTTCGTCTTGAAGGAATGGACCGTCGGCCAGCGTCTCGTGTTCGAGCGCAACCCGGATTATTTCGTCAAAGATATGCCGCATATCGACAAGTTCACCGTCGAAGTCGGCCAGGAGCCGCTGGTGGCGCTGCTGCGCCTGCAGAAGGGTGAGGTCGATATCGCCGGCGACGGCGTTCCGCCAGCCAAGTTCCTTGAAATCAAGAACTCGCCGGAAGGTGCAGAGATCATTGTCGATGGCGCGCAGTTGCACACCGGCTATATCACGCTCAACACCAAAGTGGCCCCGTTCGACAATGTGAAGGTCCGCCAGGCCCTCAACATGGCCATCAACAAGGAGCGCATCACCCGCATCCTCAACGGCCGCGCCACCGCCGCCAACCAGCCGCTGCCGCCACTGATGCCGGGTTATGACAAGACCTTCACCGGCTATGCCTTCGACGTCGAGAAAGCCAAGGCGCTGCTCGCCGAGGCTGGCTTCCCGGATGGTTTTGAGACCGTGCTCTACTCGACCAACACCGATCCGCAGCCGCGCATCGCCCAGGCGATCCAGCAGGATCTCGCCGCGATCGGCGTCAAGGCCGAGGTTCGCGCCCTGGCACAGGCCAACGTGATCGCCGCTGGCGGTACTGAGGGCGAAGCACCGATGATCTGGTCGGGCGGCATGGCCTGGATCGCCGACTTCCCGGATCCGTCCAACTTCTACGGCCCGATTCTTGGTTGCTCCGGCGCGGTTCAGGGCGGCTGGAACTGGTCCTGGTATTGCAACAAGGATCTCGATGCTCGCGCGATTGCCGCCGATTCGATGTCGGACCCGGCCAAGGCCGCCGAGCGTCAGGCCGAATGGGGCAAGATCTTCACCGATATCATGGCGGATGCGCCGTGGATCCCGGTCACCAACGAACGCCGCGTCGTTGCCAAGTCGCCCCGCATGGGCGGTGACGGCGACATCTACGTCGATCCGACCCGCGTCATCAACTACGACGCGATCTTCGTGAAGGACGAGTAAGACAGCGATTACGGCTCCGGTGAATTGCCCGGAGCCGTAATCGTCAGGGGCGCACAAGGATGCAGCCTCTTCTCCCCAACGGGGAGAAGTGCCGAGCGAAGGCGAGGCGATGAGGGGGCGGCGCGGCACATTACGAGTGCTTGGCCCCCTCATCCGGCCCTTTGGGCCACCTTCTCCCCGATGGGGAGAAGAGAGGGGCATGCCGCTCCTGCCAACCGAGAATAACGATATGCGAGCACGTCAGTGATTCGATGGGCCGCGCTTCTAAGGGAGAACAACCAATGTGCGTCGCCTGCACCCATACCATTCACCGCGCCCAGCACAATTTCGGCTGGAACAGGGATTTCAAGCCGGCTGTCGTCGCCAAGCCCGGTGAGACCATCCATTTCGAATGCCTGGATTCCTCCGGCGGCCAGCTGGGTGCCGGATCGACGCTCGAAACCTTGGCAGCACTCGATTTCAACAAGATCAATCCCGTCACCGGCCCGGTCTATGTCGAAGGTGCAAAACCCGGCGATGCCTTGAAGGTGACGATCCGCCGCTTCATTCCGTCCGGTGTCGGCTGGACCGCCAACATTCCGGGCTTCGGCCTGCTCGCGGACCAGTTCAAGGAGCCGGCCCTGCATATGTGGTCCTACGATCCGCACAGCATGGCGCCGTCGCTTTACGGTCCCGGTGGCAAGGTGCCGCTGAAGCCCTTTGCCGGAACGATCGGCGTCGCGCCAGCCGAGCCCGGCCTTCATTCCGTCGTGCCGCCGCGCCGCGTCGGTGGCAATCTCGATATCCGCGACCTGACCTCGGGCGTGACGCTCTATCTGCCGGTCGAGGTTGACGGCGCGCTGTTTTCGATCGGCGACACCCACGCCGCGCAAGGCGATGGCGAAGTCTGCGGCACCGCCATCGAAAGCCAGATGGAGGTTGAGGCGACGATCGAGCTGGTCAAGGATGCGCGTCTGCAAAGTCCACGCTTCACCACCACTGAGCCCGTCACCCGCCATCTCGATGGCATGGGCTATGAAGTCACCACCGGCATCGGCCCGGACCTGATGACCGGTGCCCGCGAGGCGCTGATGCGGATGATCGACCTGCTCGGCTCCGAACACGGCATGAACCCCGTCGATGCCTACATGCTCTGCTCGGTCTGCGGTGATCTCCGGATCAGCGAAATCGTCGATATGCCCAACTGGGTCGTCTCCTTCTATTTCCCAAGGATCGTGTTCGCGTGACATCTGCTGCCCCCGTTTCCCCATCCGTCCTCACCGTCGACAAGCTCTGCGTCGATGCCCGCACGCCGGAAGGCCGCAGGCGGGTTCTCGATGATGTCAGTTTCGATCTGAAGCTGGGGGAAACGCTCTGCATCGCCGGTGAAAGCGGTTCAGGAAAATCGGTGACGTCGCTGGCCATCATGGGGCTCCTGCCGAAGGCGTCGTTGCAGTTCGCCTCCGGCAGCATCGCGCTTCAAGGCCGCGAACTCTCGCGTCTGTCCAACAGCGCGATGCGCAGTGTCCGCGGCGGTGATGTCGCCATGGTGTTTCAGGAGCCGATGACCTCGCTCAATCCGGTGATGACCATAGGCGCACAGCTGACCGAGGCCATTCGCGAACATCAAGGATCGGACGGCGGCAGCGCCGATGCGGTGGCGCTGCGCATGCTTGATGCCGTGCATATGACCGATCCGGCAAGACGGCTGAAACAATATCCGCACGAACTATCAGGCGGCATGCGCCAGCGCGTGATGATCGCCATGGCGCTCTCCTGCCGTCCGAAAGTACTGATCGCCGACGAACCGACGACGGCACTCGACGTGACGGTCCAGGCGCAGATCCTCAAGCTGATGGACGAGCTGAAGCGGGAATTCGGCGCCTCGATCATTCTCATCACCCACGACATGGGCGTCGTCGCCCAGATGGCCGACCGCGTCGTCATCATGCAGAGCGGCCGGATCATCGAACAGGGTGGCGCGTTGCCGATCTTCAATGCACCAACGCAGCCCTACACCCGCGACCTGCTGGCCGCCGTCCCCCGGCTCGGCGCGCATGCCGGCACAGACGGGCCGCCGCGTATCAGCCCCGTGGTGGCTGAGACGCCTATGCTGGATCGCGCGCCGGTGCTCACCGTGCGCGGGCTGGACGTCACCTATGGCAAGGCAACCGGCTGGCTTTCAGGCAAGAAGCCACCCGCATCCGCCGTCAGCGAGGTCTCCTTCGATATCCTGCCTGGCCAGACGCTCGGCCTCGTCGGCGAAAGCGGCTCTGGAAAATCCACCACCGGCAAGGCGGTGCTCGGCCTGATCCCGTTTACCGGCGATGTCGTCATCGACGGCCAGAATATCGGCGGCCTCAGCCAGCGCCAGATGCGGCCGGTGCGGCGCAGCGCCCAGATGATCTTTCAGGATCCTTACGCCTCGCTTGATCCGCGCATGGCGGTCGGTGCCGCGATTGCCGAACCGCTGATCATCCACGGCCTGGCCAACAAGGGCGAACGCGACGACCGCGTCGCCGAGTTGCTGCGGCGGGTCGGCCTGCAGCCGGATGCCGCCAGCCGCTATCCGCATGAATTTTCCGGCGGCCAGCGCCAGCGCATCTGCATCGCCCGAGCGCTGACGCTCGGCCCGAAACTCATCGTCGCCGACGAGAGCGTGGCCGCCCTCGACGTTTCCGTGCGTGCCCGCGTGCTCGACCTGATGCTGGAACTGCAGGAAACGATGGGGCTTGCCTATCTCCTGATCTCGCACGACATGGCGGTAATCGAGCGCATGTCCCACAATGTCGCGGTCATGCGCGCCGGCCGCATCGTCGAAATGGGATCGCGCCGGTCGGTCTTCGAAAACCCGGCCGATCCCTATACCCGCGCCCTGATGGCCGCCGTGCCAATCCCAGATCCGGCATTGCGGCAGGTCGCGTGACGCGACTGCCAAACAACCACTTCCGTAGCCGGATAAACAACAACGCCGCTACGGGAGGACCGCGAGGGAATCACGTTCGATCAGGTTGCAATCCATCTTGGTCAGCGGATAACCGTCCTTGCCGGATGTCCGGCGCTTGCCAAGCTCGGAGATCGCCCAGGCGCCCATCGCCCGGTGTGGCAGGATCAGGGTGGTGAGCTGCGGCCGCAGATGGCGGCAGAGTTCGTCATCGTCATAGCCGATCACCGAGACATCCTGCGGGATCCTGAGGCCTGCGTCGCGCAGCGCGTTGTAGCAGCCGGATGCCATCTTGTCGTTCTGGCAGAAGAAGGCGGTCGGCCGATCCTTTAGCGCGAGAAACCGCTGCGTCGCCTCAAAACCCGAGGTCGGTGACCAGTTGCCTTCGCCGACCAGATCCGCATCATAGGCGATACCGGCCTTGGCCAGCGCTTTCCTGTAGCCCTTCAGCCGGTCTTGCGCCGCTTGCATGAACGGTTCCCCGACAATGGTGGCAATGCGGCGATGGCCGAGCCGGATCAGCGTCTCGGTCGCAGCAAAGCCACCGGCAGTTTCATCAGGAATAACGCTGGGGAAACGGCTTTCCGGCGCGTAGCAATTCAAAAGCACGACAGGGATTTGAAGGTTCTCGAGAAAAGAAGGCGGCGCCACCTGCCGGGTAAAGATCGTCATGTAGATCAGCCCTTCGATGCCACTGCGCAGCATCGCCTCCACTGCCTTTTCCTCGCGCTCCGGATTGCCCATCGTCTGGGCAACCAGAATGGTCGCCCCCTCGTCCCAGCAGGCCTGCCGCGCGCCTTCGATCGCATTGACCGATTCCGGCGTCGTCGCCAGCTGATCGCAGAGGAATCCGATGGTGCCACTCCCCAGATTGCCCAGCACCGGCCGATGGATCAGCGACGATGCGCCATAGCCCAGCGTCCGGGCCGCCTCGATGACCTTGCCGCGTGTCTCCGCCGAAATGGTCACGCCGGTCGCATTGTTGAGAACGAACGACACCGTCGCCTGCGAGCATCCCGCCAGCCGTGCAACATCGGTCATCGTCACGCGGCGCGGCGGCTTCTCATGTTTGGTTTTTTTCAAGACTGCATTCCCCGGCTGTGAGGGAAACCTATCTTATTTATTCTCATAAGCATATTGACTAATAATTATTAGTTACATTAGGCTTGAGCATCGGAGGAGAACGATCATGAACGCACCGGCACGATTTGACCTGCAGGACAACCTCAACGCTCTGAAGGAGGACGGCATCACCGGCCTCAAGGGCGCTTTTGCGCCCGAATGGGCCGACGCGATGCGACAGGATATGATGACCGCCTTCTGGTCGGCCATCCAGCGGCCCGGCGGCGCAGTCGGCCGAGGTCCCCGGCGCTGGTATGTGGAAATCCATCCGCAGGATTTTGGCGGGTTCGTCGATCTGATTATGCATCCCTGGGTCATCGCCATGTGCGAGGCAGCGCTCGGTCCGGACTACCAGATCGTCGAAATCGGTCTGGACGTGCCGTTCGAAGGCGCGAAATACCAGCCATGGCACCGCGACTTTCCCTCGCCGGAAGACACCTATGTGGACCGCCGCATCACCTCGCTCGCCTTCAACCTGACCGGCGTCGATGTCACGCCCGACATGGGGCCGTTCGAGGTAGCGCCCGGCACGCAGTATGACGACGGCCGCGGCTGGAAGCACGAGATGTTTCCCGACAAGGCGCTCTGGGGCCGCTTTCAGGACCGCGCCACCCGCAAGTTCCCGCAGCGCGGCGACATTTCCTGCCGCTCGGCCCTGACGGTTCACCGCGGCACCGAACACCTGTCGCCGATTGCCCGGCCGGTCATGGTGCTTGGGGTCGATGCACCCGGTGCCGGTCATGCCGAACTGCACGACATGATGGTGACGCAGGATTATTTCGATGCACTGCCGGAAAAGGCAAAAAAGCACCTCGTCTGCCGCGTCGTGGACGAACTGGTGCCGATCAGCCAGAAGCATGACATCGAAGGCCTGGTAATGGGTGCCGATCCCGCCTGACGCAGACCTTCAGCGCACCCCGCCTCCGGCTCGTCCTTTTGGCCAAGCAAGCCCCGCCTGCACGATCGGAGATTTCCTTCGATCGTGTTTCCGGCTAAGCAGGAGACGAGCAAGACGGGAGGAAGCATGCGCACTATCATCGAAAGCGTGGAAGCGCGCCGCGCCGAGGCGCGTCTTGGCGGCGGACAGAAGCGCATCGATGCCCAGCATGCCAAGGGCAAGCTGACGGCGCGCGAGCGCATCGAAGTGCTGCTCGACGAGGGCTCGTTTGAAGAATACGACATGTATGTCACCCACCGCGCCGTCGATTTCGGCATGGCCGAGCAGAAGGTGGCGGGCGATGGCGTCGTCACCGGCTGGGGCACGATCAACGGCCGCCAAACTTACGTCTTTTCCCAGGATTTCACCGTGCTTGGCGGCTCGTTGTCCGAGACCCACGCCCAGAAGATTTGCAAGATCATGGACATGGCGGTGCGCAACGGCGCGCCGGTCATCGGCCTCAACGATTCCGGCGGCGCCCGCATCCAGGAAGGCGTCGCCTCGCTTGCCGGTTATGCCGAAGTGTTCCGCCGCAATGCCGAAGCGTCCGGCGTCATCCCGCAGATTTCCGTCATCATGGGTCCCTGCGCCGGTGGTNCGCCGGGCATCGAATTCCGCCTCGCTTGCCGGTTATGCCGAAGTGTTCCGCCGCAATGCCGAAGCGTCCGGCGTCATCCCGCAGATTTCCGTCATCATGGGTCCCTGCGCCGGTGGTGCCGTCTATTCGCCGGCCATGACCGACTTCATCTTCATGGTGCGCGACTCATCCTACATGTTCGTCACCGGACCGGATGTGGTGAAAACCGTCACCAACGAGATCGTCACCGCTGAAGAACTTGGTGGCGCCGGCACCCACACGAAGAAATCCTCGGTCGCCGATGCGGCCTATGAAAACGATATCGAAACACTGGAACAGGTCCGGCTGCTGTTTGATTTCCTGCCGCTGAACAACCGCGAAAAGCCGCCGGTCCGCCCCTTCCATGACGATCCAGCCCGCCTCGAAAACCGGCTGGACACGCTGATCCCCGACAGTTCGGCCAAACCCTACGACATGAAGGAGCTCATTCATGCGATCGCCGATGAAGGCGATTTCTTCGAGCTGCAGGAGGCCTTTGCCAGGAACATCATCACCGGCTTCATCCGGCTGGAAGGTGAGAGCGTCGGCGTCGTCGCCAACCAGCCGATGGTGCTGGCCGGCTGCCTGGATATCGACAGTTCCCGCAAGGCAGCCCGTTTCGTCCGCTTCTGCGATGCCTTCTCGATCCCGATCCTGACGCTGGTCGACGTTCCCGGCTTCCTGCCCGGCGTGGCGCAGGAATATGGCGGCGTCATCAAGCATGGCGCCAAGCTTCTGTTCGCCTACAGCCAGGCAACCGTGCCGATGGTGACCTTGATCACGCGAAAAGCCTATGGCGGCGCCTATGACGTGATGGCATCGAAACATATCGGCGCCGACATCAACTATGCCTGGCCGACCGCCGAAATCGCCGTGATGGGCGCAAAAGGGGCCACTGAAATCCTCTACCGCTCCGAGCTTGGCGACGCCGACAAGATCGCCGCCCGGACGAAGGAATACGAGGAACGCTTCGCCAACCCCTTCGTCGCCGCCGAACGCGGCTTCATCGACGAGGTCATCATGCCCCACTCGTCGCGCCGCCGCATCGCAAGGGCGTTTGCTTCACTCAGGGGCAAACGCAAAGAGCAGCTGTGGCGCAAGCACGATACGATCCCGTTGTGAGAAACTAATTATGGCAATTTTCCTTCGAGATCCTCAAGTTGCTGGCGCCACCAGTAAGTGGCCTCTCTGGTCAATTGAATGCCGTCAGCATCTAGTCGTTCGAAATAAAGCCCCTCTTCGTCTAGCGATACGCCGAACTCGAAGGTTTTGAGTATACTGTTCCGCTCAAGCTCAATGAACTCCCAAAATATCCAGTTGTCACGGCGATTGTCCTTCCACCCATTCCATTTTCGGAGAACTTCCTCGTGATGCCTTTGCGAGACTTTCGCGTCCATTTTATCCAGCACATGACCAACAATTCGAAGACAGGAAACTAAATACACCCAATGCATTCGCCATTCCGGATACTCATCGCCAATGTCTGAATTTTGAAGTGTGAAGTTCATGCTGATGCATTCAGAGAACGGCTCCCAAGCTCGTAGAGTACGCTTCTGACAGGCTTTGACGAACAGGTCGCTTTGAGCAGGAATGTATGTGCTTCTCATGCTTTCTCCGGCATGGGTTACAAAACCCAGAGTTTAAAGGCAATAACTGCGTGCAATACTGGATTTACGAAAATTACCCTAAAAAATACGCATGCCTACACGAATACCGATGCGGCATGTGCAACAGTGGAGCCGGGCTCAATGGAAGTAACGCCCCTGAGAATGGTCATTGGCATGGCCCCTATTCCGATAGATCCGCAGCTGCGACCATCGCAAAAGCCATACCAATGATAGCCTATCGCGAATGCAAATTATGCGCCCCTTGAACTCGGAGGAATCATAGTGCGCTCGCACTTCTCACGTGTTTGAAGTGCTCTTCTCTCCGCACATGCCGCTCACTTACTAAGGACCACGCCCATGACCGAAAAATCCCCCGCCAACAATGTTCCAGCAGGCTACGAAGTCCCGAAAGTCTGGACCTGGGACAAGGCCAATGGCGGCGCGTTTGCCAGCATCAACCGGCCGATCGCCGGGCCGACGCATGACAAGGTGCTGCCGGTCGGAAAACATCCGCTGCAGCTCTATTCGCTCGGCACGCCGAATGGCGTCAAGGTGACGATCATGCTCGAGGAACTGCTGGCGGCAGGGCACAAGGGTGCGGAATATGATGCCTGGCTGATCAAGATCGGCGATGGCGACCAGTTCGGTTCTGGCTTCGTCGGCGTCAATCCGAATTCGAAGATCCCGGCATTGATGGACCATGCGCCAAAGGACGGCGGCGCTCCGGTGCGCACCTTCGAATCCGCCTCGATCATGGTTTATCTCGCCGAAAAATTCGGCGCATTCCTGCCCACTGATCTGCGCACCCGCACCGAGACATTCAACTGGCTGTTCTGGCAGATGGGCTCCGCCCCGTTCCTCGGTGGCGGTTTTGGCCATTTCTATGCCTATGCGCCGATGCACATCCAGTATGCGATCGATCGCTATGCCATGGAGGTGAAGCGCCAGCTCGACGTGCTCGACCGGCATCTGGCCGACAACCAATTCATGGCAGGCTCCGAGTACACGATTGCCGACATGGCCATCTGGCCGTGGTACGGTAATCTGGCACTCGGCCAGGCCTATGGCGATGCCGGCACCTTCCTCGATGTGCAGAGCTACAAGAACGTCCAGCGCTGGACGGCCGAAATTGCGGCCCGCCCGGCGGTCAAGCGCGGCCGCATGGTCAACCGCACGAGCGGCGATCCATCCGAACAATTGCATGAACGCCACGATGCCTCCGACTTCGATACGAAGACGCAGGACAAGATTGTAAAGGCGTAAGGAGAGACTAGCATGGCTAAACGGCCCGAGATGACAAAACACAGGGGCTTTCCCTCCGGCATGCCGGGCCATGGTCATCACTTCACCATCCGGCGGGCAAACGAGAAGGGGGTAACTCCGCTCAAGGCGCTGCAGCGCCTCGCTCGCCCCAATTCGATCGAGCAGAAGGTCGATGCCGCCTTCCTGCACGCGCTCTGGCACCATTTTGGCACCGAACCGTTCGAGCGCGGCAATCTGGACGCCGGACGGTTGAACCTCTTGTTCGGCCGCGAAGTGGTTCCCGCCGAAGACCCGTTCGACGCGGCGTCCTACGAAGCCTTGTTACGGATCGACGAGCGTGTCGGCCGCAAGAATTTCCCGGAAGCTTTCGAAGACGTGTTCGAGGTATGATGCAATGGCCAAGACCCCTGAAATGCCCAAGCATCGCGGCTTTCCAGCCGGAATGCTCGGCACCCAGTGGCAGTTCACCCTGCGCCGGGCGAATTCCAAGGTTACGCCCCTGAGCGCCTGGCCGCGGCACCGGACCATGGATCAGACGGTTGGACTTGCCGATATCGAATTCGTCCAAGCCCTCTTTCAATATTTCGGCACGGCGCCGTTCCAGCGTGGCAATCTCGATGGCGAACGGCTGTGCCGCCTGTTCGGCAGGGAATTGCTGCCGGCGGAACGCGGTTTTGACCCGGCCTCGTATGAGGCACTGCTGAAGTTGAACGTGCCTCTCGCCCGCAAGAATTTCCCGCAGGCTTTCGAGGAAGAAAAAAAGGATGCGGGCGCGGCGCGCGTCAACGGGAAATCGCGAGGCGATTAGCGTCAGAAAGCCGTTGAAGGTGGGGCCGCGGGATAAAGAAACGGCTGATGCGGCCGCAACGCTCGAAGAGTTGATGTTTTTATGGCGCGCTGTTCTCGACCTCTTGGAAGAGAGGTTGTGAAATGTGGGGCAACACCTACCCCCAATAAGTCATCGCTGAAAAATTCTGCTTTCGATTTCAAGGAAATGACGCATTCTGTCTTCGCGCTCAGCTGATTCGCCTCATGTGCCTGCGTCCAGGCCGAATTGAGAGCCGAACGACAACGCTAAATGATTTAGCCGGGGGGCAGGCGCAATGCAGAAGCGCGACGACGTCGAAAACTGGGCAGTTTACAGGGCACAACAAATTCTGATGCGCGAGGGCATGGACCTCGCCCTCTCGGCACGCGATTTCGATAGCGGCACGGTGAGGGCCAAAGGCAAGCTGCTTGCCATGGCGATCGCCGCCTCTCTGGTGGAAGCGTCCGCCGCCCGGGCGGATTGAGCCCAACACGCAACCCTTCGGAAACCATATTATTACCCGGCTTCACTGCGGGGTTTCCACCCCCTAAATCTGGGAATTGTCAGCGCCCGCGCCGGCTCTAGACTGTTGCTTCAAACTAGGTGTGTTTCGAGCGATGGGGGTGAAGCGATGTCGTTTCTGTCGGACATGGCCTTGAATCAAACTGATATCGAAGTGGTCTGCGGCGCGCTGGAAGAATGGTGCGAGGAGACCCACACGGTGCTCGACAGCGACAATGGCCGCGATGCTGCCACGGTGATGCTTGGCCTCTACAAGACCGGTCATGAAACCAAGGGGTCGATCCTCGAAGCGATGCGCCGGGTCAACGGCGCGTAACGCCGGGCGACTTGCCGGCTGCAATCACCACGTTCAGTTGACGCTGACGGGCTTGGAGCGCATGCGCGAGACCGTCTCGCGCTCCGCCCGCTTGCAGCGCATCGGCGGCAGGTTGCGATCCATCAGGTCCATGTCCTCCAGCACCATGTCGCCCATCTTCTTGAAGGCGCTGTCGAGCGCGCCTGCCCGGTGGGCGGAGCGCAGGAAGCCTTTGAGGCTGCGGACGGGATGGTCAAGCGGCAAAGGCTCGTCGGGATAGACATCGCTCGCCGCCACGATATGGCCGCTTGCAACCGCCGCCATCAGCGCGTCGAAGTCGACAACATTGGCGCGGCTCAGCAGGATGAAGGCAGCACCCGGCCGCATGCTCGCAAAAGCCTTAGCGCCGAGGAAATGCTGGTTCTCGCTGGTGACCGCCGCAACGACGAAAATGAAATCGCTCTTTGTCAGCACATCCTCAAGGCTCGACGGCATGACGCCGTTGTCGATGAGGATCGAGGCGGGCATCCAGGGATCGTAGACGCGGGTATTGGTGCGGAACCCGGAGAGCACGCGGTTCAACGCCTTGCCAAGATCGCCGAAGCCGATAATGCCGACATCGGCGCCAGACAAGAGCCGCGCCTTTGCATTGCCTTCGCCACCCCAGAGTTCACGGCCTTCGCGGAAATCCACGTCGGCATCGACAATGCCGCGGGCAATATTCAGCGCCATGGCAAGCCCCATCTCGGCGACCGGCTCGGCAAACACCTGCCCCGTCGTCACCACATGGATGCCGCGGGCAAACAGCAGCTCATAGGGCATGTTGTTGATCAGGTTGCTCTCGACATTGAGAATGCAACGAAGATTTGGCATGCGCTCCAGCGTTTCGGCGCTGAGCGGCGGCTGACCGATAATATAGCGGGCTTCGCCGAGAACATCGTCACCCAGTCCGGCGATATCTTCGGGATCAGCTTCGATGATGCGGTACTTGGCTTTCAGCTGCTCCAGCGCTGCAGGCGTAAAGATCAGATCAAGCGTGCGCGGTTCCGGCGCGCAGATGGCCAGGGGCCGTTGCGTTTCAGGCATGATAGCATCTCCCTCGCCAGGCATGGGAAAGGCCCGGCATTCCTCTTGGCCGAAGTTGTATTGATCAACGGTCAATTTGCAAGGCGGCTGGACAGGAGGCCTGCCTAATAATCAAGGCCGCGCAGCTGGCGTTCGATCGAGCGGGGCGTGCCGGGAGACTGGAACACCGGACCGTCGCCCTGGCGGCAATTGTTGACGGTCCTGTAGCGTGGCGCGAAAGTGGGGTAGCCATCGCGCTTGATGACGGTCTGCTCACAGTAGATCCGCTTGGCATCGAAAGCCTCCTCCGGCGTCTTCACACCGGGCAGATCGGTATAGACCTGAGCAAGCTGCACCGGCGCTGTGGACAGTGGCGCAGCGATAGCCGGGATGCCGGACAGAAGCAGCGAGGCGGAGAGAAAAACAGTCTGCAGGGTCAACATCACCATTCCAACCGATGCCCGATGAGCGCCATAGGTCTCCTGCGGGCGTGAGGAGACGGTATCGTTTCCAGAGAAGTTACGCTATAGCCAACGACCTGAACCAAAGTGCTGCACCTTGTCCGGCTGATGTGGGGTTTTCCATGGCAAATACAATACGGCTTCACGAAGGCGACATTTCAGTTGAAGACGCCGCCCGCTACAAGGGCGCGATCGCCATCGATACAGAAACGCTCGGCCTCATCCCGCGTCGCGACCGGCTCTGCGTCGTGCAGCTTTCGCCTGGCGACGGTTCCGCCGACGTCATCCGGATCGCCAAGGGCCAGACGCAGGCACCGAATCTTGTGGCCATGCTGGAAGACCCGTCCCGCCAGAAGATCTTCCACTTCGGCCGCTTCGATATCGCCGTGTTGTTCCATACGTTCGGCGTCACCACGACGCCGGTGTTCTGCACCAAGATCGCCTCGCGGCTGACCCGGACCTACACCGACCGGCACGGCCTGAAGGACAATCTGAAGGAACTGCTTGAGGTTGACATTTCCAAGCAGCAGCAGTCGTCCGACTGGGCCGCCGAAAAACTTTCGCAGGCACAGCTGGAATATGCCGCATCCGACGTGCTGCATCTGCATGCCCTGCGCGACAAGCTGACGGCACGCCTGATCCGCGATGGCCGCGCCGAACATGCAGACGCCTGCTTCGCCTTCCTGCCGACACGCTCCAAGCTCGATTTGATGGGCTGGGAGGAAACCGACATTTTCGCGCACAGCTGATCCTGCTATCCGGCAGCCTCAACCCACGACCGCAGCCGCGTGGGGCGTCCCGGCGCCGGCGTCGAAGGTTGACACCATCCTAATATAACGACCACGAAAATAGGTTAATCAGACATTAATGGTTGCCGGTTACTGTTCAACGATATCCCACGTTGCAGACCGCGCGGAGCAGCCATGATTACGCCTCTTCAATCCAGTGCCGGAACAGTTAGCACCACTTTGATGCAGTCGATGATCGACCAGGCGGAAGAGAGGCGCGTCGAGGACGAAAAGAAGGCGCGCAAGGAAACCAAAGAGGACGATATCCTCAAGGCGCGCATTTCGGCGAGCAAGAGCCATGCGGCGCTCAACGACAAGGTCAACGCCCATTTCTTCGGCGCCTTGAAGAGCGACGACAATCCGATGGCGGAATTGATTTCGCGCTTTCTCAACGTCTTGGGTGTGAGCCGGGACGAAGGCGAAACCGACACGGATTTCGGTACACGCGTTGGCGATACGCTGGCGCTGGTTTCGATGATCGGCAAAAGAGAAGCGAACGGAGGTATTCCCGGTCAACCGCGCGAGGTCACGCTGGCCCGGTTTCGGGTCTCGGTCGATGATATCGATGCCGTGCTGAACGGCACCGCAGAACAGCCGACCGAAATGACGAAGATGGCGGCCCGCTTCGTGACCCGCTATGGGCTCACGCAAAACGAGGGCGAAGACGACAAGGCCTACAGCAAGCGCATCGGCGAGGCGATGGCCGACGTGCGCAAGCCGATGCCAGCCAGCATCGAGGAACTCGAAAAGAAGACAGGTCTTCGGGATCTGGGCTTGACCGCCGCTCAGATGGTGGAAGCCATCAAGAACCCTCACGGGACTCAGGCGAAAGCCATCCAGGAAATTCTGGACGATACCGCACGCACCGACGGCACGTCGACCGAGGATACGCAGGTCGCGATCCAACGGTTGGAAGATATAGCCGATCCGAAATCCATCGAAGAACTGAAGCTGGAACGGACCCACCAGCCGGACCCGACCCGGGTCGAGAACGCCGAAACGCGCAAGGAGCGCGAAGAGGATATTCGCAAACTGGAAGCAGGTGAGAAGCTCGAGGACGTCCAGGATGTTCAGGACACGATCGAAAAGGTCAATGACGCCGTTCTCAATGCCCCCGGCTCAACCGGTGCGCCGACCGGAGAAGGCCAGCCTGCTGCAGAGGCTGTCACAGCGGGCGATCTGCTTTTGACTTTGGCAGCGGGCGCCGAAATCGCGCAGATAGAAGAACAGGCGGAAACCACTGCAGCCAGCAACAGCACGGCTGGGCGGATCGATACAATCGATACGGAAGCGGGAACGACGGACACGTCCGAGGAAGCCAAGGAAGAGGCTGACGCGGCCGTTCTGCTCGCCCGGGCCGGTCCCGGAGACGCAGCAGCACCGGTCGGAGAGGATGCGGAAGCGAACGGCATTCTACCCGTCAGCCTGGACGAAAACGGGATTTATGAAATCCTCAAGCGCCAGGCCGAAGGGGCGAAGGCCGCCTGATTACGGCTTGCGTCTGACAATACCGAGGCGCGCCATCACTTCCTTCGGGATGCCATATCGCTGAACGGCATCGCGGTTTGAGCGCAGGCCACAGATTTCGCGCTGGATGAAGAACGCCCAGACGACATCGGCGGCATCGTTCAGCAACTGTTCCCGCTGCTCCGGCGCCGTTTGAGGATCGCTGAGTACGCTCAAGGCGGCGATCGCCTTTTCCACTTTCAACCCATGCCGGCCGAGCGCATCGGCCCGCTCCGACATCAGCTCGTATTCGAGCAGATTGAGGCCGGTATCCTTGCTGAAGGATGGCGACAGGGATTGCGGCGGACGAACCGTCATCGTCAGGACTCCACAGGTAGACCTAACCCAAGATGGAGCGCCGCTGGCTACCAGGCAATGGGTTATTTTGCCCGGGCGCGTATCTCGTCAAAACTCCAGTCGCGGAGCAGGTCGCCATTTTTCCAGACTGTCTCCAGATGATTGCGGCGATCCCTGAGCTCGTCGAGACGCGCTGCTTCGAGGCCGCCAGGGCCGCTGACGACCGCCTGACGGCCCGCCTTCGACGCCTTGACGTTCATGGTCGCAGGCCGTTTGAAGACATCGTGCCATTTGCCGGCTTCATCCAGCCGGGCATTGGTTTTCATCGCGAAAGAATAGGTGTCGCGATTGACCTTCTGCAACAGGCTGCCGCCCATGCCGAAGGCGATGTTTTCCGCAGAGAACCCGAATGCCTCCAGACGGCCCAGAATCTGGTTGATGTCGGCATTGGATATGCCGTCGCCCTGGATGACCCGGACGCATTTTTCAAGCACCTTGTAGCCCTTGCCGTTCAACACTGAGCCGAAATGATAGTCGAGCTGCTTGATCACATGCACCGGCGTCTCTATCGGGTCGCCGCTGTCGGGACGGATGACCACTGTGCCGCCGCTGGCCCTGACCTTTTCGCGCAATTGCTCGCCCCAGATTTCCGAGACGGCGTAGTTGATGTCGTAACTGTCGGACACGACAGCGAACATGCCGCGACCGGCAAAGCGGTCGATCATGTTGGAATAGGCTTCCGTTTCCCGCTCGACACCCCAGGCGGTCATCGTCGAATGTTCGGAAGCGGGGATCGAGAACCCGGCCATTTCGGCGCCATAGTACCGCCGGGCATAGAGCACGCCGGCCACCGTGTCCGTGCCCATGAAATTGACGAGATGCGCCGCGCCGCCGATACCGGCCTGTTCCTGCGCGCCAACCCCGCGCGCTCCAAAATCGTGCAGCCGGAAAGGCAGGACGGCGTCGGGGTCGTCGCAGGTTTTCTCCAGGATTGGCCGGATGATCTGCCTGATCTTGCGGGCATTGCTGGCGACCGACGATGGATACCAGACGGCACGCAAAAGCGCGGTCTCGATGTAGGACGTCAGCCAGAAGCTGTCGGGATCGGTATTGACCACCTGCACCATCGGCACACCACGGCGCAGCAGAGTACCTTCGGGCAACGCCTGGATCTCAAGCGGCAGATAGCCGCCGAAATGATCGACGATGCGCATCCAGCCGGCGCGATGGAACGGCAGGCCGTGAGCGAGGACGATCGCTTCGGCCTCATCGACATCGGCGCGTGTAACCGGCTTGCCGAGATACTCTTTAAGGAACATCTGCAGCCCGAAGAACAGCACATCGGCCTGTTCGGGATTGCCGCGGGTTTCAATATACGCGGAAATGCCGCTGGTGCCGGGCGGGTATTGCAGGAAATGGCTGAATTTGTAGCTATCGGTGTTGAGGATCAGGTTGGTCAGGTTCATCGCATTCCCCCCGAAAGCAATTCCATACGCGCAGCATAACCGGCGGCGGTAGCACGAGATGTACGCGAGCGGGGAAAGGGCGGCAAGAGCAAAGCAGGCGCCTGCCATCTCGGGGTAGCCGCTCTCGGTATGGTTAATATTCTGTCAATCATTCCGCGCTAATATGGAGCCATACAATGCTCGGCCAACTTGGTTCCGCAGCAGCCGCCGCAGTCTGGTCTGGCCGTGAATGAGCCGTCGGGCATGCGCATGAAGCGCCATCATCCCCCTGACGTATGCCTTACGGCATCCGACGCTTTCGTTGGCATGCCGAACAGATTTGGCCTCAACCCGAACGTGACGGAGATTGCGATGCTGATGCCCCTTCTCTCGGTCAAGACACCCGGCGCAGCAGCACAGGCGGCTGTCGCCATCGAAACGGTCGCGCCGCGAGAGCGGGCGCTACCGGTCGCGATGCCTGGCCGGATTTCGGGACATCAGTCGGAAGCGGTTTTGAAAATTCTGGAGACGCTGAACCGGCATCTGCTGGGAAGCGAGCCTCTGCCAAAGGACGCGCTGATCCGTTTGCTCGACACATTGTCGAAAATCCTGAAATTTCCGCCGCTGCCGCAGGAAACGCTTCGCGATTTCAGCAAGCGGCTAGCCGTCTTTATCGAAACGCTGCCACCGGCGGCGCGGGCGGCCCTTGAAAAGCAACTAGGCCAGCGCAATCTAGCGATCGTCATCAAGATGCTCGCCGAGGTGTTGAAGATGCCCTCGATTATCGAGATGCCGCGCTTGCTGGACAGACCCTTCCTGCCGCCCACCGCACCGCGCGCTGGCGGCACACAGCCGGACGGCAAGCCGACGCAAAATACCGCCATACAGCAGGGACAGACGACAGCTCCGGCCCGTCAGGCATCCGTGCCCAATCCGCAGACGATCGTCGCCGGCCCGGCAATCATTGCCGACCCCGGGCTGTTGCAGGCCGCCTTGAAAAAGGCCTTTGGCGGTGACGATACCACCCCAGCCATCATTGCCTTCGAAGAAAGCATCGATGCGGACACGGCGGCGGCGGCACCGCGTGCTGAGCAATCTGCAAAGGCCCAGACGGCGCGCGACGCCGCCCCCACCGGCGGGCAGCCGCAACACACCAGCAAGGCGAATTCGGAGACGATCCCGCTCCTGCGCGCCGCTGCTGCCTTTCTCGCCGCCGATCCGGAGGCCCTGTCTCTGGTCGCCACGATCGCATCCGGCATGGATGACCAGCTGAAAGCAGAGCTGGTGAAAGAACTGGAACTCGAGCTCTCCGGGCCGCAGGAAACATCCAAGCATAAGGAAGCATCGACCGGCTCTGACAGGCCTGAAGCCCATGGCGATGATTACCGCACGTCGGACGCTGAGCCAGACATTCCGGCCAATGCGGCGACGTCAACCGCCAAAATGACCGTTGCACGCAATCCCGACGAGGTCGATGGCTTCACGGATCACGATCTTGGCGAGTGGGAATTGGAGATCGAGGCGCAGGATCAATCCCTCACCGGCGCCGATGACATCCCCTCGCCTTCGGCCGAGATGGAGATAGACCGCCCGGAAAAGAGCCTTGCGCAGGCGCTGAAAGCGCTGGTCGAGGCCAGCCTGCCGTTGCCCGGTGCCGAGACATCCGACCCACTGTTTGCAACGCTTGCAGGCGACACGGCTGACATCAGCGCCGAAATCCTGTTTGCGCAGCTGGAAGCCTCCGAGAGTGCAGAAATGCTGCCGGACGCATCGTTGCTCACCGGCGATATCGGCGATCCGAGGGAGCTGGCCGGGCTTGAACCCGATACCTGGAACCCGATGCTGGATGGACCGGAGGAAAAGGCGGCGAGCCGCCAGATGCTGCCGCATTCGGCGACGGCGGAAGAGAATGCGCGTGAAGCCCTGACGCCGCGACTGCCCGACGCGGGCGTTATCCGCGATGCAATCCCCTTCGCGATGATCCCTTATCTGCCGGCAAAGACACAGGAGTTACGGACTCTCGAAGCGGAAGACGAAGAAAAACCATCCTTTACCGGCGAAGAGGATCAAGACCAGCAGGGCGAAGACGGCGACAAGCCGGAGAGCGAAGGCGAAGATACGGCTCCTGTGCAGCAGGCTGATCTGGACGAACGCGAGAGCGACGCCGCCTATGATCTCTACCGCCGTATGGGCGGCTACGGATGAAGCCATCCGGCACGGAAAGCAGGACATGAAAAAGCCCGCGGAAATCGCTTTCCGCGGGCTTCTCTATTCAGACTGCTAAGGCTTATTCGCCCGAGCGGTTCTTCAGGGCTGCGCCCAGGATGTCGCCGAGCGAAGCGCCCGAGTCGGACGAACCGAACTGTGCGACGGCTTCCTTCTCTTCAGCGATTTCCAGAGCCTTGATCGACAGCATGACCTTGCGGTCCTTCTTGGAGAAGTTGGTGACGCGAGCGTCGACAACCTGACCAACGGAGAAACGCTCCGGACGCTGTTCGTCGCGGTCACGCGACAGATCGGCACGGCGGATGAACGAGGTGAGGTCTTCGTGGTTGACAAGCTTCACTTCGATGCCACCGTCGTTGACGGCCAGAACTTCGCACGAAACAACGGCGTTCTTGCGCAGGTCGCCGGAAGCAGCAGCGTCGCCGACTGCGTCCTTGCCGAGCTGCTTGATGCCGAGCGAGATGCGTTCCTTTTCGACGTCCACATCAAGAACGACGGCCTTGACCATGTCGCCCTTGTTGTATTCCTCGATGACCTGCTCGCCCGGACGGTTCCAGTCGAGATCCGACAGGTGCACCATGCCGTCGACGTCGCCGTCGAGACCGATGAACAGGCCGAATTCGGTCTTGTTCTTGACTTCGCCTTCAACTTCCGTGCCAGCCGGATGGCTGTGCGCGAATGCCTGCCACGGGTTCTCGAGCGTCTGCTTGAGGCCGAGCGAGATGCGGCGCTTGGTCGGATCGACTTCGAGAACGACAACGTCGACTTCCTGCGTCGTGGACAGGATCTTGCCGGGATGTACGTTCTTCTTGGTCCAGGACATTTCGGAGATGTGGATCAGGCCTTCGATGCCGGGCTCCAGCTCTACGAATGCACCGTAGTCGGTGATGTTGGTGACGGTACCGGAGATCTTCTTGCCAACCGGGTACTTGGCACCGATGCCATCCCAAGGATCCGACTCGAGCTGCTTCATGCCGAGCGAGATGCGGTGGGTTTCCTGGTTGATGCGGATGATCTGAACCTTGACCTGCTGGCCGATGTTCAGGATTTCCGAAGGATGGTTGACGCGGCGCCATGCCATGTCTGTGACGTGCAGCAGGCCGTCGATGCCGCCGAGGTCAACGAACGCACCGTAATCGGTGATGTTCTTGACGACGCCGTCAACAACCTGGCCTTCTTCGAGGTTCTGGACGATTTCCGAACGCTGTTCAGCGCGCGACTCTTCGAGAACCGTACGGCGCGAAACAACGATGTTGCCACGGCGCTTGTCCATCTTGAGGATTTCGAAGGGCTGCGGGTTGTGCATCAGCGGGGTAACGTCGCGGATCGGACGGATGTCGACCTGGCTGCGCGGAAGGAAGGCAACGGCACCATCCAGATCGACGGTGAAACCACCCTTGACCTGGTTGAAGATGACGCCTTCGACGCGTTCGCCGGCTTCGAACTTGACTTCGAGGCGGACCCAGCTCTCTTCGCGGCGAGCCTTTTCGCGCGACAGAACAGCTTCGCCCATCGCATTTTCGATGCGCTCGACGTACACTTCGACTTCATCGCCGACCTTCAGCGTGCCGTCCTTGGCCTTCGCGCCGAATTCCTTCAGAGCGATGCGGCCTTCGACCTTGAGGCCGACGTCAACGATTGCGACGTCCTTCTCGATAGCCGTTACAATACCCTTGGTGACGTAGCCTTCGGCAAGATCCTGCGTAGCAAAGGATTCCTGCAGCAACGCAGCAAAATCGTCGCGGGTGGGGTTAGCTTGAGACATGAATACTCCTGATGTGCCTTCATGGGGCACAGGCGCCGGGGGTTAGCGTTGACAAGTCCAAAAACCATCCGCTCCAATCATGAAGGAGCAAATCCGGCGCGGGGATGGTGGTTCGGACGATTACTTCAATGCGGCGTCGACAAACGTCTTCGCCGTTAAGAATGCGGCCTCTATACTCATTTCAGAGGTATCTAGCAAGTGCGCATCGGCAGCCGGGCGCAGCGGGCTGTCGGCCCGCCCCATGTCGCGCTCGTCACGCTTGACGATGTCAGCCAGAATCTCCAGAAAATCGGCCGGAATGCCGTTGCCGACGATCTCGTCGAACCGGCGCCGGGCGCGCACTTCGGCCGAGGCCGTGACATAGAGTTTCACCGGAGCATCCGGGCAGACGACGGTGCCGATATCGCGGCCATCGAGAACCGTACCGGGCATACGCTCCGAAAAAGCACGCTGCGTCTCGACAAGCGCCTGGCGCACCAACGGCATGACGGCGATCTTGGAGGCGGCCTCGCCGATCGAGTGGGCAGACAGGACATTGCGGTCGAGCCCGGCAAGTTCGACGTCGCGGGCCATCTGCTCGGCAACCCTCTCGTCGTCCAAGGGTAGTCCGGCATCCAGCAGCGCCTTGGCGGTGGCACGGTAGGTCAGCCCGGTATCGAGATGATGGAAACCGTACTCCTCGGCGATGCGGCGGGACAATGTTCCCTTGCCCGCTGCCGCAGGTCCGTCGATGGCGATGATGAAAGTCATTGTTCTACCTGAAAATGGATATGATCGTCGTGGCGAGCCGCCCGGCAACCCTGGAATCTCACAGTATCGTTCTCGACGGCAAGCGTTTTTGCGAGATGCGGCTCAATGAATATCTTCTCGACGCCCTGTTTTCGCCCCTCAGACGATAACCATCGAACTGCTGTTGCCGTTCGCGCTTCATACAGAGACCAATCGACAAAAAGAGGCTGAAGAAACTGCAAATCCCAGCGGAAGGTCAAAAGATCATTGCGGCCGGCACAGGGTAGAGGTGCGTTGCCATCCGGTTGTTCAAAAGCGAAATAGCCGATCGGCGAACGCGTCTGCCCGTTCAACACTTCGCCGGCTTCCCCCCGGTAATAGAAGGCGACATCCAGCTTTCGCCCATCGCTATGTGAGAGATGCGGGAGAAGGGGGAATCCATTGATGAAGGGAAAGTTCGCATCCAGCGCCAGCGTCACGGTACCTGGAAATTCCGAAGCCATATGCTGAGCCAGAGCCTCCGCCGCCTGCTGCATACCGGCACTCACATAGTTCCGGTTGAGAACACAGTACAAAGGCGATTGGAGCTGAAGTGGCGCGGCATCGCTGAAACACGGCAGCGCAACCCGCCCGAACGCCGGTGCCACGGCATGTGCAGCAACCGTTGCCAAAACATAGAGAAATAGGAAAACAATCGCTTTGAGCAGGCGGCCGCTGATTTGCAGAACGCGGGACGCCGCAATCGAGGCCAGAAAAACTACCCCGCCAATCTGGGTCAGAAGCGTCAGGACGACAAAGATAAAAACGCTACAAATCAATGCCATTATAACTTCACTATCCGGTTTCACCGCCGCTTCTCGCCCAAAAACCAGTTGGTCCGCTCGTTTCAGCCGCTGTGACGTCACAGCCAATCTCCACATCGGAGAAAAGTCTGACACTGCGCAGAGCGCGTTATCCGCGACTTTGCGCGCTGCGTAACAGCAAGTTGCAGAATGGTCATCCTCTCTTCCAAAGAAAAGCGCAGCGGACGCCTGAACAAGTTAATCTTTGACAGATGAAGCCAAGACGACTATGGGGACCGGCTAATTCATTTCACCTTCAACGCCGGTATACCGGCAGATGCCGGTAATTCCGGCCATTCAAGAGGCTTTGACCGTGGCAAAAGCGGAACTTGGAACCAAACGCGTCGATCCGGAAACGGGCCGTAAATTCTACGACCTGAACAAGGATCCGATCGTTTCTCCCTATACCGGAAAATCCTACCCGCTCTCCTTCTTCGAGGAAACATCCGTTGCCAAGGTAATGGAAAAGGCGGCCGAAGAAGACGAGGTTCAGGAAGTCGATACCGAGAACCCAGAAGTCGAACTGGTCTCGCTCGAGGATGCCGACAGCGAAGCAGCCGGCGGCGACGACCTTCCGGATCTGGGCGATGACGACGTCGAAATCGAAGGCGATGACGACGATACGTTCCTCGAAGCCGACGAAGACGACGAGGACGGCCTGTCCGACCTGATCGGCGTATCGGACGACGACGACGAGGTCTAATTTCAAGACCTGATTAACCGGATATCTCAGACTCTCGGCGACGGGAGTTTGAGACGGCCGGCGTTAGACTGAATAACGAATAATGAGCGAAGCGCCTTTGCGCTCCTCCTTCGGGCATCATCAGCCCCATCGCTTATAGGCCGATACCGTCTCCCCAACGGCAAAGCGGATACTCCCCCTTCTGACCTGAAATACAAAGCATCCTTGACGCGGTTCCGCCGTATCAAGAGCGGGCGGCATGTCGCCACATGGCAAGTGCGGGACTAATATCCCATCATTTTTTACAGCACAGGCGCAATCCGGGCGACCTCCGGTTGGCCGGTTACAACGGCTGCCTCCCCCTCAAGCATCACCCCACCCGCAGCGCTGCGCAATGACCGCGTCCGGCACGAAACACCGGCCGGTTGAGCGGCAAATATCGCATCGCACGCGATCATCAACCGCTTGTTAGGACTTTGTTGACCATAATTCATGCCGGAGGCGGCGTTGAGCGCGGCCATTCCGAAGTGTTTGAGTAGTCAACTTCAGGCGAGGTTTGTTGTGTCAGCGTATGTACGGGACAAGAGTTCAGTCGGATATGTCATCAATCAGGCTGTAGCGCTGGTCTCCGGCATCGTAAACCATGCCACGCGGCTGGCCATGACGGCGCTCTTTACGCTGGCCGCCATCCTCGGATCCGCAGTCACTGCGATGGCGGAGGATCGGGCGCTAAAACTGTATTTCACCCACACGGGCGAAAAAGCCACGATCACCTACAAGCGCAGCGGACGGTTTGATCCGAAGGGAATGGACAAGATCAACCGGTTCCTGCGGGATTGGCGGCGCAACGAACCCGCCCGTATGGATCCCCGTCTGCTTGATCTGGTATGGGAGGTTTACGATCGCAGCGGCGCAAGCGGCTATATCCACATCGTCTCGGCCTATCGATCCCCGGCAACCAATAGCATGCTGCGGTCCCGCTCGCGCAGCACAGGCGTCGCCAAGAACAGCCAGCATACGCTCGGCAAGGCCATGGATTTCTTCATTCCCGGCGTCAAGCTTTCGACAGTGCGCGCTCTGGCGATGCAGATGCAGGTCGGCGGCGTTGGCTATTACCCTACCTCGGGATCTCCGTTCGTCCACCTCGACGTCGGCAATGTCCGTGCCTGGCCGCGCATGTCCCGCAAGGAGCTGGCACGGATATTCCCGACCGGGCGCACGATGCACCTCGCAGCCGATGGCAGTTCACTGCCTGGCTACACGCAAGCGGTGGCGGACTACAAAAAGCGCGTCAGCTCCACCTCGATCAAGATCGCCAGCACGGCGCGGCAGGACAAGAACGCCAAATCACCTGCGGAAGCGTCGCGTACGGATGGCGAACAGCGTGGCCTGCTGACAGCACTCCAGTCTTCCCCGCGAAGCAAGGCCCTCGACGCCCTTGCCATGCAAACAGCTCCCGGCGGCAACGCTGAAAAACAACCGTTCACCGATCTCTCCTCCTATGCCGTTCCCATCCCGTCGATACGGCCAGCCGTTCTGACCGTGAGCGCTCCGTCGCCGGATACCATCGAGACAGCTTCGATCGGGCCGATCTCCGCACTTCCAGCGATTGAAACACCCATAACATTGCACGGCTCTGGCGGATTTGAACCACTCGCGACCGCGCACGCGACCTTGAAGGCACGGATGGAGATCATCGGGTCCCTGCCAATGACAGGATCCTGGAAACGGGGTGGAGACTTCGCAGCGATCTCCGGCAAGTCGCTGATAACATGGGCGCTGCATTCGCCCGGCGACGTTATCGGCATGAGAGCCCCACGCGTTTCAAGGCAAACGCTACAGGTGACAGCCGGTGAAATCATCCCGCCCACCGAAGCAAGAGCCTTCAACACCGACCGCTTTGGGAGCGCACCCGAAGGTTGATCGTCCTTGCGCTTCAAGACCAGGCGCAAGGTGCGGCGCATGTCCCTCAGCAGGGATACGTCCCCCCGGGAACATCAGGACAATTCTGAGCAACCTTTTATGCGATAGAGATTGCGGCCTGGCGGCTCGCTGAAAGCCTGCCTCTAAACCTCACAAAATTCAAACAATTGGCATCCGCACCGGGTTTTCAACGACGTGCGGACGTTGGGCTCCCCGCTCACACAATAAAAACGTCGCCCTTTGTCTTTTTCGGCTTGCCATCTGCAAAAAGCAGAAGTAATAAGCCGCCACCGCCGAGCGAAACCGCTTCGGACGGTTCCCGGAAACCGGCTCCGCCGGACCCGTTATGGGGCTATAGCTCAGCTGGGAGAGCGCTTGCATGGCATGCAAGAGGTCAGCGGTTCGATCCCGCTTAGCTCCACCAAATTCTTCCTCGTACATTATTGAGTATGCCAAACCTGTTTGGTTTGAACTCATGCGCCGTGTCCGCCATCTCCCCTCGCCTCATCTTTCCCATTGACTGAACGCCGCTCCCGCGCTCCAACCGTTTCCACATCACAGTGGTAGCAGGAGCACATCATGGACCTCGGCATCAACAGCAAGCGGGCACTCGTTCTCGGCGGCAGCAAGGGGCTGGGGCGCGGGATTGCCGAGGCGCTGGCCGCTGAGGGAGCCATTGTCGCTTTAACAGGCCGCGACCTGGCGAAGGCGCAACAGAGTGCAGCGCAGATCGGTGATTCGGTCCGCGGGCTTGCGCTTGATCTGGCCAACCCTGATGCCATCGATCCGTTTCTCGACCGGCTCGTGGCCGATTTTGGAAAAATCGATATCCTGGTGCTCAACGGTGGCGGGCCGCCGCCAAGCTTGGCGGCCGAGATCGATCCGGCGTTCTGGCGCGCCCAGTTCGACACGATGGTTCTGGCCGGTATGCGCATCACCAACCGCTTGCTGCCCTCCATGCGGCAAAACGGCTGGGGGCGGATCATGGCCGTGGCTTCCACCAGCATCCGCGAGCCGATCCCGGGCCTGACCGCCTCCAATGCGCTGCGCAGCGCCGTTGCCGGCTGGCTGAAGACGCTGGCGGGGGAAGTGGCGGCTGAGGGCGTTACCGTCAACATGCTTCTGCCCGGACGGCTGGCGACGGACCGGACGCTGAGCTTCGACCGGATCGATGCGGAAAGCGAAGGATTAAGCATCGAGACCGTGGCCGCCCGCAGCCAGTCGGATATTCCGATCGGCCGCTACGGTACTCCGGCCGAGTTCGGAGCGGCGGCGGCTTTTCTCGCCAGCCAGCAGGCAGGCTACATCACCGGTGTGGCGCTGCCGATTGACGGCGGCCTTAGCCGGGCGATGATATAGCCCCTTGCGCGCGCCGCCGGCGGATGGCGGCGCGGCCAGAGGCAAAACATATAGCTAATTGCCTGGCTCGTCATCGAACCACGCATTGCTGAAGGTCAGATTGGCCACAGAAACGACCCGGCCTTTGTCATCGCGCACGACGACGGATACCGCGCCATTAGACTGCTCGCCAATCTCCTCCTGAACGACATCCAGCAGAATGCGGGTAACTTCTCGTGTCACGCTGGCGCGCGTTGAAAGTTCCAGCCCGTCTTTGTCGCGGGTTACGCCGTCACCATTGTGCAGATCGAAAAAGTAACGGCTCATTATCGTCGCATCCCCTTGAACGATCAGGAATTCGCCGGAATGAAAATAGTTCCTGAAATCAACAGGATTCGTCGTTCATGTGTCAATGTTAAATGAGCCCCGGCCGTTTGTGGGATAGGTGGAGAGCCCATCCCTCACACGGCATGCCGCAAATTGATTGAATCCCTGCTTCTCAACCTTCAAAGCCATGATGTGGTGTCGCCGCACGAGGTGACATTGCTCAGGAACCTGATCTGGCGTGACCGGCGCTTCAAGGTCGATGAGGAAATCGTGGTCGAGGGATCGCGGCCGGGCTATAGCACGCTTTTGATCGACGGCTTTGCAGCGCGCTACAAGTTCCTGGCCGATGGCACGCGCCAGATCACCGCTTTGCACATTGCCGGCGATTTCGTCGATCTACACGCGTTTCTTCTGAAGACCATGGACCATGGCATCGTCGCCATGTCGCAATGCCACGTGGCCTTCGTCGAACATGGCGACCTCAAGGCCATCACTGAATCTCAACCGCATCTGAGCCGCCTCTTGTGGCTGGACACGCTGGTGGATGGCGCCATTCATCGCGAATGGATCGTGGCGATGGGGCGGCGGTCCAAAAAGGCGCATCTTGCCCACCTGGTCTGCGAGCTGTTCATGCGGCTACAGGTGGTTGGGCGGACCACAGGCTACAGCTTCCATTTTCCGCTGACTCAGGTGGAACTTGCCGATGTGCTTGGCATCTCGCTGGTTCACCTCAACAAGACCCTGCAGATCCTGCGCAAGTCCGAGCTTCTGACCTGGATCGGCCAGATGATCACCATTCTCGACTGGACGCGCCTGCAGGAACTGGCGCAGTTCGACCCGACCTATCTCAGCCAGACCGTTGAACCGCGTTAGCGAATTTATACCGTGATCAGCGATGCGCCGCCCAGGGCACGAACCAGCGTTCCAGCAGGCGCGCCAGAATCTCGAACAGAAACGCGATCGCGGCAATGACGATGATGCCGGCAATCACGATGTCGGTGACGAGGAACTGCGCGGCCGACTGGATCATGAAGCCGAGGCCGCGGCTTGCGGCCACCAGCTCGGCTGCCACCAACGTCGACCAGCCGGCACCGAGGGCGATGCGGGTGCCGGTCAGGATCGACGGGATGGCGCTGGGCAGAATGACCTGCGCGAGGATCTGTAGACGAGTCGCGCCGAACGACCTGGCGGCGTTGATGAAATCGGCCGGTGCGGATTTGACCCCGGCGGCCGTCGACAGGATGATCGGCGGCAGCATGGCAAGCGCGATGACAGTGATCTTCGATGCCTCGCCGATGCCGATCCAGATGATGATCAATGGCAGATAGGCCAGGGGCGGCAGCGGCCGCAGGAATTCGACGATGGGATCGAGAATGCTCTTGCCGATACGGCTGGTGCCGATGGCAAGACCGGCGGGAATGCCGATGACGAGTGCGGCGGCAAGGGCTGCGAAAATACGCAGCAGGCTGGCAAGCGTGTGCTGCGCTAGCGTCGAATCGACGAAGCCGTTGACCGCGACGGAATAGATCGCCTTCAAAACGATCAGAGGCGATGGCAAAAAGAGCGGTGACACCAGGCCATAGGCCGAGGCAAGGCTCCAGGCAGCGATGATGACGGCGATGGTTGCCAGCGAGAGCGGCAAGGTTCCGGGGCTGCGTTTTGGCCTTTGCGCTTCGGTCACGGCAGGCGCAGCCGGGGCGACGGGCGCAATGGTGCCGATATTGATGGTCATGCCGCTTCCTCCTCGCTATCCGCATGGATGAGCCCGGTCAGGCCATCGTGAAGACGGCGGTATTCCGGTGATATCTTGATATCCTGCAGCGATTTTCCGTTGAGCAACTGCTTGCCGAAGCTTGCCGGGATATCGGCGATAATACGGCCGGGATTGGGCGCCAGCACAACGACGCGGGTGGCAAGCAGCATGGCTTCCTCGATACTGTGGGTGATCAAAAGCGCCCCGGTCTTGCTCTCCGACCAGACCTTGAGCAGGAATTGCTGCAGGCGGGTGCGGGTCAGCGCATCGAGCGCGCCGAGCGGCTCGTCGAGCAGCAGGAAACGCGGCTCGGACGCCAACGCTCGGGCGATGCCGACGCGCTGGCGCATGCCGCCCGACAATTCCCAGATGTTCTTTGTTCCCGCACTCTCCAGACCGACCTTTGCCAGCAACTCGTCGGCCCGGAACCGCCGCTCCCCTTTGGCGACGCCGCGCAGCTTGAGCGGAAAGGCAACATTGTCACGGGCATTCAGCCAGGGATAGAGCGCATCGTCCTGGAAGACGACAGCACGATCTACAGCAGGACCGGTAATGTCGGCGCCATCCACCGAAACCCGGCCGGATGTGGGCTTGAGAAACCCTGCCGCAAGATTGAGCAGGCTGGTCTTGCCGGAACCGGAGCGGCCGATGACCGCGATGAATTCGTCCGACGCCAGATGCAGCGTCACGCTATCGAGCACGAGCCGCGTCTGGCCACTGGTGCGATCGGCCGGAAAAGCGAGGGAAACAGATTGCAGCGACAGGACGCTCATGATCACACCGATGGTTTGCGGTGCTGGAACCCCTGTTGGATTCCAGCACCTGTTTCTTAAAGACCGGCCTTGGCGGCGTCGACGACCCAGCGTGACGAAACGTAGGGCGCGTAGTCGGGGAGGACTGCGGGGATCTTTCCCTGCTCCAGCAGGAAGGCCGAGGTTTCCGCGACGGCCTTAACCGTACCGCCGCCCAGCAGATCGGCACCGGCCTGCTCTTCGAGCGTCGGGAAATGATAACCCTTCAGGAGAGCCGGAACTTCCTCGACCTTGGCGCCAGTCAGCTTGGCGATCTTTGCGGCTTCCGGCGATGCTGCGTTCCAGCTGTCCGGATTGGCACGGTAGGATTCGTATGCCTTGCCGGTCACCTGAACGAAGCCGGTGACGATTTCCGGATGCTCTTCGGCGAATTTCTTGCTGACGATCCAAGCATCGAATGTCGGGCCGCCCCATGAAGCGACATCCGCTGAGGTGGCCAACACGCTGCCGGTTTTCTTCAGTTCGGACAGGACAGGATCCCAGACATAAGCGCCGTCGATATCGCCGCGTTCCCAGGCGGCGGCGATTTCCGGCGGCCGCAGGTTGAGGATTTCGACCGACTTCGGATCGACCTTCCAGTGCTTCAGCGCGGTCAGCAGGCTGTAATGGGCGGTGGAGACGAAGGGCGTCGCGATCTTCTTGCCGGCAAGCCCTTCAGGCTTGTCGATGCCCTTGACGGCCAGCGCCTCCGCTTCCGAGATCAGGCCGACAACGAAGATCGTCTCGATCGGGATTTCGCGGCTGGCGGCGGCCGCCAGCGGCGAGGAGCCGACATAACCGATATCAAGCGAGCCGGAAGCGATGGCGGCAATGACATCGGCACCGCCATCGAATTTCTGCCAGTTGATCTTGGCGCCGGTCACCTTTTCATAGGTACCATCGGCCTGCGGTACGCGCGACGGCTCGACGATCGGCTGGTAGCCGATATTGACGTTGACGTCGGCGGCGTAGGAAAAATTGCTCTGCGTCATGAAAGCGAGAACGGCCAAGCTGGCAGTTCCCAAAAGGCGGCGTCGATTGATTGTCATGTCCCTCTCCCGGCAATGGTTCAATGGCATTCCGCGCCGAAGGCTCCGGTGGAATGAGGTTTAATCATTGTAAAATTCATAGAATTTATAGAGATAAAAAATTCCCGGATTTGCGGTACTTTCGTAATGCGAATCTAAAATAGCGGACGACCTAGGTGTTTTCGCCGGAATGGCGCGAAGCCGTGAAAAGCGCTATCGAGAGGCAGGGGACGGCAACATGAAGACAATGCAGATTTACGCCTTCGACATGAACTGTGCCGGACACATCAATCATGGCCTGTGGACCCATCCGCGCGACCAGTCGATGCGCTACACCGATCTCGACTATTGGACGGACCTGGCGATCACTGCCGAGCGCGGCAAGCTCGATGGGCTGTTCCTGGCGGATATTGTCGGGGTCTATGACGTCTACAAGGGTAGCCCTGCCCCGGTCATCGAGACCGGCGCGCAAATTCCGGTCAACGATCCGCTCATCCCGATTTCCGCGATGGCGCATGTCACCAAACATCTGGGTTTCGGCGTCACTGTCAATACGACGTACGAGCCGCCTTTTCTGCTGGCGCGGCGCATGTCGACGCTGGACCACCTGACCAAGGGCCGGATCGGCTGGAACATCGTCACCGGCTACCTCGACAGCGCCGCCCGCGCCATGGGCATGCAGCGTCAGCCGGAGCATGATGCCCGCTACGATGCGGCGGAAGAGTATCTCGAAATCCTCTATAAGCTCTGGGAAGGCAGCTGGGACGACGACGCGGTGCTGCGCGACAAGACGGGCCAGGTGTTTGCCGATCCCTCCAAGGTGCGGGCGGTCAGCCATGAAGGTAGCTACCACAGGATGGAGGGTATCCATCTCAGCGAGCCCTCGCCGCAACGCACGCCATTGCTGTTTCAGGCCGGCGCCTCGGCGCGAGGCCAGGATTTTGCCGGCAAACATGCGGAATGCGTCTTCATTGCCAGCGCCACCCCGCAGGCTGCCAGGCCGATCGTCGAAGGCTTGCGCCGGAAAGCCGAAGAATTCGGCCGGGGCCGTGATGCCCTGCGCATCCTCAATCTGTTGACCGTCGTTGTCGGGCGGACGGAAAAGGAAGCGCAGGAGAAGCTGGAAGACTATCGCCACTATTCCAGCGTCGAGGCCTCGCTGGCGCATTATTCCAGCTCCATCGGTATTGATCTCTCAAAATACGGGCTGGACGAACCCATCGAACAATTGACCACCAACGCCAACCAGTCGGCGCTCGCCGCCATTACCAAACAGGCGGCAAAACCGGTGACAGTCCGGCAGATCACCGGACAGATGGTGCTGGGCAGCCGGATGAAGCCGGTTGTCGGTTCACCGGAGCAGATTGCCGATCATTTACAGATGTGGATCGAGGAAGCCGGCATCGACGGCTTCAACCTTGCCCGAACCGTAGCGCCGGAAAGCCTTGCGGATTTCGTCGATCTGGTCGTGCCGGTGCTGCAGGAGCGGGGCCTGTTCAAGGCGGATTATGCTGAGGGACCACTGCGGCAGAAAGTCTTCGGCGGCGAAAACGGGAGGTTGACCGCCTCCCATCCCGCCGCCGCTTTCAGACACAACAGAACTTAGCCGGCTATTTGTGATCGAGTCTGGCGACAAGGCGGTCGCCGAGCCACTGGATGCCGCAGACGAGAACGATCAGAACGATCACCACGGCGATCATCACCGTCGTCTCGAAACGCTGGTAGCCATAGCGGATGGCAAGGTCGCCGAGACCACCAGCCCCGATAGCCCCGGCCATCGCGGAAGCGCCAACCAGTGTGACCAGCGTGACGGTGAAGCCCGCCACGATGCCCGGCATGGCTTCCGGCACCAGCACCTCGCGAATGATCGTCCAGCGATTGCCGCCCATGGCGCGCACCGCATCAATCAGGCCGCGATCGACCTCCCGCAATGACACCTCGGCGATGCGCGCATAATAGGGGGTCGCGGCAATCGCCAGCGGCACGATCGCCGCCCAGGTGCCGAGCGCCGTTCCGACGATCAGGCGCGTCACCGGGATCAGCGCAACGAGCAGGATGATGAAGGGAACCGAACGGAAGCCGTTGACGATGGCACCGAGCACGCTGTTCAGCCATGGATTTTCGGCAATGCCACCACGGGCGGTGGCGACGAGCGCCAGCCCCAGCGGCAGGCCGGCAACCAGCGAGATGATGCCGGAGGCACCGGTCATCAGGATGGTTTCCCAGAGCGAACGGACAAGCAGTTCAAGCATGATTGGCGTCATAACCAAGCACCTCCACCCGCGCACCGCGGGCTTTTAGAAATGTCTGTACCTTTTCCGGCAGCGAAGCGTCGCGCGCGGGAACGGCAATGAAGAAACGGGCCACCGGCTGGTCCTGGATATGGTCGATCCCGCCATGCACGAGCCGGAATGACTGCGGCAGCACTTGCGACAGATCGGCAAACAACGCTCCCTGCGCGGCAGGACCGGCCATGTCGATGCTGAGGATTTGCTCATCACCGGAGACCGGCGACAGCCGTGCAGAGATATGTTCCGGCAACTGCGGGCGAATACCGCTCAGCAGGCGCTGGGTGATCGGCGCCTGTGGATCAGCAAAGACGGACCAAACCTGGCCTTCTTCGACAATCCGGCCGGCATCGATAACGGCAACCCGGTCGGCAACGCTACGCACCACTTCCATCTCGTGGGTGATGAGCAGGATGGTCAGGCCGAGCTTCTGATTGATGTCCTTCAGCAGCGCCAGGATCGAACGGGTCGTTTCAGGATCAAGTGCCGAAGTGGCTTCGTCGGACAAGAGCAATGCCGGACGGGCGGCGAGAGCACGGGCAATGCCGACACGCTGCTTCTGACCGCCAGACAGGGACGACGGATAGGCCTTGGCCTTGTCGGACAGCCCGACGAGGTCAAGCAGTTCGGCGGCGCGCTTCAGACGCTCGGCCTTTCCGAGGCCTTCGATCTTCAATGGCAGCGCGACGTTTTCCTCGACGGTCTTTGCTGACAGGAGATTGAAGTGCTGGAAAATCATGCCGATGCGGCGGCGCAGCGGCTGCAGGTCCTTTTCGGTAAGGCCGGTGATATTGCGGCCTTCGATATGGATTTCGCCGCTGTCGGCCTGTTCCAACCCGTTCAGGCAGCGGATCAGCGTCGATTTGCCGGCACCACTGCGGCCGATAATGCCGAGGATTTCGCCCTTGCGCACCGTTAGCGAAACGCCGTCCAATGCCGGCGTCGCACCGAAGCGCCGCTTGACGTCCGTCAGCCGGACGACCTCTTCGGCCTGCGGCATCGCCACGCTTGCAGGCGCGGAAACAACAGAATTCATGCCTTGTCCTTTGTTCGGTTTTCGGGCGTCTCTATAACGCCCAAGGCGGCCCTGGCAAACAAATGCCAGAGCCGCCCGTTTTTTGAGTACACTCGATTGAGCGCCGGTATCGATCAATAGGCGCTGACGCCCGTGCCCTTGTAGACCTTGTCGAACTCGGCCTTAACGGCGTCGTTCTGATAGGACGAGACCAGCGTCTTCACCCAGGCTTCGTTCTCTGTGCCAGCCTTGACGGCAATGAAGTTGCGGTAAGGATTGTCGTTGACCGGTTCCTGGGCGATACGGTCCTCCGCAGACAGGCCACTCTTCAGCGCCCAGTCGGTGTTGACGACAGCCGCATCGAGATCTTCAATCGCACGGCCGACAACGCCCGCATCCAGTTCCTTGATTTCGACCTTCTTCGGATTTTCAACGATATCGGCGATCGTCGCCAGAATGCCGGTGCCGTCCTTCAGCTTAATGATGCCTTCGTTCTGCAGCACGCGTAGCGCCCGGCCTTCGTTCGATGGATCGTTCGGAACGCCAATCACGGCGCCTTCCGGCAGTTCAGCAATGGTCTTGAACTTCTTGGTGTAGAGACCGATCGGCCAGACGGCGGTAAAACCGGCATTGACGATGTGATAGCCGTGCTGCTGAATCTGGTTGTCGAGGTAAGGCTGATGCTGGAAGGCGTTGGCGTCGACTTCACCGCGCTCAAGCGCTTCGTTCGGCTGAGTATAATCGTTGAACACGACGGTTTCGATCGTCAGGCCCTTCTTGGCGGCTTCGGTGGTGACAACGCGCCAGACGTCTTCGTCCTCGCCGCTGATGATACCGACCTTGATCGACTTGTCTTCAGCAAAGCTTGCGGACGGCGTAGCAAAGCCAGCGATTGCAGCGGCGGAAACGGCAAGTGCGGCCAGGGCCGCACGGCGCGAAAGGGTGTTGAGAAGAGTCTTTTTGGTCATTGTCTGTCCCGTCCTGTCAAATGAGGCGACCGCCCCGGTGTGAAACGGTTATCGCAAAATCGGCGGCGGCCAGCCAAGCAAGATTGCCTCTTATCCGGTGACAGCCGGGAAAACTCTTGCGGATGTCGCGCCATTTGCGGACACAAATTTCCATAAAATCCGTAGACTACTTAATCCAGCAGGTTTTATGGGCGGCAGAAGCCAAAATTGCTTCCAACACAGGAAAAATTGCATATCAAATGGGCCAGATGTGTTTTTAGGAGAGAAAAGTGGCGGAATTGACGACAAAAACGAGGCCGACAGGCGCAACCGCTGTTCTCGCCCGGCACGGGTTCCCACAGGTGACATCCGCGACCGGCGGCGAAATCCAGATCGTCACCGGTCCGTCGCAGCCCGGCTTCAACCCGATCGACCTTTTGTATGCATCGCTCTCCGCCTGCCTGACGATGAGCGCCCGGATCGCTGCAAGCCAGATGGGCCTACTCGACCGGCTGACCGAAATCCGCGCCGACGTCAGTGGCGAGAAGGCGACCGAGGGCCTGTCGCGTGTTGCGAAATTCAATGTGGTTCTGACGATTGAGGGGGACATTCACGATGAAGCACGGCATGCGATCGCGCAGGCCGCTGAAGAGGAAATCTGCACGGTCAGCAATACGCTTCGTGGCGGCTCGGAGTTTTCAATGACCGTTCGCGGCTGAAGAGCTGTGAATTAATCGTGATCTGCCTCATATGGCACGCGATCTGGTCGAACCGGAATTGAATGCGCACGGCGGCATCATGGCGCGTCAGCCGCACGGAAAACGGAGCGGACGGTGAAATCTCCAGAGATCGGGGCCAGATAGGCATGGCCGCTATCGCGGTGGAAGCCGTAGAAAGTTTCCTGCCAGAAATCGGTTTCTGCGTCCGTTTTCAGAGACAGCCTGGCGGCATCCCTTGCCAGACAGCGGGCTCGTTGTGTCAGCGAAATGCCCCGGCCATGCTGCTTTCCTTGTCGCCAGTGGCTCTTGTCATGGCGGCAATCTAGCCATCGGGGACGGGCTGGCAAGGTGGGCCATGCGCTGGCACTTCACATCCGGCATTGGCAAGGCGCATCTGTTTGACTAAGGATGCCGCTATGGGTGCATCCTGGCTGTTGACCGATGCCGCCTGCGCTATGAGACATTCTGGGAGTGTGCCATGAAAATCACGATGATCGGTGCCGGTTATGTCGGACTTGTCTCCGGCGTTTGTTTTGCTGATTTCGGCCATGACGTCATCTGTATCGATAAGGACGCGCGCAAGATCGAAGCGCTGCTGGCCGGACGCATCCCGATTTTCGAACCCGGCCTCGAGCAGCTGGTCGCCGACAATGTCAAGGATGGGCGCCTGAGCTTTACGACCGATCTTGCCACCAGCGTGTCCGAAAGCGACGTGATCTTCATCGCCGTCGGAACACCGTCACGCCGCGGCGATGGCCATGCCGACCTGTCCTACGTCTATGACGCCGCCCGCGAGATTGCTGCGCATGTGACCGGCTTTACCGTCATCGTCACCAAGTCGACCGTGCCGGTCGGCACCGGCGACGAGGTCGAGCGGATCATGCGCGAGACCAATCCGGATGCCGATATCGCCGTGGTCTCCAACCCGGAATTCCTGCGCGAAGGTGCCGCCATCGATGACTTCAAGCGGCCCGACCGTATCGTCATCGGGCTGAACGACGAACGCGCCCGCAGCGTGATGACCGAAGTCTACCGGCCACTCTATCTCAACCAGTCGCCGCTGCTCTTCACCACGCGCCGCACCTCCGAACTGATCAAATATGCCGGCAATGCCTTCCTTGCCATGAAGATCACCTTCATCAACGAGATGGCGGACCTGTGCGAAAAGGTCGGCGCCAACGTGCAGGAAGTCGCGCGCGGCATTGGTCTCGATGGCCGTATCGGCGGCAAATTCCTGCATGCCGGTCCGGGCTATGGCGGCTCCTGCTTCCCGAAGGACACACTGGCGCTGGTCAAGACCGCCCAGGATCATGACAGCCCGGTCCGCCTGATCGAGACCGTTGTCTCTGTCAACGACAACCGCAAGCGCGCCATGGGCCGCAAGGTGATCGCGGCTGCCGGCGGCGACGTGCGCGGCAAGAAGGTCGCGGTGCTCGGCCTCACTTTCAAGCCGAATACCGACGACATGCGCGACAGTCCGGCCATTGCGGTCATCCAGGCACTCACCGATGCCGGCGCCATCGTGACCGGTTATGATCCCGAGGGTATGGAAAACGCCAGGAAGGTGATCGACGGCATTGCCTATGCCGATAACCCCTATGAGGCAGCGGAGGGCGCGGACGCGCTGGTGATCGTCACCGAATGGAACGAGTTCCGGGCACTTAATCTCGCCCGCCTGAAGACCTTGATGAACACAGCGCTGCTCGTCGATCTCAGAAACATCTATCAGTCCGGCGAAGTGACGAAACACGGCTTCATTTATACCAGCATCGGCCGGCCGCAATAGGGCCACCACGGGCCTGCGACGACACAAGACAAGCAAGGAGCCGGTATGCGCTATCTGATCACGGGAACGGCAGGGTTCATCGGGTTTCACCTGGCCAAGCGGCTGCTGGACGACGGTCACTTCGTTACCGGCTTCGACGGAATGACGCCCTATTATGACGTCCGCCTCAAGGAACGGCGCCATGCGATCCTCGCCCGGTCGAACGGCTTTCGGCCCGTGATCGGCATGCTTGAGGACAAGGCGGCGCTGGATCAGGCGGCCGAGATCGGGGAACCCGACGTCATCGTCCATCTCGCTGCGCAGGCGGGCGTGCGCTACAGTCTTGAAAACCCCAAGGCCTATGTCGATTCCAACCTGATCGGCTCCTGGAACATGCTGGAATTGGCCAAGGCCGTGCAGCCCAAGCATCTGTTGCTCGCCTCCACTTCCTCGATCTACGGCTCCAACGAGAAGATCCCGTTTGCGGAAACCGACCGGGCCGACGAACCGATGACGCTCTACGCCGCCACCAAGAAGTCCGGCGAGTTGATGGCTCACAGCTATGCCCATCTCTACAAGGTGCCAACGACCGCTTTCCGCTTCTTCACGGTTTACGGCCCCTGGGGCCGCCCGGATATGGCACTGTTCAAGTTCGTCGATAGCATCCTCAACGGCCGGCCGATCGAGATTTATGGCGAAGGCCGGATGAGCCGCGACTTCACCTATATCGACGATCTCGTCGAAGGCATCGTCCGGCTGATGGGCGTTGTTCCGTCAGAGGAGAACCGCGTCGAAGAAATCGACACCCTGTCGCGCCACGCACCCTTCCGGGTCGTCAATGTCGGCGGCGGGCAACCGGTCGAGCTGATGCGGTTCGTCGAGACGGTTGAAGCCGCCGTCGGCCGCCCGGCCATCCGCTCGATGCTGCCGATGCAGCAGGGCGATGTTCCCCGAACCTTTGCAGCGCCTGATCTTCTCAACAGCCTTACCGGCTTTACACCCTCCATTTCGGTGGAAGAGGGCGTTCGCCGCTTCGTCGAATGGTATCGCGCCGAGATGGTGGCGGCAGGGGCGGTTGATGATCCGCGGCATCCGTGATTTCCTGCGCGGTGGCGCTCATGCGCCATCGCCGAAACAAAGAAGGAAGCTCCTTTTCGACCGGGCTCCCGACCATATCTATGCGGTCGGCGACGTGCACGGATACGATGACACTCTGGGCAGACTGGAAGACCTGATCGTTGCGGACAGCCGCAAGCGCGATGGCATCAAATGGCTGGTCATGCTCGGTGACTACGTCGATCGCGGACCAAAATCATCCACCGTGCTCACCCGTCTGACGACCCGGCCCCTCGTTGGCATCCGCCGCATCTGCCTTGCCGGCAATCACGAGGCGGTCATGCTCGATTTTCTCGGCAATCCCTCTCCAGATCACCACTGGCTGCGGTTGGGCGGCCTGGAAACGCTGTATTCCTACGGGTTGAACAGGCTTCCAGCCGACCGCGAGGAGAGAAAAAAACTGCTGCGGTCTCTCATTCCCGTCCAGCATGTCGCCTTCCTCGAATCCCTCCCCTCGATGTTGCAGGTCCCAGGTTACTGCTTTGTCCATGCAGGTCTGAAAACGGGTGTCGCACCCGCCGACCAGAAAGACGCAGACCTCCTGTGGCTGCGCCCGCTGGCCTTGACGGACGATGCCCCGGCCGAAGGCTTCGTCACCGTTCACGGCCACACGCCGGTGGCGGGGGTCGAGATTGGCACAGGGCGTATCAATGTCGATACCGGCATCTACATGAGCGGCATTCTCTCGGCCGTTCGCCTTTCGCGCAACGAGCCACCGGACATCATCCAGAGCCGGTAAACACGCTCACCGCGGAAAACACATCAGAGCAATCCACGCGCTGCCAGATTGCGCATCAGGGCGGAGGGCCCGAACGTCCAGGGCGGGCATTCGGTCGAGAGCCGCACCGTATTGGTCAGCGATCCCAGTTCGGCATTCGAGATCGTGACGACATCGCCGATCTTGTGTGTAAACCCCTGCCCAGGCGCATCGCGGTCCTCGACCGGCGCAAACAGGGTGCCCATGAACAGCATGAAGCCATCAGGATACTGATGATGACGGCCGATGGTCTGGAAAACCAGGTCGAGCGGATCGCGGCTGATTTCCCGCATCGTGCTTGCGCCCTTGAGGACGAACCCGTCGGGGCCGCTGATGGTCAGCGACAGGTCGGCCTTGCGCACATGGTCGATCGTATAGGTGTCGTCGAACAGACGGATGAACGGGCCGATGGCGGACGAGGCATTGTTGTCCTTGGCCTTGCCAAGCAGCAGGGCTGAACGGCCCTCGACATCGCGCAGGTTAACGTCGTTGCCGAGCGTCGCCCCCTTGACCCGTCCCTGACTATCGACGGCCAGCACGATTTCCGGCTCGGGATTGTTCCATTTGGAGATCGGATGCAGCCCGACCGACGCCCCCCAGCCGACCGAGGCCAGGACCTGCGCCTTGGAAAAAACCTCTGCATCCGGTCCGATACCGACTTCCAGATATTGCGACCAGACGCCGACCTCGATCAACGCCGCTTTCACCTTCGCCGCCTCCGGCGATCCCGCTTTCAGGTCGCGCAAGCTATCGCCGATAATGGCGGTGACGCGCTGACGCATGGTTTCGGCCAAAGCCGGATTTCCCGCAGCCTTTTCCTCAATGACACGCTCGATCATCGACCGGGCGAAGGTGACACCGCAGGCCTTGACCGCCTGCAGATCGCACGGGGCAAGCAGATGGATGGCCGAGAGATCGCCGGCGGCTTCCACCGAGGCGGTCATGATGGCTTCGAGGGTGGACAGGCGCTCGCCCTGACAGTCCGAGAGGAACCCGATGGGATCCTCCAGTTCCAGAAGGTCGCGCATCGTCGGCACGTCTTTCGACGTGATGTCAATGAGATCGCCACCGCGCAGGACCACCAGCGCCGGACCCGCAACATCCGGCCGCCAGACGCGCCCGACGAACGTTCCCGTTCCAAACACTTCGTTGACCGATGTCATGCCGCCCCTCCCGAACAAAACTCACGGCCGCAAGATACAAGCCGTTGGATCATGGGCAAGGGATGAAATGGAAAAACGGCTCTGCTTGCGGGAAAGGAATGCCCCGAAATCTTTGCGAAGCGCCCAAAGAGTGTTCACCGCGACGGGGGATCGTTCTATCTAATTTTACTGATTTACTGATAGCACCTGTGTCATCGAATAAGTGTGTCGAACCAACCGTTAGACGGATGGGCACCAACAGAGGGACAAGGAGCATGAGCTTTACGGAAACAACAAAGACGTCGTGGTTTTCACGGCTGAAAAGCGGCCTTGCCGGGCTGTTGATCGGCCCAATCCTCGTCATCGGGATGATCTGGCTTCTGTCCTGGAATGAAGGCCGCTCGGTCCAGACCTATCGTGCGCTGGTGGAAGGTGCCGGTATCGTCGCTTCTGTCGAGAACGGCACCGTGGATCCGGCCAATGAAGGCAAGCTCGTGCATGTTTCCGGCCCCGTAAAACCGGACGGCACGCCCGAGGATCCGATGCTGGGCGTCTCGGCAGAGGGGGCTGCCGGCCTCAACCGCCAGGTAGAGATGTATCAGTGGATCGAAGACAGCAAGAGCGAGACCCAAAAGACGCTCGGCGGTGGCGAAGAGACCGTCACCACCTACAGCTACAAGAAGGAATGGCGCCCGCGCCCGGTCGATTCGTCCGATTTCAAACAGAGCGACCAGCACCAGAACCCTGACATGCCGATCGAGGGGGACCGGTTCACCGTGGCGACCGCAACGCTCGGCGCCTTCACGGTCGATGGCAAGGCGGTCGCCAATCTCGGGACAGAGACGCCGGTCAAGTTATCTCCCGGTGTCATCGCGCAGGTCACGGCAGCGCTCGGTTCCGACAAGCCGGTCAATGCCAATGGCACCACCCTCTACGTTTCGCAGAACCGCCAGAACCCGGCCATCGGCGACCTGCGCATCAGCTTCAGCCGCGAGGACATCGCTGAAGCCAGCTTCGTCGGCGCCCAGACGGGGACTAATCTCACCGGCTACAAGGCCTCCAATGGCCGCGAACTGTTTCTGAGTGCTGCCGGAAAGGTCGATGCGCCGCAGATGTTCGACGCCGCCCAGAGTGAGAACACGCTGATCACCTGGCTCATTCGCGGCGGTGGAATGCTCGGCATGTTCATCGGTTTTGCCATGATGCTGTCAATTCTCGGTATCATTGCCGACGTCATTCCGTTCGTCGGGTCGATCGTCGGCTTCGGCACCTCGGTGATCGCTATTATCCTGACGCTGATCCTCGGGCCTCTGGTCATCGCCATCGCCTGGATTGCCTACCGGCCGGTGCTGGCCATTGCCATCATCGCCGGCGGCATCCTGCTTGCCGCCGGACTGATCTATCTGAAGCGCAACAAGACGGCGGCAGTTCAGGCGCCAATAACGCTCGGCCGGGCCTGAAAGCCCGAACCATCGTCAACCCGAAAGGCCCGTGGCAAATGAGCCGTCACGGGCCTCTTACTCTCCAAATAGACTCCATTGGCCAATACCGACCGGGCTGCTAGGTTCGCCCTCCCCGACCCCATGCCCCAGGAAGAGACGGTAGCAGGCCCCATGTTTCTCGCATCAAAACTGTTCTGGCTGCTTGCGCAACCGCTGTCGCTGGTCTTCATTCTCCTGGTCCTGAGCTTCCTCCTCGCCGCCGTTGGCCGGCGGTGGCTCTGCCGGTTCCTGTCTGGACTTGCGGTGACCTTGCTTTTCCTCACCCTGTTCACCAGCACCGGCGCCGTCATGCTGCAGGTTCTGGAAAACCGCATCCCAAGGCCCGTAAGCCTGCCGGACAATCTTTCCTGCATCATCATCCTCGGCGGCGCCTTCGAAAACGAAGTGATTGCCAAGCGGGGCGGCATCGAACTCAACCAGGCAGCCGACCGGTTCGTCGAAGGATTGAAACTGGCTCAGGCCCATCCGGCGGCACGTATTCTCGTTTCGGGTGGCGACGGCTCGTTCAGCGGCCAATATGACGGTGACGCGCAGACGTCCGACACCTTCTTCTCGACCTTCGGCATCGCGCCGGACCGGTTGATCCGCGAAGACCAGTCGCGCACCACCTTCGAGAATGCGACCAATACGAAACAGTTGCTGGAAGCGAATGGATTGTCGAACTGCGCCCTGATCACGTCCGCCTTCCATATGCCGCGGTCCGTTGGTTTGTTCCGCAAACTCGGCATCGGCGTAACACCGTGGCCGGTGGACTATCGAACCAGCGGCGAACTGACCCTCGGCTTTGATTTCAGCCAACCCTCCTTGAACGCGCAGCTAACGACAACGGCGATGCGCGAATGGACTGGTCTGCTCGCCTATTTCATCAGTGGCCGCACGCACGTCCTCTTTCCGCAGTAATCAGCGATACCTGCTTTGAGACCTGCCGTTGACGTGACCGTCCCGTTGTGGTCCTTCTCGAATGTCTGGCGGGCCTGATTTCTGGTGGAGGAAAAATGCCGATCCTGGAAATTCTCGACTATGCCGGCGTGGCGGTTTTCGCGGCGACCGGCGCCTTGGCCGCTTCGCGCAAGCAGCTGGATGTTATTGGTTATATCTTTCTCGCCTCGGTCACCGGCATCGGCGGCGGCACGTTGCGCGATGTCATCCTTGGCGCGACACCGGTCTTCTGGATCACCAATCCGATCTACCTGCTCGTCTGTGGCTGCATGGGTCTTCTGGTGTTCTTCTCGGCGCATATGATGGAATCCCGCTACCGGTTCCTCGTCTGGCTGGATGCCATCGGGCTTGCGGCCTACAGTGTCATGGGGGCTGCCAAGGGGCTGGCGGCGACGGGGTCCCCCCTCGTTGCGCTTGTCACCGGCATGCTGACGGCGACATTCGGCGGCATCCTGCGCGATCTTCTTGCTGGCGAGCCCTCCGTCCTGCTGCGTCCGGAAATCTATGTGACGGCGGCACTGACGGGAGCGGGCGTGTTCACAGCCGCGACGTGGCTTGGTGGATCCGTGCTGGTCGCATCGAGCCTCGGCGTCGCGACCGCCTTTGCGGTGCGCGGCGGCGCGCTGAAATATGGCTGGACGCTGCCAACCGGAGATCCCCGGCCGGGCCGCCATCCCGACGACGTGATGTAATCCGCCGTCGGCGACGTGATGTAGGAAAAGTGTTTAGCCGCGCTTGCGGCGCAGGCGGATCACCACGTCGACATGGGCAATTTCCATGCCTTCGGGCGGCTCCGGCAGATTGCCGATCGAAATATTGTTCACCGGAATGTCGAGCACCTCGTTATGGCCCTCGACGAAGAAGTGGTGATGATCGGACACGTTGGTGTCGAAATAGGTCTTGGCACTTTCCACGGCCAGAACACGGATCATGCCGGCTTCGGTGAACTGGTGCAGCGTGTTGTAGACTGTCGCCAACGACACCGGAACACCGGCGGTCACCGCTTCTTCGTGCAACTCCTCGACCGTCAGATGGCGGTCACCCTTGGCAAAGATCAGGTCGGCAAGCGCCATGCGCTGGCGCGTCGGCCTGAGGCCGGAGCGGCGCAGGCGTTCTTCCGAACAGATCTCGATGGCAGTCGTCATACGGACGGATCCAGATTTCCAAGCTATTGCAGAACACACTTCCAGAGCCGATATAACTTTTGCCGAGAATGCTTTCAATAGTGAGCAAGCACCCTCAAGGCATCAAGATGGTAAAAACCGCCTGATTCTTGGGGCAAAAGGCAATTATCTCTGGCTGTTGCAGCAGCCATCATGTATGCGACGGCGGAAATAGGCCTTGTGCTTGGCCAGACAGGAATACGCGAAACGACGCGCTTTGGTCATGCCGGAGCTTCAATTCGCGCCCATCTTGCTCTAAACCAAGTCAACCAAAAACGGATCTAGCGGGGAAACCACAGTTCATGACGACCAGACAATCCAGCTTCAATTATGAAGAGATCCTGAAATGCGGTCGCGGCGAACTGTTTGGCCCGGGCAATGCCCAGCTGCCCCTGCCTCCGATGCTGATGGTTCACCGCATCACCGACATCTCCGAAACCGGCGGCGCCTTCGACAAGGGTTATATCCGGGCCGAATATGACGTGCGTCCCGATGACTGGTATTTCCCCTGCCATTTCCAGGGCAATCCGATCATGCCGGGTTGCCTTGGCCTTGACGGCATGTGGCAGCTGACGGGTTTCTTCCTCGGCTGGCTCGGCGAGCCCGGCCGCGGCATGGCGCTGTCCACCGGCGAAGTGAAGTTCAAGGGCATGATCCGCCCGGACACAAAGCTTCTCGAGTACGGCATCGACTTCAAGCGCGTCATGCGTGGCCGCCTGGTGCTCGGCACAGCCGACGGCTGGTTGAAGGCCGATGGTGAAACCATCTATCAGGCAACTGACCTGCGCGTCGGTCTGTCGAAAGAAAAAGCTGCCTGAACCGCGGTATAGCCGCACTCAGCTAGATTAAAGAAGAGGTCATCCACATGAGACGGGTTGTTGTTACGGGGCTGGGCATTGTTTCCTCGATCGGAAACGATGCGCAGGAAGTCACCACGTCGCTGCGTGAAGCAAAATCCGGCATTTCGTTTTCGAACGATTTTGCCGAACACGGCTTCAAGTGCCAGGTCTGGGGTGCACCCAATCTCGACACGACCGAGCTTGTCGATCGCCGCGCCGCACGTTTCCTGTCGCAGGGCGGCACATGGAACCATGTTGCGATGAAGCAGGCGATCGCCGACAGCGGCCTTGAAGACAAGGATGTCGGCGGCAACGAGCGCACCGGCATCATCATGGGCTCGGGTGGTCCGTCCACCCGCACGCTGATCGAGGCTGCTGAAATCACGCTGAAGAACAATTCGCCCAAGCGCATCGGCCCGTTTGCCGTGCCGAAGGCAATGTCCTCGACAGCATCGGCGACACTTGCCACCTGGTTCAAAATCCACGGCGTCAACTATTCGATCTCGTCGGCGTGCTCGACCTCGGCGCACTGCATCGGCAACGCCATGGAAATGATCCAGTGGGGCAAGCAGGACGTGATGTTCGCCGGCGGTCACGAAGACCTCGACTGGACCATGTCGAACCTGTTCGACGCCATGGGTGCCATGTCCTCCAAGTACAACGACACGCCGTCGACCGCGTCGCGCGCCTACGACGTTTCGCGTGACGGCTTCGTCATCGCCGGTGGCGCAGGCGTTCTGGTTCTGGAAGAACTGGAGCATGCCAAGGCTCGCGGCGCCAAGATTTACGCCGAAATCACCGGCTACGGCGCGACGTCCGACGGCTACGACATGGTCGCCCCGTCAGGCGAAGGCGCCATCCGCTGCATGCGCCAGGCACTGGCAACGGTGAAGGGCGACGTCGACTACATCAACACGCACGGCACTTCGACACCGGTTGGCGATTCGAAAGAAATCGGCGCCATCCGCGAAGTCTTCGGCAACAAAATCCCGCATATCCAGTCGACAAAGTCGCTGACGGGTCACTCGCTCGGCGCCGCCGGCGTGCAGGAATCGATCTACGGCCTTCTCATGATGCAGGCCGGCTTCATTGGCGAAAGCGCCCATATCACCGAACTCGATCCGGAATTCGACGGCGTGCCGATCGTGCGCAAGCGCATCGACAATGCCAAGATCGACACCGTCTTGTCGAACTCCTTCGGCTTCGGCGGCACCAATGCCACGCTCGTCTTCCAGCGCCACAACGGATAAGTCGATGACCGGTATCATGAACGGAAAGCGCGGCCTCATCATGGGGGTCGCCAACAGCCACTCCATCGCGTGGGGCATCGCACAGAAGCTGGCCGGTCAAGGTGCTGAACTCGCCTTCACCTACCAGGGCGAAGCGCTCGGCAAGCGCGTAAAGCCGCTCGCCGCCGAACTTAACTCCGACTTCGTCATCCCCTGCGATGTCGAGGACATCGCCTCGGTCGATGCGACCATCGATGCGATCAAGGAAAAGTGGGGCAAGCTCGATTTCGTCGTTCACGCCATCGGCTTTTCCGACAAGAGCGAACTGAAGGGCCTTTACGCCGATACGTCGCGTGACAATTTCAGCCGTACCATGGTCATCTCCTGCTTCTCCTTCACGGAAATCGCCAAGCGCGCCGCAGACTTGATGAACGACGGCGGCTCGATGCTGACGCTGACCTATGGCGGCTCCACCCGCATCATGCCGAACTACAACGTCATGGGCGTCGCGAAAGCCGCCCTGGAAGCGTCCGTGCGCTATCTTGCCGGCGACTACGGCCCACGCGGCATTCGCGTCAACGCCATCTCCGCCGGTCCGATCCGCACGCTCGCCGGCGCCGGTATTTCGGATGCCCGCGCCATGCTCTCCTGGCAACAGAAGAACGCGCCGCTCCGCCGCACCGTCACCATCGAGGATGTCGGCAACTCGGCGCTCTACCTTCTTTCTGACCTTTCGAGCGGCGTTACCGGCGAAATCCACTATGTGGACTCCGGCTACAACATCACATCGATGCCAGCACTCGATACGTTGGCAAAGGCGGACGCGGAGTAACATCCGGGCCGCCATCCCTTACCGTGCCTCTTGAATTTTGCACCTGCACTTGCCAGTTCAGAGCGCGCAAACCTTCCAGATCCACGTTGAGGCACAATTCGCATGAGCAACGCTGCTGAAAAACCCGTCGAAAATCACGTTTTCGAAGCCGATGTCGCACGCCTGCTGCATCTCATGGTGCACTCGGTCTATTCCGACAAGGACGTGTTCCTCCGCGAACTGATCTCCAATGCGGCCGACGGCTGCGAGAAGCTGCGCTACGCGGCCATCAGCGCGCCTGAGCTGCTCTCCGATGATCCCACACCGCGCATCACCCTGACGCTCGACGCCGATGGCAACACGCTCATCGTCGAGGACAACGGCATCGGCATGAGCCGTGACGACATGGTCGAGGCGCTCGGTACCATCGCCCGCTCCGGCACCCGCGCCTTCATGGAGCGCGTCGAGGCGGCAAAGGCGGGCGAAGGCGCCCAGCTGATCGGCCAGTTCGGCGTCGGTTTCTATTCCGCCTTCATGGTGGCCGGCAAGGTCGATGTCGTCTCCCGTCATGCCGGTAGCGCCCACGCCTGGCTCTGGTCGTCCGACGGCCAGGGCAGCTATACCGTCTCCGAAGCCGAACTGTCCGAGGCTCCGGCACGCGGCACCCGCATCACGCTGCATCTTCTGGACGATGCCAAGAGCTATACGTCCAAATGGAGCGTCGAGAAGATCGTCAAGGACCAGTCCGGCCACGTTCCCGTCCCGATCGACCTGATCGAGAAGCCCGGCGCGGACGCCGAGCGCATCGGCGACGGCACGGCGCTCTGGACGAAATCACGCAGCGAGATCACCAAGGAAGAATACGCCGATTTCTATCGTGGCGTTTCAGGCCAGTATGACGAACCGGCTTTGACGGTGCATTTCAGGGCTGAAGGCCGGCATGAATATACCGGTCTTGCCTTCGTGCCGGAATCCAAGCCGATGGACATGTTCGATCCTTCGGCCAAGGGCCGCATGAAGCTTTACGTCAAGCGCGTCTTCATCACCGACGATGCCGAGCTTCTGCCGCGCTACCTGCGCTTCGTGCGCGGCCTTGTCGATACGTCCGACCTGCCGCTCAATGTGTCGCGCGAGATGATCCAGGAAAGCCCGATCCTTGCCGCCATCCGCAAGGGCCTGACCAACCGCGTGCTGACCGCCATCGAAAAGCTGGCCGACAGCGACGCTGACGCCTTTGCCAAGCTCTGGGATGCCTTTGGTGCAGTCCTCAAGGAAGGCATCTACGACGATTTCGAGCGCCGGGCGCAGCTCATTGCGCTGTCGCGCTTCCGCACCACGGCGTCGGACGAGGCGACGCGGTCGCTGGCCGATTATGTCAAGGACATGAAGGACGCGCAGGCGGCGATCTACTACCTGACGGGCGACAATCTCGACCGGCTGAAAGCCTCGCCGCAGCTCGAAGGTTTTCGCGCCCGCGGGATCGAGGTTTTGTTGCTGACCGATTCGGTCGACAGCTTCTGGGTGACGGCTGCGCCGGATTTCGAAGGCAAGCCGCTCAAGTCGATCACGCAAGGGGCGGCCGATCTCACACAGGTTCCGACAACCGATGGCGAAACACCGGCCGCACCGGAAACCTCCGAAGCTGTCACCGGTTTCATCGCCTTTGCCAAGACGGCTCTCGGCGATGCCGTATCGGACGTTCGGGCTTCCGACCGCCTGACCGAAAGCGCCGTCTGCCTGGTGGCACCGGAACAGGGTTACGACCGTCAGCTGGAAAAGCTACTGCAGGGTTCCGGTCGGCTCGACATGATCGCCAAGCCCATCCTCGAAATCAATCCGGGCCACGGCCTGATCTCGGCACTGGCCGCCAGTGGTAGCAATGAATTCCGCACCGATGCCGTCCAGCTGCTGCTCGACCAGGCCCGCGTCCTCGACGGCGACAAGCCGCAAGACCCGCGCGCCTTTGCCGAGCGGATGTCACGGCTGTTTGAGCGGGCTTTGAAGGGCTAATTCGTCAGATTGGGTGGGCCGTCACGCGGCCCACCAGACCACGAGCAGAACGGCCAGAACCGCAACGGCAAAAACACCGAACAGCATCATCTGCTTGCGGGTGTTGCCGAGAACCGTGGGATCAACGGGCGCGCGGCTGGTCTGGAAGGCCAGAGGCACCTCCGAAGCACCGCTTTTGCCTTCTCCGCTCTTGATATCCTTGACGATGACTTCTGCAACGCCCTCACTGACGGGCGGGCGGTGTCCATAGTTAGAAACCATTGGCACACTCCATCGATGCCTGCGCGATATCACGCAGGCGCGGGAGTCAAAGGTGTACCTGTTTCGTCAAGAAAGCAATTGCAAAAGCAGGCGCTGATCAGCGCTTGCCCCAAAGCACCTTGAAGCGCGCGTTGCGGCAGGTTTCGCCCCATTCCTTGAAGGTCTCGGTCATGACCGTTTCATAAGGCAGGCCGCGATTGGCAACCAGCATCAGCCGCCCGCCGATCTTCAGCGCCTTGGCAGCCGCCTTGATCATTGCAGCGCCCAGCGCCGGGTCAGCTGCCTGTGTCTCATGGAAGGGCGGGTTCATGACGATCAGGTCGTATTTGTCGCGGGTTTCTTCAGACGTCAGGTCCTGCCAGAAAAAGCGGGTCGGCACGTTCGGGCAATTGGCCTTCAGGTTTGCGCGCGCGGCTTCCAGCGAATGATAATCGGCCTCGAACAGGTCGATGCCCTTCAGGTTCGGCGCCTTCTCGGCCAGCATCACCGACAGATAACCCCAGCCAGCACCGAAATCGGCGGCATGGCCCTTGAAATCGTCAGGCAGGCGCGAGGCCAGAAGCTCGGAGCCAGCATCGATGCGCTCGTGCGAGAACATGCCCGGTGCCGCGTCAAAACGGCCTTCGACACGAACCGGCTTCTTGGAAAACTTGGCGATGACGTCGCTTGCGTCTTCCGGACGGCCAAACCAGAAGGCGATGCCATGATACTTCGGCAGGCTGTCGCCACCCCAGCCGAGCTGGTTGACGCGCTTGCGCAGGGATTGGATGCCATCATCCTTGCCACCGGCGACAACGATCAGGCCGCCGACCTTGACGCGCTTCAGCGCCTCGGCGATCCGGTCTTCGTTCTCACCCTTGTGCTTGCCGCACAGGATGAGAGCCGCATCATAGTCCTCGCCCTCGATGACCGGCGTCACGGATGCCCTGACGGCCTCCAGAGCCTTGTACAGCGGCTTTGACGCCTGTACGGCGGCAATCGAGCCTGCGAACTCCGCCGGCAACCGGTAGCCTGCCTCGGCTCCCAGGAACAGCACACGCTCGCCTTCGCCGGGTGCGGGAACAACACCGGTCTCGAAAGGATGGAAAAGGGTCTTCAGCGTGTCGCGGCTCATGGTCGAGATCCTTGGGCTTGTCGGGAAAAATTGGAAAGCGGCTTCCAAAAGGGACAAACGGTAACAAAGGGAATGAGGGGTGCCCGGTTCGAGCCACTCTCACACAAAATAAGAAAAGGCGCGGAACGATCCGCTCCGCGCCCGTAGTCTGTCAAACGGCCGAGCGCTTATTCAGCAGCTTCGCCTTCGCCCTTGGCAACTTCCTTGCCGGTTGCCTGGTCGACAACCTTCATGGAGAGGCGAACCTTGCCGCGCTCATCGAAGCCCATCAGCTTGACCCAAACCTTGTCGCCTTCCTTGACGACGTCGGAGGTCTTGGCAACACGGTCGGAAGCGAGCTGCGAGATGTGCACGAGGCCATCACGCGGGCCGAAGAAGTTGACAAAAGCGCCGAAGTCGGCAGTCTTGACGACAGTGCCTTCGTAGATCTGGCCAACTTCCGGCTCTGCAACGATCGAGTGGATCCACTTGCGGGCCGCTTCGATTTCCTTGCCGGAGGACGAAGCGATCTTGATCGTGCCATCGTCTTCGATGTTGATCTTGGCGCCGGTCTTTTCGACGATTTCGCGGATGACCTTGCCGCCCGAACCGATGACTTCACGGATCTTGTCGACCGGGATGTTCATGACTTCGATGCGCGGTGCGAATTCGCCGAGCTGGCTGCGGCCTTCGGTGATGGCGTTGGCCATTTCGCCGAGGATGTGCTTGCGGCCGCCCTGTGCCTGCTCAAGCGCGACCTTCATGATCTCTTCGGTGATACCGGCGATCTTGATGTCCATCTGCAGCGAGGTGATGCCGTCGGCAGTGCCGGCAACCTTGAAGTCCATGTCGCCGAGGTGATCTTCGTCGCCGAGAATGTCGGAGAGAACGGCGAAACGTTCACCTTCGAGGATCAGGCCCATGGCGATACCGGCAACCGGCTTGGCCAAGGGAACGCCGGCATCCATCAGTGCGAGCGAGGTGCCGCAGACGGTTGCCATCGAGGACGAGCCGTTCGACTCGGTGATTTCGGAGACGACGCGCAGCGTGTAGGGGAACTGCTCGGCAGCCGGCAGCATCGGGCGGATAGCGCGCCAGGCGAGCTTGCCGTGACCGATTTCGCGGCGGCCCGGGGAACCCATGCGGCCTGTTTCACCGACCGAGTAGGGCGGGAAGTTGTAATGCAGCAGGAAGCGTTCCTTGTACATGCCGGTGAGCGAGTCGACATACTGTTCGTCTTCGCCGGTACCGAGCGTGGCAACAACGATCGCCTGTGTCTCACCGCGGGTAAACAGCGCCGAACCGTGCGTGCGCGGCAGGATGCCGACTTCCGAAACGATAGCGCGAACGGTCGACAGATCACGGCCGTCGATGCGGCTCTTGGTGTCGAGGATGTTCCAGCGAACGATCTTGGCCTGCAGGTGCTTGAAGACGGCGCCGATGACTTCGGCAGTGTACTTCGGCTCAACGCCTTCCGGGAAGAAGTGAGCCTTGACCTTTGCCTTGACGGCATCAACCGCAGCGTAACGATCAGCCTTCTGGGTGATCTTGTAGGCAGCGCGCAGTTCGGTTTCGGCGATCGAAAGCATTTCGGCTTCGAGTTCCGAATGATCTTCCGGGGTGAAGTCGCGCGGTTCCTTGGCAGCCACTTCAGCGAGCTTGATGATCGCATCGATGACCGGCTGGAAGCCCTTGTGGCCGAACATGACGGCGCCGAGCATGACTTCTTCGTTGAGTTCCTTGGCTTCCGATTCAACCATCAGGACGGCGTCCTGGGTACCGGCAACGACGAGGTCGAGAACCGACTCGTCCATCTCGTCGAGATGCGGGTTCAAGACGTACTGGCCATTGATGTAGCCGACGCGTGCGCCACCGACCGGGCCCATGAAAGGAACGCCGGAGATCGTCAGCGCTGCCGAAGCGGCAACCATCGACAGGATGTCCGGATCATTTTCCAGATCGTGCTGGACGACGGTGACAACGACCTGCGTGTCGTTCTTGTAGCCTTCCGGGAACAGCGGGCGGATCGGGCGGTCGATCAGGCGGGAAACCAGTGTTTCCTTTTCAGACGGACGGCCTTCGCGCTTGAAATAGCCACCGGGGATCTTGCCGGCGGCATAGGTCTTTTCCTGGTAGTTGACGGTCAGCGGGAAGAAATCCTGGCCCGGCTTCGGAGCCTTGGCCGAAACGACGGTCGCGAGAACGATGGTCTCGCCGTAGGTTGCAAGAACGGCGCCGTCAGCCTGACGGGCGATCTTGCCGGTTTCGAGCTTGAGCGGGCGGCCTGCCCATTCAATTTCGACTGTGTGGGTATCGAACATGTTTTGTCCTTCGTGTGCGCCAATGCCGCGCCGCAGCCAGTGTGGCGCGGGCGGCAGTGTTTTCGCTGATATGACACATCACGGGCAAGACAACGGGAGGCTTCCAAAATCGGCTGGCGCTCGTTCCGTTCCCTCAAAGCCGGACGCTTCGGGTGCGTGGAAAACGCGCAAGCGCCGAAGCATCCTGCAATCCTGCCCCATGACAGGTCATCGGTTGTTTCCGCAGAGCCGGCCCATCCGGTCTGCTGGGGTGTCTGCTTCCAACAGCGCCCTTTCGGCTTTGGCTGGAAGCGCAAACGCGGGGTGTATGCCCCGCAAAAAACAAACCGGCGGGCCCCTGTTGAAGGGTCCCGCCGGTGTAAGGCTTAGCGGCGAATGCCGAGAGCAGTGATCAGCTTGGTGTACCGTGCCTCTTCCTTGCCCTTGACATAGTCAAGAAGCGAACGGCGGGTGGAAACCATTGCCAGAAGGCCACGACGCGAGTGGTTGTCCTTCTTGTGACCCTTGAAGTGTTCGGTCAGGTTGTTGATCCGCTCGGTGAGGATCGCAACCTGGACTTCCGGGGAACCGGTGTCGCCTTCGACGATTGCGTATTCCTTGATAAGCGCAGCCTTGCGCTCTGCAGTGATCGACATCGTGTCATCCTTTCAATGTTTAGGATTTCGGGTCGCCAGCAGCCGGGATGCCGTCTAGCTGCGGCCATGAAGGCAAAAGTCCGCAAAGGGCGGGGTCTGATGCTGGCGCTGCCTATAAACCATCCGGCATTAAAAAGAAAGAGGGCGGATAAAGACGCCGCAGCGGCTCAACTCACCGTCATTGCGGCGGGGTTCGCGGCTTCATCGGCGCGGATTTCCGGGCGTCATCGATAGCGGCACAATCGAGATAGGCGGCGAAGACCCAGCCAAGAACCGCGCCATTTGCGGCGACCTTTGCCCATCGTTTGCCGCCAAGGGTGCGCTCGTCGAGGGTCTCGACGGCCATACCATTGCCGAGAGCCGACAGAACGCGGCCTTCAGGCTTGACGCGAACGTTGAGCGGCGTTCCGGTGGGGTCTGCCACCACACAATCCGCACCAATCACTGTGTCTGCGGTACCGGCGAAAGTGGCTGCGACGAGAAAGGCGGCCACCCCACGGCGTCTTCGCGACATCGATATTCCCTCCAAACAGAATAAACCGCAATAAGCAGGCAACGCCTAAGCTTGACCCGAGAGATTGGCACTCAGCTTTTCATCCGGAATCTTGACGCGCCATTCGATCCCGTCATCGTGCATGATCCGCTCCAGCTTGGCGTCCAGCGCCATGCCGAGCATGCGCTCCAGAACCATGGTTCCAAAGCCCTTGCGCACGGCCCCATCCTCGGCCGGGGTGATGTCGGCGCCCTTTTCTCTCCAGACAAACAGGAACGTGCCCCCGGAGACCGACCATTGCAGGTCGATCACACCGCTCGCATTGGCAAGCGCTCCATACTTCGTCGCATTGGTGGCCAGTTCGTGCAACGCCATGCCGAGCGTCTGCGACACTTGGGCATCCAGCCGCACCGGCGGCCCCGACAGATGAACCCTGTCCGGATCGTCGGGCGTGAACGGCTGCAGCTGGTTCTGCACCAGCTCGCGGAAATCGACGCCCTGCGCCGCATTGGCAATCATCAGATCGGTCGAGCGGGCTAAGCCGGCGATGCGCTTGCGGAAAGTTTCGGCGAAATCCACCCGGCTTTCGGCGGCATTGAGCGACTGGTTGAGCATCGACTGGATCACCGTGAGCTGGTTTTTCGAGCGGTGCGCCACCTCGCGCATCAGGAAACGGATCTCGTTTTCCGCCTTCCGGCGTGCCTGCGCCGCCTCGGCCAAAGCCGACGATACGGTTTCGATTTCGGCGATCATATGCTTGCGTGCCGCAATCGGCCGGCCAGCCCCCAAGAGATGCGCGTCACGGGCCAGGACCTTGACGCCCTGTGTCAGGAGACCCGCGATGGTGGCCGATCCGGCTACGGCTATTCCGGCAAAGAGAAGCCCGCCCAGCGACAACCAGAGATAGGACCAAAGCGCCGGAGCATCGACATCCGCACTCTTTGCCCAGGCGACGATCTTCCAGCCGGTCAGCACCGAAAACTCGGTGACTGTCCGGTACTCCACGCCATCGTGAACCGCCTCCCCGACACCAACACGCAATGCCGGAACGATTTCCATGAAGAACGGCTTGCCGACGGCAAGCCCCGGATCCGACGAGGCAATCACGTTGCCTGCAGCATCCAGCAAGGCCGCGTTCCAGCCGGGCGACACCACATCCCGATTGACCGCCTTCGACATGCTTTCGGCATTGCGCGTCAGGGTCAGGAGGTAGTCGCTGTTGCCGAGCGGCGTGGTTATGGGGAGATAAACATTGAACACCCATCGCTGTGCCGTCTTGCCGAAGAAGACATTCGAGATGTAAGGCCCGCCAACGCGGAACGCCTCATCGACCGAGACCGGATCGGATGCTTTGCCGAGCGGGCTGCCATAAGGCACCCGCGTATTAAAAAGCTGATTGTGACCGCGATCGATCACCAACAGATTGGAGTCCGTGTCCGCCAGCGACGAGCGCGCGCGATCGTAAAATTCAGCAAGATTGCTGCCGTTGCTTGGACCAGCTGCGGCAAGCACCTTGAGGGTGGCCAGCATGCTGTCGACCTCGCGCTCGACCAGGCGCGTCACCGACCCTGTCGATGCCTTCAGCAACGCCGTCACGACGCGCTCTTGCTCGTCGGTGCTGCGTTTCAAAATAATCATCGAAAACAGGAAGGATGGAATAATGGCGACGAGCAGCAGCACCGTCAGATAAAATGATAACGGGCGTCTCAATCGCGAACGCAGAATGACCCTGAAGGGAGCATGCTGCGCACGTGTTCTATCCAGTCCGTCGCTCAACCGTTCATCACCCAAAGTCCCATAGCCGAAGATCGGCAGTGGCCCGATTTCGGGACGCGAACCCGGCGGGCTAACCCGCAAGTCCGCGCGAATCCCAAACACAGACCGGAACATGCGCCAGCGATGTTAGGAACGCAACCGATGCCATGCGGCGAAATTTGGGAAGCGATCCGGGTTTCAGGCTGTGACGAAGACGCGCTTCGGGCGGAATTCACCCTCACCGATCTCGCCAATGGCGACCAGCTTGCCGCGCGAGGTCGCATAGGCTTCCGGCTCTGCGGTCGGGGCATCACGGCCGCGCAGGATGATCGGATTGCCCATTTTCAGGCGGTGGGCCTGATCTTCGGTAATGGCGATATGCGGCAGGTTGGACAGGGCTTCGCCGGTATCGATCAGGAAGGCGTCGAGCGCTTCCAGCCGTTCCTCGTCGCTTTCGATCTTCTCCAGCGCCACCAGTTCAGCCAGCGTCACCATGGCTTCTTCCGCGAAAGGCGCCACGAAGCTGCGGCGCAGCGAGGCGATATGGCCGAAGCAACCGAGGTCACGGCCGAAATCGCGCGCCAGCGAGCGCACATAGGTGCCCTTGCCGCATTCGATCTCGAAATGCGCCAGATTCGGTGTGCAGCCGAGCAGCGACAGGCGGAACACTTCAACTTCGCGAGCGGGAATATCGACGGTCTCGCCTTCACGGGCCAGATCGTAGGCACGGTTGCCATCGATCTTGATCGCCGAGAACTGCGGCGGCACCTGGCTGATGACGCCGGTATATTTCGGCAGAAGGGCGCGGATATCTTCTTCCGACGGACGCGTGCTGGACGACTGCGTCACCTCACCTTCGAGATCGTCGGTCGAGCGTTCTTCACCCCAGGCGACCGCGAATTCATAGATCTTGCGGCCATCCATGACGTAGGGAACGGTCTTCGTGGCATCACCAAGCGCGATCGGCAACATGCCCGATGCCAAAGGATCGAGTGTGCCGGCATGTCCGGCTTTCTGCGCCTTGAACAGCCACTTGATCTTCGACACGGCCTCGGTCGAGCCGAAATCCAGCGGCTTGTCGAGGATCAGCCAGCCGGAAATCGGGCGGCCCTTGGGCTTGCGGGGTTTTGACATGGTTCAGGCTCTTTTTTTGCGGAACGTCGCTGCAGTCTTGGCAACGCTGCCATCCGGCATTTTCTGGCTGTTGCCCTTCTCGAATCCCAAAGCGTAAAGCCGCTTGGCGATCAGGTATCCGGCAGCAATGGTGGCACCGTTGTCGATGCGGTAATCTTCGCCGAGACCTTCGACCAGCAAGGGCTCGATGGCGCCGAGCGGTGGCTTTCCGGATGCGGCGGCTTCAAGCAACAGCTTCTCATTATAGGGCGAACCGACAATGGCTTCGAGCGCCTTCATCTCGCGGTCGCCATGGGCGATGTCCTTGCCGTGACGAAACGGCAGGCCGGAGGCGGCTATCATTTCGACAAGACGGACGGAATCGGCATTATCGAACCGCGCAAGACCGTTGCGATAGAATGTCCGGCGCTGGTCGAACGTCCAGGCGTTGAGTTCGTCCAGTGTGATATGCTTGGCCATCACTGCTCGCCGTCTTCATCCTTCAGGTCGCGCAGGACTTCGGGAGACCGGAGAAGCTCATCGATCTTCTTGTAGTTGTCGAAGCTGGTATCGTCCTTGAAGCGCACTTCCGGCATGTATTTCAGCTGACGGATATGCGGGGTCAGGCGGCCGCGGATATATTTGGCATGGCGGTTGAGCGCTTCGATGACATTGGAATGATCGGCAACGCCGAGCGGGGTCACGAAGGCCGTGGCAACGCGCAGGTCCGTCGACATGCGAACTTCGGAGATCGAGATCACCGTCGTTTCAAGCAGGGGGTCGCGCACTTCTCCGCGCTGCAAGACCTGTGTCAGGCCTGCACGTACCTGTTCGCCGACCCTCAGCATGCGCTGCGAGGGGGCAGAGGATGTCACTTTACTCATGGTTTTTCCGCTGTCTGGCGTTTCAAGGAACGCGACCAAGGCGGTCCAATGCTACTTTCAGGCCCAAAGGTCAAGGCTTTCCGGTGATTCGGTCCTTAGGAAAGACTGCCAAATCGGTTCGAAGCCCCCTTGAAAGCGCTGCCTCCGCGTGATCAACCTGACCGGAAAGAAGAAGCAGACGGAGAGATGATGCGGGTTCTGGCAGTGGAAAACATGAACCATTCCAGCCTGGGGCAAGTTGGGGTGGCGCTGCAGGAAGCAGGGATTGAGATCGACTTGCGACGGCCGTTTACTGGCGAGGCGCTCCCCGGCGATAGTCGCGAACATGATGCAGTGGTGGTCTTCGGCGGCGAGCAGAGTGCGGTCGATGATCACATTCACCCCTACCTGTCCGGCCTTGCCCGGCTGATGAAAACCTTCACCGATGACGGCAAGTCCGTACTCGGTATCTGCCTCGGCAGCCAGTTGCTCGCCCGCGCCCATGGCGGCGACAATCTTCTCGGTAAAACCAGAGAGTTTGGCTGGCATGGCGTCGAATTGACCAGCGACGGCAAACAGGATCCGGTGCTCAGCGCAGCCGGGGACGCCTTTACCAGTTTCGAATGGCACTCCGACAGTTTTACCCTGCCGCAAGGCGCCGTGCATCTGGCCACCAACCCGGCTGTTGCCAATCAGGCCTTCCGCATCGGCCGCGCTGCTTATGGCATGCAGTTCCATTTCGAGGCGGGAACGCCCGTCGTCGAAGGCTGGAACCGGACGTTTGAGACGGTGATCAACGGGATCGATCCGGATTGGTTGCAGCTCTATCCGGAGCATGCCGCCAGACACGCGCAACAAGCCGATGCCGCCGGATTGGCACTGGCCCACGCCTGGGTGGCGACGATACAGCCTGCAGCGGCCGGCTTCGATCGCACACGGGAAATGGCAGGCGTGGGTGCCTGATACATAAACGTGTTCCACCGTTTGCCGCGAGGGTTTGCGGTTCCTATCTACAACATGGAACACACTGTTATAAGCGCAAGAAGTTTGCCCGGCTGAGGCAGACGGAGGAGCGAGAAGCGCATGACGATATTTTCCACCAGGCACATCCCGGCGTTCGCCGCCGCCCTGCTTCCGGCTATCGGGCTGGCAACGTTTCTTGCCGCCCCTTCACCGGCAATCGCCGCCTATTGCAGCAGCACGCCGGAACCCGGGCTCGACTGGAGCGAATGCACCAAGAAGAACCTGATGCTGCCCTCCAGTGAACTCGAAGGCGCCAATCTCTCCGGTACCGATTTTTCGCTAACCGATCTCAGTGGCTCCAACCTGGCATCAGCCAATTTTGAAAAAGCCAACCTGGTGCGTGCGTGGCTGGCCGGCGCCAGGGCTGAAAAGGCCAATTTCTCCCGCGTCGAGGCCTATCGCTCGAGCTTTGCCAATATTGCCGCCAATGGCGCGTCATTTGCCGGCGCCGAACTGCAGCGCGCCGATTTCAGCGGCGCCGACCTGACCGGAGCCAATTTCGAAAAGGCGGAAGTCGGCCGGGTGATGTTCAAGGGTGCGGTGCTCACCGGTGCACGCTTTGCGCTGGCCAACCTGTCGCGCGCCAATCTCAGTGGTGCGACCTTTGAAGGTCCGCTGGATTTCGATCAGGCCTTCATGTTCCTCACCCATATCGAGGGGCTGGATCTCTCTGCCGCCAAGGGGCTTGAGCAGGCTCAGGTCGACCTGACCTGCGGTGACAAGGAAACGAAGCTGCCGGCGGGACTGACCACGCCCACCGGCTGGCCTTGCGCATCAGACTAAGCCGGCTAACGAACTACACATTTCGCTCGCCGGCCGGCGTCTCTTCGACCATCGGGCACACTGGACAAGAGAGGCTTCTCCGCTAGATTACTGCCTGAAAGCGGAGGAGTGAAACATGAGCAGATTGACGATCCCCCAGGAAGGCGGCTGCCGTTGCGGCCAGGTGCGGCTGAAGATCAGTGCGCCCCCGATCCTGACCATGGCCTGCCACTGCACCGGCTGCCAGAAAATGTCCTCAAGCGCCTATTCGTTAAGCGCCGCCATTCCGGCCGAGGGTTTTGAAGTCATCGCCGGTGAGCCGGTGATCGGCGGCCTGCACGGCGCCTCCCGCCACTATTTCTGCCCGCACTGCATGACCTGGATGTTCACCCGCCCGGAAGGCATGGACTGGTTCGTCAACCTACGCCCGACCATGCTGGATGACACAAGCGGCTTTGCGCCCTTCATCGAGACCTTCACCAGTGAAAAACTGTCCTTCGCAGCCACTGGGGCTGTGCATTCCTACGAGACCTTCCCCCCAATGGAAGCCTATGAGGGGCTTGTGCAGGAGTTTGCAGAGCGATCAGCTGTCTAAAATCCCTGGAACAGAAAATCCGTGGCGGCGGTAATGGCGTCCGCGTGACTGGTAAGGTCGGCCACGGTCTCTCCGATTTCGCTGACGGCAACGACCCCCATGAACTGGGTTGCCATCACGTAAGGACGGCCGCCAATTTCAAATTTTGGATTAAGCCGCGCGATCAGGCGAGAAATCTCTCCCGGGAGAAGCAGCGGCGCCACGTTTCGGGTTTGAAGATCGGACAAAATATCGGCTTGGAGGTCGAGCACCAGCGCGCCACCTTGCCTGAGACGATAGACGCGAAATCTCGCCATCAGAATTGACGATATTTCGCCAAAGGCAGGCCATGTTCCTCGACATATTTGTTGGATGCCGCAATCGCCTCGGCATTTTCCAGCCGCCAGAGACGTTCCTGCTCGGCCTTGACCGCACGCCCGATGCCGTCTTCAGCTGCCCGCGAGAGATTGATCTTGAGATCACGCGCCTGCGAAACGAGGTCGCTATCGAGGGACAGGTTTGCAGATTTGCGGGACGGTTGAGACATGATCTTCTCCATCGGGTATGCGCCTAATGTATGCGCATACCCGATGGAAGAAAAGCCTTACTCATCACCCATCTTCAGCGCTGCGATGAACGCTTCCTGCGGGATTTCGACCTTGCCGAACTGGCGCATGCGCTTCTTGCCGGCCTTCTGCTTGTCGAGCAGCTTGCGTTTACGCGAGGCGTCGCCGCCGTAGCACTTGGCGGTCACGTCCTTGCGCAGTGCCGAGATGGTTTCGCGGGCGATCACGTTGCCGCCGATGGCGGCCTGGATCGGGATCTTGAACATGTGCTTGGGGATCAGCTCCTTGAGCTTCTCGCACATGTCGCGGCCGCGCTTTTCGGCTGCCATGCGGTGGACCATCATAGACAGTGCATCGACCGGCTCGCCATTGACGAGGATCGACATCTTCACCAGATGGCCTTCCTGATGGCTGGTGATCGCATAGTCGAAAGAGGCATAACCCTTGGAAATCGACTTCAGCCGGTCATAGAAATCGAACACGACTTCATTGAGCGGCAGATCATAGGTCAGCATCGCGCGGGTGCCGACATAGGTCAGCTCCACCTGGATGCCACGCCGGTCCTGGCAAAGCTTCAGGATGCCGCCGAGATAATCATCGGGCGTCAGAATGGTGGCGCGAATCCATGGCTCATGGATTTCAGCGATCTTGACGACATCCGGCATATCGGCCGGATTGTGCAGCTCGCGCTCGGTGCCATCGGTCATAAACAGCTTGTAGACGACGGACGGTGCCGTCGCGATCAGGTCGAGATCGAACTCGCGCTCGAGGCGCTCCTGGACGATTTCCAGATGCAAGAGGCCGAGGAAGCCGCAGCGGAAACCGAAACCGAGAGCGGCGGACGATTCCATTTCGAACGAGAACGACGCATCGTTGAGGCGCAGCTTGCCCATGGCGGCGCGCAGATCCTCGAAATCGGCGGCGTCGACCGGGAACAGGCCGCAGAACACCACTGGCTGCGCCGGCTTGAAGCCCGGCAGCATGTTGGCAGTCGGGCGCTTGTCCTCGGTGATCGTATCGCCGACGCGGGTATCGGCCACTTCCTTGATGGAGGCGGTGATGAAGCCGATCTCGCCCGGGCCGAGCGCGTCGACATTGACCATCTTCGGGGTGATGACGCCGACGCGTTCCACCTGATACTTGGCATCGGTGCCCATCATGCGGATGGTCTGGCCCTTTTTCAGGACGCCATCGAGAATGCGGACGAGAACGATAACGCCGAGATAGGTGTCATACCAGCTGTCGACCAGCAGCGCCTTCAACGGCGCGGTCTCACCGCCTTCGCTCTTCGGTGCGGGCAGCTGATGCACGATCGCTTCGAGCACATCGGGAATGCCAAGGCCGGTCTTGGCCGAGATCAGCACAGCCTGCGAAGCGTCGATGCCGATGACTTCCTCGATCTGCTCGCGGATACGGTCGGGTTCGGCGGCTGGCAGGTCGATCTTGTTGAGAACCGTGACCAGTTCGTGGTTGTTGTCGATCGCCTGATAGACGTTGGCAAGCGTCTGGGCTTCGACGCCCTGCGACGCATCCACGACCAGCAGCGAGCCTTCGCAAGCCGACAGCGAGCGCGAGACTTCGTAGGCGAAGTCGACATGGCCGGGGGTGTCGATCAGGTTCAGGACATAGGTCTCACCGTTGTTGGCGACGTAATGCAGACGCACGGTCTGCGCCTTGATGGTGATGCCGCGTTCCTTCTCGATATCCATGTTATCGAGAACCTGTTCCGACATTTCGCGTGCGGCCAGGCCGCCGGTCGACTGGATCAACCGGTCGGCCAGCGTCGACTTGCCGTGGTCGATATGGGCCACGATCGAGAAATTGCGGATATGCGACAGGGGCGTCTTTGAAGGTGTTGTGCTCATGGGCCGCATATAGCAGCGGTATCAACCGCCGCAAAGCGGGAAATGCAGGCTTTGTTCACTATAATTGCCGGATTTCGCCTGCAGCCGGATCGCCCTCGACCATCGCGCCCGCATTCGGCATCTGTGCGCTCTTCATCTCGAAATTTTCGCGCAGATGCGGCGGCACCGTTTCGCGGAATTTCAGCCGCACGGCGACGAAGGCAGCGTAGGCGAGTGCGGTGCCCAAGGCAGCATAGATGAAGGTCTTCGGCCCAAAGACCGGGGTCAGCAGCGTGATCGCCAACGGGATGATCGTGGCGGCGATCGACCAGCACATCAAAAGCGTCGAGGCGAGCGGCACGAAGTCGGCGGGCGCGGTGCGATCGTTGGCATGGGCATTGGCGATCGAATAGACGGTTTCGACCGCTCCCGCGAAAACGGCAAAGACCAGCATCAAGAGAATGAGGTTGGCGAACGAAACGGCGAGCGAGACGACGGCGGCAACCGAGATCAGCGCGCAGACCAGAATCATGACGATACGCCGATCGATCCGGTCCGACAGCACGCCCATCGGATACTGGATGAAGATCAGGCCGAACTGCATGACCAGCATCAACAGCGCGACGTCGCCCTGACTGACCGAATTGGCGGCGGCATAGATCGGCGTAAAGCCCTGTACCGCCATCGAAAGGCCGCCGGAGGCAAGCACCCCGACGAAGGCAACCGGTGAATTGCGCCAGACCATCGGCACATCGACGCTGACCTTGGCCGGCGGCGGCGGATTGGGCAGGCGCGTCAGGCCGATCGGCAGGATCGCCATGGTGGTGAAGAAGATCGTCAGCAGCGGCGCCAGATTGCCATCCGCCGGGATCTGGCCGAACAGCCAGGCACCGAGACCGATGGCGATGACATAGACCATGTAGAACACCGACATCGCCTTGCCGCGCCAGCTGTTAGCGCTGGCATGATTGAGCCAGCTCAGCGAGATGATGAAATTGATATTGCCCGCCGCGCCATAAACGCCGCGCGCAAACACCCAGAGCAGCGGGTGAAAGCCAAGCGCGATCAGGAAGGCAGACAGCAGCACCAGCGCCATCGAGCAGGAAAACGCCCGCGCATGGCCGACCCTGCGGATCATCGGGCCTGCGACGACGCAACCGGCAAGACCGCCAAAGGCAAGCGCCGTCACCGCCGCACCGGCAACCCAGGGCGGACTATCGCCACGCGCCAACAGGAACGGCACATAGGCAAACATCATGCCGTTGCCGATACCGACGCAGGCCATGGAGGCAACGATGCTGGCAATCGAGAGCACGGATGCCCGTGACTGCTCCGGCCGGATTTCTTCTATCGCCGCCATTCACCCTCTCAAGCTTCACTGCAGCCAGCCCCCTCGCCGCCTGCTCAAGCATTCCCTAAGATATTGATCGCAAGACGCTTTCCTCAACGGGCCTGCACGATATCACTCTATCCGGTCGCGCCCTCCTTGCCTGTCGCTAAAACGGCATCGCCCGACTTTATTTCGAGGCAACAACATTTTCCGTTGACTCCATTATAAGAACGAATAATTCTCCTATAATGGAAAATTCAACAGGTTTTGAAACGGATATCGCCGAACGGATGAAGGCATTGCGGCTGGCCCAGTCGCTGACGCTGGATGATCTCGCCAGCCGCGCCGGCGTCAGCCGGGCAATGATCTCGCGGATCGAGCGCGGTGAGGCAAGCCCCACGGCGCAGCTTCTTGCCCGGCTATGCAGCGCATTGGGGACGACATTGTCACGGTTTTTCGCCGACAGCGAAACCGCCAGCGATCCACTCTCGCGCCGGAACGACCAGCGCGTCTGGCGCGATCCCGAGACCGGTTATCTGCGCCGTTCCGTATCACCGGATGGCACCGGCTCGCCGGTCGATATCGTCGAGGTCGAGTTCCCGCCGGGGGCGCGTGTCGTTTTCGAACGGCAGCAGTTCGATGCCGGACTGACCCAGCATCTCTGGCTGTTCGAAGGCAGGCTGACCATGTCCGCCGGTGGCCAGACGCACGTGCTGGAGGCAGGCGACTGCCTGTTCATGCAGCTTGCCGAGGCCCACATCTTTCACAATCCGCATGGCACGCCTGCCCGCTACGCCATCATTCTCAACCGCAGCAAAGTCTGATCCCGATGTCCAAGGTCACCGTCCGCACGCTTACTCCTTCCGAAACCGCTGCTGCCCTGCCGGCACTTGCCGAAATCCTGTCCGACTGCGTCGAAGGCGGCGCTTCTGTCGGGTTCATGTCGCCCTATACGCCGCAGGAGGCAATTCCCTATTGGGAAGGGGTGGCCAGGGCGGTCGCTGAGGGCAGTACAGTGCTGATCGTGGCGGAGACGGATGGGGAAATCCTCGGCACGGTTCAGCTTGGCGTCGGCATGATGCCGAACCAGCCGCATCGCGCCGATCTGAAGAAACTGCTCGTCCACCGCAAGGCCCGTGGTCTGGGGCTTTCACGCCTGTTGATGGACGCCGCAGAAGAGGAGGCCCGCAAGTATGGGCGGCATGTTCTGGTACTCGACACAGCAACCGGAAGCCCGGCGGAAAGCATCTACGAGAAATTCGGCTGGCAGCGCGTCGGCGTCATTCCGCAATATGCTCTGATGCCGGACGGCAGCTATTGCGGTTCGACATTCTTCTACAAATCGCTGGCCGCAGATTGACGTGCGCCGCACTGGCGAACGCCACCTATCCTTGTCACCAAAAATGGCTATACCACGCCGGAAAAACCCGCTTTTTCCGGCCAATGGCCCCATTCCTCGCCCCCTGTCTTCGTGCTAGCTGACTTTCAGCCGCAAGGCCATAATTCTTAAGGGGAACCCATGAAAACCATTCTTCAGCGGGCGGCCATCGCCGCGCTTTCCATCGCCATGCTTGCAGGCGGCATCTCCGTTGCTTCGGCAGCCGATGTCACCTTCGAAATGAAAAACAGCCATCCGAATGCCGTTGAGGTCGAGCTCTACAGCCAGGACCGCGATCATGTCTGGCCGGGCAACAATCAGGTTTACCTGCTGGACGACGGCGAGACCAAGCAGATCCCGCTGTCCTGCGACCAGGGCGAAAAGATCTGCTACGGCGCCTGGATTTCCGGCGACAAATCGACCTATTGGGGCACAGGCCCGGATAATGCCGAGACCTGCTCGGATTGCTGCTACACCTGCACGGGCGGCAGCACGGAAGAAATCGACCTCACCGAATAGCCGGACCGACCGGGAGAGCCAGGCGTCCGCGCACGCGCCGCCCTGGCCCTTCCAACACAGCGCGAGACCGATGGACGCGCATGGAAACAGAAAGTTCATTAACCAAAAGGCCCGCTCTTCATCTTCCTGCCGCAATCGGTAGTATGAAGCAGAGTAGATCTATTGGGGACCTGTGATTCCATGATGAAGAAAATCGCCGTATTGGCCATCGCCGCAGTTTATCTTTCCGGCTGCACCACGACCGACCCCTATACGGGCGAACAGAAGATGTCGAACACCGCCGGTGGCGCGCTGATCGGCGCGGGCCTCGGTGCCGCAACCGGCCTTCTGGTCGGTGGCAGCTCTGCCGGACGGCGCGATGCCGCGCTTGTCGGCGCGGGCATCGGCGCGCTCGGTGGTGGCCTGATCGGCAACTACATGGACAGCCAGGAATCCGAACTGCGCGCACAGCTGCAGAACACCGGCGTTTCGGTCACTCGCGTCGGCGACCGTATCGTTCTCAACATGCCTGAGAACATCACCTTCGCCACCGACCAGGACCAGATGAGTCCACGGGCCTATCCGACGCTGAACTCGGTCGCGATCGTACTGCGCAAGTTCAACAAGACGCTTGTCGATGTCGATGGCCATACGGATTCGACCGGCAGCGCCAGCTACAACCAGGGCCTCTCGGAGCGCCGCGCCATCTCGGTGGCCAACTATCTCGGTTCGCAGGGCGTCGATCAGCGCCGCATGTCGGCCGTCGGCTACGGCCCGGACCGGCCGATCGCATCGAACGGCAGCCCAGCCGGACGCGCGCAGAACCGCCGCGTCGAAATTTCGATCGCGCCGATCAAACAGGGCTAATCCGCCTCAAAGCTTCAAAAGCCGGCCGCTTTTTCTGCAGCGGCCGGCTTTTTTGTGCCTGGAATCCCGTCCGGGTTTGGCATAGGGCCGAAATTGGACCAATGAACAGAATCATCCCGGCCTGGACACCATTGACGCGAGGTGCCCCGAAAACCTAAAATCCTCGCTCGCGAATGTGAGAATATTCGAATGCGTGTCAACGCAGAACGCCTCTCTGAAGCCCTGGATCAGGTCCAGGCTGCGGTTTTTGAACCCTCGCTGTGGCTGCCGACAATGGAAGCGGTCAGCCGGGCGAGCGGTGCTTTGGGCATCAATATAATGGAGCCGTCCGGCCGCGGTACTTTCGGCGCGGTGCTCAGCACAGAAAATCTTGAAACGCTTCTGGACGGCTATATGCGTGACGACTGGGGATCGCGGGATTTTCGCGCGAACTTGCTACAGCCACTCCACCGTGCTGGCGTCGTGCTTGAAGCCGAAATTATCTCAAAAGAGCAGTTCGACCACCACGAATACTATCAATTCATGAAAAAGCACGGCGTTGGCGATTGTGTGCTGATGGACATCTCCTCAGGCAAGGATGCGCTGTATTTCGTCCTGCAGAGTAGCTTGACCGACGATTCCCCGCGGGCAACGGACTTACCGCATTTTCATACCATCCGGACACGGCTGCTGACCGCCGTGCACCTCGCCCAGCATGTCGACGCCAGCAGGGTCATGGGCATGGCAGCGGCCTTCCAGACCTCGAATATTGGCTGCATCTTCTTTGACCGGAAAGGCCTCGTCACACTGACGAACCTCAAGGCCGAAACGCTGTTTTCGGACGATTTGCGCATTTCCAGAGGCGAAGTGCGCGCCGGCTCCGCACATGAGACGGCGCGCTTTCACCGGGAACTCAAGATCGCGTTGCAGGCTGCCGGCCCCGGCGCCGAGCCATTGTCCGCCGTTCGCCTGTCACGCACGGGCAAACGGCCGCTCATCGTCCGGTTCGAACGGTTTGGTCCGCAGCTTGCCGATTTATTCTCGCATTCCTGCGCCTTGGCCCTGATCGAGGATCCGGACGACGAGATGCGGCAGAACCCGGAAACACTGATGGCGCTATTCGACCTGACCCCGGCAGAAACCCGGATATCGATGCTTGTCGCCAGCGGCATGAGCGCCGTTGACATCGCCAGCCAGCACGGCATCAGCTATGAAACGGTCAGAAGCCATATTCGCTCGATATTCCAGAAAACCGGCACCGGCCGGCAATCGGAACTCAGCGCCCTGTTCGGTAAAATCCGGCTTTAAAGAGGCTGCTTGCCGGCCGATCCCGGCGAATAGGCGTGTTGCCCGCCATTGAAATCAGACACCGTGTAGCAGCCATCGCCGTTATCCTCGATGGTCGATGCGCTGATCACCGTTTTGCCGTGACCGCCGGGGATGTCGAGGATGTAGGCGGGCTGGCAGAGGCCGGAGACACGGCCGCGCAACGAGGCGACCAGCGCCTGCCCCTCCTCGATCGTCAGGCGGAAATGGCTGGTGCCTGGCGCAAGATCGGGGTGATGCAGGTAATAGGGCTTGATTCGGTTTTCGACGAAGGCGCGCATAAGCGCCGCCAGCGTGTCGGGATCGTCGTTGACGCCCTTGAGCAGCACCGACTGGCTGATCATGACGATGCCGCTATCGACCAGCCGGGCACAGGCGGCGCGCGCGTCTGCCGTCAGTTCGCGCGGATGGTTGGCATGCAGCGCCAGATAGGTGGTCTTGCCGCTGGCCTTGAGCGCTGCAATCAATGCTTCGTCGACACGTTCAGGTTCGACAACCGGCACGCGGGTGTGAAACCGGACGATCTTCACGTGTTCGATACCGGCCAGCCGCTCCATGATCGACGCCAGCCGGCGCGGCGACAGAACCAGCGGATCGCCGCCGGTGAGGATCACTTCCCAGATTTCCGGATGATCGGCAATATAGGCGAAGGCATTATCCATCGCCTGCGATGCAAGCGTCCCAAGCCCCTGCGGCCCGACCATCTCGCGGCGGAAGCAGAACCGGCAATAGACCGGGCAGACATGCACGGCCTTCAGCAGCACGCGATCGGGATAGCGATGGACGATGCCTTCGACCGGACTATGGGCGCCGTCACCGATCGGGTCTTCGCGCTCTTCCGGCAGACGAACGAGTTCCGCCATATCAGGAATGAACTGCCGGGCGATCGGATCGTTGGGATCATTCGGGTCGATCAGGGCTGAGACAGCCGGCGTGACGGCCACCGCATAACGCGCGGCAACCTCCTCCAGCCCGGCGCGCCGGCCGGCAGGAACAAGGCCGGCGTCCTGCAGATCACCGATCGACTTGAGGGAGCGAAGCACTGTCACCGGCGGTCCTCACTCAGCGGCTCGGTCTGCGCCACCGGCGCCCAGATCACCTGGTCGATCCGCGATGCACCGGTTGCCAGCATCACCAGCCGGTCGAAGCCAAGCGCGCTGCCGCTCGCCTGTGGCATGATTTCAAGCGCCTTCAGGAAATCTTCGTCCAGCGGGTACGTTTCGCCGTAAACGCGCTGTTTTTCGGCCATTTCCATGCCAAAGCGGCGGCGCTGTTCGGCGGCATCCGTCAGTTCGCCGAAGGCATTGGCGAGTTCCACACCACAGGCATAAAGCTCAAACCGCTCGGCGACGCGCGGATCATGCGGCGTGGGCCGCGCCAGCGCGGCCTCGGCGACGGGATATTCATAGAGGATCGTCGCCCGGCCGAAGCCAAGATTGGGCTCTACCTTCTCGACGATGACCCGGCTGAACATATCCGCCCAGGTATCATCGTCCGCAACTCTGAGGCCGGCGACCCGAAGGGTTCCGGCAAGGCGTTCGCGGTCGGTTTCGCCGCTCCGGCCGATGGAGGAAAGAAGATCGACGCCGGCGAACCGCGCAAAGGCTTCGGCAACGGTGATGCGCTCAGGCTCGGCAAACGGATCGGCCTGCGCGCCGCGATAGCTCAGCTGCTTTGCCCCCAACGTTTCCGCCGCAAGCCCGAGTATCCCAGCACAGTCGCGCATCAGCGCATCGTAGGTTTCTCCGGCGCGGTACCATTCCAGCATGGTGAATTCTGGATGGTGCAACGGCCCGCGTTCGCGGTTACGATAGACATGGGCGAAGCAGGCGATGCGCGGTTCCCCGGCAGACAGCAGTTTCTTGCAGGCAAATTCCGGGGACGTGTGGAGATAGAGCGGGGCAGTGCTACCATCGTGATGGATAGCCTGCGTTGCGAAGGCATGCAGATGTGCCTCGTTGCCCGGTGACACCTGCAGTGTCGCGGTATCGATCTCGACAAAATCGCGATCGGCGAAGAAACCACGCAACGCCGCCTGAATCCGGTTGCGGCCGATCAGGAAACCACGGCGGTCGGCATGGACATCAGGAGTCCACCAGGGAGAGGCAGCAGGCATGAACGTGTGGTTCCGTTTCTCGGGCAGTCTATATTTCGCGGCAGTTGTACGGGTTTCTTCGAGCCTGATCCGCCGTCACACTGGCAATTTGCCCAAATATAGGATAGGTGCGGCCCGAAAACGCATTCTGGCGTCTGTGACGCGCATATTTCGTGCGCTCCTCTACGACGCATCAAGCTCAGTTACAAGGAAGACTTATGGTCAAGGTAATCGCCTCCTCGGTCCGCAAGGGCAACGTTCTCGAAGTCGACGGCAAGCTTTACGCCGTTCTCACCGCGCAGAACTTTCACCCTGGCAAGGGTACGCCCGTCACGCAGGTGGATATGCGCCGCATTTCCGACGGCGTGAAGGTCTCCGAGCGCTGGCGCACCACCGAGCAGGTCGAGCGCGCCTTCGTTGAAGATAGCGACCACACCTTCCTGTATGAAGATGGCGAAGGCTTCCACTTCATGAACCCCCAGACCTACGATCAGGTTGCCGTTTCGCCCGACGTTATCGGCGACGACAAGGCTTATCTCCAGGAAGGTATGGCTGTTCAGCTGAAGATGTACGAAGGCCAGGCGCTGGCCATAGAACTTCCCACCCGCATGACGCTCGAGATTGCCGAGACGGAACCGGTCGTCAAGGGCCAGACGGCATCGTCCTCCTACAAGCCGGCGATCCTGTCGAATGGCGTGCGCACCATGGTGCCGCCGCATATCGGCGTTGGCACCCGCGTCGTCATCCTGACCGAAGACGCATCCTACGTGGAACGCGCCAAGGATTGATCCTTGATATCTGGATTGTGAAAACGGGCGCGGCTTCAAACCCCGCCCGTTTTCGTTTCTGCGGCAGAGTTGCCGCTAATGCTTCAATTCCGGATAGGCGTCCGACACCTCATCAACGCCTCTCAGCGTGCCGTCATACCCCTCAAGCGTGACACAAACGCTGGAATGAACATCCAGCACACCGTCGCGCCGTACCGCCATGCGTGATCCATTACTGCGTACCAGAACCGCATCACCCTTGAAGCCCTGCTTCAACAACCAATCGCGCGAAGCATTCAGGCGAATGCGCACTTGGCTGGCATCATCTTGCTCGCGCGCCACGATAAGCTCATAGGAAACCGGCTCGGAATGACCGTTGATTTCCAGCTTGCCCTGGCTACTGCCTTCGGCTGCGAATGTTAGCATTGTCGTTCTCCTTTGAACCCGGCCACTATCGTCGAACGGCGCGGCCGACCGCAATCAACAGGCAAGCACCGACGAAGCCGATGACCAGATAGGCAAGCCATCCGGTGAAGCCCATGCCGGCAAAAGCGAGGATGGCATTCAGCACGACGGCACCGACGATGCCGAGAATGATGTTCATGAAGACGCCCATGTCGGATTTCATGAACTGTTCAGCCAGCCAGCCGGCAAAGCCGCCGATGATGATTGCCGCAATCCAGCCTACGCCATTGACGTCCATGTGTTTGCCCTCGCTTGAAACAGGTTTCTGCTGCAACCGATAACGGTCGAGCGGGTCATATGTTCCGCCCTGCTCAATAAGCAGTATCAAAGTGCCTTATATTAACCCCCACAAATATGAATTTGCCGGCAGGGTCCGCATTCGCTAGAGCCGTACTGGGCGTGATCGGCACGGCCTGCGGGAGAATGACATCTTGGATCAGCGCACAGCAGCATCAGCCGATGGCAACGAAGGCCTCATTCCACCCGCAGCAACATTGCCTGACACCGGCACCGCAGCTGCGCTCACCGGCGGACTGATGTGCCTTCTGTCAATGTCGAGCGTCCAGTTCGGCTCGGCGCTGTCGGCACCGTCAATCGCTGCCTATGGCCCATTCGGCACCACCTGGCTGCGCCTGGCCTGGGCCGCTATGCTGCTGGCCATCGTCGTGCGTCCACCGATCCTTCGCTATTCGCGGGCGCAGTGGCAGACGGCCGGTCTGCTCGGCGCCTGCATGGCGGGCATGACGCTGTGTTTCTTCGCGGCCATCGAGCGCATCCCGCTCGGTCTCGCCGTCGCCATCGATTTTCTCGGGCCGCTCGCGGTTGCCACTTTCGCTTTCGGCCTCGGCTGGCGGCTGGTCTGGCCGTTGATCGCTGGTGCCGGCGTGCTTTTGCTCGCCCATGACGGCAACGGCTGGATCGGCGATTCCACCGGCATTCTCTTCGCCTTCGGGGCCGCCACAGGCTGGGGGCTTTACATTATCCTGATGAAGAAGGCCGGAAACGCCTTCGAAGGCCTGCAGGGTCTCTCCATGTCGCTGATCGTGGCAGCAATCGTCGCCACGCCTTTCGGGCTTCTCGACCTGCCGCGCATAACGATGGAAGGCGTGGTGACGATCGCGGGTCTAGCGCTGCTTGTACCGCTCATCCCTTACGCGCTGGAAATGATCGCGCTGCGCCGCATGAGCACATCCTCCTTCGGCATCCTGATGAGCCTGGAGCCGGCGCTTGGGGCACTTGCGGGTTTTCTGGTCCTCAGCCAGCCGATGACTGCCCTGCAGATCATGGGGACTGTTCTGGTCGTCGCAGCCAGTGCCGGAGCCACCGCCACAGGCCGTTGAAACGCCCGAGAATTATTGCCGCGCTTTTTGCAAACCCGGTGATAGAGTGCTGCTTCGCAAGCGTCGCTTTTTCCATCGAGGTGTGCATGTTTCCACTATCGCATATGATGAAAGCTTTCATTCGCAAGGGTCAGCTGACCGTCATCGACGCCGATGGCAAACCACATGTTTTCAAGGGTGAGCCCGGTCCGGAAGTGACCATGCGGCTGACCGACCGCAAGCTCTACCGCACCCTCGTCTTCAATTCCGAACTGGCCGCCGGCGAAGCCTATATGGACGGCACGCTGCGCTTCGAAGACGGTTCGAACTTACGTGATTTCCTGACGCTGTTTTCCATCAACCGGCTGTCGCTCGGCTCCTATCCGATCCAGAAGGCGCTGCGCGCCATCAAGATGCGCTTCCGCAAGCGCCAGCAGTCCAACGTCAAGGGCGAGGCCCAGCGCAACGTCGCCCATCATTACGACCTCGGCAACGACTTTTACAAACTCTTCCTCGACGAGCACATGCTCTATTCCTGCGCCTATTTCCGCGAACCGGACGAGACGCTGGAACAGGCGCAACGCAACAAGTTGAGACTGCTTGCTTCCAAGCTTTGCCTCCGGCCCGGCATGAAAGTGCTCGACATCGGTTGTGGCTGGGGAGATCTGGCGCTCTATCTTGCCCAGCTTGAGGATGTCGAAGTGCTGGGGGTGACGCTGTCCAAGGAACAGCAGGCACTGGCGACACAGCGCGCCAAGGATGCCGGACTGGAAGGCCGCGTGCGCTTCGAACTGCGCGATTACCGCGAGGTCAACGAGACCTTCGATCGCATCGTCTCGGTCGGCATGTTCGAGCATGTCGGCGTCAGCCACTATGATGAGTTCTTCAAGAAGGTGAACACTCTGATGCCCGACGACGGCATTGCGGTGCTTCATTCGATCGGCCATATGAGCCCGCCCGGCATGGCCAGCGCCTGGCTGCGCAAATACATTTTCCCCGGCGCCTATTCACCCGCCCTTTCCGAGGTTTTCGAGGTGGTGGAGCGCAACAGCCTGTGGGTCAGCGATCTCGAATTTCTGCGCGTCCACTATGCGACGACGCTCAAGCATTGGGTCGAGCGCTTCGATAAGAACCGCGACAAGGTCGTCGAGATGTATGACGAACGCTTTGCCCGCATGTGGGAATTCTATCTGGTCAGCTGCGAGATGATGTTCCGCACCGGCAGCCAGCTGGTGTTCCACATGCAGCTGTCGCGCTCGCGCGATGCCGCACCGATCGTGCGCGACTACATCACCGACCGGCAGAAGGCCTACATCATCCGCGAACAGACGCTCAATATCACCCTATGAGCGCCTGATCGCTGTCACCCTGCCATTGCAGCCGCTTGTAATCGAAGCCGTATTCGAGCGTCGGCTTGACGATGGCAAAATAGGGCGAAAGATCGAAATCGCGCGGCGTGTAAAGCGAATGATGGCGAATATGCAGGATTTCGGCGCGTGAATAGGTCGAAGTCGCCGACGCCCTGCCCGGCGCCCGGGTAATCTCCGGCAGGATCGGATAGCGGATCTGCTCAAAGGCCTGGGCGATCAGCGTCGAGCAGATTGCCCGTGTCGGGTCGCCGGACCCGAAAGCCAGCATGCGGCGGCGAAACCGCACCGGCACCGGCGGTGTCGGCATGAAGTAGCGTAGCATATCGAGGATGTTCTTCATGTCGTATTTCAGGCCGAGCCGCGAAATCATGAAGGACAGAACGGCGTTGCGATCGTCCGGCGTCAGCCCGACAGGCCGGCAGATGCGGGTGTTGTAAGTGCAGTATTTTCTGAGCGGCACCGCAACGCAGCCTTCGCCGAGATTGACCTCGATCAGCTGCGGACGGTCGATCACCGGCAGCGTTGCCTGATCGAGCGTCAGCGGGATTTCGTCACCGGCAAAGAACGCGGCATGCGACCAGGTCGATTGAGTGAGATACTTGATCGTGTTCGAAACCTTGTGATTGCCCTCGATCAGCAGGATATCACCCGGCCGCAGCGTTCGCGCCAGCGTTTCGGGGTCGGACGGCGTATAGGGTTCGTATCCCGATGTCCGTGCCGTCAGCCTTCCTGCCATCGCCATGCCGATGCGATCGAGAAGCGTATCCTTGCTGGTCAGAAGCGGGTTCATGCGCAAGCAGCCTTCGTTCGGCGTTCATCCTCCTGTTTATGTAGGAATTTATCCTGCCGCCTGTCGAGTCACACGACCGGTTCGGGGGTTGACCTTCGCGTGATGCGGTCTTAATTTAGAATTATTCTAAACTAGGTTGATCGCATCATGTTTTCCCGTCTGTTTTCGCGCCCCAAGCGTTCGCTCTCCTCGCTGTCCGAACAGGAAGTCCTGGCACTTGCCATCTCATCCGAGGAAGACGACAGCCGCATCTATTTTGCCTATGCCGACGCGCTGAAGGACAAGTATCCGGACTCTGCGAAAGTCTTCGAGGACATGGGAGAGGTGGAAAACACCCACAAGACCATGCTGATCGACATGCACCGCCGCCGGTTCGGCGAACGTATTCCCCTGATCCGCCGCGAACATGTCAGCGGATTCCCTGCCCGCAAGCCTGACTGGCTGCGCCACAACCAGTCGCTCGACGCCATGCGGCGCGAGGCGGAAGAGATGGAAACGCAGGCCTACAATTTCTATGTCGAGGCGGGCAAAAACACATCCGACGCAGCAACCCGGCAATTGCTTGGCGATCTGGCATTGGCCGAGCAGGGTCATGAGGACATTGCCCGCATGCTGACGGACAAGCACGTGCCGGAAAGCGCGCGCAAAAAGGAAGATGAGGCGGCACACCGCCAGTTCCTGCTGACATACGTGCAGCCGGGCCTTGCCGGACTGATGGATGGCTCGGTCTCGACCCTGGCCCCGATTTTCGCCGCCGCCTTTGCCACCCAGGACACATGGCAGACCTTTCTCGTCGGCCTGTCGGCGTCGGTCGGTGCCGGCATATCCATGGGCTTCACCGAAGCCGCCCATGACGACGGCAAGCTCTCCGGCCGTGGCTCGCCGCTGAAGCGTGGTCTTGCCTGCGGCATCATGACGACGCTCGGCGGCCTTGGCCACGCCCTGCCCTATCTCATCCCGCATTTTTGGACGGCCACGATCATCGCCGCCGTCATCGTCTTCTTCGAACTCTGGATCATCGCTTTTATCCAGAACAAGTATATGGAAACGCCATTTTTGCGCGCGGCCTTCCAGGTGGTGCTGGGCGGCGGACTGGTGCTGGCGGCGGGCGTGTTGATCGGTAACGCATGATTAAAACGTTTTGCCGCCCGGGGTTTTCCCTGTTACAGACACGGGGGCGTGAGCACTGTCTCATCGATTGAAAAAAGGAGTACGGGTTTCACGCGGCACCGCCCGTCTGGCGCCCCGAATTCTCCCAAATCTGAGGTGAAGCGATGGATGACATCGCCGATCACGGTATTCGCTTCGGGCGAATTGCCGCCATGCTCCCGGTCAAGGATATGGGCAAGGCCCACGACTTCTACGTCAATGTCCTCGGCTTCCGCAAAACCTTCGAAAACGGCAATCCGGTCGGCTTCATGATCCTCAAGCAGGATCAGGCCGAACTGCATCTGACCCTGCAACCCGGCCACAAGGCCGCTGCCTTCAATGTGGCGCATATGATGGTGGCGGATGTCGATGCCTTGCATGCGATTTGCCAGAGCCACGGACTGCGCATCATCAAGGGCCTGCAGGACAAGGACTATGGCCTGCGCGCCTTCGTCTTTGAAGATCCAGATGGCAACCGGATCGATGTCGGTCAGGTTCTTCCCGCAAAGCCCCGCTGATCAGAAACAGGAAGGGCGCGACCTACGCAGGTCGCGCCCTTTTTCAAAACCTTGAACTGGCGGCAATCAGTTCCCGACCGAACCCACCAGCACTTCCGCGCCGTTCTCGATCGTGACCCAGCGGCCGGTGTTGAACGATGCCTGGCGCTTGAGGAAGCGATAGGGTGTCTTGCTCCAGAGCTTCACGTCATTTTCGAGATTGTCGAGGATGAAGTCACCCTGTGCCGTGCGCACGGTCAGGACTGCATGGCCTTCGCCATCCGGCTTGCGAACAACGGTGATCAGCAGGTCAGACGGAGAGAACCCTTTTTCCATCAGGCGCTTGCGCTTCAGAAGAACGAAATCCTCACAATCGCCCGCACCTTCGGGATAGGCCCAGACCTCGTCCTTGCCGAACAGGTCCATGTCGGTCATCGGGGTAATCTCGCTGTTGACGGCGAGATTGACCTGGCGGATCACCGACCAGCCGAAATCGGTGACGCGCGGCGCTACCGTCGATTTGGTCTTGATTTCGCATTCCGGACGATGGGTCTGGCAGAATTCGTAGTGGCCGATCGGCTGCGAGGTGATGGCGCCCGTCTGCATCGACAGCGCGCTTGCCGATGGCGCCGGAATAGCAACGCCTGCCGAAGCGAAAACAGCCGCAAGTACCACGACCACTTTCCTGATGCCCATCAACTGCGCCATGCGTGTCCCCTGTGGCGCGGTTTCTTCTGAAACCTCAGAAAGAACCCCCGCGAAAGCCTGAAATCCGTGGTCAGCTTTCGCGGTGAAACCCCGCCGCGCGCCGCTCTAATCATTAACAAAGAGTTAACAGCGCGGCCGAAACGAAGTCAATCACATGAATCGGGGATCGCCGGATATGGTTAAAATGCCCGGCAACGCCTTTGGTCGTAGGGGTTTACGGCTTTCAGCCAGCCAGCATCGCATCCACGGCAACCAGAATCCGCTCGATATCCTCCGGCCGCGACAGGCGGTGATCGCCATCGCGGATCAGCGTCATCACCACATCGTCCGAGGGCAGATGCTCCATCAGCTTCAGGGCATGGCTATAAGGAACATCGGGATCCTGCATGCCCTGCAGGATATGCACCGGGCAGCCGGTCTCGATAATGCCGGTCAATACGCGGTTCTGCCGCCCGTCCTCGATCAGCCGGGCGGTAAAAATATTCGGATCCGGCCCGTACGGAGTCGGCTCTTCGAAATAGCCACGTTCGGCCAGCGAAGCGCGTTCCGCATCCGAAAGATTCGGCTCAATCAGCTCGCTGGTGAAATCCGGCGCAGGGGCGATCAGCACGAGGCCGGCAATCCTTGTTCCTTCGCCGCGAGCGCGCAGTTCGGCAACCAGCCTGAGCGCCACCCAGCAGCCCATCGATGAGCCGACGAGAACCATGCGCTCCGGGTTCAGATGATCGATGACCGCGAGGCTCTCCTCCAGCCATCTTGAAATCGTCCCGTCGGTAAAGGCACCACCGGAGGCGCCATGGCCGGAATAGTCGAAGCGGATGCAGGCAGCACCGGAAGCGGCCGCGTGCCGCTCCAGCTCGACGGCTTTTGTGCCGGTCATGTCCGACCGGTAGCCACCCAGCCAGACCAGGGCGGGCAGGCGATTGCCGCTCTTTGCCTTCAGGACGCGCATGGCGATGAGCCGCGATTCGCTGCCGGTACCGACTTCAAGAGTGTCCGGTGCGGTGTTCGAAACTGGCAATGACATGCTATTTTCCTTATTTTAAAGCGCTTACCGCTGATTTTCTTTCTAAAACAGATTCTTCGAATGCCTGACAGGTGGTGATTTTCGTGAAGAGCTGTGTTATTGACTTTTCCGCAGCAATTTACACATGAAGACCAAGCGGCAGTGGAACGGCATTTTAGCCGGGACAAAGCGCTATCATCCGAACATTGCATTCGTAACAGCTCGAGGAGAGTACGACCATTCGCAGACCGTTCAAAACGGACGCCCCAGTCAAAGACGGGCCCCGCTCTAACAAGGAAATCCGGTCCCCCCGGGTGCAGCTCATCGACGCCGAAGGTGTAAACCACGGCAGCGTTCCCACCGATCAGGCGCTCCGCATGGCGGAAGAACTGGGTCTTGACCTCGTCGAGATCTCGCCGAACGCGGAACCGCCGGTGTGCAAGATCCTTGATCTGGGCAAGCTGAAATACGCGACGCAGAAGAAGGCCGCCGAGGCGCGCAAGAAGCAGAAGATCATCGAGATCAAGGAGATCAAGATGCGTCCGAACATCGACACGCACGACTATGACGTCAAGATGCGCGCGATGAACCGCTTCTTCGAAGAAGGTGACAAGGTCAAGGTGACCCTGAAGTTCCGCGGCCGCGAAATGGCCCACCAGGAACTGGGCATGAAGCTGCTCCTCCAGGTGAAGGAAGACACTACGGCAATCGCCAAGGTGGAAGCCGAGCCGAAGCTGGAAGGCCGCCAGATGATGATGGTTCTGGCTCCGCGGTAATCCCCGCCCAGAACCACCGCTGATGAAGCCGCCGGATTGGCGGCTTTTTCATTGCAATGACTGGCAATCGGGAAATGTCGGGCTGTTTCCGGAATCCCATTGCACTTTTCGGGCGCTTCGGTTACAAGCCCCCGTCCGAACGGTCCGGCAGGGCATGCCGTGGCCGTTCTTTACGCTGGAGACGACCTCGTCAGTCGATCTCAAAACCAAGAAGAATGGAGTAGCAAAATGCCCAAGATGAAGACGAAATCCTCGGCCAAGAAGCGGTTCAAGATCACCGCGACCGGCAAGGTAATGGCAGCTGCCGCAGGCAAGCGCCATGGCATGATCAAGCGGTCCAACAAGTTCATTCGCGATGCACGTGGCACCATGGTGCTGGCAGAGCCAGATGGCAAGAAGGTCATCAAGAACTACCTGCCCAACGGTCTCTAAGACGTCTGGCACTTTTGGATTTATAAGGAGATCATAACATGGCACGTGTAAAACGCGGCGTAGCAGCTCACGCCAAGCACAAGAAGACACTCAAGGCAGCCAAGGGCTTCTACGGCCGCCGCAAGAACACCATCCGCGCAGCCAAGGCTGCTGTGGATCGCTCGAAGGCATTTGCCTATCGCGACCGCAAGGTCAACAAGCGCAACTTCCGCGCCCTCTGGATCCAGCGCATCAACGCTGCCGTTCGCGAACATGGCCTGACGTATGGCCGTTTCATCGACGGTCTGGCGAAGGCTGGCATCGAAGTCGACCGCAAGGTTCTCTCCGACATGGCTATCCATGAGCCGGCAGCATTCGGCGCGCTTGTCGCTGCCGCCAAGAAGGCGCTTGAATACCTCAAGGACGCAGGCACCACCAACGAGTTTGAAAGCGCGGTTCGTTAAGACCAGCGCTTCCCAAGCCTTTTGGAATACGAATTGGGAAACCCGCGCTGGCACGGCTGGCGCGGGTTTTTCTTTGACCGATCACGGCAATGAACCGGGAAATGAACGATGTCCGATCTGGAAACCCTGAAAGACAATCTGCTGGCCGAAGTAACCGCTGCCGGTGACGAAGCCGCGATCGAAGCCGTGCGCGTCAACGCACTCGGCAAGAAAGGCTCGATCTCCGAGCTTTTGAAGACGCTCGGCACGATGACGCCGGAAGAGCGCCAGACCCGCGGCGCCGCCATCAACGCGCTGAAGACCGACGTCTTCGAAGCGATCGCCACCCGCAAATCGGCCCTCAAGGACGCAGCGATCGCCGAACGGCTGGCGCGCGAAACCGTCGATATCTCGCTGCCGGTCCGCTCCTCGCCCGCCGAGCGCGGCCGCATCCATCCGATCAGCCAGATCATCGACGAGATCACCGCGATCTTCGCCGATATGGGTTTCTCGATTGCCGAAGGTCCGGACATCGAGACCGACTATTACAATTTCACCGCGCTGAACTTCCCCGAAGGCCATCCGGCCCGCGAAATGCACGATACGTTCTTCTTCAATCCGGACGAGAAGGGCGAGCGCAAGGTTCTGCGCACGCATACCTCGCCGGTGCAGATCCGCACGATGGAAGCGCAGAAGCCGCCAATCCGCATCATCATTCCGGGCAAGACCTACCGGCAGGATTCGGACGCCACCCATTCGCCGATGTTCCATCAGGTCGAAGGCCTTGTGGTCGATACCAAGTCGAACGTCGCCAACATGCGCTGGATTCTCGAAGAGTTCTGCAAGACCTTCTTCGAGGTCGATGACGTGACGATGCGCTTCCGCCCGTCGTTCTTCCCGTTCACGGAACCGTCCTTCGAGGTCGATATTCAGTGCGACCGTTCCTCCGGTCCGATCGTCAAGTTCGGCGAGGGCACCGACTGGATGGAAATCCTCGGTTGCGGCATGGTGCATCCGAACGTCCTGCGCGCCGGCGGGCTTGATCCCGACGTCTACCAGGGCTTTGCCTGGGGCATGGGCCTCGACCGCATCGCCATGCTGAAATACGGCATGCCGGACCTCAGAAACTTCTTCGATGCCGACGTTCGCTGGATGAGCCATTACGGCTTCCGCCCGCTCGACATGCCGACCTTGTTTGGCGGTTTGAGCGCTTAAGATCGTCGATTGAACAATTTCCGCCAGCACTTCCGAAACGAGGAAGCACCGGCAAGACATTAGGACACGAGTGAAATCATGAAATTCACACTCTCCTGGCTGAAAGACCATCTGGAAACGGATGCCACCCTTGAACAGATTTGCGAGCGCCTGACCTCGATCGGGCTCGAGGTCGAGGAGGTCGATGACAAGGCCGCGTTCAAGCCCTTCGTCATCGCCAAGGTCGTCTCGGCCGAAAAGCATCCGCAGGCCGACAAGCTGCGCGTCCTGATGGTCGATACCGGCACCGGTGCCCCGGTCCAGGTCGTCTGCGGCGCGCCGAATGCGCGCGCGGGCCTTATTGGCGCTTTCGCCGCCCCCGGCGCTTACGTCCCCGGCATCGATGTCACACTCGCCGTCGGCACCATCCGCGGCGTCGAAAGCCATGGCATGATGTGCTCGGAAAAAGAGCTGCAGATGTCGGACAGCCATGACGGCATCATCGACCTGCCGGAAGATGCGCCGGTCGGCACCAGCTTTGCCGCCTATGCCGGGCTCGACGATCCGATCATCGAAATCAACCTGACGCCGAACCGTCCCGACTGCACGTCGATCTACGGCATTGCCCGCGATCTCGCGGCCTCCGGCCTCGGCACGCTGAAGGCAGCGCCGCAGCCGGCCTTCAAGACCGAAGGTGAGACCACCACCAAGGTCAAGCTCGATCTTGGCACAGACAGCCATCTCTGCCCAGGCTTTGCGCTTCGTCTCGTGCGTGGCGTCAAGAACGGCCCGAGCCCGAAATGGATGCAGCAGCGCCTGCTCGCCATCGGCCTTCGCCCAATCAATGCGCTGGTCGACGTCACCAATTACATGACCTTCGACCAGGGCCGCCCGCTGCACGTCTTTGACGCCGCCAAGGTCAAGGGCAACCTCACCGTCCGGCGCGCCACTGAGGGCGAAAAGGTTCTGGCGCTCGATACGCGCGAATACACTCTTTCGCCGGCTAACGTTGTCATCGCCGATGACAAGGGCATCGAGTCGATCGGCGGCATCATGGGCGGCGAGCATTCCGGCTGCGATGAAAACACCGTCGACGTGCTGATCGAATCCGCACTTTGGGACCCGATGAACATCGCCAAGAGCGGCCGTTCGCTCGGGATCATCACCGATGCGCGCTACCGCTTCGAGCGCGGCGTGGACCCGGAATACATGGTTCCAGGTCTTGAGCGCGCCACCCAGCTGGTTCTCGACATCTGCGGCGGCACGGCCGCCAAGACCGATGTCGTCGGTTATGCCGGCTACACGGCGAAGATCGTCGATTTCCCGGTGTCCGAGGTAAAGCGCCTGACCGGTCTTGAGGTCAGCGCGCAAGAGAGTATCTCGATCCTCACGGGCCTCGGCTTCGGCGTTGAAGGCTCTGGCGAGCGCGTTTCGGTTTCCGTCCCCTCCTGGCGTCCGGATGTCGATGGCAAGGCCGATCTCGTGGAAGAGGTCATGCGCATCCATGGCGTCGACAATATCAAGCCGCAGCCGATCGAAAGCATCGGCGCCGTCAACGGCAAGATCCTGACGACCCTGCAGATCCGCACCCGGCTTGCCAAGCGGGCGCTGGCATCCCGCGGCATGCTGGAAGCCGTCACCTGGTCCTTCATCTCGAAGGCACAGGCCACCCTGTTCGGCGGCGGCGCGGAAAGCCTGTCGCTCGCAAACCCGATCGCTGCCGATATGTCCGACATGCGGCCGTCGCTGCTCCCCGGCCTGTTGACCGCGGCCCAGCGCAATGCCGACAAGGGCTTTGGCGACGTGGCGATCTTCGAAGTCTCCGGCACCTATGAAAACGATACCCCGGCCGGGCAGCGCCGTGTTGCCGGCGGTATCCGCCGCGGCACCGCATCGCTTGCCGGTGCCGGCCGTTCCTGGTCGAATGCCGCCAAGGGCGGCGGCAAGCCGGTTGATGTCTTCGACGCCAAGGCCGATGCCATTGCTGTCCTCGAAGCCTGCGGCGTGCCGATGGGCAATGTCCAGTTCGAAGCAGGCGGCCCGTCCTGGTATCACCCCGGCCGTTCCGGCACGATCAAGCTCGGCCCGAAGATCGTTCTCGGCCATTTCGGCGAGTTCCATCCGAAGGTTCTCGAAGCGCTCGACGTTTCCGGCGCGCTTGCCGGTTTCGAAGTCTATGTCGATGCCATGCCCGAGCCGAAGAAGAAGGCCACCCGCACCAAGGCCGCACTGGAGCTTTCCCCCTTCCAGGCCGTCAAGCGCGACTTCGCCTTCGTCGTCGACAAATCCGTCGAAGCCGGTGCGATCCTCAAGGCCGCATCGAGCGCCGACCGCAAGCTGGTCACCGGCGTCAACGTCTTCGACATCTTTGAAGGCGCATCGGTTGGCGAAGGCAAGAAGTCCGTCGCCATCGAAGTCGTCATCCAGCCGGCTGAGCGCACGCTGACCGACGAAGATTTCGAAGTTTTGACGGGGAAGATCATCGCCAATGTGACGAAGAACACCGGTGGGGTTTTGCGGGCGTAAAAAGCGTGAGCACCGGGAGGGGCGATTTGCCTCTTTCGGTGGTTCAACGCAGGCTGACGCGGTGTTTGGGCGATGGACGCCGCGACTGGACCGCTTTGCGCCATTTGCAGACATCAGATAATGGCTGTCGTGATGAACGAATTTCGCAATATTTTTAGAGGACCACAGTTTTGAACGATGTTTCCCTGCCGGTGCAAAAACAGCTTGAGGCTTATAATGCACGTGACATTGATGCGTTCATGCCTTGGTGGGCGGACGATTGCCAGTATTATTCTTTCCCAAACACTCTGCTGGCGGGAAGTGCTGCGGAAATCAAGGCGCGCCACGTCGAGCGGTTCAAAGAGCCTGATTTGTACGGCAATTTGCTCACACGCATCGTTGTCGGAAACGTAGTTATTGATCACGAAACTGTCACGCGAACCTTTTCTCAAGGAAAGGGAGAGATCGACGTCGTCTGCATCTATGAAATTGAAGACAGCAAGATCGCGAAAGCGTGGTTCAAGACGAGCGAGCCCCGAATGTATCTTCCTATCGCCTGAGTTCTGCAGGCAATAGGGGGCCGCTGGGCCAGAAGGCGACAATCCGGCATTTCACGGCCTGCCCGCATTCTGTATTTTTCGGTCGCTGTTTCTATGGTGGCTGACTTGGTCAGCTGAGAGGACTTGCCCCTTCGCACCCGCCGATGTAAATAACATCCGTCGCGAAAAGCGGCCGCTTCCCTTGATCCGCTCGGTAGCGGAGTAAACAGGTGGACGAATTGTCGTCCAGGTGGTCAAGCACACGCCATCCCTGCGCATTTTTGGCATGGATCGGCCAGCGTTTCCCTTAAACCACACGCCTGATCTCCGTCAGGCCCTATCGCACGCATCGGCGCGGATCGCGTCCGCATGCCTGCGTCGATCGGATTGCGCCATGAACAGGCCTCTGCTTGTCATTTTTACCGCCATTGTCCTCGATGCCATCGGCATCGGTCTCATCTTTCCCATTCTGCCCTCCCTGCTGCAGGAGGTGACCCACACCCAGAACGTCGCGCCTTACATCGGTACGATGACCGCTCTTTATGCGGTGATGCAGTTTATCTTTGCCCCGGTGCTCGGCGCTCTCAGCGATCGTATCGGCCGCCGGCCCGTGCTGTTGATTTCGCTTGGCGGTGCGGCCATCAACTATCTCTTCCTGGCTTTCGCATCCAATCTCTGGATGCTCTTCATCGGCCGCGCCATCGCCGGCCTCACCAGCGCCAATATTGCCGTCGCAATGGCCTATATCACCGACATCTCTGCCGAGGACAAACGCGCCAAGCGCTTTGGCCTGTTCAATGCCATGTTCGGCATCGGCTTCATCATCGGCCCCGTCCTCGGCGGCGTCCTTGGCGATCATTGGCTGCGGCTGCCGTTCATCGCGGCGGCGCTGCTCAACGGCTGCAATCTGCTTCTGGCCTACTTCATCCTGCCGGAGTCCCGCACACCGACACGCGAGGCACTGGATCTCGGCGCACTCAATCCGCTGCGCCCCTTGCGATGGGTGTTTTCGCTGAAAAGCGTTTTGCCGCTGGTCTTCATCTTCTTCATCTTCAGCGCCACCGGCGAAGCCTATGGCACCTGCTGGGCGCTGTGGGGTAACGATGCCTTTCATTGGAACGGTCTGTGGATCGGTCTTTCGCTCGGTGCTTTCGGCATCTGCCAGACGCTTGCCCAGGCATTCCTTCCCGGCCCGGCCGTGAAGCTTCTCGGTGAGCGGACGGCTATTCTGGCCGGGGTCACCGGCACCTGCATTGCCCTCGTCGTCATGGCGTTCGCCACGCAAAGCTGGATGATCTTCGCGATCATGCCGGTCTTTGCGCTGGGTGGCATTGGCGTTCCGGCACTGCAATCTCTTGCCACCCGGCAGGTTGACGAGCGCAGCCAGGGCCAGTTCCAGGGTGTGCTGGCGTCCGTTGTCAGCCTCGCCACGATCATCGCACCGTTGGCCTTCTCAAGTGTCTACTTCGCCTTCCGCCAACACTGGCCCGGCGCGATCTGGCTATCGGTCGTTGCCGTCTACGCGATCGGCATGCTTTTGGTGCTTGGCCTGCGATTGAAGCCGCCGGTGGCAAGTGCGCCGTAAGGCCAGCGCCCTCCGCAACAGGTTGGAAGCAGATCCTGACGGGGATATGCGGCAGCCCATCAAGACGGACTGCGCACTGGAAAACGGGTATGGTGGACGTTCATATTGCTGAAATACTTCATGTTTCCAGCTCGACAGCATCTGCGGCCGAAGTCACGCCACCGAACCGCGCGCATTTTTCATTCCCGTAAATCCCCGCGATCAAAACCTGTGCCATCATCATTGCGTCCTGTCATCGGCGAGACCGCTAGGCGTAGCGGTGAGACAGGGCCGGTGCCGGGTGRAGGACAGACGTAAGCCTTTGTCCGGTGGATGGTCAGAAAGTGGTTTCCCTCCCGTCTGCAAAATGGCGGGGCGTGCCTGTGAGGCACACATGAGGACCGGCGAGCG